>NZ_FOEB01000001.1:0-564338 GCF_900110515.1 Methylobacterium sp. ap11 | reverse complement strand
AAAGCAGCGCCGGGTTGCCCTGGCCCTTGCTCGCTCGTCTCTGGGGAGGTGCGGCGGGGCAACCAGTTCGTCGGCGCCCCGTCGGTGAGCGGCTGTCTAAGGGTAGCCGGCTCCCCTGTCAACACGGGACCGGACCCCGGGAGGGCGGGCGGAGAGGGGAGGGGACCGTACCCGGATTCCGGCTCGACCCCTGCGGCGTCGGTGCACGCCGCGTAACCCCGGGGCGGCAGACGCTATCGCGGCAGCGCGCCCGCAAACGCGCGGATATCCTCGGCGAGGCGATCCGGCTGCTCGAGGGCGGCGAAGTGGCCGCCGCGCGGCATCTCGGTCCAGCGGCGGAGATCCGCGAACATCGTTCGCTCGGCGAGCGAGCGGGGCGGGCGGACCATCTCCCGGGGGAACGCCGCGTAGGCGGTCGGCACCCGGACCCTCTCGCCGTCCGGGACCGGCCAGGGCCGGTGCATCCGGGAATGGTAGGGATGGAACGACGAGCCGATGGCGCCGGTGAACCAGTAGAGCGCGATGTTGGCGAGCATCCTGTCGCGCGGGATCGCCGTCTCGATCGTGCCGTCGCAATCCGACCAGGACCGGAACTTTTCCACGATCCAGGCGGCGAGGCCGGCCGGGGAATCGGTGAGCGCGAAGGCCAGCGTCTGGGGCTTGGTCCCCTGGATCCACTGGTAGCCGGTCTCCTCCTTCAGCCAGGCGCCGACGCGCTCGTAGTGTGCGGCTTCCTCCGGCGTCGCGTCGCGGCCCGAGAGGTCGCGGCGCACGGGCAGCATGTTGAGGTGCAGGCCTTCCACCCGCTCGGGGTAGCGCCAGGCGAGCCGCGTGGTGATGAAGGCGCCCCAATCACCCCCCTGCGCCATGAAGCGCTCGTAGCCGAGCCGCGTCATCAGCTCCGAAAAATGATCGGCGATCTCCTCGACGCCGAGGCGCGGCTGGCCCGGGCGGAACGACAGGCCGTAGCCGGGGAGCGAGGGCGCCACCACCGTGAAGGCGTCCTCCGGCCGGCCGCCGAAGCGGGCCGGGTCGGTCAGGCGCGGGATGAGGTCGAGGAACTCGAACACCGAGCCGGGCCAGCCGTGGCAGAGGAGGAGCGGGCGCGGGTTCGGCCCCTGCCCCGGCACGTGCAGGCAGTGGATGTCGATCTCGCCGATGCGCTGGATGGTCTGCGGGAAGGCGTTGAGGGCTGCTTCCTCGGCGCGCCAGTCGAAGCCGTCGCGCCAATAGGCGATCAGGTCGGCGAGGTAGGTCACGTCCGTGCCGTAGGTCCAGGGCGCCTCGGGCGCCTGGTCGGGCAGGCGGGTGCGGGCGAGGCGCTCGCGCAGGTCGGCGAGTGCCGCTTCGGGCACGTGGTAGGTGAACGGCTCTCCCGTCATCGGCGGCTCCTCCCCGGCGCGGATCCCTCGACGGGGATCCCGTGCCGTGGACCCTCGCATGCATCGGACCGGATGTCGCGATCCGCGGCGCCATGGTAGGCGCTCCCGCAAAGGGTCCGCGCCGAACGCGGATCGCCGGGGAGGAGCGGAGAGATGGCGCAGTATCGCATCGCCACGATCGAGGGCGACGGCATCGGGCCCGAGGTGACGCAGGCGGCGATGGCGGTGCTGACGGAAGCCTGCGGCGCCGGCACCCTCGCCTTCGAGATGCTGGAGGGCGGCGCCGGGCACTACACCAAGAGCGGGCACGTCCTGCCCGACGACACCTTCGCGGGCTGCCGCGACGCCGACGCGATCCTGCACGGGGCGGCCGGCCTGCCGGGCGTGGTCTATCCGGACGGGACGGAGGTCGGCAACGACCTGCACCTGCGCCTGCGCTTCCGCCTCGACCTCTACGCCAATGTCCGGCCGATCAAGCTTTTGCCCGGCGTGCTCTCGCCGTTGCGCGCCTTCGAGGGTGGCGGCATCGACTACGTCATCGTGCGCGAGAACACCGAGGGGCTCTATGCCAGCCGCGGCGCCGGCGTGGTTTTGCGCGACGAGATCGCCTCCGACAGCCTGGTGGTGACGCGCAAGGGCACCGAGCGGGTGGCGCGCTTCGCCTTCGACCTCGCCGCCGGGCGCAACGGCGCCCCGCGGGACGGGCAGCGGCGGGTGACAGTCTGCGACAAGGCCAACATCCTGCGCAGCTACGCCTTCTTCCGCCGGATCTGCGACGAGGTGCATGCCGGATACCCCGACATCGCCATCGATTACGCGTACGCGGACGCCATCACCGTCCACATGCTCAAGCGGCCCGACAGCTACGACGTGATCGTGGCCGAGAACATGTTCGGCGACATCATCTCGGATCTCGGCGCCGCCACCGTCGGCGGGATGGGCATCTCGCCCTCGGGCGAGATCGGCGACGCTCACGCCCTGTTCCAGGGCGCCCACGGCTCGGCGCCCGACATCGCCGGGCAGAACGCCGCGAGCCCGATCGCCACCATCCTGTCGGGGGTGATGATGCTGCGCTGGCTCGGCCGGCGGAAGGCCGACGCGGCTCTCGCCTCCGCGGCCGACCGGATCGAGGCGGCGGTCGGCACGGTGCTCGCCGAGGGGCGGGCCGTGCCGCGCGACCTCGGCGGGGCCGCGACCTGCACCGAGGTGACCGACGCCGTGCGCCGGGCCCTCGCCTGACCCCCTATCCCTCACGGAGACATCGTCATGAGCAAGCAGCGCGTCGGAATCGTCGGCGTCGGGCTGATGGGGCACGGCATCGCCCTCAACCTCGCCCGCAAGGGCTGGCCGCTGGGCTACCTCGACCATCCGGGCAACCAGCCGACGGACGACCTCGACGCCCTCGGCGCGACGCGCCATCCCGACCGGACGGCGCTGGCGACGGCGAGCGAGGTCGTCATCCTGTGCGTCACCGGCACGCCGCAGGTCGAGGACGTTCTTCTCGGGGACGGGGGCGTGCTCGCCTCCTTGCGGCCCGGCACGGTGGTGGTCGATTGCTCGACCGCGGTGCCGGCCTCGACGGCGCGGGTCGCGGCCGCCGTGCGCGAGGCCGGCGGGCGCTTCCTCGACGCGCCGATGACCCGCACGCCGAAGGAGGCGGCGGAGGGGCGCCTCAACCTGCTGGTCGGTGCCGAGCCCGACCTGTTCGAGGCGATGCACCCGCTGCTCTCGGCCTTCGCCGAGAACATCTTCCATGCCGGCGCGGAGGCTGGGGCCGGCCACACCCTCAAGCTCCTGCACAACTACGTCTCGCTCGGCTTCGTCACCCTGCTCGCCGAATCCGCGGCCTGCGCCGGACGCGCCGGCATCGCCCCGGAGGTGCTGGTCGAGGTGCTGAGGAAGGGCGGCGGCCACGGCGCGGCCCTCGACCGCCTGTCGCCGTTCCTCATCTCGGGCGATTCCTCGCCGATGCAGTTCTCGATCGCCAATGCGCGCAAGGATCTGAGCTACTACGTGGCGATGGCCGAGGGGCTGGGCGCCGAGCGGGCCGTCGCCGCCGGGGTGCTGGCCGATCTCGATCGCGTCGCCGAGGCGGGGCACGGGGCCGACCACCTGCCGCGGATCGCCGCGCACTTCGCCGCCAAGGACTGACGCAGGCCGGCGGGGTCGGGTATCGTGGCAGGCCCTCCAGGGAGCTTCCCCGCGATGCCCGACCTCTCCGCTTTTCCGATCACCACCCGCTGGCCGGCCCGGCACCCGGACCGGATCCAGCTCTACTCCTTCCCGACCCCGAACGGCGTGAAGGTGTCGATCGCCCTGGAAGAGCTCGGCCTGCCCTACGAGGCCCATACCATCCAGATCGGTAAGAACGAGACCTGGCTCCCGGAATTCCTGTCGCTCAACCCCAACGGCAAGATCCCGGCGATCATCGATCCGGAGGGGCCGGGGGGTAAGCCGCTCGCGCTGTTCGAATCGGGCGCAATCCTGCTCTATCTCGCCGAGAAGACCGGGCGGCTGATTCCGGCCGACCCGGCCGGGCGCTACGAGACCGCGCAGTGGCTGTTCTTCCAGATGGCGGCGGTCGGGCCGATGTTCGGCCAGCTTGGCTACTTCCACAAGTTCGCCGGTCGGGAGATCGAGGACAAGCGGCCTCTCCACCGCTACCGTGACGAGTCGAAGCGCCTGCTCGGGGTGCTGGAGACCTGGCTCACCGGCCGCGACTGGATCATGGGCGCGGACTACACCATCGCCGACATCGCGATGCTCGGCTGGGTGCGCAACCTGATCGGCTTCTACGAGGCGCGGGAGCTGGTGGAGTACGACGCGCTCGCGGCCGTCCCGGCCTGGCTGGAGCGGGGGCTCGCCCGGCCGGCGGTGCAGCGGGGTCTGGAGATCCCGCCGCGGGGGTAATCCCGGCGGAAAGCCGGAGGGCTTTCTTGCCCCCCGGCCCTCGATCCTAGGCAGACCTGCGTCGGCAGGCCAACGCTTCGCTCGCTCAGGGTCTTATTCTGTCGCAGATTTTCGGCGCCGAACCGGTCACCGCTTCGGCGCAATCCGCCTAGTGTCTCTCACAAAACTCCCGACCGCCGTCGTCGCTCGCTGTGGCGGCGTCAGAGCGGCGGGAGTTTTGTGAGGTGCACTTAGTCGAGGTCGAGCATCAGGCGCAGGTTCTGCACCGCGGCGCCGGAGGCGCCCTTGCCGAGGTTGTCGAGGCGCGCGACCAGCACCGCCTGGCGGTGCGCATCGGAGCCGAACACCCGGAGCTCGAGCGTGTCGGTGTCGTTCAGCGCCTCGGGCTCGATGCGCTCGCGGTCGGCGCCGTCCTCGGCCGCGGCCACGACCTTGACGAGCCCGGCGCCGGCGTAGCGGGCGGACAGCGCCGCCTCGAGGTCGGCGACGCGCGGCGTGCCGGGCAGCAGGTCGAGGTGGAGCGGGATCGACACCAGCATGCCCTGCCGGAAATTGCCCACCGACGGCACGAAGATCGGCCGGCGGGTCAGGCCGCTGTATTTCTGGGTCTCCGGCAGGTGCTTGTGGCCGAAGCCGAGGCCGTAGAGCTGGAAGGCCGGAGCCTCGCCGGCCTCGTAGGCCTCGATCATCTTGCGGCCGCCGCCGCTGTAGCCCGATACCGCGTTGATGCTGACGGGGAAATCGACCGGGACCAGGCCGGCATCGATCAGCGGGCGCAGCAGCGCGATGGCGCCGGTCGGGTAGCAGCCCGGGTTGGAGACGCGGCGCGAGGACCGGATCGCGGTCGCCTGCTCGGGCGCCAGCTCGGCGAAGCCGTAGGTCCAGGCTGGGTCGACCCGGTAGGCGGTGCTGGCGTCCAGCAGCCGCGGGCCGCCGCCGGGCAGCGAATCGGCCAGCGCCGCCGTCTCGCGCGAGGCGTCGTCGGGCAGGCAGAGGACCACGAGGTCGACCTCGGACAGGAGCGCGCGCTTGGCCTGCGGGTCCTTGCGGCTCTCGTGCGGGATCGATCGCAGCTGGATGTCGTCGAAGGCCCCCAGGCGCTCGCGGATGCCGAGACCGGTCGTGCCGGCCTCGCCGTCGATGAAGACGCTCGGGCTGTGCTTGCGGGTCATGGGCGAGAACTCCGTGGCGCGGACCGGCCGATGCCGAACGGCGCGGGTGGTGATTGCGGGCGAGGGACCGTCGAGTCAATCGGCAATGGCGATCGGGATGCAGGACGATCGAGACGCAGGACGATGCCGCACGATTCGCGACGGTCTCGTGTCGTTCGGCCGTCCACAGGAGAACCTGCCCGCCCACCCCCACCCCAGAGGAACCCGGCCCGCACCGCCCCGGTTGTGCTGCCAGATCGAAGCAGACGACAAGAGGAGTCCAACATGGCCGGCACCGCCAAGAAGTCCGACCCGAAGCTGTGGGAGAAGGTGAAGAAGGACGTCACGCGCTCCTCGAAGGGCGGCAAGCCCGGCCAGTGGTCGGCCCGCAAGGCCCAGATGGCCGTGCAGGAATACAAGGAGGAGGGCGGCGGCTACGAGGGCAAGAAGTCGTCCGACAACCACCTCAAGCAGTGGACCGACGAGGAGTGGGGCACCAAGTCGGGCAAGGAGAGCGGCAAGACCGGCGAGCGCTACCTGCCGAAGAAGGCCCGCGAGGAACTCTCGGACGAGGAGTACAAGCGCTCCACCGCCAAGAAGCGCGCCGACAGCGCCAAGGGCCAGCAGCACTCGAAGCAGCCGAAGGACGTGGCGAAGAAGGCGGCCGCCGCGCGCAAGGCCTCGCATAAGACTGGCAGCCGAGACGGCGGCCCGACCAAGGCCGAGCTGATGCAGAAGGCCCGGGCGAAGAACATCCCGGGCCGCTCCACCATGTCGAAGGGCGAGCTGGAGAAGGCGTTGAACGCCTGACGCCATCCCGGGTGGCCGAAAAGAAAAAGGGCGGGCCCTCGCGGGCCCGCCCTCCTTTTTGCAGTGACCGGAAAGGTCGCCTTAGCGCTTCGAGAACTGGAAGCTGCGGCGAGCCTTCTTGCGGCCGTACTTCTTGCGCTCGACGACGCGCGGATCGCGGGTCAGGAAGCCTTCGCGCTTGAGCGGCGAGCGCAGCTCGGGCTCGAAGTAGGTCAGGGCCTTGGACAGGCCGTGGCGCACCGCGCCGGCCTGGCCGGAGAGGCCGCCGCCGGCCACCGTCACGACGATGTCGTACTGGTCGACGCGGTCCACCACCTGGAGCGGCTGCTGCAGGATCATGCGCAGCACCGGGCGGGCGAAGTAGGTGTCGACCGGGCGGTCGTTCACCGTGATCTTGCCGGCGCCGGGCTTGATCCAGACGCGGGCGATCGCGTCCTTGCGCTTGCCGGTGGCGTAGGCGCGGCCGAGCGAGTCCAGCTTCTGGACGTGGACCGGGGCCTCGTTCTCGCCCTGCGAGAGGGAGGCCTTGTTGGCCTGGCCGAGGTCGGCGAGGGACTGAAGGGTCGCCATCTTACGCGCTCACGTTCTTGCGGTTGAGAGCGGCGACGTCGAGCGTCTCCGGCTGCTGGGCGGTGTGGGGATGCTCGTTGCCCTTGTAGACCCGGAGGTTACCCAGGATCTGCCGGAACAGCGGGCCGCGCGGCAGCATGCGCTCCACGGCCTTCTCGACGATGCGCTCGGGGAAGCGGCCCTCGAGAATGAACTTGGCCGAGCGCTCCTTGATGCCGCCGGCGTAACCAGTGTGGTGGTAGTACACCTTCTGGTTATACTTGCGGCCGGTGAACTTCACCTTCTCCGCGTTGATGACGATGACGTTATCGCCGCAGTCGACGTGGGGCGTGTACTGGGGCTTGTGCTTGCCCCGCAGACGCATCGCGATGATCGACGCCAGGCGGCCGACCACGAGGCCCTCCGCGTCGATGATCACCCACTTCTTGTCGACGTCGGCGGGCTTCAGCGAAAAGGTCTTCATCGCGGATAAGTCCCGGAAGTCTTGACGAAAAAAACAGGACGCCGCCGCGGTCAGTGACGAGCGCGCAGCGGCGATGGCCGGCTCAGTAACCGAGGATCGCGCCGGCGTCAAGCGAACCGAAAAACCCGAAACGGCAAAAATGCGAGCGTTTCGAGAGGCTTCGTGATAGAGGTATCATGATACCGCTATTTTGGCGGGATCGCGTAGGTGCCGGTGGCGTGGCAGACGAGCTCCTCCCGATCGAGGCTGCGGATCAGCACCTCGCCCACGGCGAGCGAGCGCCCGAGCTTGAACAGGCGCGCCTCGGCGAGGAGGTCGCGTTGCGCGGGCTTCCTCATGAAGTTGAACGACAGGTTGGTGGTGACCGCGAGCGCCACCGGACCGATCTGGGCCAGGATCGCCACGTAGAGCGCCACGTCGGCGAGCCCCATCATCGCCGGCCCGGAGATCGTGCCGCCGGGGCGCAGGTGGCGCTCGTGGTAGGGCAGGCGCATCGTCGCGGTCATCGGCCCGACGCTCTCGACCACCGGGCCGGGTCCGCCGTGATGGATCTGGGGAAAGGCCTCGTCGAGGAAGGCCGAGACCGCGTCGCGGTCCATCATCGGGGCGGGGGAGATCGGGGCAAGGGACTCGGGAACGGAAGGCATGCGCGGGGACGTGTCCGGTGATCGTTCTGCACGATCTTGCAGCATGGCGCCCGGCACCGGACAATAGGCCATCCGTGTCGTCCCCGATCCGAGCCCGCGAATCCGAGCCCGCATGTCAGACCTTCTCATCCTCCGCGACGACCACGACGGCGTCGCGACCCTGACGCTGAACCGCCCACGGGCCCGCAACGCCCTGTCGCACGCGATGCTGACCGCCCTGTCGGAGGAGTTCGCCCGGCTCGCCGCGGACGGATCCGTGCGCGCCGTGGTGCTGGCGGCCGAGGGCCCCGCCTTCTGCGCCGGCCACGACCTCAAGGAGATGACCGCCTATCGCGGCGAGGCCGATCGCGGTGCGGCCCGGTTCGCGGCGCTGTTCGACCTCTGCTCGTCGGTGATGATGGCGATTCCGGCCCTGCCGCAGCCGGTGATCGCCGCGGTCGAGGGCATCGCGACCGCCGCCGGCTGCCAGTTGGTGGCCTCCTGCGACCTCGCAGTGGCGGGCACCGAGGCGCGGTTCGCCACGCCCGGCGTGCAGATCGGCCTGTTCTGCTCGACCCCGATGGTGGCGCTCTCGCGCAACCTCTCGCGCAAGGCCGCGATGGCGATGCTGCTCACCGCCGAGATGGCGGAAGCCGAGGAGGCCAAGGATCTCGGCCTCGTCAACCGGGTGGTGCCGGCCGGCACGGCGCTGTCCGCCGCGCAGGACCTGGCCGCCGGGATCGCGGCGCGCAGCGCCTACACGGTGCGGGTCGGCAAGCGCGCCTTCTACGAGCAGCTGGAGATGCCGCTGGCGCAGGCCTACGCCCATGCCGGCCGGGTGATGACCGAGAACATGCTGGCGCGCGCGGCGGAGGACGGCATCGCGGCCTTCCTCGACCGGAAGGCCGCCCGATGAGCCACGACCGCTACGACGACGAAGCGCTGAGGAAGATCCTCCAGCGGGTGCGCAGCATCGCGCTCGTCGGTGCGTCGGCCAACCCGGCCCGGCCGAGCTGGATCGTCACCAAGTATCTCCTGGAGCGCGGCTATCAGGTGATCCCGGTCAATCCCGGTCTCGCCGGCGGCGAGATCCTGGGCCGGCCGGTGGTGGCGCGGCTCGCCGACCTCGCCCAGCCGGTCGACATGGTCGAGATCTTCCGCAATTCCGAGGCCGCCGGCCCCCTCGTCGACGAGGCTCTGGCCCTCGACCCGCTGCCTCAGGTGATCTGGATGCAGCTCGGCGTGCGCAACGACGCGGGCGCGGCCCGGGCCGAGGCGCGGGGCGTGACCGTGGTGATGAACCGCTGCCCGAAGATCGAGTACGGGCGCCTCTCCGGAGAGATCGGCTGGACCGGGGTGAATTCCCGCATCCTCAGCGCCAAGCGGCCGAAGCTCGCGGCGAAGGGCTTCCAGAAGCTGACGATCGAGGAGCGCTGAGAGGGCGTCCAAGGCCCACCGGTTCGCTCGACGACCTTGAAACCCTCGATGTCATCCCGGGTTCTCGCCTTCGGCGAGCCCCGGGATGACATCGAGCTTGACGACGAACGCTTGAGGAAGCGACCTGAACCCCCGCCTACAGCAGCGTGCCCTTCAGGATCACCAGCGCGACCGTGAAGTAGATCACCAGCCCCGACACGTCGACCAGGGTGGCGACGAACGGGGCCGAGGCGGTGGCGGGGTCGAAGCCGACGCGCTGGAGGATGAAGGGCAGCATCGAGCCGGTGAGCGAGCCGAACAGCACGATGCCGACGAGCGCGGTGCCGACGGTCGCGGCCACCAGGAACCAGTGCTCGCCGTAATCGTAGAAGCCGAGCTTCTGCCAGATCACGATCCGCACCACGCCGATCGTGCCGAGGATCGCCCCGAGCGTCAGGCCGGCCGGTATCTCGCGCAGCGCCACCCGCCACCAGTCGCCGAGGCGCACCTGATGCAGGGCGAGCGCCCGGATCAGCAGCGAGGTCGCCTGCGAGCCGGAATTGCCGCCCGAGCTCATGATGAGCGGGATGAACAGGGTCAGCACCAGGGCCTTTTCCAGCTCACCCTCGAACCCCTGCATCGCGCTGGCAGTCAGCATCTCGGACAGGAAGAGCACGCAGAGCCAGCCGGCCCGCTTGCGGATCATGGTCAGGAAGTTGATCGACATGTAGGGCTCGTCGAGCGCCTCCATGCCGCCGAAGCGCTGCACGTCCTCGGTCTGCTTCTGGATCATCGCGTCGATCACGTCGTCGACGGTGACGATGCCGACCACCTGGTTGGTGGCGTCCACCACGGGAATCGCCAGGAGGTCGTATTTCGAGATCAGCCGGGCCGCCTGGTCGCGGCTGGCATCGGCCGAGACCACCACCGGGCGGCGGCTCGGCGCCACCGACAGGATGTTGTCCTCCGGGTTGCCGGTGATGAGGCGGCGCAGGGGGACCGCCTTGGCGAGCGCCCCGGTGCGCGGATCGAGGACGAAGATCGAGTAGATCGTCTCGCGGGTGCGCTCGACCTTGCGGATGTAGTCGAGGGTGAGCCCGACGGTCCACGTCGTCGGCACGGCGACGAACTCGGTCGTCATGATCGAGCCGACGCTCTCTTCCGGATAGGCGATGAGCTTGTCGACCGCCCCGCGGGTCTCGACGTCGAGACGGGTGCGCAGGTCGGAGCGGCCCGGCTCCTCGATCTCGCGGAAGACGTCGGTGACCCGGTCGGCCGACATGCCCGACAGGAACGAGGCGACGCGATCGCGCGGCAGCATCTCGATGATGTCGGGCGCGCAGTCGAGCTCGGGCTGGTCCAGCACCTCGACGGCGCGGTCGTGCGGCAGGCTGAGCAGGATGGCGGCCGCCACCTCCGGCGCCTCCCGGTTCAGGGCTTCGACGATGTCGGGGGCGCTCTCCTCGGAGAGGCGCGCAGCGAGGGCGGCGGGCTCGACGGGGGCGTCGATCACGGTGTCGGTCATGGCTCACCTGTGGGCGCTGGCGTCGGCCGGCCGTCCCCGGCCGGTCGCTGCGAGCCGCCGAAAGGCTGAGCGCGCGGGACCTCAGTCCGAGGACGGCAAGAGCGGTCGACTGTGACTGTCGCTCGGCATGGAGTCGGGGGTGTCCGGGATTGCTGCGGCGCGAGAGCGCGCCGTCGGCGGCCCGTCACTGCGCCGGGTCGCAAGCCGCGTCAAGAGGGGAACCGCGGGAGCGGAATCGGAATTCGTAAGCGGGGTTCCGTCAGCTTGGAATCCCTGGAAACATTCGAGAAAACCTTGGGGAAGCCGCGGGAGCCACGATGGTCACGACACGCATCCGCACCTTCTCGGATTTCGCCGCCGCGGTCGCCCGGGCGGCGGGCCGCCCCGGCACCTTCGCGGCCAGCCTGGTCCTGATCGTGGTCTGGGCACTGACGGGCCCGCTATTCCACTATTCGGACACCTGGCAGCTGATCATCAACACCGGCACGACCATCGTGACGTTCCTGATGGTGTTCCTGATCCAGAACACCCAGAACCGCGACGGCGCGGCGATCCAGGCCAAGCTCGACGAGCTGATCCGGGCGAGCGCGGCCCAGAACGCCTATATCGGCATCGAGCATCTGACCGAGGAGGAGCTCGACGGTCTGCGCGCGCGCTGCGAGGCGCGGGCGAAGGACGTTCGCCTCAGCGAGGCCGCGGACGCCGCCGAGGAGGCGGCCAACGCCAAGGCCGAGGCGGCGGCCCGGGCCGCGACCGGATCGCGCGGCGGCCTCAGGCGCTGAGCCGGCGGGATTCCTCCAACTCGCTGCCCATCATCCGGGCAAGCCGCAGGATGTCGCCGATCACGTAGGGCTTGGTGACGAAGATGCTGCCGGACACCGCCGGGTGGTGCAGGTTGGCGGTGGTCGAGGAATAGATCACCGGGCGGTGCGGCTGGATCTGCCGGTAGGCCTCGGCGACGCTCCAGCCGTCGACGAGCCCGGGAAGCCGGATGTCGGTGAGCAGCCAGTCGATCCGGCCGCCGTGCTCGCGCAGCAGCATCAAGGCGGCCTCGCCGCTCGAGGCGGTCAGGGTCGCGACGCCGTGCTGCTCGCACAGGGTCACCAAGAGCTCGAGCAGCATGTAGCTGTCCTCGACGATCAGCACGCAGGGCCGGCGGGGCGCGTCGCCCGGCAGGGCCGTGCGGGGCAGAGGCGAAGATAAGGGCGAAGGCAGGGGCGAAGGCATCGCCGGACAATCCCGATCGTAATCGGGAGAAATTCGTCCCGATTGATTAACCGGACATCAACGGCCGCCCCGGCGCGTGCGTCCGAGCCGCGACAAGGCGCGGGCTCTTGGGCCGCCACAAGGCGCGGACTTTGGGCCGCCACAAGGCGCGGACTTTGGGCCGCGCCCGTCTGTGACCGGCCTGCAACAGACGCTCCGGTACGCGTCGCGGCGGCGCGCCTCGCCGCAGCGTGGCCGTATTTCGCGCGTGTTCTGCCGTCGGCTCGGGCATCGGCCGGAGCCGCCAGGCACCGTCCGGCGCGTCGAGGTCCCTCAAGGTTGACGGAACCTTCGCTTAACCGGCCGGGACTACAGACGATCCGGTGTTCCAGTTCGTGGCGCCGCCGGACGGGAGGATCCGCTCCGGGCCGTCGCCGGGCGCGGCCCCGCCCAGAGCCGCCAGAGGAGTTTTGGTCGATGTCGCTGCCGCTCGCGCCCCTGCGCGCGCTCAAGATCGCCGCCGCCTTCGGGCTCGCCCTGTCGATGGCCGCCTGCGCGAGCAACAACGACCTCGCCGACGCCTCGGCGGCCTACGGGGCCGGGGGCGGCGCCGGTGGATACGGGGGCCGCGGCGGCCCCGCGACGCCGGGCAGCGCCCAGGACTTCGTGGTCAATATCGGCGATCGGGTCTTCTTCGATTCCGACTCGACCGACCTGAACCCGACCGCCGTCGCCACCCTCGACAAGCAGGCCCAGTGGCTGCAGCGCTACCCGCGCTACACCTTCCTGATCGAGGGCCATGCCGACGAGCGCGGCACCCGCGAGTACAACTTCTCCCTCGGCGCCCGCCGCTCGCAGGCGGTGCGGGACTACCTCGCCTCCCGGGGCATCGGCGCGAACCGCATGCGCACGGTGTCCTACGGCAAGGAGCGCCCGGTCGCGGTCTGCAACGACATCTCGTGCTGGTCGCAGAACCGCCGCGCCGTCACGGTGCTGGACGGCGGCGCCGGCTCCTGAGCCTCGACAGGGGAGGGCGGCTCGCGCCGCCCCTTTTGCCGGGAGGCGCGGCTTCTGCTAACCCGCCCTCCCGAAGTGCGGACCTCCCGAAGTGCGGACCCGCCGCCTGACCCGAGCCGTGATGCGCCCCGCCATGCTTCGCCGCCTGCTCCTCGCCCCCGTCCTCGCCGTCTCGGGGCTCGCCCTCGCCGCCGCCTGCCCGGCCGCGGCCCAGGACGCGTCAGAGTTCGTGGTGCGCCTCAACCGGCTCGAGAACCAGTCGCGCCAGATGTCCGGGCAGATCGAGTCGCTCCAGTACGAGAACCGCCAGCTCAAGGAGCAGCTGCGCAAGTTCCAGGAGGACGTCGAGTTCCGGTTCCAGGAGTCGAAGGGCGGCCAGCGCCCGGCTTCCGCGACCCCGCCGGCGAAGCCCCACAAGCGCAGCGACGCCTTCGATCCGTCCCAGAACCCCGACGCTCCGGGCGCCCCGCAGGCGCTCGGCAGCGCCCAGGCCTCCGGCGCAACCCCGTCCCAGGCGACCCCCGCCCAGCCGCCGCGCCCCGCCACCCCGAACGCCACCGCCGCGCTGAGCGCGCCCCGCGGCGCGATCGAGGACGAGACCCCCGATTACGGCGCGCCCGTGGACCTGCGCCCGCCGGCCCGCGCCGCCACCCCGGCCGCGACGCCGGCGCCGCGCCCCTCCGCCAGCGTCGCCGCCACCGGCACCGGCGACGCGAAGGCCGATTACGAGGCGGCCTACGCCTACGTGCTGCAGCGCCAGTACGAGCAGGCCGAGATGAGCCTGCGCCAGTTCATCCAGTCGCATCCCCGCGACACCCTGGTGCCGGACGCGACCTACTGGCTCGGTGAGAGCTACCTGCAGCGCAACCGCACCCGCGAGGCAGCCGAGCAGTTCCTGAAGGTCTCGACCGACTACGCCCGCTCGCGCAAGGCACCGGACGCGATGCTGAAGCTCGGCGCCTCGCTCAACGCGCTCGGCGCCCGCGAGCAGGCCTGCGCCACCCTGGCCGAGCTGGAGCGCAAGTTCCCGCAGGCCTCCTCGACCGTGAAGCAGGGCGTCGACCGCGAGCAGCGGCGGGCGCGCTGCGCCGCGTGATCCGGCCTGCCTGAGCCCGCCGACGTGAGCGGCCGGGACGGCCCCCTCGACCCGTCCGAGCGCGACGCTCTCCTGCGAGCCTGGATCGGCCCCGGCACCCCCTACCGGGGGGTGGTGCTGGCGGTCTCCGGCGGTCCCGATTCGACGGCGCTGATGGGCTGCGTCGCCCTCGTGGCCACCGCCATCCCGCTCGTCGTCGCCACGGTCGATCACGGCCTGCGATCCGGCTCGCGAGAGGAAGCCGAGGAGGTGGCGGACCTCGCCGCGGGCTTCGGCCTGCCGCACCGCATCCTCGCCTGGACCGGACGCAAGCCGGCGGCGCGGCTGCAGGAGGCGGCGCGACGGGAGCGCTACCGACTGCTCTCCGGCCTCGCCGGCGAGGTCGGGGCCGACCTCGTCCTCACCGCCCATACCCTCGACGACCAGGCCGAGACGGTGCTGATGCGGCTCTGCGCCGGGTCCGGCCCGACGGGGCTCGCCGGCATGGCGCCCGCCCGCCTCCTCGACGACCCGGCCGGTGCCCGCCTCACCCTCGGGCGGCCGTTCCTCGGCGTGCCGAAGGCCCGGCTCGTCGCGACCTGCGAGGCCCATGGCTGGCCGTTCGTCCGCGACCCCTCGAACACCGACCCGCGCTTCGGCCGCGCCCGGCTGCGACGCCTGCTGCCGCTGCTGGCCGAGGAGGGCTTGAGCGCCGAACGCCTCGCCCGCCTCGCCGGTCGGCTGCGCCGCGACGAGGCGGCCTTGGCGCAGGCCGCCGCCGCGGCGTTCCACGACCTGCGGCGGACCGACCCGGCGGGAGAGAGCGACCCGGCGGGGGAGGGGCGCCTCGTCCTCGACGGTCCCGGCCTCGCGGCCCTGCCGGAGGCGGTGGCCCTGCGGGTCGCGGGGCTCGGGCTCGAGGCGATCGCCGGGCACGAGACGGCCTTGCGGCTCGAGCGGCTGGAGCGGGTGCTCCTCGGCGAGGTCCTGCCGGCCCTGCGGGCGGGGGGCACCTGCCGCCGCACGCTGGCCGGCCTGCTCCTCACCGCCCGGGGCGGCCGTCTAGTCCTGGAACCCGAGCCCCCGCGGCGGCGCCCGCCCGCGGGGTGACGCGCGGGGGTGGCCAGGCGCGCGGCGCCGCAGGCGCCGGACCATTACTTGGCAAGGCAGGGGCGGGTGCCTACATTGCACTCCGAGTGCCGGTGCCCACCCAGCACGCCCGCGCGGCGCCGCGCTCCTCAGGGATTGACTCTTCGATGAACCCCAATTTCCGAAATTTCGCTCTGTGGGTCGTCATCTTCCTGCTGGTGCTGGCCCTCGTGACCCTGTTTCAGAATCCGGGTCACCGCTCGGGCGGCGGGGAGATCGCCTACAGCCAGCTCCTGAACGACGCCGAGGCGGGCCGCATCCAGAACGTGGTCATCTCCGGCCAGGAGGTGAGCGGCAGCTACACGAGCGGCGGCACCTTCACGACCTACGCGCCGAACGACCCCTCGCTGGTGTCGAAGCTGCAGGGCAAGGGCGTGACCATCACGGCCCGTCCGCCTTCCGACAACACGCCGTGGTTCATCGCGCTGCTCGTCAACTGGCTGCCGATCCTGGTGTTCATCGGGGCCTGGATCTTCCTGTCGCGCCAGATGCAGTCGGGCGCCGGCCGGGCCATGGGCTTCGGCAAGTCCAAGGCGAAGCTCCTGACCGAGGCCCATGGCCGCGTGACCTTCGAGGACGTGGCGGGCGTCGACGAGGCCAAGGAGGACCTTCAGGAGATCGTCGAGTTCCTGCGCGATCCGCAGAAGTTCCAGCGCCTCGGCGGCCGCATCCCGCGCGGCGTGCTGCTGGTCGGCCCCCCCGGCACCGGTAAGACCCTGATCGCCCGGGCGGTCGCGGGCGAGGCCAACGTGCCGTTCTTCACCATCTCGGGCTCGGACTTCGTCGAGATGTTCGTCGGCGTCGGCGCCAGCCGCGTCCGCGACATGTTCGACCAGGCGAAGAAGAACGCCCCCTGCATCATCTTCATTGACGAGATCGACGCCGTCGGCCGTCACCGCGGCGCGGGCCTGGGGGGCGGCAACGACGAGCGCGAGCAGACCCTCAACCAGCTCCTCGTGGAGATGGACGGCTTCGAGGCCAACGAGGGCATCATCATCATCGCGGCGACCAACCGCCCCGACGTGCTCGACCCCGCCCTGCTGCGCCCGGGCCGCTTCGACCGCCAGATCATCGTGCCGAACCCGGACGTGATCGGCCGCGAGCGCATCCTGCGCGTCCACGTCCGCAAGGTCCCGCTCTCCCCCGACGTCGACCTGAAGGTGATCGCCCGCGGTACCCCCGGCTTCTCGGGTGCCGACCTGATGAACCTCGTCAACGAGGCGGCCCTGCTGGCGGCGCGCCGCGGCAAGCGCATCGTCACGATGCACGAGTTCGAGGACGCCAAGGACAAGGTGATGATGGGCGCCGAGCGGCGCACCCTCGTCATGACCGAGGACGAGAAGCGGCTGACCGCCTACCACGAGGGCGGCCACGCCATCGTGGCCTTCAACGTCCCGGCGACCGATCCCGTCCACAAGGCGACGATCATCCCCCGCGGCCGGGCGCTCGGTATGGTCATGCAGCTGCCGGAGCGCGACAAGCTGTCGATGTCCTTCGAGCAGATGACCTCGCGCCTCGCCATCATGATGGGCGGCCGCGTCGCCGAGGAGATGATCTTCGGCCACGACAAGGTGACCTCCGGCGCCCAGTCGGACATCGAGCAGGCGACCCGTCTCGCCCGGATGATGGTGACCCGCTGGGGCTTCTCGCCCGAACTCGGCACCGTCGCGTACGGCGAGAACAACGACGAGGTCTTCCTCGGCATGCAGGTCAACCGGCAGCAGAACGTGTCGGAGGCCACCGCCCAGAAGATCGACGCCGAGGTCCGCCGCCTGATCGAGGCCGGCCTGCAGGATGCCCGCCGCATCCTCAGCGAGCGGCACGCCGACCTCGAGGCCCTGGCCCGCGGCCTCCTCGAGTACGAGACCCTGTCGGGCGACGAGATCCGCGATCTCATCAACGGCAAGCCGCCGGTGCGCGACGCCGGCGACTACCCGACCAACCCGAGCCGCGGCTCGCCGGTCCCCTCCGCCGGCCGCGGCCGGTCGCGGGAGAACGACGGCGGCTACGAGCCCCAGCCCCAGGCCTGACGGCGCGGGGCGACCGAACAAGCCGGGGCGGGCCAAAAGTCCACACCGGCCGGTTTTCGCGGCGAGGGGCGGCGGGAGAAATCCCGTCGCCCCTTGTCGTTGTGGCAGAGCCCCAAAATAACCCAACCAGCGTGTGACCGCGTCCGGCCTCAAGAGGCGGCGGCGGTCGCCGCGCCCCGAGCGGCGCGGCCCGGCGCCGACGGCCCGGACGGGACAGGGAGACGACGAGCGTGCGCAAGTATTTCGGGACCGACGGCATCCGGGGCCGGGCCAACGGCGTGATCACGCCGGAACTCGCGCTCAAGGTCGGCCAGGCCGCCGGGCTCGTGTTCCTGCGCGGCGACCACCGCCACCGGGTGGTGATCGGCAAGGATACCCGGCTGTCGGGCTACATGATCGAGACGGCGCTCGTCGCCGGCTTCACCTCGGTCGGCATGGACGTGATGCTGCTCGGCCCGATGCCGACGCCGGCGGTGGCGATGCTGACCCGCTCGATGCGCGCCGATATCGGGGTGATGATCTCGGCCTCGCACAACCCGTTCGAGGATAACGGCATCAAGATCTTCGGGCCCGACGGGTTCAAGCTCTCCGACGAGGTCGAGCGCGAGATCGAGCGCCTGATCGACTCGAATCTCCAGACCAAGCTCGCCGGCTCGAACGACCTCGGCCGGGCCAAGCGGATCGAGAGCGTGCATGCCCGCTACATCGAGTTCGCCAAGCGCACCCTGCCGCGGGCGCTGACCCTCGACGGCCTGCGGGTGGTGGTCGACTGCGCCAACGGCGCCGCCTACCGGGTGGCGCCCGAGACCCTGTGGGAGCTCGGCGCCGAGGTGATCGCCATCGGCACCGAGCCGGACGGCTTCAACATCAACCGCGACGTCGGCTCGACCGCCCCCGAGGCGCTCGTGAGCAAGGTACGCGAGCTGCGCGCCGATATCGGCATCGCGCTGGACGGCGACGCCGACCGGGTGCTGATCGTCGACGAGAAGGGCCAGCGGGTCGACGGCGACCAGCTGATGGCGGTGGTCGCCCGCTCCTGGCAGGAGGACCAGCGCCTGACGAAGAACGGCATCGTCGCCACCATCATGTCGAATCTCGGCCTCGAGCGCTATCTCGGAGGCTTGGGCCTCGGCATGGTCCGCACCGCCGTCGGCGACCGCTACGTGCTCGAGCACATGCGCGAGCACGGCTACAATCTCGGCGGCGAGCAATCCGGCCACATCATCATGTCGGACTACGCCACCACCGGCGACGGGCTGGTGGCGGCGCTCCAGCTGCTCTCGGTCGTGCAGCGCCAGCAGCGCCCGGTGAGCGAGGTCTGCCACTGCTTCGAGCCGCTGCCGCAGGTGCTCAAGAACGTGCGCTACGGCGCCGGCCGCGAGCCGCTGCGCCAGGACAGCGTCGTCACCGCCATCGAGGGGGCCCGGCAGCGCCTGGGCGAGGGCGGCCGCCTCGTCATCCGTCCCTCCGGCACCGAGCCGGTGATCCGCGTGATGGCCGAGGGTGACGACCGCGACCTCGTGGTCCAGGTCGTCGACGACGTGATCGAGGCCCTGCGCAAGGTCGCGGCCTGACAGGCTGCGCGGCGCGCCTCGCCCCCGGTCGATCCATCCGGGTCGACTGCTCCGGTCCATGGTGATGCGCGGGCCCCCGCCTCCGTTCGGGGGAGGGGGATCCCGCGCCGGCCCTGCATCCCGCGCGCCGCAATCTCGCGAGAAGGCAACGATTTCTCAGGCATAAGGCTTAACGTTAAGGTCGGGTTTACCGAACGCGGCAAGAGTCGTGACGTCTTCCGGAACGGCCGCCCGATCTCCAGCGGCCCTTCGCAACAGGGAACCGTCATGGGCCGCAGCAAGCCACTCGCGCTGGCGCGCATCTTCACGCTCGCTGCGAGCGTGGCCGCGCCGGGGCTCGTTCACGCCGCCGACCTCCTGCCCCCGCCGCCGATGCCGCTGCCGCCCCCGCCGGTCGAGATCGGCGGCAGCTGGTACCTGCGCGGCGATGTCGGCGTCGGCATCCTCGATCTGCGCAAGACGGTCGTCGAGGACGTCTCGACCCCGCGCGTCCCCTACAAGTACACCGCGATCGAGGATCACGTCGGCGACCAGGCCTTCGTCGGCGTCGGCGTCGGCTACCAGTACAATCCCTGGCTGCGCTTCGACGTCACCGGCGAGTACCGCACGAAGGCGGAATGGCGCTTCCTGGCCGAGGACCGGTCCTACGACACCCGCGGCGGCTACAACCTCACCACGGGCAAGTTCTCGTCCGTTGTCGGCTTGGCGAACGGCTACGTCGATCTCGGCAACTGGTACGGCATCACCCCGTTCGTCGGCGCCGGCGTGGGCTTTGCCCACCACATGTTCGGCGGCGTGACGGACCAGGGCCAGGGCACCTATGCCGGCGGCCTCGGCTACGGGCGCGCCAAGGACAAGACCAACTTCGCCTGGGCGGCCCATGCCGGTCTGAGCTACGCGGTCACGCCCAACCTCAAGCTCGAGCTCGCCTACCGCTACCTGAACATGGGCGAGGCCGAGACCGGCGTCGTCGGCTGCCTGCCGAGCTGCGCCCTCAAGACGGTGTACCGCGCCAAGGAGCTCGAGTCGCACGATATCAAGCTCGGCATGCGCTGGATGTTCGGCGCGCCGATCGTGACCGCCGCCTACGAGCCGCCCCCGCCGCCGATGCCGATGGCGCCGCTGGTGCGCAAGTACTGAAGAGCCTCGCACACGTCCGCCCCCGCATCGGGGGCGGGCGGCGCGGCGAAAGGCGCTTAAGGTTAAGGGCCCGCTAACCTTGGGGCCCTAATCCTCGTCATCGGGCCCGCGGGTCCATCCGACACGATCACGACGTACGCCCCGGCTGAGGAGCCGACCGGGCAGAAGAGGGCGCCCCATGGCACGGTTCGGTCACTGCATCCCGGTCGCGGCCTTCGGGCTCGGCCTGCTCGGCGCCCCGGCCCTCGCCGCCGATCTGCTCCCGGCGCTTCCGCCGCCGCCCCCGCCGCCGGTCGCCCCGGTGGAGGTCGGCTCCGGCTGGTACCTGCGGGGCGACTACACGGCGAGCGACTTCCGCCACCCGAAGGACGGCACGCTGCCGGGCACCGACGGCGCGCCCCTCGTCGGCTTCCGCATGGGGAACACCGACGGATACGGCGGCGGCATCGGCTACCGCTTCAACAGCTTCCTGCGCGCCGACGTCACCATCGACGGACGTACCCACAGCCGCTTCCGCGACTATTCCTCGCGCACCCTGTTCACCGAGGGCTTCAACACCGAGGCCGGCAAGATCGACGTCCTGACAGGACTGTTCAACGTCTACGTCGACCTCGGCACCTGGTGGGGCTTGACCCCGTATGTCGGCGCCGGCGTCGGCATGGCGAGCAACCGCTTCCGCGATGCCTGGACCGGCACGACCTGCTACACCACCGCCTGCGGCGGCGGCGTCGACGGCGTGTACAAGCTCGGCGGCCAGGGCTTCGACGTGCGCGCCAACCACACCGCGATCGGCCTCGCCTGGGCGGCGATGGCGGGCATCTCCTACGAGATCGGTGCCGGCGTGAGCGTCGATGCCAGCTACCGCTACCTCAGTGCCGGCAAGGCGCGCTCGGGCTTCGACGCCTACGCCCAGAACACCCGCATCAAGGACATCACCGCCAACGAGTTCCGGGTCGGCCTGCGCTGGGCCTTCGGCAACGGGCTGGCGCTGCCGGGGCTCGGTGGGCTGACCTACTGAGCCTTCATGCCGACGGTTGCCGGGGAGCGCCGCCGGCACCGCGCATCCGCCGTTGCCATCGACCGAACCGCCCGGTGCGCCCGTCGCACCGGGCGTTTGACTTTGGGGCAGCGCCTCGTGAGAACCATTTCCAGGAAACGCAATATTAAGGTTACCGAGTCATTCTGCCCATAACGGCGCGGCGACGACTGCCGATCGAATGGCCGGGGGCGGGTCCACCATGCGTTTCGCGATTCTCGGAATTCTGGCCGGTCTGGGCCTCGGCGCACCGCTGGCGGCGCAGGCCGCCGACCTCGATTTCGGGGTCCTGCGCGGCGGCGACTACGACCCGGTCGCGGCTCCGTCGCCGACCGTCTGGGACGGCATCTATGTCGGCGGTCATGGCGGCTGGTCGAGCGCGAGCTTCGGTTTCGGTTCGGTCTACCAGCCGATCGTCGCCGACGTGCTGCGGGCCCGCGCGATCGAGAGCGACCTGCAAGCCTCGACGCTGCTGCACGCCGGCTCGGTGCGCCGGGACGGGGTGAGCTTCGGCGCCTATGCCGGCGTGAACTATCAGTTCGACGACGCGGTCTTCGGCATCGAGCTCGACTACACCCATTCCGGAATCACCGGGCGGGCGCTGACCAACACGATCGGTCGCAGCATCACCAGCAGCAACGGTGACTACCGCGCCATCAACCTGCGCGGCGACGCCTCGACGGAGATCGGGGACTACGCCACGATCCGGGCGCGGGCCGGCTACGCGATGGGCAACCTCATGCCCTACGTCACCGGCGGTCTCGCCATCGGCCGGGCTCAGGTCACGGAGCGCGTCTCGGTCCAGGCCTACGAGTTCGACCAGACGACCTACCGCGCCAACCAGTCGATCGCCGACCCGTCGAAGCGCACCCCGCTCTGGAATGCCGGCTACCGCACGTTCGATCAGTCCGATGCGACCTTCAACCCCTACGCGCCGACCGCGGGCCAGCTCCTCGCCCCCGTCGTGGTGGGGCGCACCAAGGAGAAAATCGTCGGCGGCTTCGCGGCGGGCGCGGGCCTCGAATACGCAATCACCCCGGGCCTCATCCTGCGCGCCGAGTACCAGTACGTCCTGTTCAGCGATTTCGACGGCCACAAGTCGAACATCAACACCGTGCGCGGCGGTGCCGCGGTGAAGTTCTAGAGTTCGCCCACGGCGAGCGCTTGCGGGCGCGGCTCCGCCGCGCCACCCTGCCGGGCCGCCCCGCGAGAAGAGGCGGACCGAAGGGCAGGAGATTCCCGATGCAGCGTCTGGCCGGCAAGGTCGCCCTGGTGACGGGCGGCGCGCGGGGGATCGGGCTCGCGATCGCGCGGCGCTTCGCCCGCGAGGGAGCCGCGGCGGTGATCCTCGCCGACATCGACGAGGGCGAGGCCGAGCGCGTGGCGCCGGAGAATCCCGCCTTCCATCCCTGCGCCCTCGACGTGACGAAGGACGAGGACTGGACCCGGGCGGTCGACCGCACGGTCTCCCGCCACGGCGGCCTCGACGTGCTCGTCAACAATGCCGGCATCGCCGTCGTCGGCACGATCGAATCCGTGACCCTGGAGGAGTGGCGCCGGGTCCAGGACGTCAACGTCGACGGGACCTTCCTGGGCTGCCGCCACGCCGTGCGGGCGATGAAGCCCCCGGCCGGGCGGGGCGGGGCGATCGTCAACCTCTCGTCGGTCTCCGGCATCGTCGGCGGACACAACCTCGCCGCCTACAACGCCTCGAAGGGCGCGGTGCGGCTCCTCACCAAGTCGGTCGCGCTGCATTGCGCGCGCCAGCATTACGGCGTGCGCTGCAACTCGATCCATCCGGGCTTCACCGAGACCGACATGCTGCGCGACCTCGCCGCCGGCAGCCGCTACAGCCCCGAGGAGCTGCGCCAGCGCCTGCAGGCCTCGGTGCCCCTGGGGCGCAACGCCGCGGCCGACGAGATCGCCGGTCTCGCCACCTACCTCGCCTCCGACGAGGCCGGCTTCGTCACCGGGGCCGAGATGGTGATCGACGGCGGCGTGACCGCCCAATAGACGGGTGCCCCGAAAGTCGGAACCCGGCGGCAGGCTGCCCCCTCTACAGGTCGCCGATTCGCGGCTATTTGTATGCGCCGCAGCAAGATTGACCGGAGACCTGACCGATGTCCGCCCAGGCCGCCCCCGCCCCGACCGACCTCGTCACCCTCGCGCAGGAGGCGGGCCTTTCCGCGAAGGCGCTCGCCGCGGATGCCGCCCGGCGCGTGCGCGCCGGCCTCGTCGGGGCCGACGGCCGCCTGTCGGGGGAGCGCCTCGAGGCCGAGCAGCACGCCGCCCACGGCCTCGCCTGGCTCTCGACCTACGCCGAGGCGATAGTCCAGCTCGGCGCCTACGCGGCCCGCCTCGCTGGTGAGGGGCGCTTCGGCGAGACCGAGACGCTCCTCGTGCGCATCGGGCTCGGCGAGTACCTGGAGCAGCTCTTCGGCGGCATCCCGATGAGCCAGGGCGAGATGGTGCGCCCGACGACGTCGCTCGGCCTCAAGGCCCAGGAGGTGGCGCGCCACCGCTCGGACGCGGTCGAGACCCTGATCGCCGAGGGCAATACCGCCAGGAACCGCGCCGCCCTGGTGCGGCTGATCCGCGAGGGCGTCGCCGCCGCGACCGTCGGCGACAGCGGCCTCGACGAGGACATGGAGGCGATCCGCACCGAGATGCGCCGCTTCGGCCAGGCCGAGGTCGCGCCCCACGCCCACGAGTGGCACCTCGAGAACGCCTACATCCCGCTCGAGATCATCGGACAGATGGCCGAGCTCGGCGTGTTCGGCCTGACGATCCCCGAGGAATACGGCGGCATGGGCCTGCCGAAGATCTCGATGTGCGTGGTCTCCGAGGAGTTGTCGCGCGCCTATATCGGCGTCGGCTCGCTCGGCACCCGCTCGGAGATCGCGGCCGAACTCATCCTCTGCGGCGGCACCGAGGAGCAGAAGCAGCGCTTCCTGCCCAAGATCGCCTCGGGCGAGATCCTGCCGACCGCGGTCTTCACCGAGCCCAATACCGGCTCCGACCTCGCCTCGCTCCGCACCAAGGCGGTGAAGGACGGCGACACCTGGCGGATCCACGGCAACAAGACCTGGATCACCCATCCGGTCCGCGCCGACCTGATGACCGTGCTGGTGCGCACCAAGCCCGAGGAGCCGGGCCACAAGGGCCTGTCGCTCCTGCTTGGCGAGAAGCCCCGCGGCACCGACGAGGATCCCTTCCCGGTCGAGGGGCTGTCGGGCGGCGAGATCGAGGTGCTCGGCTATCGCGGCATGAAGGAGTACGAGCTCGCCTTCGACGGGTTCGCGGTGCCGGAGGGCAACCTCCTGGGCGGCGTCGAGGGCAAGGGCTTCGCCCAGCTGATGCAGACCTTCGAATCGGCCCGCATCCAGACCGCGGCCCGGGCCGTCGGCGTCGCCCAGGCGGCCCTCGACGTCGGCCTGCGCTACGGCGAGGAGCGGGTGCAGTTCGGCAAGCCCCTGGTGTCGTTCCCGCGGGTCGCCGACAAGCTCGCCATGATGGCGGTCGAGATCGCGATGGCCCGCCAGCTCACCTACTACGCCGCCCACCAGAAGGACGAGGGCAAGCGCTGCGACCTCGAGGCCGGCATGGCGAAGCTGCTCGCCGCCCGCGTCGCCTGGGCGGCGGCCGACAACGCGCTCCAGATCCACGGCGGCAACGGCTTCGCCCTCGAGTACCAAGTGAGCCGCCTGCTCTGCGACGCCCGCATCCTGTCGATCTTCGAGGGGGCGGCCGAGATCCAAGCCCAGGTCATCGCCCGGCGCCTGCTCGAGGTGCAGTGAGGCGAGGGGGCCGGCCGAGCCCCCGACGCGACGACGGCACGCGGGGGTCGCCCCGCGCGCCGTCGTTCCGGGCAACCGACCCGGGGTTACTTGGTGATCTTCACCGAGACCGGATCGCTCGACGGGAAGGTTTCCTCCAGCCCCTCGTCGAGGCGCTCGCTGAGCTTGCTCTGCTGGTTCTCCGGCCGCGCCTTGTCGTCCGGGGAGGCGCTGTCGCGGCGGAAGCCGGGCTGGTCCTGGTTCGGGGTCTTGGTGTCGTCGGCCATCGGGGCCTCCATGGGTACGGCGTCCCGGCACGGGACGGGTTGCCCGGCTAACGCGCGGGGTGAGCGCCTGTTTCGTCCGCCTCGCGCTTAACCGCGCGGTGGCGCCTCGCCGGCTAGGATGCGCGGGTGAAAGGGCCCGCCGATGCACGCCGTCATCCTGACGAATTTCGCCACGCCGAAGGGCGGCGCCGAGAAGGTCGCGATCGAATCCGCCCGCGGCCTTGCCGAGCGGGGCGTCGCCGTGACGCTGGTCCACGGGGTCGACGGCCCGGCCGACCCGCTGCTCGATCACCCGGGCATCCGCCGGGTGTCCCTGGGCCTCACCGACGTGTGGGAGCGGCCGGCCTGGCGCGGCGCACTCGAGGGGATCTGGAGCCGCGAGGCGGTGCGCCGCCTGGACGCGGCCCTGGCGGCCCTGCCGGACCGGCCCGACGTGCTGCACCTGCACCAGTGGACCCGCTCGCTCTCGCCGGCGGTGTTTTCCGTGCTGGCGCGCCAGCACGCCCCGGTGGCCGTGACCCTCCACGATTACTTCCTCGCCTGCCCCAACGGGGTCTATTACCGCTTCGACACCGCCCAGCCCTGCTCCCTGCGGCCGTTCTCGCCCGGCTGCCTCGCGGCGTCCTGCGATCCGCAATCGCGTGCCCACAAGGCGGTGCGGCTGGTGCGCGGCTTCGTCCAGATGGCCGCCATCTTTCGCGGCTTCGCGCGCCGGCCGCTCGCCCTGGTCCACGTGTCCGACGGCAGCCGGGCCCGGCTCGAACCGATGCTGGCCGGCGGGCCGTTCTTCCACCACCGCATCGACAACCCGGTCCGGGTCGAGCGCGCCGCCCCGGCCGATCCGGCCGGCGGCGACGCCGTCGCCTTCGTCGGCCGCTTCACCCGCGAGAAGGGGGCCGACCTCGTGGCGCAGGCCGCCCACCGGGCCGGGCTGGCGTCGCTGTTCGTCGGCGACGGGCCGCTCGCGGAGGAGTTGCGCGCCGTGCCCGGCGCCGAGGTGGTCGGCTGGCGCGCACCCGCGGAGGTCGAGGCGCTGCTGCGGGCCCGGGCCCGGGCCGTGGCGGCCCCGTCGCGCTGGCTCGAGACCGGGCCGCTGACGATCTACGAGGCGCTCGCCGCCGGCATCCCGGCGGTCGCCTCCGACCGGGCCGGCGCCGGAGAGAAGATCCGGAACGGCGAGACCGGCTTCGTCGTCGCGCCCGACGTCGCGGCGCTCGCGGAGGCGTTCGGTCGCTTGACGGACGACGCCCTGGTGCGCCGCCTCGGCGCGGCCGCGCACGAGCGCTACTGGGCGGCCCCGATGACGCTCGCCGCCCACGCGGCGGCCCTGTGCGACCTCTATGCGGGGATGACGGGAGCCGCCGAGGCGCCATCTTTTCAGCGCAGTGCTGTCATGTGAGAGAGCACCCAGACACCGACAGGACACGAATGCCGATGCGCCGCCCGACGACCTCCCTGCTGCTCGCCGCGCTCCTCCTCGGCGCCGCCCACCCGGCAGGCGCGCAGGCCGAGTCGGTGCCGCCGTTCCGCGCCCTGCAGGACAATCGGCAGGACAACCGCACCGTCCCCGAGTCGAAGGCGCAGGTGCAGCTCTCCTTCGCGCCGCTGGTCAAGCGCGCGGCGCCCAGCGTGGTCAACGTCTACGGCACCCATGTCGAGAAGCGCGCCGCCAACCGCGGCGCCATGGACGAGTTCCTGCGCCGCTTCTTCGGCGATGCCGGCCCGAACCTGCCGCAGGAGCGGGCGCAGCGCTCGCTCGGCTCGGGCGTCATCGTCGATGCCTCGGGGCTGATCGTCACCAACAACCACGTCATCGAGAACATGAACGAGGTGAAGGTGGCGCTGAACGACCGGCGCGAGTTCGAGGCGCAGATCCTGCTGCGCGACCCCCGCACCGACCTCGCGATCCTCAAGATCAAGAGCCCGAGCGGCGGCCTGACGCCGATGGAGATCGGCGATTCCGAGCACCTGCAGGTCGGCGACTTCGTGATCGCGATCGGCAACCCGTTCGGCGTCGGCCAGACGGTGACGCAGGGCATCGTCTCGGCGCTCGCCCGCACCCAGGTCGGCTCGGCCGATTACCAGTTCTTCATCCAGACCGACGCGGCGATCAACCCGGGCAACTCGGGCGGCGCGCTGGTCGACCTCAACGGCGGCCTCGTCGGCATCAACACGGCGATCTACTCGCAGTCCGGCGGCAGCCACGGCATCGGCTTCGCCATCCCCGCCAGCATGGTCAGGGCGGTGGTGGAGACCGCCAAGGGCGGCGCCAAGACGGTGCGCCGGCCCTGGCTTGGCGCGCGCCTCCAGCACGTCACCCCGGACATCGCCGAGAGCGTCGGCCTCGACCACCCGACCGGCGTGATGGTCGCCTCGATGCAGCCCAAGAGCCCGGCCGAGGAGGCGGGGCTCAAGCGCG
Organism: Methylobacterium sp. ap11; assembly: GCF_900110515.1. NCBI lineage: Bacteria > Pseudomonadati > Pseudomonadota > Alphaproteobacteria > Hyphomicrobiales > Methylobacteriaceae > Methylobacterium > Methylobacterium sp. ap11. The sequence continues at coordinate 536,776 of NZ_FOEB01000001.1, read as the reverse complement.
GCGACGTGATCCTGGCGGTGGACGGCCAGACGGTCGACGACCCGGAGGCCTTCGGCTACCGCTTCGCCCTCAAGGGCATCAAGGGCGAGACCAAGCTGACGGTCCTGCGCGGCTCCAGCCGCACGACGGTGCCGGTGCGCCTCGGCCCGGCGCCGGAGACCCGCCCGCGCGACGCGCTCAAGGTGAAGACCCGCTCGCCCTTCCTGGGCTCCACGGTGGTCAACCTGTCGCCGGCGGTGATCGAGGACCTGCAGCTCGACCTGCCGGCCGCGACACAGGGCGAGGGCGTGATCATCTCCGAGGTCGAGGCCGGCACCGTCGCCAACCGGGTCGGCCTGCAGAAGGGCGACATCCTGATCGCCGTGAACGGCACCCCGGTCGCCACCACCAAGGACCTGGAGCGGGTCACCCGCGCCACCGCCCCGATGTGGGAGGTCACGATCAACCGCGGCGGGCAGCAGATGACGTCGGTGTTCGGGGGGTAGTTCCCTAAATCCAGTTCTCCCCTTGTCCCGGATGACTAAAGCGTCAGCGGTAAGAGATGCGGGAACCAGGGGAGATGTGCCGCGCATCGGCTCCGTATCGTGGCACCGTTGCAGACGGGCGGACGCTTCGCCCGTTCTTGTGCTGGTTCCCGGATCTCCTTCCGCTGACGCTTCAGTCGTCCGGGAAAGGGTCGTCGTGGCTGTCAAAAGCGGCGGGATCTACGACCGCACTTCCCGCTTCGCGACAAAATTGATCTCGTCCACTAGCACGTCCTTGACGACATCGCCGCCGAGACGCTCGTTGACCTTCGCCCGCACCTCGGAGAGGCGCTTGGTGATGTCGTACTTCGCCAATTTGCGGAAATCGAGCGCCGGGTCGCCGTAGATCTGGCGGAAGGCCTCGTCGACCACGAAGGCGTTGGGCGGGACCGGCAGGGTGTGCATCAGCTTGGCGTCGGCGGTGAAGACCAGCACCGCGATGACGTAGCCCTGGACGCGGCCGTCCGCGATCATCGGGATGTTGATCGGGGCGAGCTTCTGGTACTGCAGGCCCTCGAGATAGGGCTCGGTCTTCTTGCCCGAGAAGATGCCGCCGCCGAAGGTCACCGCGCCGTAGCACGACGCGATGGTGACGGCGCAGATCCACAGGCCGGTGATCAGGATCTTCATGACCGCAGGCTCGTGCGCGCGCTGTAGGTGCCGTCGGAGTCGCGGGCGAGCGCGGCCTGGGTCAGGGTGTCGTCGATCTCTTCCAGCGCCCGCAGGTGCAGGGCGACGACCTGCTGGTTGCGGGCGAGCTTGTCGCGCAGCCGCGCCAGGTGGATTGCCTCGGTGGTGTCGAGGGCGGCGGGATCGAGGTCGCGGGTGAGGCGGGTGAGCTCCAGGAGGCCCTGGCTCTTGCGGCGGTTGAGACCGTCGAGGTCCAACGGCGCGCGGGTCTCCAGCGCCTCGGTCTCCTCCTCGACGACGGCCTCGAGCCGCTTGATGCAGGCGAGCAGCATGGCGGTCAGACCTTGGCCGCCGGGTTGGCGGCATCCGTCGGCGCGGCCGCGGGGGTGCCCGGGTGGGCGGCGTTCAGCATCTTGGCGATGCCGATGCCGCCGGCCTTGGCGATCTGCGTGCCGATCTGCTCGGCCAGCATCGACTTCCAGATCCCGCCGGCATTGCCCTTGCCGTACACGGTCTCGGACTTCTCCGGCATCATCGCCTCGACGAATTGCTGCAGCACCAGCCCCTCGAACTTCTTGTAGGGGTCGCTGCCGGCACCCGACATCGCGGTCTGGTTCTGCAGGCCGGTGAGGGCGCCGCGGGCGTCGAGCGGCATGTGGGTCGAGAGCCCGACGTCGCGGGCCGCGTCCGCGAAGGCGGTCGCGCCGGCGCTGCCGGGCTGCGACAGCTTGGCGGCGGCCTCCTGGAAGCGCGCCGGATCGGCGGCCCGGGCGACGTCGAGCACGATGTCTGAGGGCGGGGAGATGCTCATCGGCAGTCGGGTCCGGACTCGTTCGGTGAACGGAGTGTTACCGCGCCTGGCTTACGGGAGGCTTGCGTCGGGAGCCGCGCCGGGCCGGGCGGCCAGGCCGTCGAGGCGCTCCAGGTCGGCGCGCTTGTCGAGCTCGCGGCGGTGGTCGTCGGCCCGGCGCTCGGCCAGCGCCTCGGCGCGCTTCTGGGCGAGCCCGCGCTCGCGCACCGCCTCGGCCTGGGCGGCGGCCTGTACCTCCACCGCGGTGGCCTGCGCGGCGAGCCCGCGCAGGCGCCGGGCGGTCGCCTCCAGCAGCATCGGGCCGTGGGCGCTCTCGGACAGGGCGGCGAGCAGCCGCGCCCGGTCGGCCTCGAGCGCCGCGGCGCGCTCGCGGGTCGCCGCGAGCTCGATCTCCGCCACCCGGCGCATCTGCTCCTGCACCGCGACGAGGCGCTTGGCGCGCTTGAGCCGGTCGCCGGCGCCGGCCGCCATCAGCCGCGCACCAGCCAGGCCGCGTAGCCGAGGAGGAACTGGGTCATGAACTCGCCCGCCAGGAAGTAGAGCATCAGGAGCCCGCCGAACATCACGAACGGCGTGGCAATGAAGTAGACCGGGATCGTCGGCGTGAGCTTGTTGACGAAGCCGGCCGCGAGGTTGACCAGGATCGAGTAGATGATGAACGGCGCGGTGATCCGCAGCCCGAGCATGAACGCGCCGGCGACCTGGTCGACGATCCGGGTCAGAATGATCTGGCTGCCGACGCCCTCGCCGGGCGGGATGCGGGCGTAGGATTCGACGAGGCCGCGAAACAGCTCCCAGTGCAGGTCGGCGGCGAACAGGAGCGCGGTCGCGGTCAGCAGGATCAGCGCCTCGACCGCCGGAACCGGATCGGTGCCCTCGATCGGCGTGCCCGGCATGCTGCCGAAGCCCACCATGGTCGAGGTCGCGTTCATCACCGTCTCTAGCACCAGGATGAAGACCCGGCCGAGGAAGCCGATCATCAGCCCGGTCAGGGTCTCGGTGGCGATCCAGGCGAGGGTCTGGGCCGGGGCCTGCCCGGCCAGCCGCGGCTCGAATTGCGGCACGATCAGGGGCGCGATGGCGAGCGAGACGGCCCCGGCGATGAGAAGGCGCACCTGCTGGGGCACCCGGGGGCTGGAGAAGCCCGGCACCACCAGGAGGCAGCCGCCGACCCGGCAGAAGATCAGGAAGACGGCGAGGAAGCTGTCCGGCCCGATCCCCGTCACGAGACCGTGCCCAGCGACTTGATCTCGACGCCCCGCGCGATCTCGAGGTGCGAGAGCACCGGGAGGGTCGGGAAGATCCGCTCGATGATCATCCGCACGTAGGGCCGGGCGTCGGGGGCGGTGACGAGGGCGAAGCCGTGCGCCTCGCGCATCCGGGCACGGATCGCCTCGGAGGCCTCGGTGCCGAACTGCTCGACGAGGCGCGGGTCGATGTCGAACTCCACCACCTCGCCCTTGGCGTCGCGCTTCAGGCTCTGGTGGAACGACAGGTCCCAGCTGGCGCCCAGGCGAAGCACGCTGAGCACGCCGTTCTCGGCGAGGTCGCCGCAGATCTGCTGGGCCATGCGCATCCGGACGTGCTCGGCGATCTGCTCGGCCCGGCGCGCATGCGGGGTGATCTCCGCGACGGCCTCCAGGATCAGGTGCAGGTTGCGGATCGAGACCCGCTCGGCGAGCAGCAGCTTGAGCACCGCCTGGAGGCCCGAATAGGAGATCTGCGAGGGGCAGATCTCGTCGAGCAGGCGCTTGTACTCGGGATCGAGCCGGTCGAGCAGCGCGCGCATGTCCTTGTAGGACAGGAATTGCGGCAGGTTGTTGCGGATCACCTCGGAGAGGTGGGTGAGCAGCACCGAGGCGCCGTCGATCGGCTCGAAGCCGCCGCGGCGGACCTCGCCGGCATAGGAATCCATCACCCAGAGCGCCTTCATGCCGAAGGCGGGCTCGCGCACCTCGTCGCTCGGCACGTCGGGGCGGGGGCCGTCGCCGACCACCACCAGCATCTCGCCCGGGCGCAGCTCCTGGCTCGCCGCCACGGTGCCGTGGATCAGGATCTGGTAGCTCTTGGGCGGCAGCGCCAGGTTGTCCGAGACCTTGATGTCCGGCACGACGAAGCCGTACTGGCGGGCGAACTTGCGCCGCATCTTGGCGACCCGGTGGCCGAGCTCGGACTGCGAGGCCTGGATCTGCGAGCCGGCCTGGCGGCCGAGGCTGAGCTCGATCTCCGGGGTCTTGAGCGAGTCCTTGACCGAATCCTTCTCCTTCGCCTCGGCCTGGCGGACCGCCTCCTCGGCCTTCGCCTTGGCCTCCGTCGCGGCGGCCTGCGCCTGCAGGCGGCGCGGGATGGTGCGGGCGATGAAGAACAGGAGCCCGCTCAGCGCCATGAAGGGCAGGAAGGGCAGGCCCGGCACGAGCGCGAACACGCCCATCATGGCGGCCGCCACGAGGAGCGCGCGGGGATAGGCGCCGAGCTGGCCGATCACCGCCTGCTCGGCGGTGCCCCGCGTGCCGCCCTTCGAGACCAGCAGGCCGGCGGCGAGCGAGACGATCAGCGCCGGGATCTGCGAGACGAGGCCATCGCCGACCGAGAGCTTGGTGAAGATGTCGGCGGCGGTGCCGAGCGGCAGGCCGTGCCGCGTCGTGCCGATGATGATGCCGCCGAAGACGTTGACCGCGATGATGATGAGCGAGGCGACCGCCTCGCCGCGCACGAACTTCGACGCGCCGTCCATCGAGCCGAAGAAGGCGCTCTCCTCCTCCAGTTCCCGGCGGCGGCGCTGCGCCTCCTTGTCGTCGATCAGCCCGGCATTGAGATCGGCGTCGATCGCCATCTGCTTGCCGGGGATCGCGTCGAGGGTGAAGCGGGCGCCCACTTCCGCGATGCGGGTCGCGCCCTTGGTGATGACCAGGAAGTTGACGGTGATCAGGATCAGGAAGACCACGATCCCGATCACGAAGTCGCCGCTCATCACGAACTGCGAGAAGCCCTGGATGACGTGGCCGGCGGCGTCCACGCCCTTCTGGCCGTTGGCCAGGATCAGCCGCGTCGTCGCGATGCCGAGCGCCAGGCGCAACAGCGTGGCGATCAGCAGCACGGTCGGGAAGGCGGAGAATTCGAGCGGCTTCTGGATCCAGAGCGCCACCATCAGGATCAGCACCGACAGGGCGATCGAGAAGGCGAGCCCGACATCGATGAGCAGCGCCGGCACCGGCAGGAACAGCACCGCCAGGATCGCCACGATGCCGGCCGCGAAGCCGAAATCCCGCCGCGACTTGCGTTCCACCGCCAGTGCTGCGCCCGCTGCCATGTCCCGACCACCCTTCGCCAAGGCTCACGCGGCACGGAGTGCCGTACGGCATCCTTTGCCGCCGCAAGCTTGCGCGAGGGTTGGGAGGGCGATCGAGCGCTAGAAACCGGTCGCGATGCGCCCGTAGGCGGCCTCGGCGAAGGTGTAGATCTGCCCGCCGATGAAGGTGCCGGTGACGAGGAGGACGAGCAGGATCACCACGATCTTCGGCACGAAGGTCAGGGTGACCTCCTGGATCTGGGTCAGCGCCTGCAGCAGACCCACCGCGATGCCGACCAGCATCGCGGCGCCGACCGCGGGACCCGCGGCGACGATGACGGTCCAGATCGCGGCCCGGACGAGTTCGAGGGCGTCGACCTCGTTCATGGAATACCGATCATGGGATGTCGATCACGGGTGACCGCTCGCGGAGGCCTGTCGCGGCATCCTACTGGATCGTGATGCCGGAGGTCAGCAGTACGTCGGCGCCGCTGGTGAGCCGCGCCTGGACCCCGTCGGCGGTCACCTTCACCGACTGGACGGTGCCGGTCACGGTGCCGTCGGCCGAGGTGAGGGTGCGGCCGATCACCGAATCGGCCTGGTCGAGGAAGCTCGAGGCGAGCAGCGAATCGAGCTTCTGGTTGGTCTTCGTCGCCTGCTCGACCTGCGAGAAGGTCGCCAGCTCGCCGACATACTGCGTCGAGTCCATCGGCTTGGTCGGATCCTGGTTCTTGAGCTGCGCCACGAGCAGCGTCAGGAAGGTGTCCGAGTTCATCGAGGAGGCGACCGAGCTGGTCGCCTTGGCGGCGGCGGCGGCGGTCGAGGTCACGCCCCCGGTGGCGCTGGTGGTGCTGGCGACGGTCATGTCAGGCTTCCGGATCGTGGGCGGGCAGGGCCGCCGCCGCGGCGAGGCGGCCGGCGACCGGCGGGCGGCGCAGCGGCCGCTCGCGCGGGCGCTCGACCCCGCGGGGGCGGCGGCCGAGGGCGGAGAGGGTCGGCAACGGGGACGGGGCGGCGGGCGGGACCGGCTCGGAGCGCGCCGCCGGGTCGGCGAGGGCTGCCGGGTCCGCGAAGGCCGCCGCATCGGCGGCCAGGAGAGCGGCCTCCAGGGGATAGAGCCCGCGGATCATCTTGAGCGCCTCGAACAGGCGCCCGGCCGCCACCAGGGCGTCGGCCGAGGCCAGCCCCTCGCGCAGGGCCGGCTCGCCGGTGGCGGCCAGCAGCCCGTCCCGGATGCCGTCGTAGAGCGCCCGCGCGGCCTGGGCCTTGGCGGGCTCGATCAGGAGGGTCTGCGCCGCGAAGTAGAGCTGGCGCAGCGGCGTCGTCGCCTCCTCGGCCTGGAGGACGTGGCTCTCCAGCAGGAAGGTGGCGTCGTTCATGAGCTCGATCGCCACCTTCCGGTCGACCCGCAGCACGGCGCCGTTGATGTAGATCCGTTCCCCGGCTCGCAGCGACAGGCGCATGGTGCGGCTCACCGCAGCCCGTCGCGGATCGAGGTGTTCACCTCGATCAGCGCCGCGAGGCTGCGCTCGGGCGAGCGCAGGACCTCGCCGGCCTCCTGCATCGTCCAGGCGCCGATCTGCACCAGGTCGGCGCGCAGGGAGGCGGGCAAGGCGTTCTCGGGCTCGAGCAGGTCGGCGATCAGGACGTTCCAGAGCTCCTGCACGAAACCGACGGCCGCGGTCCGCTCCGGCCCGGCGAGGCCGCGAGCCTCCACGTCGCGCAGGAGGGTGAGGGCCCGGTCGAAGGCGGCGCGCTCGCGGTCGCGGCCGACCTCCGGGGCGTCCTCCAGGATCTCGGAATAGGAAAAGCGGTACATCGAGCCGATGCCTCGTATGTGTCAGCGCGTGGGGTCGGCGTGGCGCGGCGGGGGCGCGCTACGAGATGTATTTCAGCAGGGACAGGCCCTGGAGCTGCGCGGTCAGCGAGTACGACATCTGAAGCTGGGTCGTCGCGGCGTTGAGCCGGGTCTTGGCCTCGGCCGGGTCCACGGCCTCGAGACCTGCGATCTCCTTCGTGACGAGGGCCGACTGCGCGTCGAGCCGGGCGTTGGCGTCGGTGATCCGGGCCTGGGCGCGGCCGAGATCGGCCTGGAGCGACACCAGCCCGGCGCTGCCCTTGCTCAGGAGGCTCATCGCCCGGTTGGAGACGACTGCCTGGGCCTCGGCCGAGAGGCCGGTCATGCCGAGCGACGACACCAGGGCGGCCTCGGCGAGCCGGCGGAACGCCGTCTCGTTGGCGCCGACCGAGGTGGTGACGGTCTCGGTGAGGGAGATCCGGCTGGTGATGGGGGTCGAGGAGGCCTGCGACCAGGTCGTGCCCCAGTTCGGGTCGGCGAACTGCGCCGCGACCGTGCCCTCGAGGAAGCCCTGGATCTGCGCGGCCGTCAGGCCCGCGGTCCGGGCATCCGACGGCGGGAAGCCGAAGGCGTTCTGGAACGCCGCGACCGCGTTGGTCTTGGCCACCGCCGCCGCGCCGTCGCGGATCGGGCTCGCGCCCGTGTTGGTGCCGGAGAACAGCGACTGGCCGTTCGAGGTCGCGTTGAGGAGGCCGGTGAGCGTCGCCAGGGTGTCGTCGGCCGAGGCGGCCATCGCGGCGACGCGCTGGTCGGCGGGCAGACCGGTCAGGGTGGCGAGCCGGGCATCGGCCGCCTTCTGCATCTGCTGCAGGTTGGCCTGGCTCGCGTTGAGGCGGGAGGCGGTGAGGCCGTTGCCGTCCTTGAGGGCGGCGATCTCCGCCGCGCTCTGGCGCAGGGAGAGGCTGCGGCCGACCTGGCCGCCGAGGGACAGGCCGACATCGGCGAAGCGTCCGTCGGCGATCTCCTGGGTGGCGTTCGCGATCTCGGCCTGGAGCCGCCCCGACGCGCTGCGGGGGAGGTTCCACAGGCTGAGGCTGGAGATGTAGCTCGTGGTCATCATGGCTGGCAGGGCTCTGTCTCTGGATCGCCGCGAAATAGCCTCACCGCACCGCGGCGAAGAGGGTCTTCAGCAGGTCGTCCACCATGGTCAGGATCTTGGCCGAGGCGGTGTAGGAGCGTTGGAGCTGCAGGATCTGCGCGGTCTCGTCGTCGCCGTTGACGCCGGCGACGTTCGACAGGGCCTCGGTGGCCCGGCCGAGCAGGGTCTTCTGGTAGTCGGCGTCGTTCGACGCCGCCTTGCGGCTCGCCTCGAGCCAGCCGGCGGAATCGGCCGCGAAGCCCGCGAGCGTCGCGGTCTCGCGCAGGGACGGGCCGGGATCGAAGCTGCGCGCCGCGGACAGCCCGCCGGTGAGCGCGCGCAGGCGCCCGGCATAGCTCGCATCGGTCGAGGGGTTGGCCCGGTAGCCGCCGCCGTTCATGCCGCCGTCGCGCAGGAGCGTGACGTCGCCGCCGGCCTGCGGGTCGATTGCGGCGTTGAGGGCGATTCGGCTCGCCAGCCCCGTCTGCGAGGCCGGCAACGCGGCGCCGGACCCTGCGGTGAACAGGCCGGCCAGCGGCCCGACATAGGCCGGCGGGCTGCGGGTATCGGCCTCCTGGAACGTGTCGACGAGCGCTCCCGCGATGGCGTCGAGCTGTCCCTGGTAGGCGACGGCCGTCTCGTCGCGCAGGGCCGCGAAGCCGGCGAGCTTGCCGCTAGCGATCCGCATCGGCGAGGTGGCGCCGGTGACCGGCACCCCGTCGACCATGACGGCCGCCCCCTGCGTGCCCGCCGGGAAGCCGGCGCGCGGCGAAAAGCTCACCGTGCGGGCGCCGCGCTCGTAGAGCGGCACGCCGCTGTCGGTGTAGATCGCCATGTCGCCGCCCGACCGGTCGGAGACGGTGATGCCGACCTCCTCGGAGAGCTGCGACAGGACCCGGTCGCGCGCGTCGAGGCTGTCGCTGATGTCCTGGCCCGCGGCGGTGCCGCGCATCACCGCCCGGTTGGCGGTCTCGAACTGGCCGAGCAGGTCGTTGATCCGCGAGACCGAGTCCGCCATGCCCTGGTCGGCCTGGGACCGGACCTGCTCCACGGCCGAGGCCGCGGCGTTGAGGCTCGCCGCGAGGTCGCGGGCGCTCTCGACCGCGGCCCGGGCGAGGTTGGCGTCGTCCGGGCGGTTGGCGGCGGCCTGCAGCGCCGCGTTGAGGGCGCCGAGCCGGGCGGCCGGCGAGCCGGCATCGCTGGTGTCGCCCACCGTCTTCGACAGGGCGGTGATGCCGTCGAGGAGGGCCTGGCGCTCGGCGGCGCCCGAGGACGCCGCGAGCTTGCGCATGAACAGGGCCGCGTCGCTCGCCCGGGTGACGACGACGGTCGTCCCCCCGACCCCGCTCACCAGGCTGACGACCTTGCGCGAGTAGCCGGGATCGTTCGCCCCCGCGGTGTTGCGCGCGGAGGCGGCGATCTGGCTCGACGTCGCGAGGAGCGCCGATCGTGCCGAGTCGAGTGCGAGCGAGAGGCCCATCTGTCAGCTCCCGGTGGCCGTACCGGCTACCGCTTCAGGTTCATCAGGGTGTCGAGCATCTCGTTGCCGGTCGTGAACACCTTGGAATTGGCGGTGTAGACCGACTGCGACTCGATCATCGCGGTCAGCTCGGTGCTGACGTCGACGTTCGATTGCTCGAGGGCGCCGGACTTGATGCCGCCGCGGCCGTTCTGGTTGGCGAAGCCGACCTGGATGTCGCCGGAATCGACGCTGACCTGGTAGACGTTGCCGGAGCGCGGCTGGAGGTTGTCCGGGCTCTTCACGGTGGCGAGCGGCACCTTGAAGGCAGCGAGCCGCGTGCCGTCCTCGAAGGAGGCGTAGACGGTGCCGTCGGCGCCGAACTCGGTGCCGGTCACCGCCGCCGGCGCCTTGCCGTCGGCCTTGCCGTCGACGCTGTAGTCGCCGGCGAGCTGGTTCAGGCCCGAGAAGTCGAGGGTGATGTTTTCGCCCGCGCCGCCCGGGGCGGTGTTGAGGGTGATCGACTTGGCGGTGCCGGTGCCGGCATTCGCGAGCCGGCCCTGCGCGTCGAAGCTGAGCGTCGCGGTGCCGAGCTGGCCGGCGGCCGGCAGGGCCGGGGTGGAGCCGGCCGGGGTCGGGTTGGCGGCGGCGTTGTAGATCGAGGCGGTCCAGGTGCCGCCGGTGTTCTTCGACAGGTAGACGTCGAGGGTCTGGCTCTTGCCGAGCTTGTCGTAGGTCACGAGCGAGTACTTCTTGGCGTACTGGCCGCCGGGCGTCACGGCGCCGTCGAGCGGCAGCTTGCCCGACAGGCTGGCCTCGGTGGTCGGGGTCGCCCGGGTGCTGACCGACGCGAGGTTGATCGGCACCATGTCGGTGACGCTGTTGAGCGTCGGGTTGGGCTCGCCGTCGAGCAGGCTGTAGCCCATCAGGGTCATGCCGGCGGCGTTGGAGAAGTTGCCGGTGACGCCGTCGACCTTGAAGTTGCCGGCCCGGGTCAGGTAGGGCGCGCCGGACGGGTCCTTGACGACGAAGAAGCCGTTGCCGTCGATCGCGAGGTCGGACTTCGAGGTCGTGGCGTTGAGGGTGCCGCCCTCGGTCACCGACCGGCGCACCTTGGTCTCGACCGAGCCCGAGTTGTAGTTGCCGCCGGCGCTGTCGGCGATCAGCAGCGACGAGAACTCCGCCGAGCTGCGCTTGTAGCCCGTCGTGCCGGAGTTCTGGATGTTCTCCGCCACCGTCGAGATGCGGTTCGACTGGGCGTTCATGCCGGAGACGCCGGAGCGGAGCACGCCGATGAGACTCATTGCGGGACCTCGTTCGTCAGGATGCGGGGCCGGACTTGCCGGGCGGCGGGGTTCTGCTGGTCGGGCGCGGGCGGACGGGCCGCCTGCGGCAGGGTTTCGGCCGGAATAGACCCGCGCAGGCTTGCGCGGGGCTTGGAGGGGAGCGCCACGAGGCGCGGGAGCCGGATCGCCATCGTGCGTCAGCCCCGCAGCGACTGGGCGAGTTCGAGGAACGCGTCCTGGCTCGCGGGCTGGGACGGATCCTGGCGCAGGGCGTCGTAGATCCGCGGCACGAGGCCGATCGCCTGGTCGAGCTCCGCGTCGGTCCCGGCGCGATAGCCGCCCATCAGGCGCAGGTCGCGGGTCTCCTCGAACCGGGCCATCATCGCCCGGAGCTTGCGGATCAGGTCGCGCTGCTCGGGCGTCCAGACCTCGGTGGCGAGCCGCGAGATCGAGCCGAGGAGGTCGACCGCCGGGTAGCGGCCCTGCTCGGCGATGGCCCGGTCGAGGACGACGTGGCCGTCGAGCGTGCCGCGGATGCTGTCGGCGACCGGATCGTTGTGGTCGTCGCCGTCGACCAGCACCGAGAACACCCCCGTGATGGTGCCGCGGCCCTCCAGCCCCGGGCCCGCCCGCTCGAGCAGGCGCGGCAGGTCGGAGAAGACGCTCGGCGGATAGCCGCGGGCCACCGCCGGCTCGCCGGCCGCCAGCGCCACGTCCCGGGCGGCGTGGGCGTAGCGGGTCACCGAATCGACGATGAGCAGCACCGACTCGCCGCGGTCGCGGAAGGATTCGGCCACCGCCAGCGCCACCTTCGGCGCCTGGCGGCGCATCATCGGACTCTCGTCGCCGGTCGAGACCACGACGACGGCGCGGGCACGGCTCGGCGCCAGCGCGCCCTCCAGGAACTCGCGCACCTCGCGCCCGCGCTCGCCCACCAGGGCGACCACGACGCTGTCGAAGCCGGTGGCGCCGGCCAGCATGGCGAGCAGGGTCGACTTGCCGACGCCGGAGCCCGCGAAGATGCCGATGCGCTGGCCGGCGCAGAGCGGGGTGAAGAGGTCGAGCGCCCGGACGCCGGTGCGCAAGGGCGCGCGCACCCGGGCGCGGCCGAGGGCCGCCGGCGGGTCGGCGTCGAGGGGGCTGGCGCGCTCGCCGTGGACGAGGGGGCCGGCCCCGTCGACCGGGCGCCCGAGCGCGTCGATGACCCGGCCCTTCCAGCTCGGGTCGGGCCGCAGCTCCGCCGGGCCGAGGCGGCGGGCGAGCGTGCCGATCCCGGCCTCGATCCGGCTCTCGTAGGCCTTCAGCGTCGCGCCCTCGGCATCGACCCGGACGATCTCGCCGACCTGCTCGCGGCCGCCGGCCTCGAAGGCCATGCGGTCGCCCAGGCGCACGAAGGGCGAGACGCCGCCGATCCGGCAGGCGCTGGCGGTGACCTCGCGGATCGGGCCGCCGATCCGCACCAGCGCGCCGTCCCGGCGGGCGGCCGCCATCGTCTCGGCGAGGCGCGCGAGCGGATCGGCCGTCATCCTAGCTGCCCTGCGGCGAGAGCGACTTCACGGCGCTCTGGAGGGAGGATTCGGCCTCCGCGGTCGCGGTGGCGGCGCTCTCGAAGGCGCGCTGGATGGTGATGAGCTTCGTCATCTCCATGATCGGGTTGACGTTCGAGCCCTCGACGTAGCCCTGGACCACCCCGATGCCGGTGAAGTCCTGGACCGGGCGCGCCGGCAGGCTGGAGGTCACGGCGTTGCCGGGCGCCCGGGTGAGCGTCGCCTTCTTGTCGAGGATGAAGACGCCGAGCGCCCCGACCTGGTTGGTGCCCTGGAAGATGCTGCCGTCGCGACCGATCGTCGGGGGGCCCTGCTGCGGATCGAGGAGCAGCGGCGAGCCGCCCGGATCGAGCACCGGCTGACCGGTGAGGCTGCGCAGCTGGCCGGTGGCGTCCATCGTCAGGCGCCCGTCGCGGGTATAGGCGGGGCCGGACTGGCCGCCGATGGCGAGCCAGGCATCGCCCTGGAGCGCGACGTCGAGGGGCGAATCGGTCTTCGTGATCGGGCCGGAGGCTCGCGACAGGTAGGTGTCGCCGGAATTGACGAAGGCCACCGCGCCCTTGGTCGCCTGGGCGAGGAGCGCCGAGAACTTGGTCTCCTCGGCCCGGTAGCCCGCCGTCGACATGTTGGCGACGTTGTTGGCGGTGGTGGTCAGGCGCTTGTCGAGGGCGACCTGGGCCGACAGGTTGACGTAGAGGCTGTTCTGCATCGCCGCCCTACCCCTGGCCGTTGCTGAACAGGGTCAGGATCGGGTCCGTGGCGGTGTTGTTCTGCGCGTCCCAGATCGCCGCGAAGCGGCGGGCGAAGGCCTCGACCTTGGCCGGATCCTGGAAGCTCGCGAAGTCGACCTTCGAGGAGATGAGGTTCGCCCGCACCGTCAGGGCGTCGGTGGTGGTGGCGCTGCTCGTCGCCGGCAGGCCGATCACCGTGTTGACGACCTGGGTCAGGGCGGGGTCGCTCAGGATGTCGTAGCCGCTGTTGAGGCCCGGCGCCTTGCGGGCGAAGTAGAGGGCGAGGCGCACGCCGGTATCCTGGGCGCCGGCATCCCCTTCGAGGCTCTGCTGCAGGTAGGCATCGACCACCGCCTGGACGTTGGCGCCCGGCGGCAGGTCGGTGCCGTTGCCGATGTCGACCGCATCCTGGCCGGTGCCGGACAGAGGCGCGTTGGTGACGCTCAGGGTGCGGACGGTGCCGCCCGCGGCGTAGATCGTGTCGGCGTTGACGCCGTCGCCGCCCGGCGCCCCGTCGAAGCCGTAATCGGTGTAGTCGGTGGTCTCGAAGAACAGATTGCCGTTGACGCCGATGCCGACCTGCACCTTGCCCATCAGCCCGTCGGCGCCCGAGGCGCCGATCTGGGCGCTGATCGCCTGGCCGAGCTCGGTCGGGGTGACGTTGGCGAGGTCGGCGACCTTGCCGGCGAGGGCGGCCCGGTTGAGCACGATGGTGGCGGACTTCGTCGTTCCCGCGTCGACCTGGGACGAGAGCGTGAAGCGCGCCTCGTTGGTGCCGGAGAAGTCGTAGGTCGTGGCGAGCGCGCCCGGCAGGGAGAGCCGGGCGGCGACCGCCGGGACCGGCGCCTGGCCTTCCTTCAACACCCCGTCGATGCCGGCCGCCGAGGGGCCGGGCGCGAAGTCGAAGGCCTTGGCGAAGGCGACGTAGCGGTCGTCGGCCAGACGGTTGGCGAAGGCGGCGGAGGAATCCGTGCCCTCGGTCAGGACCTTGCGCATGAACGCCTTGGCGTAGCCCATCTCCTCGAGGCCGAAGGCCTTGACGGCGTAGTTGTAGAGGCGGGTATCGGCCATGAAGTCGTCGATCGACTTCACCTTGCCGATGTTGGCCTGGTAATAGGCGGTGTCGCGGGCCACGATCGGCTCCGCGCCCTTGCGCTGCAGCGAGGTCGCGAGATTTCGCGACAGCAGCATGTAGCTCGTGAGAGTCGTCACGGATCAGCTCTCCGGCCCGTCGGCCCGGTGGGCGGGGTGGCCGGCCGCAGCGGCACGAAGCCCCGATGAGGCCTCCGCTCTAGGCGGACACGCTTGCTCGGGGCTTGCCACCCGGCCGAAGGCTCGCCGCGCCGCGCTCACAGCGGGGTCGGCCCGATGATGGTCTCGGTGGTGATGACGATCCAGCCGGCGCCGGTGCTGCGGATCGACAGCACCCGGCCGCCCCCCGGCAGCACCGAGCCGACGGCGATCTGGTGCAGGCCGTCGCGCCCCTCCACCACGGCCTGGCCGGCGCCGGCCCGGCGCAGGACGAAGCCGGATGGCGGCGGAGCCGCCGGCACGACGAGGCCCGGGCCCTGGGCCGGGGCGGCGGGGGAGGACGGGATCGGTGGGGCGTCCGGCAGCGAGCCGGTGATCACCGGGTCGAGGTCGATCTCGGGCTGGGCGGCGGGCGTCGCGATCCGCCGCCAGGTGAACGGCCCGGCGCTCGCCGGCAGCACCTCGCGCACGTCGTAGGGCCGCGCCGGCTGGGACAGGGTGTAGCCGGCAAAGCCCGTCGCGGTGAGCGCCAGCAGGATGGCGGCGCCGAACACGCCCCGCTCGGCCGCGGCTTCCCGGGCCCGGCGGCGGGCGATCAAGCCCGCGATCGGGCTCGGCGGCGCGGGACGCTCGAGCGCCGGACGCCTGGGGGCGCCCCCCTTGGGAGCACCCCCGTCGGGGGCGGGACGCTGGGATGTGGCCGGGGCTGCGGGCATGGCCGGGATCGATCGGATGGTGGATGGCTAACGAGACATGAAGGAACAGGCTTTATGACCGGTTAACGCGCGCGGCCGGGCGCGTCCCGGCTTTGCGCCGCGGCCGGAACGCCGTAAGCGTGGCGGAGGGGCGTCGCGGCCCGGAAGCGGGGAGACCATGGCCGACCGACCGGAGACCGATCGCCCCGGACCTCACCTGCCGAAACTCGATGACGGTCGCGGATCCGAGCCGATCCCCCGCGCGGGCCGGCGCCACCGCGTGATCCAGCAGGGACGGATCGTCCTCGGCCCCGACCGGCTCGTGACGTGCGAGATCGCCGACCTCTCGGCCGCCGGCGCGCGGCTGCGCGTGCCCGCCCGTTTCGCCCTGCCGGAGACGTTTCCGCTCGTGATCGCCGCCCACGAACTGCGCACGGTCGAGGTCCGCCTGCGCTGGCGCCGGGGGGATTTCGCCGGGGTGACGTTCGAGGGGGCGGGGGCCTATATCGGCTGAACGCCGATGGAGCGCTCTCCGGACGTCCTTCCGGGCCCGCTGGCGCGGCGCCGGGACGGCTCGGAGGATTCGGCCGTCCGCGGGAGGGTCCGCTCTCCGGGAGGAGACCGGAGGGGAGGCGTCCTTCACGGGGTCCGGGATGGCGGGGGCATCACGCCAAAGCGCGTCGACGGTCTTCGCCCCGGCCGTGGGCGGTGCCGGCCGGACGAGTGCGGGCCGGCTCGTGCGGCTCAGCCCTTGCGCTGCGCCTTCATGTAGCTGGTGATCGCGGCCTGGCAGTTCTGCGACAGCTTCGCCTTGTTCTGGCGGAAGCAGGCCTGCACCTCGGGACCGTCCGGCGCGAAGTTCCCGCAATAGGTCAGGTAGTCGCCGGTGCAGTACTGCTTGAGCACCGCGCGGTCGACCACGACGGGTTCGGCGAGGGCCGCGCCCGTCGTGAGGACGAGGAGGAGGGTGGAGCGCAGGAGCACGGATGATCTCCGGGGGGAGCGAGGGGGAGGGCGGTCACGGGCGGACGGTCCCGGCCATGGGCGCGTGCCCCTACCGGTGGCGTCCCATAGCATTCCTGCGGGCGCAGGCAACCTGACGCTAGGTCGCTCGCGAGATGTCGCGACAGACGAGGACCGCGCGGCCGAGACCGGCGCGGCCCTCGTCTGTCGCTGAATCGCCCCGCGTCAAGACGACGGCACGGCGGAACCCGCCGGAACCGCCCGGTGACGGACGGGAGGACCGCTCACAGGCGGCTGAGCTGCACCCGGGCGACGCCCGAGATCCCGATCGCGCGGGCCGAGGCCTGGGACAGGTCGATCACCCGGCCGCCGACATACGGGCCGCGGTCGTTGATGCGGACCACGACGGAGCGGCCGTTCGACGTGTTGGTCACCCGGACCCGGGTGCCGAAGGGGAGGCGGCGGTGAGCCGCCGTGAGGGCGTGCGTGTTGAAGCGCTCGCCGTTGGCAGTGCGCCGGCCCTGAAATCCGGGACCGTACCAGGAGGCACGACCGGACTGGGCTTCGGCGGGCGTGCTGGCTTGTAACGTCACCCCGGCGGCACCCGCGAGAGCGAGACCGACGATCGCCAGCTTTGCCTTCGAAACCATTTCGCATTCCCGTTCTTGTTGCTTGACGCGGCGCAACATAGAACCGAACGAGGCGACATTATGGAACAGTCAAAATCGAGAATACTTTGCGTATATTCGTACCGAGCGATTACGGGAACCGGGCGGGTTTACGAACGTTAACAGTTTTCACTCATCGACCGAGGATCGAGCGTGGCCATGGCCGACGCCACCTTGCGGCCAAGGTTCTCGCCCCCGGGCCCCCGCTTGCCGCATCTCCCGCGGGCGGGAACCTCCGTCTCAGGGTGCGCGCGCGGCACGCAGGCCGATGCGGATCAGATCGGCGAGGGTGCGAGCGCCGAGCTTGCGGCGCAGCTGCGTGCAGGCATTGGCGACGGTCTTGTAGCTCAGGCCCAGTTCCTCGGCGATCGCCCCGTGCGAGCGCCCGGCGCCGAGCCGCTCGAGGATTTGCCGTTCGCGCGGGGTGAGGGGCGGGGCGGCCGGCGCCTCGCGGCGCAGCCGGTCGACCTCGGCGGCGAGGGAGGGCGCCACGTAGGTGCCGCCGTCGCGCACCCGCTCGAAGGCGATGTGCAGCTCCATCGACGCCGTATCCTTGAGGACGTAGCCGGTCGCCCCGCTCTCGATCGCCCGGACGGCGATCTCCGGATCGTCGTGCATGCTGAAGACCAGGATGCGGGTCTCGGGCGCCACCGAGCGGATCCGCCGGATCAGCGCGAGGCCGCTGAGCGCGGCGCCCTGGAAGGTCAGGTCGGCGACCACGAGGTCCGGGCGGTGGCGGCGGAAGCGGCGATAGCCGGCGGCGATGCCGGTGGCCTCGTGCACGGTCTCGACGCCGGCATCCTCCAGCACGCGGCGGCAGCCCTGCAGCACGATCGGATGGTCGTCGACGACGAGGACGTTCACGGGTGCGGTCCTTCGGGGGGCAGGGACCCGCGGCGGCGCCGCGGGCCCGGTCACGGTCAGTTGGTCGGCTCGCCGGCCGCGACCTTGGCGGTCCAGTCGTCGAAGGCGACGACGGCCTGGCGCTGCTCGCCGAGGCCGGCGATGCCGAGGGTCACGACGTCGCCGGACTTGAGGTAGCGCGGCGGCTTCATGCCCATGCCGACGCCGGGCGGCGTGCCGGTGGTGATGACGTCGCCGGGCTCGAGCAGCATGAAGTGCGACAGGTAGGAGACGATCTGGCGCACGTCGAAGATCATCGTGCGGGTCGAGCCGGTCTGCATCCGCTCGCCGTTCACGTCGAGCCACATGTCGAGGTTCTGCACGTCCCCGACCTCGTCGGGGGTGACGAGCCAGGGCCCGAGGGGCCCGAAGGTCGGGCAGCCCTTGCCCTTGGTCCAGGTGCCGCCGCGCTCGAGCTGGAACTCGCGCTCGGAGACGTCGTGGCAGACGCAGTAGCCCGCGACGTAGTCGAGCGCCTCGTTGGCGTGGACGTAGGAGGCCCGCTTGCCGATGACGATGGCGAGCTCGACCTCCCAGTCGGTCTTGGCCGAGCCCTTGGGCAGGATCACGGTGTCGTTCGGGCCGACGATGCAGGACGGCGCCTTGTTGAACAGGATCGGCTCGGCGGGAATCGCCGCGCCGGTCTCGGCGGCGTGGTCGGCATAGTTGAGGCCGATGGCGATGAAGTTGCGCACCTGGCCGACGCAGGCGCCGAGGCGCGTGCCGGCCGGCACCTCCGGCAGGGTCGCCGGATCGATCCGGCCCAGGTTCGCCAGGGTGTCGGCGGCGAGGAAGGGGCCGGCGATGTCGCGGACCACGCCCGACAGGTCGCGGATCGCCCCCGCGGCGTCGATCAGGCCCGGCTTCTCCGCCCCGCTCTCGCCCCAGCGCACAAGCTTCATCGGCCGTCTCCCCCTGTCCATCCAAGCCTGAAGGCCCGTCGGGCCGGGACATTGGCGCCGGTGCGCCGCCGCCGCAAGCCGATACGCCCGCGTCCGCGGCACGGCCCCGTTGCAGTTTCGTCACATCTGCGTCGAAATCGTGTCAGAGGCCTCGGAACGGGCCGGTCCGATCGACGCGATCTATACACGAAGACGTATCGATTTTCGAATAAATTCCCAGAAATATCATTCGTCGTCGCGATTTGTTTCGCCGATCCCGAGACCTTTCCTTGCAGGAACTCGCGCCGACCCCGGCCTCATCGGGATTGCGCGGCCCCTGCCTGCTGCCGCATCATTTCGCCCAAGCCGCGGGCGTCATGAAGCCGCGCGGCACGTCGGAATTCGGGGTCGAGGTAACGTCATGACGGGTTTGGGGAGGACGGCGCTGCTGGCCGGTGCCTCGGTGGCGCTGCTGGCGGGGGCCAGCGGGGCCGCGCAGGCGGGGGCGTTCGGCCTGCGCGAGCAGAGCGCCCAGGCGATGGGCCTCGCCTTCGCGGGTGCCGCCGCCGGCTCCGGCGGCCTGTCGTCGATGTTCTGGAACCCGGCCGTCGTCACGATGAAGCCGGGCTGGAACTCGGACTTCAACGCCACCCTGGTCGCCCCCTCGGCCCGGATCACGCCGACCACCGGCACCTTCCCGCCGCTGATCGGGCTCGGCGAGTCGGGCGATATCGGCCAGGCGGCGGTACTGCCGGCGACGTACTCGAACTACCAGATCAACGACCGGCTCTATCTCGGCCTGTCCGGCGCCGCGCCGTTCGGCCTCATCACCAAGCCGAACCAGGTCTGGGCCGGACAGACCTACAGCCGCTCGTCCAAGATCTTCACCCTGAACTTCAACCCGGTGATCGGCTACAAGGTCAACGACTGGCTGTCGGTCGCGGCCGGCCCGGTGCTGGAATACTTCAAGCTCACCCTGCGCCAGGCCACCGGCATCACGCCGCTGGCGAACTCCGCCTTCCTCAAGGGCGACGACTGGGCCTGGGGCTTCACCGCCGGCGTGGTGGCGCGGCTCTCGGAGGGGACCACGGTCGGCGTCGGCTACCGCTCGTCGATCAACCACCGGATCGAGGGCTCGGCCTTCGGCATCGGCCAGGTCCGCGCCAGCCTCAACACCCCCGAGAAGGTCTCGGTCGGCCTGACCCAGGCGATCACCCGGGACTTCCGCCTGAACTTCGGCTTCGAGTGGGACAACTGGACCCGCATCGGCTCGCCGGCGATCGTCTCGGTGGCGCTCGGCCGGCCGGTGACGGCCCTGCCGCTCAACTACAAGAACGGCTTCTACTACTCGCTCGGCGCCGAGTACGACTTCACCCCGCAATGGACCGGCCGCGTCGGCGTCGCCTACGAGCAGTCGCCGATCGACAACTCGAACCGCTCGACCCGCCTGCCCGACGGCGACCGCTACTTCGCCTCGGTCGGCGCCAGCTACCGCTACAGCGAGAAGATCCAGTTCGACGTCTCCTACCAGCACCTGTTCGCCGCCGGCCGCAACCGGATCGCGCTGGTGCCGGGCGAGCCGCTCTACACCGCACCGCTGGCCTTCCTGGCCACCACCGACGCCAGCGCCGACATCGTCTCGGTCGGCCTGAAGTACCGCTGGGACAACCCGCCGGCCCCGGCGCCGATCCCGGTGCCGCTGGTGCGCAAGTACTGAAGCCCAACCACCGGCACGAGAAAGGCCCCCGGGAGGATCTCCCGGGGGCCTTTCTCGTTTCACGCCTTTTCGAGCACGTAGGTCCCCGGCGCCGCCCCGAGCGAGGGCAGCACCCCGCCGCCGGGCTGGCGCGCCGGCACCCGCTCGTTGTTCTGGTGCTCGAGCCAGGAGAGCCAGTAGGGCCACCACGAGCCCGGATGCTCGGTCGCCGCCGCGATCCAGTCCTGGAGCGAGCCGTAGGCCGGGCCGCCGGTCCAGTACTGGTACTTGGGCTTGGCCGGCGGGTTGACCACGCCGGCGATGTGGCCCGAGCCCGCCAGCACGTAGTCGACGGTCCCGCCGAAGGCGCGGCAGCCCTCGAACACCGAGAGGGCCGGGGCGATGTGGTCCTCGCGGGTCGCGAGGTTGAAGACGGGCGCGGTCACCTTGCCGAGGTCGAGGCGCACGTTGCCGAGCACCATCTCGCCGCGCGACAGCTTGTTGTCGAGGTAGCAGTTGCGCAGGTAGAACGAGTGGTTGGCGGCCGGCATCCGGGTCGCGTCGGAGTTCCAGTACAGGAGATCGAAGGGCAGCGGCGCCTTGCCCTTCAGGTAGTTGTTGACGACGTAGGGCCAGATCAGGTCGTTGGGTCGCAGCATGTTGAAGGCGTTGGCCATCTTGGCGCCTTCGAGGTAGCCGCGGTCCTTCATGCCGGCCTCGATCGAGCGGATCTGGGCCTCGTCGACGAAGACCTTGAGGTCGCCGGCATGGGTGAAGTCGACCTGGGTGGTCAGGAAGGTGGCGCTGGCGATGCGGTCGTCGCCGACCGCCGCCATGTAGGCCAGGCTCACGGCGAGCAGCGTGCCGCCGACGCAGTAGCCCACCGCCGAGACCTGGCGTTCGCCCGTCGCCTGCTCGATCGCTTCGAGCGCCGCGAAGACGCCCTCGCGCATGTAGCTCTCGAAGTCCTTCGAGGCGTGGCGCGCATCCGGGTTGACCCAGGAGATGACGAACACCGTCAGGCCCTGGCTCACCGCCCAGCCGATGTAGCTCTTGTCCTTGTTCAGGTCGAGAATGTAGAACTTGTTGATCCAGGGCGGCACGATCAGGAGCGGGCGCTTGAGCACCGTCTCGGTCTGCGGCGCGTACTGGATCAGTTCGATCAGGTCGTTGCGAAACACCACCTCGCCGGGGGTGCTCGCCATGTTGACGCCGACCTTGAACTGGCCCGGATCGGTCTGGCGCACGCGCAGTTCGCCGCCGCCGGCCTCGACGTCCTCGGCCAGCATCTTCATGCCGCGCACCAGGTTGGCGCCGTTCTCCCGGAAGGTCTCGCGCAGGAGCTCGGGATTCGTCGCGAGGAAGTTCGACGGCGACATCGCGCCGGAGATCTGGCGGACGTAGAACTGCGCCTTGGCGCGGGTGTGGTCGTCGAGCCCCTCGGCCTCGTCGACCATGATCTCGGCCCACCGCGTGGTGATGAGGTAGCCCTGCTTCAGGAAGTCGAAGACCGGGTTCGTCGTCCATTCGGGGGCGGCGAAGCGCTTGTCCTTGGGATCGGGCAGGGCCACGGGGGTGACCGTCTCGCCCTGCATCCGCTGCAGGGTCGAGCCCCACAGGGCCAGGAACTGGCCGCCGATCAGGCTCTGGGCCTCCATCGCCTTCTGGGGGTCGGTGAACCACTTCTCCGCCACGGTGCCGAGCGTGCGCACGACCTCGGTCACCGACTCGGCGAGCGCCGCGTTCGGCTTGCCCTCCTCGAGGGGCTTGGCGTAGGCGGCGAGCGCCCGGCTGAACTGCTCGGTCATCAGGCCCGCGTTGCGCGACAGGGCCTCCATGTCCGCAACGGGGACCTCAGCGACCGGGACCTTCGCAGTCGGCGCCGCACCTCGTTCAGAAGACGTCACGCGCACTCTCCTCCCGTATTGTGGCCGGCTTCGGCGAGCCGCCTTTCCGACAAGATATCGTCCCAAACCGCGGGTTGCGCCAGATGACCGGACCCGGTTTCCTCACCGCCACGCTGCCCTCGCGCAAGGTTCTCGCACGTCCATGCCCGTCTTCCCCGCTGTTTCGCCCCGTCTCGCGGCTGCCGCCGCGCTTGTCGTCACCTGCTTGTCCGCCGGGGGCTGCGTCCTCGACGGAGCCGGCATCCGCGATGCCGCCAAGTCGGCGGGCCTCGGCCCCAAGGAGGTCGCCGCGCCCGACTTCGTCGAGAAGTCCCGCCGCGGCGGCGGCGGCGAGTTCCTGCCCGTCGGCGTCTCGGCCCCGCCTCGCGAAACTCGCGCCAAGTCGGCCGCCGGCGTGAAGGCGCTCGAGGCCGAGCTCGACGCCAGCCGCCAGCGCAACGAGGCGCGGGGCCGCGACGCCGCCAAGGTCGGCGGCGCGGTCAAGCCGCCGGCCCCGCCCAAGGTGCCGCCCGCCGAGTGACGCTCCGGGTGACGAAGGGGGAGCGACACCGCCGGGTGAGGCTTAAGTCCCAGGGCGGCGGCCCCCCGGCGAATCTTCCTCTTGCCCCAAAACCCCTCTAGACAGCGTATGTGACACGCGCGTCGCAGCGGCGGCGCCGATCCAGGACCCGGCCATGACCGATTTTCACCGCATCAAGCGACTGCCACCCTACGTCTTCGAGCAGGTCAACCGGATCAAGGCCGCCGCCCGCGCCAACGGCGCCGACATCATCGACCTCGGCATGGGCAACCCCGACCTCGAGGCGCCCCGCCACGTGATCGAGAAGCTGGTCGAGACCGCCGGCAAGCCGCGCACCGACCGCTACTCGGCCTCCAAGGGCATCGCCGGCCTGCGCCGCGCCCAGGCGAATTATTACCAGCGCCGCTTCGGCGTCTCGCTCAACCCCGACACGCAAGTTGTGGCCACCCTCGGCTCCAAGGAAGGCTTCGCCAACATGGCGCAGGCCATCACGGCGCCGGGCGACGTGGTGCTGGTGCCCAACCCGAGCTACCCGATCCACGCCTTCGGCTTCCTGATGGCCGGCGGCGTGGTCCGCTCGGTCCCGGCCGAGCCGACCCCGGCCTTCTTCCCGGCGGCCGAGCGGGCGATGCAGCACTCGATCCCCAAGCCCGTGGCGATGGTGGTCTGCTATCCGTCGAACCCGACGGCCTACGTCGCCTCCCTCGACTTCTACCGCGACCTCGTCGCCTTCGCGAAGAAGCACGAGCTGATCCTGCTCTCCGACCTCGCCTACGCCGAGGTCTATTTCGACGACGACAACCCGCCGCCCTCCGTGCTGCAGGTGCCGGGCGCGATCGACGTGGCGGTGGAGTTCACCTCGCTGTCGAAGACCTTCTCGATGGCCGGCTGGCGGATGGGCTTCGCGGTCGGCAACGAGCGGCTGCTCGCGGCGCTGACGCGGGTGAAGTCCTACCTCGATTACGGCGCCTTCACGCCGATCCAGGTCGCCGCCACCGCGGCGCTGAACGGCCCGGAGGACTGCATCCACGAGATGCGCGCCACCTATCGCCGCCGCCGCGACGCGATGGTCGACGCGTTCCAGAAGACCGGCTGGGACATTCCGGTCCCGTCCGCTTCGATGTTCGCCTGGGTGCCGATCCCGGAGCGTTTCCGGAGTCTCGGCAGCCTCGAATTCTCCAAGCTGCTGGTCGAGAAGGCCGACGTGGCGGTGGCGCCGGGCATCGGTTTCGGCGAGCACGGCGACGAGTACGTCCGCATCGCGCTGGTCGAGAACGAGCAGCGCATCCGCCAGGCGGCCCGCAACATCCGCCGCTTCTTCGACAACGCCGACCGCACCCTGCACAACGTCGTGCCGATGCAGAAGGTCGGCTGATCCGGCGGCTTGTGGCCGGGGGGCGACAGGGGAGGCGCAATCGCATCCCCGTGTCGTCGCCTCGGCCGCGCCCCGGGTTGATCCGGGCGGGGCGGGGCGTCAGGGTGCGGCCAAGGTTCTGCTCCACCCCAGGGTATCCGATGCGTCGCTCGCTGAAGCTCGTCGTTCTCGCCGCCGCGGCCGCCCTCCCGGCCGCCTGCGCGCCGAACCCGATCATCGCTCGCGACCCCGTTCCGGCCCCGAGCCCCGACATCGCCTATCGCTGCTCCTCGACCCCGGCGCTCCTCAACGGCTACTGGGCCGAGTGCGAGCGGATCCGGCGCGAGCGCGAGGTCGTGATCCGCACCAAGGGCTGACACGAGGGGGCGCGCCGCCCTCA
Organism: Methylobacterium sp. ap11; assembly: GCF_900110515.1. Classification (NCBI taxonomy): domain Bacteria; kingdom Pseudomonadati; phylum Pseudomonadota; class Alphaproteobacteria; order Hyphomicrobiales; family Methylobacteriaceae; genus Methylobacterium; species Methylobacterium sp. ap11. The sequence continues at coordinate 512,325 of NZ_FOEB01000001.1, read as the reverse complement.
CGCGGCAGAACGGCCTGGACAGCTCGCCGCGCCCTGGAACCGGGCGCGGCTTTCCGCGCGTTAACCTGCATCCGCCAACGAGGATGCTCCGCGTGGTCCATCGCTTCATCCTGCCGCTCGCCGCCCTGGCCTGCCTGTCGGGCCCCGCCTTCGCGCAAACTCCGCTCGGGGTGCGGGTGCGCCCGCCTGTCGCCGAACCCGATATCTACAACCGCGCCGCAGCGGCCGGCCCCGTCGTGCTGCAGATGTCTCCCGATGCGGTCATCGGGCCGCTGCCCGTGGGCGCGAGCGGGCTCGTGGGGATCCGCGCCGTGCCGGTCGCCGCCGTCACCAATGGCGGCGGCTTCGGGCCGACCGGGTTCGGCTATTACGGCGACGGCGTGAGCGAAGGCCCGCTGAACCGCCCGCACCGCACGGCCGACTACGTCCTCGGCAATCGCCCCTACTGATCCCGATCCCTGAAAGGAAGGACACGTCCATGCGTGCACGCATCCTCGCGGCGGGCCTGCTCGCCGGCCTCGCCACCCTGGCGACCGCCCTGCCGGCGGCGGCCCAGAGCGTTGGCTACGTCACCGGCTTCCCGGGCAAGGACCCGGCCGGCGACGACGAGATCGGCTGGGGCCCGGCCTACCGGCCCGAGACCACCTTCTCGCAGCCCGGGACGCCGCCGACGCCGGGCGACTTTGCCGGCGCCGCCTACCGGGCCCGGACCGGGCACGGTCCCTATGACGGGATCCAGGCGCCGATGCGGCCGGTGCGCGCCTACCAGTACCAGAACCCGGGCTACGGCTACGCGCCGGCGGGCTATTACGGCGAGCCGGCCTACGCGCCCCGGGTGCGGGCCGTGCGGGCGCGGTACGGTGCCAAGCACCGGTACTACACCCGGGCGAAGGCGCACCGGGCGTATCGGCAGGTGATGCGCTGAGGCGCGGGCCCGTCGCCCGCTCCACAGGGTCTTCCCGGGATCCGCTCTCGCGGCCCCGGGGTGAGCGCGGAGGGGAGGGAATTCCGGGTGATGGAAGCGCCCCTCAGGCGAACCCTTCCAGCACGATCTTCCCCTTCGCCCGGCCGCTTTCCAGGAGCGCGTGCGCCCGGCGCAGGTTCGCGGCGGTGATCGGCCCGAAATGCTCGGCGAGCGTGGTGCGCAGGTCGCCCCGATCGACGAGCCGGGCGACCTCGTCGAGCAGCGCTCCCTGCGCCGCGACGTCGACCGTGCCGAACATCGGCCGGGTGAACATGAACTCCCAGTGCAGCGACAGGCTCTTGCGCTTGAGAAGCGACACGTCGAGCGTCGCGGGGTCGTCGATCAGCGCGAGGCGACCCTGCGGCGCCATCAGCTCGGCGATGGCCGGAAGATGCGTGTCGGTGTGGGTGGTCGAGAAGACCAGGCCCGGGGCGCCGAGCCCGAGATCGGCGACCTGTCGCGCCAGCGCGGCGCCATGGTCGACGACGTGGTGGGCGCCGAGCGCCCGGCTCCAGTCCTTCGTCTCCGGTCGCGACGCGGTGGCGATCACCGTGAGGTCGGTGAGGCGGCGCGCCAGCTGCGTCGCGATCGAGCCGACGCCGCCGGCCCCGCCGACGATCAGGATCGCGTTCGCGGCGCCCGGCACGGGCTTTCGCACGTCGAGCCGGTCGAACAGCGTCTCCCAGGCGGTGATCGCCGTGAGCGGCAGGGCGGCGGCCTCGGCGAAGGAGAGCGAGGCGGGCTTCCCGCCGACGATGCGCTCGTCGACGAGGTGGAACTCCGCGTTGGTGCCGGGGCGCTCCAGGGCCCCGGCATAGAACACCGCGTCGCCGGGGCGGAACCGCGTCGCCTCGGGGCCGGCCGCCACGACGACGCCGGCGGCGTCCCAGCCCAGGACCTTCCAGGCCCCCGCCTCCGGGGCGGCGCGGCGGCGCACCTTGGTGTCGACGGGGTTCACCGACACCGCTCGGACCTCGACCAGGAGGTCGCGGCCGGTCGGCTCGGGGCGGGGCAGGGCGATGTCCTGGAGGGCGGCCTCGTCCTCGATCGGCAGGGAGGTCTGGTAACCGACGGCGCGCATCAGCGGGCTCCTTGGATGACTGGAGCCGAGATGACCGCTACCCTCCGGCCGCGCAAGAACGCACATGAAGCGCCCATAGTGTCGAAAAGGATACCGTCATGGCCCGCACCCGGCACCGCAGCCTGGATTGCAGCCCGGGCTGCGCCGTGGAAGCGACGCTGCAGCTGATCGACGGCAAGTGGAAGGGCGTGATCCTCTACCACCTGCTGGCGGAGGCGCCGGACGACGGGTCCCTGCGCTTCAACGGCCTGCGCCGCCGGATGCCGAACGTGACCCAGCGCATGCTGACGAACCAGCTCAGGGAGCTGGAGGCGGACGGGTTCGTCCATCGCACGGTCTACGCCGAGGTGCCGCCCCGGGTGGAGTACCGCCTGACCGAGCGCGGCCGCAGCCTCGAACCGGTGATCCGGGCGCTCAAGGCCTGGGGCGACGTCCACGCCGCGGTCGCCCCCGGGACGGCGGCGGCCTGAGCCGTCAGCGCGAAAGGCTGCGGAAGACGCAGGTGCGGCCACGATCCTCGTAGCCCGCCGGGCATTGGGCGACGCAGGCGCCGGCGGCGAACTTGAGGGGAGGGCGGCAATACGATTCTTCCTGCGCCCGGAGGGCCGGCGGGCGCAGGGCGGCGACTAGGATCGTCACGGCAGCCGCGAGGAGAATGCCCAAGGCGACGAGGCGCAGCACGGATCCGCACTCCTGCTCTGTGTACGGCACTCCACCATATGGCACGCGCGCGCCGCGCCGACAGGCCCGCCATCCCCGATCCGAATCGATCGGCGCGCTTGACCCGCCCGCGCAGACATGAACCCTCTGTCATAGCCGGCACCGGCCACGCTACGGCCCCGGACAGGACCGCTCCCGCCTCTGTCGCAGGGGAAAGGACAGGATCACGCACGATGGCGGAACTCAGCCGTTCGGACCTCGACTACCGCCTGAAGCAGCAGCAGATCCTGTCGGAATTCGGAGTCGAGGCGCTGCGCGCCGATGATCTCGGCGAATTGCTGCAGCGGGCGACCGAGCTGTGCGCGGAGGGGATGTCGGCCCAGTTCTGCAAGGCGCTCGAATACAAGCCCGGCCAGGACACGCTGCTCGTCATCGCGGGCGTCGGCTGGGGACCGAACGTCGTCGGCCAGGCGCATGTCGGGGCCGACCTCGCCTCGCCGGCCGGCTACGCTCTCAAGACCGGGCAGCCGGTGATCTCCAACCACCTCGAGAACGAGCGCCGCTTCCGCACCCCGCAGCTGATGGCGGATCATGGCGTGCGCCGGGCGCTGAACGTGCTGATCCGCAACCGCCAGGGCGATTTCGGCGTGCTCGAGGTCGACGACACCCGCGAGGGCCAATTCGACGAGGCCGACATCGCCTTCATGCAGGGCTTCGCCAACCTGCTCGGCGGCGCCATCGAGCGCCAGCGCTCGGAGGCTCGGCTCCAGGCCGCCCTCGACCGGCAGGAGCTGCTGACCCGCGAGATGAGCCATCGGGTCAAGAACAGCCTCGCCACCGTGGCGGGGCTGCTGTCGCTCCAGGCCCGCACCACCGAGAACCTGCAGGCGCGCGACGCCCTGGCGGATGCCCGCTCGCGGGTCGAGGCGGTGGCCCAGGTCCACGACCAGCTCTGGCGCCAGCCCGACCTCGCGGCGGTGGAGCTGTCGGGCTTCCTCGAGAGCCTGTGCGAGAAGCTGCGCGAGAGCGCCCCCGGCCACGCCATCACCTGCCGGGCCCCCGCCATGCCGATCCCGGCCGACCTCGCGATTCCCCTCGGGCTGTTCGTCAACGAGCTCGTCACCAACGCGATCAAGTACGCCTACCCGGACGGCCACGGCCCGGTGCGGGTCGAGGCGGAGGCGCGGGACGAGGGCCGGGTGCGCCTGAGCGTGTCGGACGACGGCGTCGGCCTGCCGGAGGGCTTCGACGCGGGCGCCGCCCGCCGCAGCCTCGGCATGCGGGTGATCCACGGCCTGTCGCGCCAGCTCGGCGGCGAGCTCACCGTCACGGGAACGGACGGGGCGTGCTTCGCCCTGACGCTGGATCTCGGGGTGGCCTGATCGGGTGGTCTCGGGTTCACCGCCGGATGCCGAGCCGGTGTCTCATTGCGGTGGGGGCGGCGTGGATGGGCCCGGTGCCGGGCACCGGCACGACCGCCTCGAACGGATGACCGGGCCTGGGCCCGTGGAGGGTGCCGAGCCGCTCCGGCAAACCCGCGAAGTCTCCTTCACCCCGGACGCGTCGGCGATCCGCGGGCCGTTCCAACCCGACCGCGTCGGCAGGATCGCCCACGAACGGTCCGGACCGCTCGCCGGGACCGCCGATTCCCCGCATTGCTCAGCAGTCGCCGTCAGTTTGGATCGGCCGGCCATGATCGGTCGCATCTCCGCGCCGAGCCGATCGAATCACGATGGCCATCCGTCGAGAACCAAAAAACCATTCTGCTCGGGCGCACGAAAAAATCGCGAGGCTCCCGAAACTTTCTCGTCCGGCCCTCCGTACCGGCCCTCGACCCCGACGAGAGCGGGGCTGACACGAGAGACGGGACGAACCCCATGACGATCCGGACCCACGCCCGCACCCTGGTCCTCGCCCTCGCCCTCGCGGCGACCGCCGGGGCCGCACAGGCCAAGAACCCGATGGTCGGCGGCGCGCCGATGTACGCCTCGAAGACGATCGTCGAGAACGCGGTCAACTCAAAGGACCACACCACCCTCGTCGCCGCCGTGAAGGCCGCCGGCCTCGTCGACACGCTCGCCGGCCCCGGCCCGTTCACGGTGTTCGCCCCGACCAACGCCGCCTTCGCCAAGCTGCCGGCCGGCACGGTCGAGTCCCTGGTCCAGCCGCAGAACAAGCCGACGCTGACCAAGATCCTGACCTATCACGTCGTGCCCGGCACCTACACGGCCAAGGACCTGATGGCTCTGGTGAAGAAGGGCGGCGGCCAGGCCGAGCTGAAGACCGTCGAGGGCGACAACCTGACGGTGATGCAGAAGGGCAAGCGGCTCTTCGTCGCCGACGACAAGGGCAACACCGCCCGGGTGACGATCGGCAACGTGATGCAGTCGAACGGCGTGATCCACGTCATCGACACCGTGATGATGCCCTGACGGGCTCGGCCGGGCGGAGGCTCCGCCCGGCCGCCGCACGATGCAGCCGGGCCGCGAACCTTGGCCGTCACAATCCGTTACGGAAGTTGACTCGCCTCGGGACCGGCCGGTCCGGTAGAACGGCCCCAGAGCGTAGCGGGGGCGGTCCGGCAGGAAATCTGCTCCACCGCCCCCCATATGGCCTCGTGCGTCCCGGTCCGGGACGCGCGGCCGAACGACATCTGAGGCTGTGAGCATGTGCGGGATCGTTGGAATCGTCGGCCGGAATGCCGTGGCGGGACAGGTGGTCGACGCTTTGCGCCGGCTCGAGTACCGCGGCTACGACTCGGCCGGCATCGCCACCCTGGAATCGGGCCGGCTCGAGCGCCGGCGCGCCGAGGGCAAGCTGTCGAACCTCCAGTTGAAGCTGCTGCAGAGCCCGCTCTCGGGCGCCATCGGCATCGGCCACACCCGTTGGGCCACCCACGGCCGGCCCAATGAGACCAACGCCCACCCGCACGCCACCGAGCGCCTGGCGGTGGTCCATAACGGCATCATCGAGAATTTTCGCGAATTGAAGGGCGAGCTCCAGGCCGAGGGCTGCGTCTTCGAGACCGAGACCGACACCGAGGTGGTGGCCCAGCTCGTCAGCCACCTGATGCGCTCCGGGCTCGGCCCCGTCGCCGCCGTCGAGGCGGCCCTGCCGCGCCTGCGCGGCGCCTTCGCGCTCGCCTTCCTGTTCGCCGGGGAGGAGGACTTCTTGATCGGCGCCCGCCACGGCGCGCCGCTCGCGGTCGGCTTCGGCGACGGCGAGACCTATCTCGGCTCCGACGCGCTGGCGCTCGCGCCCTTCACCGACGAGATCACCTATCTCGACGAGGGCGACTGGACGATCCTGACCCGCGACGGCGCCGAGATCCGCGACCTCGCCGGCAACGTCGTCGCCCGGCCGCGCCAGAAGATCGCCACGCAGGCCTTCCTGGTCGACAAGGGCAACTACCGCCACTTCATGGCGAAGGAGATCTACGACCAGCCGGAGGTGGTGGGCCGCACCTTCGCCCACTACGTCGACCTCGCCGCCGGCCGGGTCGCCCTGCCGGAGGCGCTGCCCTTCGACTTCGCGAATCTCAGCCGGATCTCGATCACCGCCTGCGGCACCGCCTACTACGCCGGCCTCGTCGCCAAGTACTGGTTCGAGAAGATCGCCCGCCTGCCGGTCGAGATCGACGTCGCCTCCGAGACCCGCTACCGCGAGCCGCCGCTGGAGAAGGGCGGGCTGACCATCGTCATCTCGCAATCGGGCGAGACCGCCGATACCCTGGCCTCGCTGCGCTACGCCAAGGCGCAAGGCCAGCACACGCTCGCGGTCGTCAACGTGCCGACCTCGACCATCGCCCGCGAGGCCTCCGCGGTGGTGCCGACGCTCGCCGGGCCCGAGATCGGGGTGGCCTCCACCAAGGCGTTCTCGTGCCAGCTCACGGTGCTGCTCTGCCTGGCGCTCGCGGCGGGCCGGTCGCGGGGCACCCTCGACGGGCCGGAAGAGAAGCGCCTCGTCGACGCGCTGATCAAGGTGCCGGGCCTGATGGCCGAGGCGCTGAAGCGCGAGGAGGAGATCGAGGTCCTGGCCCGCGAGATCGCGAAGGCCCGCGACGTGCTCTATCTCGGCCGCGGCACCGCCTACCCGATGGCGCTCGAGGGCGCGCTGAAGCTCAAGGAGATCTCCTACATCCACGCCGAGGGCTACGCCGCCGGCGAGCTGAAGCACGGCCCGATCGCGCTCATCGACGACGCGGTGCCGGTGATCGTGATCGCGCCCCACGACGCCACGTTCGAGAAGACCGTCTCGAACATGCAGGAGGTCGCGGCCCGCGGCGGGAAGATCGTGCTGATCGGCGACGCGCGCGGCGCCGATGCCGCCGGCCTCGACACGCTCGCCACCCTGATGATGCCCGACCTCGACCCGGTGGTGGCGCCGATCGTCTACGCGGTGCCGGTGCAGCTCCTCGCCTACCACACCGCCGTGGTGCTCGGGAAAGACGTCGACCAGCCGCGCAACCTGGCGAAGTCCGTCACGGTGGAGTGATACGCCGCGCCTTCGACCGAATCCGCGCGGAGGCGCTGGGCCAAGCCAGACCGTGATCCGGCGCTGGTGCGGCGATGCCCGGGCACGAGGCTAGGGCTGCGCCTGTCCACGGCTGCCGGACAATCCCCGCAATCTTACAAGGCCGGCAACGCCGCGAAGGTGTTGCCGGCCTTGTCGTGACGAACACTGTTCGAATTACAGCTGCATTGGATTCCGTCTGCCAATCATCATATAACATATGAAAAAATCAAAAATAATAAATTCAATACAATGATTATATAAATTAATAATAGACGATGTATGTCATATCTCGATGATAGCCATTCATAGAAAAGTGTTTTTCAAAGTATCGGATTATTTTTGAGACATGTGATGCTTTCGCATCGGTTTATTTCTTCCCAAGCGAAAGAGATTCCTTAGTTTCCGTCAGGCATGTTTTCGTTTGAAGCGAATGGCCCGATATGACGAACCTTTTCTCCCAGGCCGATATCCTCACGGCAGGCAGCGACGGAACCGGCGTGCTGCTGGTGCCTAAATCCGCCTTCGATCCGGACAGCGTCGTCACTCCGTCGAGAGTTGCCGCCTACCGTACCTCACCGTCGGCGCGGCAGGGTCTGGGCCATGTCGAGGAGACGGCAGCCCGCCGTCTCGAGCGTCTCGGTCTTCAGGAGGTCGCCACCTCGGATCTGGTCGCCCAGCCGACGGTGCCCCTCAGCGAGACGCAGGGCGTCTTCGCCCGCTTCACCTCGCTCGGCCTCACCGCCGCGTACTTCCGGGACGAGAGGCGGATCGCGGCCGCCCGCGGCGCGCTGCAGGACGATTTTGAGGTCGTGACGAACTTCAGTCTCGCCTTGCCGACCCGGCTCCGGGCGCCGGGCGCACGCCTGATGCACGCGACGTCGATGCCGGTCGGGACGGGCTGGCCGACAGCCTCCGGCATCGACACGGCGCATCGCCAGAACGTGCGGGGGGCCGGTGTCCTGGTCGGCGTGCTCGATACCGGCATCGACGCCGACCACCAGCAGTTCCACGCCAGGACCATCCCGTTCCGTTACGTATCCTTCGATCCCAACAACCCGGCGAGCCCGCCACGGGACGTGCGCGGCTTCGATCTCGACGGCCACGGAACCCATGTCTGCGGCATCATCGCCGGATCGACGGTCGGGGTCGCCCCCGAGGCGGAGCTGATGGTTGCCTCGGTGATCGAGAGCGAGACCGCGCGCACGAGCCTCATCCGGGTCGTCTACGGGTTGAACTGGCTGCTGCAAGAATTTACGGCACCGGCGAACGCGATCAAGCCAGCGGTCGTCAACCTGTCCCTTGGCTTCCCGTCGACCGGGGTGCTGAACGTGCCGCTCAAGGAGTACAGGACGCGCCTGCGCGCCATGGAGGCGGTCTTGAATCTGCTCATCCAGGCCAACGTCCTGCCGATCGTGGCGATCGGCAACGACGGGCCGGGACGCTTCGGGTATCCCGGCGGCTTCCGGAACGCCCTCGGCGTCGGCGCTGTGGATCATAACGGCATCATCGCGCCTTTTTCCGGCAGTCGCACCTCGCCGCGCACCCGCAAGCCCGATATCTATGGGTACGGCGTGGGCATCTACTCGAGCCTTGAGCGCGATATGGCGAACCAGTCGTTCTACGGCCCTCTCGACGGCACCAGCATGGCGGCGCCCTTCGTCGCCGGGATAGCGGCGCTTTATCTGTCGCGGTCCCGCATGTCCGCGTCGGCGCTGCGGACAGCCCTTCTGGCGAACGCGCAAACCGTCAAGACCGGCCGGCGCTCGGCCTTGATCGCGCGATACGTCTGATGACGACGGCTCGTCGCAACTCCCCGCAGGCGGTCCAGCCTGCCCGCCTCCCCGGTTCCAGGCAGACCGGACAGGGGATGAACCACTACATGGTTGTCTTCAAGGGACGCATCGCCAAGGCCGAACAGGAGCGGACCGCCTTCGTCAACGAGCAGGTGCGCAAGACGGAGAACGATCTGAAATCCCTCCGGGCGCTCGTCATCCGGGAGCATCTTCAGGAAGAGCTGGGACGGTTCGGCGAACCGACCGCGTTCGGCATGGTCGAGCTGGTCGCGACGCCACGTCTAGCCGCACGGATCGAGCGTGCGTCCCGGGTGAAGGCCGTCATCGCGGACTGACGTCATCCGGCTCCGCCGCTCCCGCGTGGGTCGGTGCCGGCCCGCGCCGCGTTCGCGGGCGTCGGCGGAGCGCCCGTGCCCGGCGCCATCAGGACGCCATGAATTCTACGGATTCTCTCGATGTCATTTAGCCGGGATTAACCAAGAGGCCGCTCAATACGGGGGCTTAAGGTTGATCCTTTCCTAAACGGCCGAACTCTCCGGCCCGCCGCGCGCCCGTGCGCCGGCGGCCGGCCGGGCGGGTCCGTGCGGGACAAGCCATCGAGTACAGGCCGCATGGACCTCGTCGCGTATTCGTCCGGTCGCCTCGCCCCGGGCTCCTTCCGCCGTCGCCGCCGCAACCGGCGGCTCATCGGTATCGCCGCGGCGCTCGCCGGGATCGGCGCGGCCGCCGGTCTGGTGCCGCGCGAGGAGGCGCGGCTGGCGGTGGCGGAGACGGCGGTTCCTGCGTCTCCGGTCGCCCAGGCCCCGCTGCCCCGGTCGGTCGCGGCACAGGCCGAGCTCGGCTGGATGCTGGCGCCGCTGCCGACCCTGGGGCACGACGCGGCGGGCTTCACCCGCGAGGTCCTCCCGGAGGCGAACCGGACCGTCGCCGCCCTGACGCCGCCGCCGCCCGAGACGGCGCGCCTCGCCGAGGCGGCGCCGACCGTCGCGGCTCTGCGCGCGGCCGTCGTGCCGGCGGCACCCGCGCCCGGTCCGCTCGCCCTGGCCGAATCCCCCGGTGCGGCGCCCGGTCCGCTGGCCGTCGCCCCCCTTCCCGTGCCGCGCCCGCCCGAGCTGCGCCCGACGCCGACCGTGCTGGCGACCCGCGCGCCGCGGCGCCCGGTCCGGGCCATGGCCTCGACCGAGAGCGTGTTCAAGGCCGCCCTGCCCGAGGAGCCGTCGCTGTTCGACCGGATCTTCGGGGGAGGGGGCTCGGCCCCGACCCAGACCCTCGCCTATGCCGCCCCCGGCGGGCTCGAGGCCAGCACGCCGCGGCCCCGCCTGAGCGCCAGCCCGGGCATCGCCGTCTACGACATCAGCGCCCGCGTCGTGACGCTGCCGAGCGGCGAGTCGCTGGAGGCGCATTCCGGCCTCGGGCCGCACATGGACGACCCCCGCAACGTCCACCTGAAGATGCGCGGCGCCACGCCGCCGGGCACCTACGACCTCACCGAGCGCGAGGCGCTCTTCCACGGCGTGCGGGCGATCCGGCTCAACCCGGTGGGCGGCAGCGGCGCGATCCACGGCCGCGTCGGGCTCCTCGCCCACACCTACATGCTCGGCCCGAGCGGCGCCTCGAACGGCTGCGTCTCGTTCCGCAACTACGACCGCTTCCTGCAGGCCTTCCTGCGCGGCGAGGTCCGCCGCCTCGTCGTGGTGCCGGGCGCCGGCGCGAGCGACCTGCCGCGGATCGGGCGCGGCGGCCCGGCCGACCGCGCGACGCGGGGCTGAGACCTTTGCGAGGGGCGTGTCGGGCAATCCATCCCGATCGCGACCTCATCCTGAGGTGCCGGCCGAGCGAAGATCGGCCGGCCTCGAAGGAGGGCTCCAGGAACCACCGCGATCACTGGAGCCCTCCTTCGAGGCCAGTCGACCGTCGATCGACTGACACCTCGGGATGAGGTCGAGAACAGGATGGCGACGGCGCGCGCACTGTCGTCGCTCGCCGAGTAAATTCGCATCCGAAGACCTTCGGGAGCACTGCTCTCGAAGGTCTTGCTGTGCTGTCTAGCTCACTCGCCGTCGATCCTGGCACCGATGATCGCGATTGCGCGCTGGTAGACCGAGGCGGCGTTCCAGCCCTGGATCGCCGCGAAGTTCGGCTCGCCGGGCTGGTAGCCGGCCCCGGCGCGCCAGCCATGGGCCTTGAGGAAGTTCGCGGTCGAGTTCAGCGCCACCGAGGCGTTGTCGAGGCTGCCGCCCGTGCCGTAGTTCAGCACGTTCTTCGGCAGGAACTGGGTGTGGCCGACCTCGCCGTGGGCCGCGCCGCGGGTGCCGGGGGTCAGCACGCCGCGGTCGACCAGGGTCAGGGCGGCGTAGAGCTGGTCGGTGAAGAAGGCCGAGCGGCGGCAATCGTAGGCCAGCGTCGCCACCGCCGAGAGGGTGTTGACGTTGCCCTTCACGGCGCCGAAGCCGGTCTCCATGCCCCAGATCGCCAGGAGCGGGCCCGGCGGCACGCCGTAGCGCTGCTCGATCGAGTCGAACAGGGCTCCTTGCGAGCGCTTCATCGCCCGGCCACGGGAGACGATCGCGGCGGCGCCGCGCTTGGCCATGAACTGGTCGAGGGAGAGCTTGAAGCTCTTCTGGCCGCGATCCGCCGAGATGGTGGCGGAGGAGTACGACGTCCCCATCAGCGCCGAGATCGCGGCGGGGCTGGCCCGCCCGCGGGCCTCGTCGGCGAATTCGCGCTTCCAGGCCTCGAACCCGGCCGAGGTGTTGCCGCATTGCGCGGCCTGCGCCCCGCCGGCCAGCACCGCGAGGCTCGCGGCGACCAGGGCCCTCCCGTAACCGTTACCGATCATCTCGACTTCTCCATCGGAGCCGCGTCGCCGGCCTCGGGACGTCGGGCCGCCCGCGGCTCCCATTCCGGCTTGTTCCGCCTGCCCGTCGGGCGACGCTACGACCCCGCCCTCTGCGAAAGCTTTACGGCGGAACTGCAACACGCCCGCAGGTCCCGGTCCTCGTCACGACGACCTGGCCGGTACCGTCGGGCGGGATGTAGGGCGAGGCGGAGCGGGACAGGAGAAAAGTCCGGCGGCGTGGCGCCCAGGCCACGCCGCTCCGGGGCGAATCAGCCGGGCAGGCCGAAGATCGCCCGCGCCTCGGCGGGAGTCGCCGGGGCACAGTCAAGATGGGCGAGCAGGCTCACCGCCTTCTCGACCAGGGCCGCGTTGCTCGGGGCGAGAGTTCCCCGCGCCAGATACAGGTTGTCCTCGAGCCCGACCCGGACGTGGCCGCCCGCGGTGGCGGCGAGCGCCACCATCGGGAACTCGGCCCGCGAGATGCCGAAGGCCGACCACAGCGCGTCCTTGGGCAGGCGGTCGCGCATCTGCAGCAGCGTCTCGGGCGTCGCCGGGGCGCCCCACGGGATGCCGAGGCAGATCTGGAACAGGGGCGGCGAATCGAGGTGCCCCTCCGCCAGGAGGTGGCGGGCGAGCTCGATCTGGCCGAGGTCGAACACCTCGATCTCGGGCTTGGCGCCCGCCTCTCGGATCATCGCCGCCATCGCCCGCAGGTGCGCGGGCGTGTTCATGAAGGCGTGCTCGCCGAAATTCATCGTCGCCACGTCGAGGGTGCAGATCTCGGGGCGCAACGCCGTGACGTGGCGGGTGCGCGCCTCGGGCGAGGCGAGCGTCGTGCCGGGCCCCGCCACCGCCGGGTCGGGATCGCCCGCGACGTAGCGCCCGCCGGCCCCGGTGGTCAGGTTGAGGACGACCTCGGCGTTCTTCTCGCGGATCCGCTCCACCACCTCGCGGTAGAGGGCGAGCTCCATGCTGGGCTTGCCGGTAGCGGGATCGCGGACGTGGATGTGGACGATCGCGGCGCCGGCCGCGGCGGCCTCCAGGGCCGATTGCGCGATGGCCTGCGGGCTCACCGGCACCGCCGGATTCTTCGAGGCGGTGTCGAACGAGCCGGTGAGGGCGCAGGTGATGACGGTCTTGCGCGACGACATGGCGATCCCCCTCAGAGCATGCCGCCGTCGACCACCAGGGTCTCGCCGGTGACGTAGGCGGCGCCGGCGGCGAGGAACAGCATCGCCTCGGCGATGTCCTCGGGCTTGGCGAGCCGGGCGAGAAGGGTGCGCGACAGGGTGTCGGCCTTGCGTGCCTCGGGCCAGCCCTGCGTCCAGGGCGTCTCGACGAGGCCCGGCGCCACGGCGTTGACCCGGACCTCCGGTGCGAGCGCCCGGGCGAGGCTGCGGGTGAGGTTCACGAGCCCGGCCTTGCTCGCCGAGTAGGCGATGCTGGAGCCGCGCCGGCCGAGGCCGGCCACCGAGGCGGTGTTGACGATGGCGCCCTTTGCCTGGCGCAGGGCCGGCGCCGCCGCGTGGGTGCAGCGGTAGGGACCGATCAGGTTCGTCGCCAGGATGGTCTGCCAGAACTCCTCGGTCATCGCGTCGAGATCGGTGAACTCGATCGGCGTCGCGGAGGCCGGGGTGCCGGCATTGTTGATGAGGATGTCGAGGCCGCCGAGCGTGTCGATCCCGCGGGCCACCATGGCCTCGGCCTCGCCCGGCACCGAGACGGTGCCGGGGATCGCCCGGACCTTCAGCCCCTCGGCGGCCAGCCGCGCGGCGGCGTCCGGCCCGCGGCCATCCTCGGCGAGGTGGTTGAGCATCACCTCGGCGCCGCAGCGCGCGAAGAGCGTGACGGCGGCGAGCCCGATGCCCGAGGCGCCGCCGGTGACGAGCACGCGGCGCCCGTGCAGATCCGCACTGATCATGTCGTTTCCACCCTGCGAAATCTTGTTTCGCGGGAGAGTGGCGGGCGGGGAGAGGGTTGTCCAGGGCCGCCGGATGCATCGGGGGTGCGCCGCCCGGGCGGCTCGACGGCGCGGAGCGACGTGGCATGATCGGGGGTCGGGGCGGTGCTCCCACCGGCACGGCGTCTCGCGGGCGCGGCACGGCCCCGGGACGAAACGCAGCGGCGCCCGGTCGCGAGGCGACCGGACGCCGCAATTTAATCGTCGATCCCGCCACGTCGTCGAAAGCAGGCTTTCGTTCGTCGCGGCAGGATCGGACCGTCGGGCCGAAAAGAGGGGTCTCAGTACTCCCAGAAGATCCGCTGCAGCTCCTTGGTGTCGCTGGTCTTGGTCATCGCGACGGCGGCGAGGATCTTGGCCTTCTGCGGGTTCAGGTCGTGCGCCACGACCCAATCGTACTTGTCGTCGGGCTGCTCGGCGTTGCGCAGGACGAAGCCGTCGCCGACGCGCGAGGAGCGGATGACGATCGTGCCCTTGGAGCGCAGGTCCTTGAGGGTGTCGACGGCGTAGCCCGCCACCGAGCCGTTGCCGGTACCGGCATTGACGATCGCCTTGGCGCCGCCCTGCACGGCGGCGGTGTAGGCGGCCGGGTTCATGTTGCCCGAGCCGTACACGATGGCCACCTCCGGCAGGGTGTCGATCGTCTCGATGTCGAACTCCGACGAGGTGCCGTGCCGCTTCACGGGCGCGCGGAACCAGTAGGTCTTGCCCTCGACCACCATGCCGAGCGGGCCCCACTGGCTGAAGAACGCGCTCGGCTTGATGTTGACGCGCTTCGTGACGTCGCGGCCGGCCTGGATCTCGTCGTTCATCGTCACCAGCACGCCCTTGCCCCGGGAGGCCGGGTTGGCCGCGGTGGCGACGGCGTCGGTGAGGTTGAGGGCGCCGTCGGCCGAGAGCGCGGTCGAGGGCCGCATCGAGCCGACGACGACGATCGGCTTGTCGCTCTTCACCACGAGGTCGAGGAAGTAGGCGGTCTCCTCCAGGGTGTCGGTGCCGTGGGTGATGACCACGCCGTCGACGTCGTTCTGCTTCAGGAGCTGGGAGACGCGCTTGGCGAGCTGCACCAGCTGGGCGTTCGTGAAGCTCTCGGAGGCGATCTGGAAGACCTGCTCGCCGCGGACGTTCGCCAGCTCGCCCAGCGACGGGATCGCGGCGATCAGCTTGTCCACCGGCACCTTGGCGGCTTGGTAGGTGGCGCTGTTGGTGGCGTCCGCCCCCGCACCCGCGATGGTGCCGCCGGTGGCGAGGATCACCACGTTGGCCTTGGCGGCGGCGGCCGGCGGCGCCGTGGTCTGGTTCGTCGGTCCCTGAGGCATCTCGCGGGCGATCGCGGGACCGGCGAGGGAGACGGTCGCGAGCAGGAGCGCCGCGAGGGCGGGACGGAAACGGGTCATGGTCGAGTCCTGAACGAGTGGGGAATCGGACGGGCGGAGCCGGTAACAGCCTTGGGCGTTTCCCGCCAGCGGCCGCGCTTGGTCTCCGCGTGCCCGGCTCGTGGGGGCGCGCGGCGAGCCGGCAACTTTTCCATCGTTCGGACGTTGTTCAGATACGCGACGCAGAGCGTCCCGCGCCAGCGGATACTGGCTCTTTCGACAGTCGAGGAACTATCATGTCCGCCTCCCAGGACGGTCTCAAGCCTCGTTTCGCCCAACATATCGATATTCATTGCCCGGACGACCGCGCCTACTGGGCCGGTCAATTCGGTGTCAGCGGCGACGAGCTGCGCGACGCCGTGAAGATGGTGGGCTCACGGGTCACCACCGTGGCGGCACATCTCGGACGACAGGCGGCCTGAGCCGCAGACTTGCTGATAGAAGTGCCGCGGGCCGGCAGACGGACCGCGGCATTTTATGGATTGAAACCTGAGGGGTGACGTAATGTCGCTCCGGCTTCTCTCAGTTGTTAGTTCCAATATCGCTGAAGGCGCGCCGCGACAGGCGCCATTTCCCAAGCAATCTCACAAGCAATCACGCCGATCGGTCGACCTATTATCCTGTCGATTGCGGTGATCGCGGGTTGCGGTTGGGCGAGTTTTTCGGCCCCGAAATCACTAAAGCCGTGTCGACAGCCTGATTCGTGCGGCCGGGACGATCTTCGCCGGCGGCACGCCCCGGGCGTTTCACGATCCCGCCTCGCGGCGACGCGGCCGGGAATTACCCTCGACACGAGGCGCCTTGCCCGATGCCCCTCGGGCACTGCGGTCCATGACCGGGACCGGCACCCAGGCTCCCGAGCGCCTCGCCACCGCACGGCTCGATCCCGCGGAGGAGGGCGCGCGGTCGAAGGGAGGCCGGGATGACCGGCCCACCCCGGACCCGTCACCGCAGGGCCGCCTCGACCCCCGCGGCGATCTCGAGAAGCCGCCGGTCGTGGCCGTGGCGGGCGACCAGCATCAGGCCGATGGGCTTCGACTGGCCGGGGAGCGGCAGCGAGATGCCGGTGAGGTCGAACAGGTTCCCCACCATCGTGTTGCGCAGCATCAGCAGGTTGAGGCGCGAGAATTCCGCATCGTCCTCGGCCACCGCGGCGATCGGCGGCGCGGTGATGGCGGTCGCCGGCAGGGCCATGACGTCGAGGGGGGCGAGGCGCTCGTCGCCGGCCTCGATCAGCCCGGCGCGGGCGCGCATCATCCGGATATAGGCGGCCGCCGTCACGGTGCGGCCGCGGGTGATGCGGGCATGCACCCGCGGGTCGAAGGCGGCGGCCTCGGCGTCGAGCCAGTCGGCATGGATCTCGGCGGCCTCGATCGCGGCGATCGGGCCCGCGGCCGTCGCCTCGGCCATGCGGGCGAGGAGGTCGTCGAAGGCGGTGTCGTGCACCCGGGCGCCGGCCGCGCTCAGGCGCGACAGGGCGGTCTCGAAGGCCTGCGCCACCGCCGCCTCGGTCTCGGTGAACAGGAGCCCGCGGGGCACGCCGATCCGCAGGTCGCGCAGCGGGAGCGCCGTGAGCGGGCGATACTCCTCGCCGGTCAGCACCGCGTCGGTGGCGGCGCAGGCCTCGACCGAGCGGGCGAGCGGGCCGATCGAATCGAGCGAGGGCGAGAGCGGGAAGGCGCCGGCGAGCGGCACCCGGCGGGCGGTGGGCTTGAACCCGACGACGCCGTTGAGCGCAGCCGGAATGCGGATCGATCCGCCGGTATCGGTGCCGATCGCGATGTCGGAGGTGCCGAGCGCCGCCGAGACGCCCGCCCCAGACGAGGAGCCGCCCGGCACCAGGCTCGGATCGGCGGCATTGCCGGGATTGCCCCAGTGCGGGTTGAGGCCGAGGCCCGAGAAGGCGAACTCGGACATGTTGGTCTTTCCGACGATCACCGCGCCGGCGCGACGCAGGCGGGCGACGGTCGGCGCGTCCGTGAGCGCGGCCTCGGCCCGGCGACGGAGCGACGAGCCGGCGGTGGTCGCCTCGCCCTGCACGTCGAACAGGTCCTTGATCGACACGATGGCGCCGTCGAGGGCGCCGAGCGACAGGCCGGCCGCGCGGCGCGCGTCGCCGGCGTCGGCCGCCGCGCGGGCGGCCTCGGGGTAGAGCCTGGTGAAGACGTGGCGGCTCGCCGGCTCCTCGATCAGGGCGAGGCGGCGTTCGAGGTCGTCGCGGATCGTGCGCATCGGTCGGTCTCTCGGATGGGAGCAGGGCGAGTGCGGGCGGCGAGCAGGATCCCGCCGTTCCACAGGATCGTGATCAGGAGGGCGAGCGGCAGGGCGAGGGCGGGCCCGAGCCGTTCGATCGTGAGGGCGAGGACGGCGAGCGCCGCCACGAAGCCGAGCATGCCCGGCAGGCTCAGCACCAGCATCCGCGCGGTCGCCGCCCCACCGAGGCGCGGATGCAGGATCACCGCCAGGCTGACCATCACCACCGGGGCGAGGGCGAGGAGGCCGGCGGCGCCCGGTCCGGCGAGCCGGCCGGCCAGCACCACGGCGGCAGCCAGCGTCATGACGATGCCGGCCCGGACCAGCACGTCGTTCCGCCGCCCGGGCCGTTTCGGCACCGGGGGGCCGGCGCGGAGGCGGCGGCACAGCGCCATGCAGGCGACGATCACCAGGACGGTGACGGACCCGGCCCCGACGGGACCGCCGCCGAGGGCCCGCAGCGCCGGGGCGGCGGCGGTCCAGGTGCCCAGGCCCGCCGCGAGGGAGGGCGCGACGCCGTGCCGGCGGGCCAGAGCCGCATAGGCGGCGATGAACAGGGCGGTGGCGGCGACGGCCGGCAGGCTCGCCACCGCGCTGTCGCGCAGGAAGGCGGCGTCGTGGTCGAGGGCGAGGAACAGGTAGGCCGGCCCGGCCGAGAGCGGCAGCGTCGCGATCATCGCGCCGACCAGGGCCCCGGCCCGCTCGACCGCGAGCGAGGCCAGGACCACGATGACCGCGCTCGTCAGCATCTTGACGAGGAGCGCCGCCCAGAAGGCGCCGTCCCCGATCCCGGCGAGCGCGGTCGTCATCGCGGTCGTCAGGCCACGACCGGCAGCACGGCGATGTCGTAAGCGTGGGCGAGCGTGCGCTTCATGACCGGATCCTCCAGTTCCATCTCGAACCGGACGGCCGGGCGGATGCCGCCGATCGCCCCGAGCGTCCCGCCGAACATCACCGTGCCGGGGGGCAGATCCGGACCGCCGGGGCGGCGCGCCATCAGGTCGCCCGGCGTGCGCAGCGCCGTCAAGCGCCCCTCCTGGTAGAGCAGCCTTGCGCCGTCGATGGTGGCGTAGGACCGCAGGATCAGGTCATCCCAGTGGTCCGCGACCTCGTCGAGGCGCCACAGGCCGGTACCGACCGGCTTGCCGCACATCTGCTTGGAGAGCGCGATGCCGACCGTCTCGGCCTTGCGGTCGGTGTGGTCGGAGCCGAGCCCGAGCCACAGCCCGTCGGCGAGCGAGACGATCACCGGCTCGGCCTCGCCCGAGGAATCCGGCCCCAGCACCTCGAGGCGGGGGCTCTGCGTCAGCGTCGCCGCGGCGGCCCGGTAATAGACCGGGACCGAGGAGGGCGGCGGAACGCCGATCGCCGCGAGCTCGTCGATGTGGTGGCGGATCGCCGCCTCGTCCCGGCCGGCCCAGCCGGCGATCACCAGCGCCTCGGGCGAGAGCGCGATCGTGTCCCGGCGGCCGGCGGCCTCGCGATGGAAGGTCAGCATCGTATCGTGTCTCCGGATCTCTCGAGGGATCGCGCGGCGGTTCATTCGGCCGGGGCGAGGTCGGCCGCCCGGTCCTCGCGCCAGCGGGCGAAGCCCAGCACCAGGAGGCCGGCCAGCAACTCGAAGCCGGCGACGACGTAGAGCCCGTTGCTCGACGTGCCGGTGAGCGTGTTCGACAGGCCGACCACGTAGGGGGCGACGAAGCCCGCGAGGTTGCCGATCGAGTTGATCGCCGCGATGGCGCCGGCCGCCGCGGTGCCGGCGAGGAACGTCTGCGGCAGCGACCAGAAGACCGGGAAGGCGGCCAGGATGCCGATCGCCGCGACCGTGAGCGCGACGAGCGCCAGCATCGCGTGACCGATGAGCGCCCCGGTGGCGGCGAGCCCCGCCGCCGCGATCAGGCTGGCGATCGCGCAGTGCAGCCGGCGCTCGCCGGTGCGGTCGGAATGCGCCCCGGTCCACACCATCGCGATCGTGCCGGCGATGAACGGCACGGCGGCCAGGAAGCCGATCGCGATCGGGCCCTGCACGCCGATCTCCTTGATGATCGAGGGCGTCCAGAACGCGATCGTGGCGTTGCCGCTGACGATGCAGAAATAGATCAGCGCGCAGAGCCAGACCCGGCCGTCGCGCAAGGCGGCCTTGAAGCTCGCCTCCTTGCCGGCGGCACGGCCTTCCGCCTCGACGACCGCCGTCATCGCGGCCGCGACCTTCGGGGTGAGCCAGCGGGCGTCCTTCGGCCGGTCGGGCAGGAAGGCCAGCACGGCGGCGCCCGCGATCAGCGACGGGATGCCCTCGAGGACGAACAGCCACTGCCAGTTCGCCATCCCGGCGACGCCGCCCATCGTGCCCATGATCAGCCCCGCGAGCGGGCCGCCGATCACGCCCGCGATGGCGAACGAGGTCATGAACAGGCCGTTGATGCGCGAGCGCTTCGCGCTCGGGAACCAGTAGGTGAGATAGAGGACCACGCCGGGGAAGAACCCGGCTTCGAACACCCCGAGCAGGAAGCGGATGGCGTAGAAGGCCCATTCCGACTGCACGAAGGCGAGGCTCATCGAGGCGAGCCCCCACAGGATGGTGATGCGCGCCAGCGTCTTGCGGGCGCCGATGCGCTCCAGCAGCAGGTTGCTCGGCACCTCGAACAGGAAGTAGCCGATGAAGAAGATGCCGGCGCCGAAGCCGTAGACCGCCTCGCTGAACTTGAGATCCGACAGCATCTGCAGCTTGGCGAAGCCGACGTTCACCCGGTCGATCCAGGCCAGGATGAACAGGAACACCAGAAATGGAATCAGCCGGAGCGTCGCCCGGCGATAGCCCTCGTCCAGTTCCCCCACGGTCGCGTCTTGCGCTCTCGCATCGTGCGCTCTCACGTCGTCCACCCTCGGCATCGCTCTTCTCCCGCGGTCCGCGAACCGGCCGCCCGGCGTGTGGTTCTGCAAGTACCATGCCTGTGATATTTCACAAGACGGTCCAAGTGGGGCCTGCCCCGTGGTAAAGCGACGGCGATGGAGCGGAGCGGTGTCGGTGGCCAGAACGCGTGCAGGTTCGTGCCCAACCTTGTCGCAGAACGAGCGCGCCTACCGGCGGCTGAAGGACGACATCGTCTCGCTGCGGCTGAAGCCCGGCGATGCGCTCAACGAATCCGGCCTGTGCGCCGAGCTCGGCCTCGGCCGCACGCCGGTGAACCAGGCCCTGCACCGGCTGATGCACGAGGGGCTGGTGCGCATCCTGCCCCGGAAGGGCATCCTGGTGCAGCCGCTCTCGATGGACGAGTTCGCCCACCTGATCGAGGTGCGCCGCCTGACCGAGCCACCCTGCGCCGCCCTCGCCGCCGCGCGGATCGGGCCGGAGGCGCTGGAGCGGCTCGACGCGATCCTGGCCGCGGCCCCGGACGACCTCGACGCGATCCTTGAATCGGACCGGCTGTTCCACGCCGTCATCGCCGAAGCCTCCGGCAACCGGGTGCTGGCCGAGGTGCTGGCCGGGCTGCACGGGCGCTCGGTCCGGTTCTGGGCCCTGTCGCTCGCCACCGGCCACCACCAGGCCGAGGTGGCCGAGGAGCACGCCGAGATCCTGGCGGCGTTGCGCCGGCGCGACCCGGACGGGGCGGCGGCGGCGATGACCGCGCATATCGATTCGTTTGCCCGCACGCTCGCCTCGCGGCTGGGGTGAGGGACCTGTCTTGGAGCCCGGAGGACGCATGGCGGAGACGGCAGGGTTCCACGTCGTGCGATCCGGCGACGCCGCGGGAGGTCGTGCCCCCGTCGTCCTGCTTCATGGCAGCGGCGGCTCCGAGGGCTCGCTGACCAGCTTCGGGCACCGCGTCGCGGGCGCGCGCGCCTGCCTGTTCGTGCGCGGGCGGGTTCCGTGGGAGGGCGGCTACGCCTTCTTCCGGCGCAATCGCGATCGAAGCCTCGATCACGCCGACCTCGCGGCGCGGTGCGACGAGTTCTGCGACCTCCTGCGCCGCCTCGCCGCGAGCGAAGGCCGGCCCCCGCTCCTCGTCGGCTTCTCCAATGGAGCCGTCATGGCGGCGGCATCGATGCTCGCGGCCCCTGCGCTCTCCTCGGGCGCGGTCCTGCTGCGCCCGCTCTCGCCTGACCCGGGGGCGAGGTTTCCGGCGCTCGACGGCTATCCCGTCCTGCTGCTGGGCGGCGCATCGGATGCGCGACGGCATCCCGCCGACACCCCCGCCCTCGCCGAGCAGCTTCGGCGGGCGGGCGCCCGCGTCACGGCGCGGATCCTGCCTCTCGGCCACGGCCTGGACGAGGCGGGCGAGGATGCCCGCCTGACGCGCGACTGGCTGGCGGACCGGGACTGACGAGCCGACATCGGGCGCCCCGCTCCGCGGCACGGCCGGGCGGAACGGGGATTGCTCGCGGTCGCAAGACCTGCACTTGGCGAAGACCCGCGCTTGCGGAAGATCTGCGCTTGCGGACGACCCGCGCTTGCCTATGGCATCCCGCCTGTCCCCGGGGCATAGATGCGCCGCCAAATCGGGGAGTCACGCGACCGATGACCGACATCCGCCCCCGCCGCAGCGCCCTTCTGGTGCCGGCCACCGCGACCGCCCTGGCCGCCGCGCGGTCCGAGCCCGTCGATGCCCTGATCCTCGACCTCGCCGATTCGCTCCCACCCGCCGACCGGGAGGCGGGCCGGGCCCTGGTCGTCTCCGGCCTGTCCGAGGGCGGGTTCTCCGCCGCCGAGGTGGTGGTGCGGGTCAACGGCCTCGACACGCCCTGGGGGGAGGACGACCTCGCCGCGGTGGCGCAGGCCGGGCCCGACGCCGTCCTGGTGCCGCGGGTCGAGGAGCCCGAGGACCTCGCCGGCCTCGGCAGCCGCCTGCGCCGCCTCCACGCGCCGGAGCGGGTACGGATCTGGGCCTGCCTCGACACGCCGCTCGGCATCCTGTCGGCCGAGGCGGTGGCGAGCGCGGTGCGCGACGTCGACGCGCGCCTCGCCTGCCTGGTGGTCGATGCCGGTGCGCTCGCCCGCGAGGGCCGGCTGCCGCCCGGCGCGCCGGAGGCCGGGCCGCTGCTCGCCTGGCTCGCCACGGCGCTCGCGGCCGCCCGCGCCCACGACCTCGACGTGCTGCTCGATCCCGCCGACCGCCTCGACATCGGCCGCGCCCGCGGCCTCGGCTTCGACGGCGCGGTGGTGACCTCGGCCGCGGGCGCCCGCCGGGCCGAGGCGGCCTTCGCGCCCGACCCGGACTCGGTCGCCGCCGCCCGCGCCCTGGTGGCCGCCTTCGACGCGCCCGAGGGGAGGGGCCAGGCCGGCCTCGCCCATCTCGGCCGCACCGTGCTGCGGCGCGAGGCCGACGAGGCCCGCCGCCTCGTCGCGCTCGCCGACGCGGTGACGTCCCGTACCGGCCACAAGGCATGAGCGAGCCCGCGCACGGCCTCGACGTCGCGATCCGGCTCCTCGACCCGCGGCTGGCCGGCTGGGGTTTCCCGCGCTGGGGCTCGGCCCTGGCCGCCGGGCTCGACCTCCATGCCTGCCTCGACGCGGAGACCCCGATCCTGCCGCAGGCCCCGGCGATCCTGATCCCGGCCGGCTTCGCCCTGGCGATCCGCGATCCCGGCTGGTGCGCGATGGTGTATCCGCGCTCGGGCCTGGGCCATCGGGACGGCTTGGTGCTCGGCAACACCGTCGGGGTGATCGACGCCGATTACGAGGGCCCGCTGATGATCTCGGCCTGGAACCGCAACCCGCCGGGCGCAACGCCGATCGTGGTGCGGCCGGGCGAGCGCATCGCCCAGCTGGTCTTCACCCGGGTGGTGCGGCCGTCCCTGCGGGTGGTCGAGGCGTTTCCCGAACTGGAGGCCGAGGCCGGCGCCCGCGGTGTCGGCGGCTTCGGCTCCACCGGCCGCGGCTGAGGACGCGGGTGGACGCGCTGGCCCCACCCCGCCTCGCCCTGGCGCTCGCCGCCATGGTCGACATCGCGCTCCACGCCCGGCCCCAGCCGGTGAGCGCCAAGGCGCTCGCGGCCCGCCACGCCTTGCCGCCGCGCCACCTCGAGGCGGTGCTCCAGGCCCTGGTGCATCACGGCCTGCTCAAGGGCCTGCGGGGACCGCATGGCGGCTACGAGCTCGCCCGCGAGCGCCGCCGCATCAGCGCCGGCGACATCGCCCGGGCGGTGCTCGGCCAGGAAACGACGGCGGAGGCCGAGGGGTCGGTGCTCGGCCTCGTGGTGGCACCCCTGGTGGCGGAGGCGGCCGGCGCATACCTTGCAACGCTCGACGCGGTGACGGTGGAGGACCTGTGCGGCCGCGCCGAGGCCGCCCGGGTCGCGGGCCCCCGGGCCGGGCCGGACTTCACCATCTAGGTACTCTTCCGGTGTCGCGGGTCGGAAGCGGAGCGGGATCAGGCTTTTGCGCGACGAACGGGACGCCGCGGCGGTCGCCGCGAAGCTTCCCAGGCTTAAAGAACGGTTTATCAAGCCGCGGTAGCTTGAGCCATCATCCGGTGCGAAGGGAAACCCGGGGACCATGACCAACGCAGCCGATCCCGCCGTCGTGATCGTCACGGCCCGGCCCGATCCCGGCGGGCTGGCCCGGCTGTTCGCCTCCGACTTCCCGACCCTGGCCGTCTCCGATCCCGCCGCCGCGCTGGCGATCCTCGACCGCCGGCCGGCCGACCTCGTGCTGATCGAGGCCGGGCCCGGCCTCGACGCGCTCGGGACCGGACTCGGATTCGTGCGCGACCTGCGCGGGCGCCCTCTCCTTGCCCAGGCCTCGATCCTCGTCGTCGCCGCCGGCGACCCGACGGAGACCCGCGACCGGGCGCTCGCGGCCGGCGCCACCGACGTGGTGCTCGCCCCGCTCGACGCCTCGGACCTCGCCCTACGCGGCCGCAACCTGATCGCGCTCGCCCGGGCCCAGAGCGCGGCCGAGGGGCGGAACCGCGCCCTGGCGCAGGAGGTCGAGCGGGCGCTCGCCGAGAGCCAGGAGCGCGAGCGCGAGACCATCCGGCGGCTGATGGTGGCGGCGGAGTACCGCGACGACCAGGCCGGCGGCCACCTGACCCGGGTCGCCGGCTGCGTGCTGGCGATCACCGACGGGCTCGGCCTGTCGGAGGAGGAGGGCAACGATATCGCCCTCGCCTCGACCATGCACGACATCGGCAAGATCGGCGTCGCCGACAGCATCCTGCGCAAGGCCGGGCCGCTCACCGACGCCGAGCGGACCGAGATGATGCAGCACGCGCTACGCGGCTACCGGATGCTGCACGACAGCCCCTCGCCCCTGCTGCGGCTCGCCGCCGAGATCGCGCTGACCCACCACGAGCGCTGGGACGGCGGCGGCTACCCGCAGGGCCTCAAGGGCACCGAGATCCCGCTCGCCGGCCGCATCACGGCGGTGGCCGACGTGTTCGACGCCCTGATCTCGGCCCGGGTCTACAAGCCGGGCTGGCCCCTCGATCGGGCCCGCCGCTTCCTCGAGGAGCAGTCCGGCGCGCATTTCGACCCGGCCTGCGTCGCCGCCTTCCTGTCGCGCTGGGAGGATGTCGTGACCCTCGTCGAGGAGCGCCCGGCCGACCAGGCGGCGTGAGGGGAGGGGCGGTCGCCCCCCGCCGTCGCCCGTCTCACCACCCCATCGTGCCGGGCTCGCCCTTGAACGGGCCGACGATCCTGCGGGTGATCCAGCCGCCGTAGAACCCGCCGGGCTGCGGCGTCACGCGCTCGTCGCCGACGAAGCAGGCCTCCATCGCCCCGGCATAGAACGCGACGTGCCCGGCGAGCGCCGCGAAGGCGGCGGTCGGCCGCGGATAGGCCCAGGCCGCCCGCTCCGCCCGCCGCGTGCGCCCGACCACGTCGTAGTAGAGAGACCGGCCCTTCCACTCGCACAGCGATCCGCCGCCGGCCGGCGCCAGCGAACCGGGCAGGATGTCGTCGGGCGGCAGGTAGTAGCTCGGCGGGTGCGAGGTCTCCAGCACGCGCCAGCCCCGCATCGTGTCGGCGATGGTGGTGCCGTCGAACACCACCCGCAGGCGCTCGGGCACCGGTTCCAGCCGGGGCGGGCGGGGATAGTCCCACACGCTCTCCTGGCCGGGACCCGCGGGATCGGGATCGGGATGGCCGCGCAGCATCGCATCGTCCTCCTGGAAACGCCCCGTCAACGCCGGCGGGGCCGGAAAGTCTCGCACCGTGGCCTGCGCGATCTTGCCAGCGCGGCCGTGGGGCGGCAGGGTCCGCGCCGGAACGACCATGCGGCGGGGGGATGCCGACCCCTTCTCCGGCCGGATGGCAGGAAGACGGGACGCCAGACTCATGATTGCGACCTCGCCGACGCACCGCGCCCGGCTCCTCGACCGCCGCTCCTTCCTGGCCGGCTCGGCCGCCAGCCTCGGCGCCCTCGGGCTCGCCGGCTGCGCCACCCGCGACGGCATGAGCCTCGCCGAGGCCTCGGCGCTCTACGGGCCGGTCCCGACGGAGAAGTTCCCGATCCCGGCGACCGACATCAGCAAGGTCGACCCGAAATACTACCGCCGCACGGTGCAGTACGCCTCCAAGGAGGCGCCGGGCACGATCGTCGTCGACCCGAAGAACTATTACGTCTACCGGATCGAGGAGGGCGGCCTCGCCACCCGCTACGGCGCCAATGTCGGTCGCGACGGGTTCCGCTGGAGCGGCGACGCCTATGTCGGCCGCAAGAGCGAGTGGGCGACCTGGACCCCGCCGCGCGAGATGATCAAGCGCCAGCCCGAGGTGGCGAAGTGGGCCCGCGGCATGCCGGGCGGCCTCGAGAACCCCCTTGGGGCCCGCACCCTGCACCTGTACCAGAACGGCGCCTACACGCTCTACACGATCTACGCCAGCAGCGAGCCGGACTCGATCGGCTCCGGCATCACCAGCGGCTGCGTCGGCCTGCTGAGCCAGGACATGATCCACCTGTACAGCCAGACGCCGGTGAAGACGAAGGTGGTGGTGCTGCCGGCATAGTGCCGTGAACTCATGCCGGGTCCCGCACGAAGCTGCCGCCTTGTGGTCGGGCGTGCCTCGAGGGCGGCTTCAACCTCGGCGCAGGCCGCCTTCAGCGCCTTGATCACCGCCCTGTAGCTGACGGCGATGGCCGGGGGCTTGGGCCGGGCGGGGTCTTTCGATGGCGGCGACCGGCTCGGTGAGCTGACGGGGCGCAGGTGCTCGCCCAGCGATGACCAAAGCGGGCGGTGGGCCGGAAGCTCCCGATCGAAGGAGGAGCCCATCCCGCTCCATCGGGCATCGTCACCGGCCATGGATCCCGGGCTCCGCGGCGCGACCCCGGGAGATGACGGAGGCGGTGCAGCCCGCCGGAGACATCCGGCGGGCTGCACACGGTTCTCAGCCCTTCGTCTTGTCTCAGCTCTTCGACTTGATTCTCAGCTCTTCGTCTTCGCCACCTGGGCGCGGGCGGCCTCCACCACCTTCTCCGGCGTGAAGCCGAACTTGGACTGCAGGTCCTTGATCGGCGCCGAGGAGCCGAAGGTGTGCATGCCCAGGATCGTGCCGGCGCTGCCGGTGTAGCGGTCCCAGCCGATCACCGAGCCCTGCTCGACCGCGACGCGGGCCGTCACCTCGGGCGGCAGCACGCTGTTGCGGTAGGCCTCGTCCTGCTGCTCGAACAGCTCCCAGGACGGCATCGACACCACCCGGGCCTTCACGCCCTCGGCCTTCAGGGTTTCGTAGGCACCGAGGCAGAGCTGCACCTCCGAGCCGGTACCGATCAGGATCACGTCGGGCTTCGCCTCCTCGGTGCCGGCCAGCACGTAGGCACCCTTCGCGGTGCCGGAGGCCGGCGCGTAGGTGTCGCGGTCGACGGTCGGCAGCGGCTGGCGGCTCAGCGCCAGCACCGCCGGCTGGTGCTTGAGCGTCATGATGACCCGGTAGGCCTCCGCCACCTCGTTGGCGTCCGCCGGCCGGAAGGTGACGAGGCCGGGGATCGCGCGCAGCGCCAGCAGGTGCTCCACCGGCTGGTGGGTCGGCCCGTCCTCGCCCACCCCGATCGAATCGTGGGTGAAGACATGGAAGACCGGCAGCTCCATCAGGGCGGCGAGCCGGATCGGCGGACGCATGTAGTCGGAGAAGACCAGGAAGGTCGCCCCGTAGGCGCGCAGGCCCACCAGCCCCAGGCCGTTGACGATCGAGCCCATCGCGTGCTCGCGCACGCCGAAATGGATGTTGCGCCCGCCGGGCGTGAACGGCCCGAGGGTGCCGGCCTCCGGGCTCTCGAGCTTGGTCTTGTTCGAGGGCGCGAGGTCGGCCGAGCCGCCGAGCAGCCACGGCACCCGGTTGGCGATGGCGTTGAGCACCTTGCCGGACGATTCGCGGGTGGCCAGCCCCTTGGCGTCCGCCGGGAAGACCGGGATCTCGGCGTCCCAGCCCTCCGGCAGCTCGCCGGCGAGATAGGCGTCGAGATCCTTGGCGAGGCCGGCATCCCCGGCCTTCACCTCCTCGACGAGCGCCAGCCACTCCTCGCGCAGGGCCTTGCCGCGGGCGCCGATCCCGTTGCGGAAGGTGTCGTAGACGCCGTCCGGCACCAGGAACTGCGAATCCTCCGGCCAGCCATAGGCGCGCTTGGCGCCCTTGACCTCGTCGGGGCCGAGCGCGTCCGAGTGCGCCTTCGGCGTACCCTGCTTCGTCGGCGCGCCGTAGCCGATCACCGAGTTGACGATGATCAGCGTCGGGCGGTCTCCCGACTGCAGGAAGGTCTCCAGCGCGTGGGCGACCGCCGCGGTGTCGTTGGCGTCGGCGACGCGCAGCACCTGCCAGCCATAGGCCAGGAAGCGGGCGGCGACCTCCTCGCTGAAGGCGAGGTCGGTGTGGCCCTCGATGGTGATGGTGTTGTTGTCGTAGATCCAGCACAGGTTCGACAGGCGCAGGTGCCCGGCGATCGAGGCGGCCTCGGCCGAGACGCCCTCCATCAGGTCGCCGTCGCTGCACATGGCGTAGACGTTGTAGTCGAAGACCGGCCGGTCGCCGTGGGCCAGGCGCTCGCCGAGGAAGCGGCCGCCCATCGCCATGCCGACCGAATTCGCCACGCCCTGGCCGAGCGGCCCGGTGGTCACCTCGACGCCGGTGGTGAAGTGGTATTCCGGGTGGCCCGGGGTGCGGCTGTCGAGCTGGCGGAACTTCTTGATGTCCTCCAGGCTCACCGCCGGGGCGTTGCCCCCGTCCTTCTCCGCCACCTCGGCGAGGTGGAGCAGGCTGTAGAGCAGCATCGAGGCGTGGCCGACCGACAGCACGAAGCGGTCGCGGTTCGGCCAGTGCGGGTTCGCCGGGTCGTAGCGGAGGTAGCGGTTCCACAGGGTGAAGGCGACCGGGGCCAGGCCCATCGGCGCGCCGGCATGGCCGGAATTGGCCTTCTGCACCGCATCGATCGTCAGCGTGCGGATCGTGTCGATGCAGCGCTGGTCGATCTCGCTGGTGCCGGCCTTCGCCTTGGTGTCGGCTGCGCTCATGTCTGGGCCTCGTCGAAATGGGGTGTCGGGATGCGCCGCCTCACGACGTCGCGTCCTGGGCCGCCTGCGGCAGCATGACCGGGCGCTCGCCCGTCTGCCCCGCCGCGTCAGGGTCTCCGCCGCGCTCCTTAGCGGGTCCGACGGCGCGACTGAAGTTCAGAAGCGTGTTGACCAACGCGACATGGCTGAACGCCTGCGGAAAATTTCCGACCTGGCGCTTGCGCACCGGGTCGTATTCCTCGGCGAGCAGCCCGACGTCGTTGCACAAGGCCAGCAGCCGCTCGATCAGGGCGCGGGCCTCGTCGCAGCGGCCGAGCCCGATCAGGTTGTCGGCGTACCAGAAGCTGCACGGCAAGAAGGCGCCCTCGCCGGCGGGCAGGCCGTCGGTGGTCTGGCCGCTGGTGTCGTAGCGCAGCACGAAGCCGTCATGCATCAGCTCGCGGCCGATCGCCTCCACGGTGCCGACGACCCGCGGGTCGTCCTGGGGCAGGAAGCCCATATGGGCGATCAGCAGCAGGCTCGCGTCGAGATCCTTGGCGCCGTAGTACTGCACGAAGCTGTTGCGCTCCTTGTCGAAGCCCTTGTCGCAAACCTCGCGGTGGATCTCGTCGCGGGCGGCGCGCCAGCGCGCCACCGCGGTCTCGTCACCGGCGGTCGGCTCCTCGTCGGCGACGTGCTCCTCGTAGAACTTGACCGCCCGGTCGAAGGCGACCCAGGCCATCACCTTCGAGTGGACGAAGTGCTTGCGCCCGCCGCGCACCTCCCAGATGCCCTCGTCCGGCTCGCGCCAGACCCGCTCGAGGTGGTCGAGGAGGGCGCGCCCGACCCGCACGCCCGATTCGTCGGCCCGCATCCCGCGCTGGTGGGCCTGGTAGAGGGCGTCGAACAGCTCGCCGTAGACGTCGAGCTGGAACTGTTGCGCGGCGGCGTTGCCGACCCGCACCGGGCGCGAGCCCTCGTAGCCCGGCAGCCAGTCGAGCTCGATCTCGGGCAGCAGGCGCTCGCCGGCGATGCCGTAGAGGATGTGGGCCTGGGCGGGGCTGCCCGCCACCGCCCGGGTGAGCCAGTCGCGCCAGGCCCGGGCCTCGTCGATGTAGCCCGCATCCATGAGCGCCAGCAGCGTGAAGGTCGAGTCGCGCAGCCAGCAGAACCGGTAGTCCCAGTTGCGCACGCCGCCGATCTGTTCGGGCAGCGAGGTGGTGGGTGCTGCCACGATCCCGCCGGTCGGCCGGTAGATCAGCGCCTTGAGGGTCAGGAGCGAGCGCGTCAGCACCGCGTCCCAGGGCGTGCCGCCGCGGCAGCGCCGGCACCAGGAGCGCCAGTAATCGACGGTGCCGGAGAGCACCTTGCGCGGCTCGATCGGCGGTGGGTCCTCCTCGTGCGAGAGGCCCCAGCTCAGCACGAAGGCGGTGCTGCGCCCTTCCTCGCTCGTGAAGTCCGAGACCGTCGACTGGCCGACCCCCTTGAGCGGCGCACGGGTGCGCAGCACCAGCTTGTTCGGCCCGGCGATGGCGCGCAGGTCGTCGTTCTCGCTGCGCGACACCCAGGGGACGGCGGAGCCGTAATCGAAGCGCACCACCAGGTCCATGCGCATCGCCACCCGGCCGCGCACGCCCTCGACCAGCCGCACCAGGTGGGTGCCGTCCTCGACCGGCATGTAGTCGAGCACCCGCACGACCCCCTCGGGGGTCTCGTGGATGGTCTCGAGGACCAACGTGTCGTCGAGGTAGCGGCGGGTGGTGGTGGCCGCGCCCGCCGGCGCGATCTTCCAGTGGCCGTGATCCTTGCGGGTGCCGAGCAGGGCCGCGAAGCAGGCCGACGCGTCGAAGCGCGGCCAGCACAGCCAGTCGACGCTGCCGTCGCGCCCGATCAGCGCCGCGCTGCGCCCGTCCCCGACGAGCGCGTAATCCTCGATGAGCAACGCCATGATGCGTCCCGAACGTAAGCCGTGACGCCCGTAGCTAGAGCGGCCTTCCCCTCGGTCCAACCCGATTCCGGCCGCGTTCGCTCAGCGCCGGCTGTCGATCAGGTCGATCATCGCGGCGCCGGCATTCACCATCCCGTCGCCCATCGCCGCCACGGTCTGGGTCACCACCCGGCCGGTCGGCATGAAGGGCAGCCAGGGCGAGGAGGACCGCCCGGTCTCCGGGCCGGTGCTCGCCGTACGGGTCGCGGGGGTTCGCCCGGTCTCCGGCGCGGATTCCATCTGGGCCTTGGCCTTCGGCATCTCGGGCCGGGCCGGCGGGCGCAGGCCCGCGAGCGCCGGCACCGCACGGGAGCGGTGGGGGGTGGCGGCGCGGCGGGCTGCCTTGCCCTCCGGCTTCTCCTCGGCGGCCTTCTCGGCGATCCTGGCCTCGGCGATCACCGGCAGGACCAGCATGGTGGACTCCGCCGGCATGGCGGCCTCGGGCGGCAGGGTCGCGACCAGGGGGAATTGCCGCTCGAACTCGAACGGGTAGGGGGCGCGCACCCGCCCGTCGCCCTCCGGGACGCGGAACAGGTCCGCCCCCGGCGGCAGCGGCTGCATTGCCACGACCTGGCCCTCCGGCGCCCGCGGCTCCGGTTCGCGCCAGTACAGCGAGCCCGCGGCGAGGCAGATCGCCACGCAGGCGGTGGGGAGCAGCGGCAGGTAGCCCCGCGAGGCGCCGGGCAGGCTTCCGATGGCGCCGGTCGTCGCCGTCTCGCGCATCCACCCCTTGTCCCGCATCCCAGCCTCCTCGCCGCCGATGCCGCAGTGAAGCCCCGGTTTCGGGCCG
Organism: Methylobacterium sp. ap11; assembly: GCF_900110515.1. Taxonomy (NCBI): domain Bacteria; kingdom Pseudomonadati; phylum Pseudomonadota; class Alphaproteobacteria; order Hyphomicrobiales; family Methylobacteriaceae; genus Methylobacterium; species Methylobacterium sp. ap11. The sequence continues at coordinate 480,688 of NZ_FOEB01000001.1, read as the reverse complement.
AAGCGGGGCCGTTTCTTTGCGCTTTCGTGTCCGCGTGCGGTCCGGGCGGCGGCCGCCCCGGACGCAGGGCGGGGATGCCACGTGCCCGCCCTTGGGTTAGGGAGCGGACGTGACCACCCCGTTCCCGGGTCGTCGCGCGGGCTTCCGCCCGCACGGCCCGACTTTTGCGTGATCCGACGCCGACATGCCCGACCGCGCGACCCCCGCCCCGTCCCCGGGCGACAGCCTGACCATCGCCGTCGTCGACCCGAGCCGTGCCCGGGCGGCGATCCTGGAGGAGGGCCTGCGTGCCGTCGAGGGCGCCCGGGTGGTGGTGATCCCCGACACCGCCGACCTCCTCGACCGGCTGTCGGCCGTCTCGCCCGACGTGGTGGTGATCCACCTCGAGAGCCCGAGCCGCGACCTCCTCGAACAGATGTTCGGCGTCTCGCGCCTCGTCGAGCGGCCGGTGGCGATGTTCGTCGACCGCTCCGATACGCCGATGATGCAGGCGGCGGTGGATGCCGGCATCTCGGCCTACATCGTCGACGGCCTGCGGGCCGAGCGGATCAAGCCGATCATCGAGATCGCGATCCTGCGCTTCAACGCCTTCGCGCGGCTCCAGCGCGAGCTCAGCGAGGCGAAGGGCGAGCTGGCCGACCGCAAGCTGATCGAGCGCGCCAAGGGTATCCTGATGAGCGCCAAGGGGCTGACCGAGGACGAGGCCTACAAGCAGCTCCGGCGCAAGGCCATGAACGAGAAGCGCAAGATCGTCGACATCGCCCGCGCCATCGTCACCGCCGCGGACCTGCTCGGATGAGGCTCCAGCTCGGCTACGTCCCGCTCACCGACGCCGCGGTGCTGATCGCCGCGGTGGAGCGCGGCTTTGCGGAGGAGGAGGGGCTCGGCGTCGACCTCGCCCCGGCGCCGTCCTGGGCCACCCTGCGCGATCACCTGGCGCTCGGCCTCCTCGACGGCGCCCACATGCTGGCGCCTCTGGCCCTCGCCTGCCACCTGGGCCTCTCCGGACCGCAGGCCCGCCTGATCGCGCCCGCCGCGCTCGCCCGCAACGGCAACGCCGTGACCCTGTCGCTGCCGCTCTGGCAGGCACTCGATGCCCGATCGGACGCCGTGGCGGACGTCGCCCGCGCCTTCGCCCGGGTCGCCGAGAACCGGGCCGGGGAGGGGCGGCCGCTGACGCTCGGCACCGTCCATCCGTTCTCCAGCCACACCTACCAGCTGCGGCGCCTGCTGGCGCTCGGCGGCAGCTCGTTGTCGGTGGTGCGCCTCGTCGTGGTCCCGCCGCCCCGCACCGTCGAGGCGCTGGAGCGCGGGCTGATCGACGGGTTCTGCGTCGGCGCGCCGTGGAGCACCGTCGCGGTCGAGGCCGGGGTTGGCCGCATCGCGGCGCTAGGCGCCCACATCGCGCCGGACTGCCCGGAAAAGGTGCTGGCCCTGACCGCCGACGTGGCGGACCGCGCCGCCCCGCTCCTGCGCGCCCTGAAGCGCAGCGCCCGCTGGTGCGGCGATCCGGGGAATCGCGAGGCGCTGGCCGCGCTCCTCGGGGATCGGCGCCATCTCGGCCTCGATCCGGCGCTGATCCTGAGAGGCCTGGCCGGGACGCTGCGGCTCGCGCCGGGCGGGCCGGTGGTCGAGGCCGCGGAATATCTCGTGCTCGGGGAGCGGGAACTGACCCCCGACCCGGCATCCCTCGACTGGCTCGCCGACGAGATGGCGGCGGCCGGGCAGGTCGCGGCGGGCACGGTCCGGGCCGAGGCGGTGGGTCTGTACCGGCCGGACCTGCTGGCGGTGGCGTGATGGCGGGTGGTCATAGGTCTAAGCTTCTGTAAGGAAAAGTTTTTTCATAACCATAGGGACGGACTGTCCGGGAAAGGGAATGGGGCGGGAGAAACACGCGCCACTTCTTCCTTCGAACCATCCTGCCGCAAGGGGCAGGTGTGCCTTCTCCGGGCAGATGCGCCTTCTTCTGGGTCCGCCAAAATCCTGGGCATCGCCCCTCCCTGCCCATTTCGCCGCCCGCCCAGCCCATCATTTGTGCATTGCACCAACCGGCCAAGCCGAGGCTCCATCGCTGCCGGTCACGCAGCGAACGGTTTCGATTTCAATCGCTTGAATCGCCCGCGAGGCGGTTGGCACGAAACCTGCTCACCCCTTCTCGTCCGTCAGCGTCGACGGGCACCGACCGTCAGCAAAGCCGCTGACCCGAGTTCCCGACGGGCCCGCATCCGCGCGGCCGGCGGAAGACCTTGGGCAGCGGCTTTTTGCGTTCCGAACCGGATCGAGCGCCTCGGCGGCGCGAACGACTTGAGGGCGAGTCATCGATGAGCAGCGTTGAGCACACCACGCGTCGCGGTCTCCTCAAGGGGGCGGCCGGCGCCCTGTCGCTGGCAGCGGCCAGCCGCGTCGCCCTGCCGGGCGGCGCCTTCGCGCAAGGAGCCGGACCCGAGGTGAAGGGCGCCAAGCTCGGCTTCATCGCGCTCACCGATGCCGCGCCCCTCTTCGTCGCCAAGGAGAAGGGGATCTTTGCGCGTCACGGCATGCCCGACGTCGAGGTGCTGAAACAGGCGAGCTGGGGCACCACCCGCGACAACCTGGTGCTGGGCTCGGAGGGCAACGGCATCGACGGGGCCCACATCCTGACCCCGATGCCCTACCTGATCAGCGCCGGCCGGGTGACGCAGAACAACGTTCCGGTCCCGATGTACATCCTCGCCCGGCTCAACCTCGCCGGCCAGTGCATCTCGGTCGCCAAGGAGCACATGGGCGACAAGGTCGCCCTCGACGCCAAGCCCTTCAAGGTGGCCCTGGAGCGCAAGAAGGCGTCCGGCAAGTCGGTGAAGGCCGCGATGACCTTCCCGGGCGGCACTCACGACCTCTGGATCCGCTACTGGCTCGCCGCCGGCGGCATCGACCCCGACAAGGACATCGAGACCATTGTCGTGCCGCCGCCCCAGATGGTGGCGAACATGAAGGTCGGCACGATGGATTGCTTCTGCGTCTGCGAGCCGTGGAACGAGCAGCTGATCACGCAGGGCATCGGCTACACCGCGCTGACCACCGGCGAATTGTGGAAGGACCACCCGGAGAAGGCGCTCGGCATGCGCGCCTCCTGGGTCGACAAGTACCCGAATGCCGCGAAGGCCCTGCTCGCCGCCGTGATGGAGGCGCAAGCCTGGTGCGACAAGCCGGAGAACCGCGACGAGCTCGCCGGCATCGTCGCCAAGCGCCAGTGGATCAACGTTCCGGCGAGCGACGTCGTCAAGCGGATGAAGGGCGAGTTCGATTACGGCGACGGCCGCAAGGTCATGAACAGCCCCCACATCATGAAGTACTGGGCCGACGACGCCTCGTACCCGTACAAGTCGCACGACCTCTGGTTCCTCACCGAGGATATCCGCTGGGGCAAGTTCGATCCCCAGACCGACACCAAGGCCCTCATCGAAAAGGTCAACCGCGAGGACATCTGGCGCGAGGTGGCCAAGACCATGGGCGTGACCGCCCCGTCCTCGACCTCGCGCGGCAAGGAGACCTTCTTCGACGGCAAGGTCTTCGATCCGGCGGATCCGTCCGCCTACCTCAACAGCCTCGGCATCAAGAAGGTGGCGTGACATGGCTCTCGGAACCACCCTCGGGCGCGTCGCCGCGGCCAAACCGGAGGGGGCCCGCCGCCCCCTCGTCACCCGCGCCGCCCTGAAAGGGCTGGCGCTCAGGATCGTGCCGCCGCTCGTCGTGCTGGCGGTCTTCCTGCTGCTCTGGGAGGTTCTGTGCCAGCGCCCCGGCGCCGGCCTGCCGCCGCCCTCGCGCGTGGTCACGGAGGCGTGGGACATCATCGCCCACCCGTTCTACGACAACGGCGGCACCGACAAGGGGCTCTTCTGGCACATCAGCGCCAGCCTCCAGCGCGTCGCCCTCGGCTTCACCCTGGCGGTCATCGCCGGCGTGATGCTCGGGACCCTCGTCGGCCAGTCCGAATGGGCGATGCGCGGGCTCGACCCGATCTTCCAGGTGTTGCGCACCATCCCGCCGCTCGCCTGGCTGCCGCTGTCGCTCGCCGCCTTCCGGGACGGCCAGCCCTCGGCGATCTTCGTGATCTTCATCACCTCGATCTGGCCGATCATCATCAACACCGCGGTCGGCATCCGCAACATCCCGCAGGACTATCGCAACGTCGCGGCGGTCCTGCGCCTCAACGCCTTCGAGTTCTTCGCCAAGGTGATGCTGCCGTCCGCCGCACCCTACATCTTCACCGGTCTTCGCATCGGCGTCGGTCTGTCCTGGCTCGCCATCGTGGCGGCCGAGATGCTGATCGGCGGCGTCGGCATCGGCTTCTTCATCTGGGACGCCTGGAACTCCTCGCACATCAGCGAGATCATCGTGGCCCTGGTCTATGTCGGGGTGATCGGCTTCGTGCTCGACCGCCTCGTCGCCGGCCTCGGCCACCTCGTCACCCGCGGCACCGCCACGGCCTGAGGAGGCCAACCATGACCCATCTCAGCCTCGAACAGGTCGGCATCAGCTTCACCCGCGCCGGGCGCACCACGGAGGTCTTGCGCGACGTCGACCTGAAGATCGCCAAGGGCGAGTTCGTCTCCCTGATCGGCCATTCCGGTTGCGGCAAGTCGACGGTGCTCAACATCGTGGCGGGCCTGCTCAAGGCCTCCACCGGCGGCGTGCTCCTCGACGGCAAGGAAGTGAACAGCCCCGGCCCCGAACGCGCCGTGGTTTTTCAGAACCACTCGCTGCTGCCCTGGCTGACGGTGCGCGAGAACGTGGCGCTCGCCGTCGACAAGGTCCTGAGGTCGAAGAAAAGCCGGGCGGAGCGCCGCGACTGGATCGAGCACAACCTCGCGCTCGTCAACATGACCCACGCCGCCGAGAAGCGCCCGCACGAGATCTCCGGCGGCATGAAGCAGCGCGTCGGCATCGCCCGGGCGCTCGCCATGGAGCCGAAGGTGCTCCTCATGGACGAGCCCTTCGGTGCGCTGGACGCCCTGACCCGCGCCCATCTGCAAGATCAGCTGATGGAGATCCACCTGCGGCTGAAGAACACCGTGATCATGATCACCCACGACGTCGACGAGGCGGTGCTGCTCTCCGACCGGATCGTCATGATGACGAACGGCCCCTCGGCGACGATCGGCGAGGTCCTGTCCGTGCCGCTCGCCCGGCCGCGCAAGCGCCTGGAGCTCGTCGAGGACCCGACCTACACCCATGCCCGGGCCGAGGTGCTGGAATTCCTCTACGCCCGCCACGCCAAACCCGCGATCGCGGCCTGACGCGCATGTCCGAGCGCCTCGTCGTCATCGGCAACGGCATGGCCTCGCTCCGCTTCCTGGAGCGGCTGCTCGATGCCGCCCCCGGCCGCTACGCCGTCACATGTGTCGGCGCCGAGCCGGTGGCGGCCTACAACCGGGTGCTCCTGTCGTCGCTGCTCGGCGGCGAGGTCGACGAGGCGGCCTGCACCTTCCGCGGGCTCGACTGGTACGCCGAGCACGGCATCACCCTCGTCACCGGCGCGCCCGCCACCGCGATCGACACGGCGGAGCGCATCGTCCGTGTCGGCGAAGGGCTGGTGCTTCCTTTCGACAAGCTGGTCCTGGCGGTCGGCTCGGTGCCGATCCGGCTGCCGAAGCCCGGCATGGACCTTCCGGGCGTCATCACCTTCCGGGATCTCGCCGACGTGACGGCGATCCGCCGGGCGGCGGTGTCGGGCGCCCGGGCCATCGTCATCGGCGGCGGGCTGCTGGGGTTGGAGGCGGCGGTGGGCCTGGCGCGCCTCGGCGTCGAAACCACGCTCCTTCACGTCATGGACCGGCTGATGGAGCGCCAGCTCGACCACGCCGCCGCAGGCCTCGTGCGAGAGGCGATGGAGGCCCGCGGCGTGCGGGTTCTGCTCAGCGCCGACACCGCGTCGGTCGAGGGCGACGGCAAGGTCGAGCGTCTGATCCTCTCGGATGGCACGGTGCTGCCGGCCGACCTCGTGGTGATGTCGGTCGGCGTGCGTCCCTCGACGGCTCTCGCTGCCAGTGCCGGCCTCGCGGTCGGCCGCGGCATCCGGGTCGACGACACGATGGCGACCTCGGTCCCGGGCATCTACGCCTTGGGTGAGTGTGCGGAGCACCGGGGCCAGACCTACGGCCTCGTGGAGCCGGCCTACGAGCAGGCCGAGGTGCTGGCCCGCCACCTCTGCGGGATCGAGGCGACTTACGCCGGCACCTCGCTCGCGACCAGCCTCAAGGTGTCGGGCCTGCCGGTCTTCTCCGCCGGCGCGGTCGACGTGCCGGACGGCGCCGAGGCCGTGACCTGGAGCGATCCGGCGACGGGCCTCTACCGCAAGCTTGTGATCGACGGCGACCGGCTGATCGGCGCGGTCTTCGTCGGCGACGTCGCCGAGCAGGGCTGGTGCAAGGCCCTGATCCGCACCGGCGACACCCTCACGTCCGACGACCGGGACGACCTGATGTTCGGGCGTCCCGTCTCCCACCCCCTCGCAGCGTGAAGGAGCCCGCGATGGCCGACGACTTCGACGCCGAGCAGAAGCGCTACCTCGAAGGCTTCTCCCACGGCATCGCCGCCCTCCGCATGACCGGCGGCCTCGCCGGCGGCGGATCCGCCACGGCTCCCGCCGCCGAGCCGACCGGGCCGGACGCGATCCACATCAAGGCGCAGGACCGCACCGTGAAGAACGGCGGCAAGCTCGCCGACCAGGAGAAGTGGAAGCGGGCCGAGAACCCGTTCGACGGCCACAACCGGCTGATCGCCGAGGCCGAGACCGGCAAGGCCCCGAAGCCCGAGGACAATTTCCGCTGGCGCTATCACGGGCTGTTCTGGGTCGCGCCGGCCCAGAACTCCTACATGTGCCGCCTGCGGATCCCCAACGGCATCCTGCACCACTGGCAGTTCGCCGGCATCGCCGACCTCGCCGACGCCCATGGCGGCGGCTACAGCCACGTCACAACGCGCGCCAATCTCCAGGTGCGGGAGATTTCTCCCGAGCACGGCCAGCCCTTCCTCGACGGGCTGATCGATCTCGGCCTGACGGCACGGGGGGCGGGGGCGGACAACATCCGCAACGTCACCGGCTCGCCCACCGCCGGCATCGACGCCCAGGAGCTCCTCGACACGCGGCCGCTCGCCAAGTCCTGGCACAACCACGTCCTCAACGACCGCTCGCTCTTCGGCCTGCCGCGCAAGTTCAACGTCGCCTTCGACGGCGGCGGCGTGCTGCCGGTGCTGGAGGAGACCAACGACATCGGCTTCCAGGCGGTCGAGGTGATGGAGGGCGCGGGCATCGAGCCGGGCATCTGGATGCGCCTCGTGCTCGGCGGCATCACCGGCCACCGCGACATCGCCCGCGACACCGGCGTGGTCTTGAGGCCGAAGGAGTGCAACGCCGTCGCCGATGCGATCCTGCGGGTCTTCATCGAGAACGGCGACCGGACCAACCGCAACAAGGCGCGGATGAAGTACGTCCTCGACGCCTGGGGCTACGACAAGTACCTCGCCGCCGTCGAGGAGACGCTCGGCCGCAAGCTGGAGCGGGTCGATCCGGCCCACGTGAAGCCCCGCGGCGGGTTCGACCGCTACGCCCATGTCGGCGTGCATGCCCAAGTCCAGCCCGGCCTCAACTGGATCGGCGTGGTCCTGCCGGTCGGCAAGCTGACCACCGACCAGATGCGGGCGCTCGCCGAGATTTCCCGCGAGTGCGGCGACGGCCAGATCCGGCTCACCGTCTGGCAGAACTTCCTGTTCTCGGGCGTGTCGGACGATCGTGTGGCGGAGGTCGAGGCCCGCGTCGCGGCCCTCGGGCTGTCCACCAAGGCGTCGAGCATCCGCGCCGGCCTCGTCGCCTGCACGGGCAACCGCGGCTGCAAGTTCGCCGCCGCCGACACCAAGGGCCACGCGCTCCTCATCGCCGACCACGTCGAGGCGGCGGTGCCGGGGCTCGACGTGCCGGTGAACGTGCACCTCACCGGCTGCCACCATTCCTGCGCCCAGCACTACATCGGCGATATCGGCCTCATCGGCGCCAAGGTGACGGTGAGCGAGGAGGGCGACACCGTCGAGGGCTACGACATCGTGGTCGGCGGCGGCTTCGGCGAGGCCGCCAGGATCGGCACCGAGATCTGGAAGGCCGTGAAGGCCGAGGAGTGTCCCGGCCGGATCGAGGCCCTGCTCAACGACTACCTCGCCAACCGCACCGGCCCGGAGGAGACCTTCCAGGCCTACACCGCCCGCCGCGGGCCGGAGGCACTGAAGGGCCTCGCCGACGCCCGGCTGCTGCAGGCGGCCGAATAAGGCGCCCTTCTCCTCTCCCCGCAACGAAGTCGGGCTCGCCCGACTTCACTCCTCACCTGCAGATCCCTGGCGAGCCCGGGATCTGTGGGGAGAGGAGACGGCCGGTGCATCACCGGCGGAACGCCACTCTTCTCCGGTAGCCTTCGATGACCCAGCACGTCGCTCCCCCGCTCGTCCTGATCCCCGAATCCGCCCCCTTCACCACCGACCAGCGCGCCTGGTTGTCGGGCTACTTCGCGGCCCTGCTCGGGCCGGCGGTCGAGGGCGCGACCGCGCTCGGCCCCGGCGCGGCGCCCGGCGGGCCGGCGCTCGCCGACAACGGCGACGCGCCCTGGCACGACCCGTCGATGCCGCTCGACGACCGCATGGTGCTGGCCAAGGACCGCTCCGAGCCGCAGAAGCTGATGGCCGCCATGGCCCAGCAGGATTGCGGCCAGTGCGGCTACAACTGCGCCGACTATGCCAACGCCCTCTTCCTCAAGACCGAGGAGCGCCTGAACCTGTGCCAGCCCGGCGGCAAGGACACGCTCCGGATGCTGAAGAAGCTGGAGGCGGAGTTCGGTGCCGCGGCCCCGGCCGGCACCGCGGCGCCCGCCTCCGACGATGCCCCGAAGGCCGACGCCCCGGTTGGCCCCTACGGCCTCTGCCGCGAGAACCCGGCCGAGGCGGTCTTTCTGTCGCGCCGCCGCCTCAACGCGCCCGGCGGCGAGAAGGAGACCTGGCACATCGAGATCGACCTCGCCGGTACCGGCATCGACTACGTGGTCGGCGATTCGCTGGGCCTGTTTCCCGCCAACGCCCCGGCGCTCGCCGATGCGGTCATCGCCGAGCTCGGGGCCCGGCCGGAGCGGATCATCGCGACGAAGCTCGGCGAGAAGACGCTGCGCGATCACCTGCTCACCAACTACTCGCTCGGCGGCGCCCCCGACGGGCTGTTTCAGCTCCTCTCGCTGCTGACCTCGGGCGCGCAGCGCAAGAAGGCCCAGGCGCTGAGCGCCGGCGAGGATCCGGACGGCGATGCGGCCTATCTCGACGTGCTCGGCGCCCTGCACAAGTTCCCGGGCGCGCGCCCCGACGCCGAGGTCTTTCTCGAAGCCCTCGACGAGTTGCAGCCGCGGCTCTACTCGATCTCGTCCTCGCCCAAGGCCGATCCGGGCCGGGTCTCGCTCACCGTCGACGCGGTGCGCTACAGCCACCGCTCGCGCCTGCGGCTGGGCGTCGCCTCGACCCATCTCGGCGAGCGCCTGTCCGAGACCGCGAAGGTGAAGGTCTACCTCCAGAAGGCCCACGGCTTCGGCCTGCCTTCGACGCCCGAGACCCCGGTCATCATGGTCGGCCCGGGCACCGGCATCGCGCCGTTCCGCGCCTTCCTGCGCGAGCGCGCCGCCACCGCGGCGCCGGGCAGGAACTGGCTGTTCTACGGCCACCAGCGCCAGGCCTCGGACTTCTTCTATCGCGACGAGCTCAACGGCCTGAAGGACCAGGGCGTGCTGACCCGCCTGTCGCTGGCCTGGTCGCGGGACGGGACCGAGAAGACCTACGTCCAGGACCGGATGCGCGAGAACGGCCGCGAGCTGTGGCGCTGGTTCGAGGAGGGCGCCCATTTCTACGTCTGCGGCGACGCCAAGCGCATGGCCAAGGACGTCGAGCGCGCGATCATCGACGTGGCGGCGACCCATGGCGGCAAGAGCCCCGAGGAGGCGGTGGCGTACCTCGCGGCGCTCAAGAAGGCGAACCGGTATCAGGCGGACGTTTACTGAGGGCGGTCATCCAAGTATTCTCTCCTTCCCACTCGCGACCTCATCCTGAGGCGTCAGTTCATCGAAGATGGACTGACCTCGAAGGAGGGTTCCAGTAGTCTCTGCAATCACGGGAGCCCTCCTTCGAGGCTCCGCGATCGGAGATCGCCTCGCACCTCAGGATGAGGTCGCGGGTGGGGTGAACCGGAACGACGTGCGGGGCATTCCGCGCTGCCGGGCAGGACGTTTGTCTTGACTGACGCAAGGGCCGTCCTGTGCCCGCCGGCCCACCCCTTGCTTGCCCATAACCCACCGGCCTCACCCCACGCCCGGCGAAAGGCTCCCGCGATGAACCTGCACGTGCCGGCCCTCCCTAACGAGGCCGCTAACACCCGCACCACCTGCCCGTATTGCGGCGTCGGCTGCGGCGTGCTCGCCCGGCCGGACGGCCAGGGGGGTGCGAGCGTCGCGGGCGATCCGCAGCATCCGGCGAATTTCGGCCGGCTGTGCTCGAAGGGCTCGGCGCTCGGGGAAACCCTCTCCCTCGACGATCGCGTGCTGCACCCGGAGATCGCCGGGCGGCGGGCGACCTGGGACGAGGCGCTCGATGCCGTGGCCGACGGGTTCAAGCGCACCATGGCCGCGCACGGGCCGGATTCGGTGGCGTTCTACCTCTCGGGCCAGCTACTCACCGAGGATTACTACGTCGCCAACAAGCTCGCGAAGGGCTTCATCGGCACGCCGCACGTCGACACCAATTCGCGCCTCTGCATGTCGTCCTCGGTGGCCGCGCACCGCCGGGCCTTCGGCTCCGACACGGTGCCGGGCTGCTACGAGGATCTGGACGAGGCCGACCTCCTGGTGCTGGTCGGCTCCAACACCGCCTGGTGCCACCCGATCCTGTTTCGCCGCATGCTCGATGCGCGGGAGAAGCGCGGCACCAGAATCGTCGCGATCGACCCGCGCCAGACCCAGACCGGGGAGGAGGCCGACCTCTTCCTCGGTATCAAGCCCGGGACCGACACCGCTTTGTTCTCCGGCCTCCTGGTCCACCTCGCGGACCACGGCGCGCTCGATCCGCGCTACATCGCCGAGCACACCGCCGGCTTCGAGCCGGCGCTCGAGCGTGCCCGCCAGATCGCGCCGAGCATCGCGGCGACCGCCGCCGCGACCGGCCTGAGCGAGGCCGAGGTCGAGACCTTCTTCACCCTGTTCCGCACCACGCAGCGGGTCGTCACCGCGACCTCGCAGGGGGTGAACCAGTCGGCGCAAGGGACCGACAAGGCGAACGCGATCATCAACTGCCACCTCGCCACCGGCCGCATCGGTCAGCCCGGCATGGGGCCGTTCTCGCTCACCGGCCAGCCCAACGCCATGGGCGGGCGCGAGGTCGGCGGGCTCGCCAACATGCTGGCGGCGCACATGCACTTCACCCCGGAAGAAGTGGACCTGGTGCGCCGGTTCTGGAACGCGCCGAACATCATCACCGGCGAGGGCATGAAGGCGGTGGCCCTGTTCGAGGCGATCGAGCGGGGCAAGATCAAGGCGCTCTGGGTGATGGGCACCAACCCCGCCGTCTCGATGCCCCGGGCCGACCGGGTGCGGGCGGCGCTGCAAAAGCTCGACACCTACGTCGTCTCCGAGGTGGTGGCGGAGACCGACACGGTGCGGGCCCGGAACGCCATCGTCCTCCCGGCCCTCGCCTGGGGCGAGAAGGACGGCACGGTGACCAATTCCGAGCGCCGCATCTCGCGCCAGCGCGCCTTCCTGGCCGCCCCCGGCGAGGCGAAGGCCGATTGGTGGATCATGGCGCAGGTGGCCAAGCGCCTCGGCCACGCCAAGGCCTTCGCCTGGGGCAACGCTGCCGCGGTGTTTCGCGAGCACGCCGCCCTGTCGGAGTTCGAGAATCGCGGCACCCGCGACTTCGATCTCGGGGGGCTGGCCGACATCACGGACGCCGCCTACGACGCGGCGGCGCCGGTGCAATGGCCCCTGACCCGCAAGGCCAGGGCGCCGCAGACCCGGTTCTTCGCCCAGGGCGGCTTCTTCACCCGCGACCGCAAGGCCCGCTTCGTCGCGGTGCAGAAGCCGGCGCTCGCGCAAGCCACCAGCGATGCGCTTCCCTTGCGCCTCAATACCGGGCGGGTGCGCGACCACTGGCACACGCTGACCCGCACCGGAAAGAGCCCGCGCCTCTCGGCCCACCGCGCGGTGCCCTTCGTCGAGATCCATCCCGACGACGCGGCGGCGGCCGGCCTGACCGACGGCGACCTCGCCCGCGTCCGCACCGCCCACGGCGCGGCGGTGCTGGAGGTCATGGTGACGCCGGGCGCGCAGGCGGGCGTGCTGTTCGCCCCGATGCACTGGAGCGAGGCTAACACCTCGGACGGCCGCGTCGGCGCGCTGGCGCAGGGCGCGGTCGATCCGGTCTCGGGCCAGCCCGAGCTCAAGGCGACCCCGGCCTCGATCGCCCCCGAGCCCTACCGCTCCCGCGGCTACCTCATCACCCGCGACACGGCGGTGGCGCCCTACGGCTGGTGGTGGGCGCGGGCGAGCCTGGAGGGCGCGACCGGGTTGATCTTCGCCAGCCAGGACGGGGCGCCGGAGGCGAGCGCTCTGATGCGCGACCTCTTCCCCGGCGCGACGTTCAGCGAGTACGCCGACCCGGCCCGCGGCCGCTACCGCGCCGCCGCCTTCCGGGACGGGAAGCTTCTCGGCGTGCTGGCGCTCGCGCCGGCCTCGGAGCGCCCGACCTGGGACGCTGCCAAGGCGTTCTTCCGCACCCAGGAACTCTTGGAGCCCTCGGCCCGTCGGGCGCTGATCTCGGGACGGGCCGAGGGGCCCGGCACCGGTCCGCTCGTCTGCGCCTGCCACACCGTCGGCCTCGACACGATCCGGGCGGCGATCAAGGGCGGGGCGCACGGGGTCGAGGCGGTGGGGGCGGCCTGCAAGGCCGGCACCAATTGCGGCTCGTGCATCCCGGAGATCCGCAAGCTGCTGGCCTCGGAACTTGCACCGGCTTCCGCATAGGCGCATCTGATGGCTCAGGATTTCCCGAGACTGGTTGCAGAAGCTCACCCTCCCATGCGTACCCCCCGTGCTCCCCGCGAGACCCGCTCCCCGGGCCTCGAGCCCCTGGCCGTGCTGCCGGTCTTCGTGACGCTCACGGGCAAGCGCGCGGTGCTGGCCGGCGCCAATGGCGGCGCGGCCTGGAAGGTGAAGCTGCTCGCCGCCGCCGGCGCCCATGTCGACGTCTTCGCCCCCGAACCGACCGAGGAGATGCGGGGCGCGCCTGCCGAGGCCGTCGCCGGCAAGGTGGTGCTGCACGAGCGCGACTGGTCGCCGGCCGACCTCGTGGGCGCCGCCTTCGCCATCGCGGCCTTCGAGGACGAGGGCGAGTGCGCGTGCTTCGTCGGGGCGGCCCGCGCGGCGGGCGCCATCGTCAACGCCATCGACCGGCCGCATCTCTGCGACGTCTCGTTCGGCGCCATCGTCAACCGCTCGCCCCTCGTCGTCGGCATCTCGACCGAGGGCGCGGTCCCGGTCTTCGGCCAGACCGTGCGGGCCCGCATCGAGGCGATGCTGCCGGCGGGCTTCAAGGCCTGGGTCGCCGCCGCCCGCGACTGGCGCGCCGAGGTGAGCGCCCGCTACCACGTCTTCGGCGAGCGCCGCGCCTTCTGGGAGCGCTTCACCGACCTCGCCTTCGCCAATCCCGAGCGGGCGCCGGTCCGCGCCGATCTCGACGCGCTCATCGCCGAGAGCGACGCCGCGCCGACCGGCGGCAGCGTGGTCCTCGTCGGGGCCGGCCCGGGCGACGCCGAACTCCTCACCCTCAAGGCCCTGCGGGCCCTGCGCAGCGCCGACGTGATCCTGTACGACGACCTCGTCGCCCCGGAGATCCTGGATTACGCGCGCCGCGAGGCCCGCACGATGCTGGTCGGCAAGACCGGCCACGGCCCGTCCTGCCGCCAGGACGACATCAACGCCCTGATGGTGTCGCTCGCCAAGGGCGGCAAGCGGGTGGTGCGGCTCAAGTCCGGCGACCCCCTGGTCTTCGGCCGGGCCGGCGAGGAGATCGATGCCTGCCGCAAGGCCGGCATCCCGGTCACGGTGGTGCCCGGCGTCACGGCGGCGCAAGGGGCGGCGGCCTCGCTCGGCATCTCGCTCACCCACCGGGACGCGGCGCGCCGCCTGCAATACGTCACCGGCCACGACCGCCGCGGCACGCTCCCGGACGACCTCAACTGGGCGGCGCTCGCCGATCCGACGGTCACCACGGTGATCTACATGCCCAAGCGCACCATGCGTGCGCTCCTCGCCCAGGCCATCTCGGAGGGTCTGCCGCCCGCGACCCCCGCGCTGGTGGTCTTCAACGCCACCCGGCCCGACCAAGCGGTGGTGCAGGCCACGGCCCACGACCTCGCCGACCGCGTCGAGGCGTCGGGGCTGGAAGGCCCGGCGATCGTGATGGTGGGCGATGCGCTCGGCCGCGGCGAGCGCGAGGCGGTGGTGACCGAGGCGTTGGCGTCGGCCGCACACTAGAAGAAAACGCCCCGACGGGTCGGGGCTTTGCGAACGGTGTCTCTGTGACAGTGGCGCCCGGCCTTGCGGCCGAGCGCCGTCGTCGATTCAGCGACGCTCGTAGAGCAGCCGGGCCCGGATCGTGCCGTCGATGGCGCGCAACTCCTCGAGCAGGGCCTCCGGGTCGACGTCGGTGGCATCGGTCTCGACCACGACGTAGCCGACCTCGCCGTCGGTCTGGTAGAACTGCGCCGCGATGTTGATCTGCTTGCGGGCGAAGGTGTCGTTGAGGCGCCCGAGCATGCCCGGCAGGTTGCGCTGGACGTGGATGAAGCGCAGGCCCGTCGGGCGGGCCGGCAGCTGCACCTGCGGAAAGTTCACCGCGCCGACCGTCGAGCCTATATCCGAGTAGTCGACGAGCTTGCGCGCCACCTCGGCGCCGATGCGCTCCTGCGCCTCCTCGGTCGAGCCGCCGATATGCGGGGTCAGGATCACGTTCTCGAGGCCCTGGAGCGGCGAGACGAAACGGTCCTGGTTCGATTTCGGCTCGACCGGGAAGACGTCGACGGCCGCACCGCGCAGGTGGCCGTCCTTCAGCGCCGCCGCCAGGGCGTCGAGGTCGACCACCGTGCCGCGCGAGTTGTTGATCAGGTACGAGCCCGGCTTCATCGCCCGGATCTCGGCCTCGCCGATCATGTTGTGGGTCGAGGTGGTCTCGGGCACGTGCAGCGAGACCACGTCGCTCTGCGACAGCAGGGCGTTCAGGCTGTCGACCGGCTCGGTGTTGCCGTGGCGCAGGCGGTCGGTGAGGTCGTGGAAGATCACCCGCATGCCCATCGCCTCGGCGAGGTTCGAGAGCTGCGAGCCGATGTTGCCGTAGCCGACGATGCCGAGCGTCTTGCCGCGGACCTCGAACGAGCCGTTGGCCGACTTGTCCCAGCCGCCGACATGGGCCGAGACCGAGCGCGGCACGATGCGGCGGAGCAGCATCACGATCTCGCCGATGACGAGCTCGGCCACCGAGCGGGTGTTGGAGAACGGCGCGTTGAAGACCGGGATGCCGCGCCGGCGCGCCGCCTCGAGATCGACCTGGTTGGTGCCGACCGAGAAGCAGCCCACCGCCATCAGCCGGTCGGCGGCCTCGAAGGCGGCCTCGTCGAGCTGGGTGCGCGAGCGGATGCCGACGATGTGGACGCCCTTGATCGCCTGGCGCAGGTCGGCCGGATCGAGGGCCTTGGCGAGCCGGGTCACCGTCACGTAGCCCGAGGCTTCGAGCAGCGCGACGGCGCTGTCGTTGATGCCTTCGAGCAGCAGGACGCGAATCTTGTCCTTGGGCAGCGAGAGTTTGTCGGCCATGGCGGTCTTCTTGGCAGGTCGTCTTGAAAACGGGGTCGGACACCGCGTCAGGCACGGCACCGCTGGGCGCGAGCGATAGGAGAGGCCGCGCCGCAACGCAACACGGAGGCCGGCCGCGGAGGGCTGCCCATACGCAGGGCAGTGCTGCGCCCATCGCGCGGGCATCCGCCCCGCCGCCACCGCCGCCGCCGCGGGACGATTCCGTCCCCAGGGAGCGCTCCGCGCCCGCTTTCTTCCTCGGGGCGACCCCGTGCCCGATTTCTTCACCGGGGCGACCCCGTGCCCCCTTGCCGCCGGGGGCGGGTGATGCTCCACCGGCGCCGTCCGCCCCCGGCAAGCCAGGATGGAGACCGCCGATGCCCCTCACGCCCCGGATGCGCAGCGCCGCGATCCCGCTCCTCGTCTTCGCCCTCGGTCTCGCGGTGCTGGGGCTCGCCGCCAGCCTGATGCTCGGCCGCCCGGCCACCGGCACCAGCACGGTCGGCGGGCCGTTCACCCTGGTGAACCAGGACGGCAGCACCGTCACCGACCGCGACTTTTCCGGCACGCCGCACCTGGTGTTCTTCGGCTTCACCCACTGCCCGGACATCTGCCCGACCACCCTGCAGCAGATCTCCGACGTGCTGGTGGCGCTCGGCCCCAAGGGCCGCGACGTGAAGGCCCTGTTCGTCAGCGTCGACCCCGAGCGCGACACGCCGGCGGCGCTCAAGGAGTACCTGTCGAGCTTCGATCCCCGCATCGTCGGGCTGACCGGCTCGCCCGAGGCGGTCGCCGCCACCGTCAAGGCCTACCGCGCCTACAGCCGCAAGGTGCCGCTCAAGGAGGGCGACTACACGATGGAGCACACCGCGCTCGTCTACATCATGGACGGACGCGGCCACTTCGTCGGGTCGCTCAACCTGATGCGCCCGGCCGCGGACGCCGCCGCCGAGGTGGCGCGTCAGCTCTGAGTCGGTCGCGCCGCATCGCCCCGGTGCGGGAGGTGGCGGCGCGCCCGTGCGTGGTCTTGTTCCAGCGGTAGGGCGCGAGCAGCAGCTCGACGAGGCCGAGCCAGGCCGCCAGGCTGACGAAGAGGTAGTAGACCGGCAGGGCGAGCGCCCAGGGGGCGAGGCGCCACCAGCCCCGCCGCCGGCAACCGGCGAGCGCCGGCAGCCACATCGCCCCGAGGCCGGCGAGGAACACCGTGACGCCCGTGGCGGTGAGGAGATTGGCGAGGAAGTCAGGGGCGTCCGGCAGCGGGTAGGCGGTCAGGGCCCAGGCCGCCAGCGCGATTCCGAACGGGCAGGCCAGCGCCGAGATCACCGTGCCCGGCACCATCGCCACCGCGCAGAGCAGGCCGAGGGGCCCGAGGCGGCGCCACGCCCGGACCGGGTGCCGGCTGTGGGTGATCGCGGTCTGGACGAAACCCTTCATCCAGCGCACGCGCTGGCGCAGCCAGGGATGCAGGTGGGCGGGCGCCTCCTCCAGGGTCGAGAGCGGCAGATCGCCGACCCGGTAGCCGGCGAGCGCCAGCCGCAGGCCGAGATCGGCATCCTCGGTGACGTTCCAGGCGTCCCAGCCATGGACCTCGCGCAGCACCCGGGTGCGGAAATGGGTGGTCGTGCCGCCGAGCGGCACCGGCAGGTGCGCGGCGCTGAGCAGCGGCAGCACCACGTCGAACAGCGCCGAATATTCGAGGGTGAAGCAGCGCGTGAGCCAGGAATCGTCGGTGTTGTCGATCACCAGCCGCCCCTGCAGGCAGGCGAGCCGCGCCGGGCCGGCCCGAAACAGGGCGGCGGCGGCCCGGAGCTGGCCGGGATCGGGCACGTCCTCGGCGTCGTAGACCACGAGGTGCTCGCCGCGGGCGAGCGGCAGGGCGACGTTGAGGGCCCGCGGCTTGGTGCGCGGCAGGCCCGGCGGTGCCGTCACGATCTCGAACCGCGCCGGCAGCGGACGGGCGGCGAGCGCCGCCGCGGTGGCCGCATCGTCGGCCTCGATCACGAACTTGAGGTCGAGTTTGGAGGCCGGGTAGTCGAGCCGCTCCAGGGCCTCGACGAGGCGCGGCACCACCTCGGCCTCGCGGTAGAGCGCCACCAGCACGGTGTAGACCGGCAGTTCCGCGTCCGGCACCCGGCCGGGAGCGGGCGGCGGATCGGGCACGAGGAGGGGGGCGGCGAGGCGGAAGACGATCACCGCCAGCACCGTGAGGTTGAGGAGCGACAGGATGGCGAGCTGTATCCAGGGCGCCGCGTCGAGAAGGAGCAGGGACGCGGCGCCCGCGAGCATCAGGGCCAGGATCTGCCCCGGATGCAGCCCCGGGCGGTAGGCCCAGTCGGGCGCGCGCACCTCCAGCGCCTCCGCGGCCCGGGCGGCGGCGCGGGGACCGGCGGTGGCGAGCACCGCGGCGGCGAGCGCCGCCGGCGTCGTGAACACCGCGTTCGGCGGCACGCCGGCGGCCAGCAGGGCGGCCACGGCACCGGGGGGCGGCGCGAGCAGCCACTCCCCGCCGGCCCCGCGCGTCGCGCCCTGGCGGACGTCCTCGGGAAACCGCGCCCGCGGATCCAGGACGAGCCCGGCGCCGCGGAACGGCCGGCCGAGCGCCCGGGCGAGGGCGGCGTAATAGGCTGCCTCGCTCATCAGGCCGGCGCGCAGCAGGGCCGCGACCGGCTCCGTCCCCTCCCGCCGCGCGAGCACGGCCGCCTCCCGGACGACCGCGAGGTCGACCCCCTGGCCGAGCAGGAAGGCCAGCTCGCCCGGCAGGACGATGGCGGTGGCGCCGTGGGGAGACCGGACCTCGACGAACATGACGGGCTCCGAACCTGCTGACCCCGAACTTGCGGACTCCCTCCGGCGGAGGTTCGTGGTATCGGGAGCCTATGGCTCGTCCCGCTTCCGCAACAGCGCCCCGCCGCCCGACCGGCGGTTTTTTCGCAATCGTTGCGCGTATGCCGCAGCGTCATCGTCGCGGCCAAGTGGCAGGTCTGCCGGCAGATCTGCTGGCGGCGCTGCTCGCGGCGCTTCTGGCGCTCGCCGCGGGTCCGGCGCTGGCGGCCGAGCCGGTGACGATCCCGAACTTCTGGAATCCCCGCGCCCGGCTGGAGCGGCCCGATCCGCCGCAGGCTACCCGGCCGATCCGCTTCCTCACCGACGACGAATACCCGCCGCTGCACTTCGCCGGGCCGGACGGCCACCCGACCGGGTTCTCGGTCGAGCTCGCCCGGGCGGCCTGCGAGAAGCTCGGCCTGACCTGCACCGTGCAGGCGCGCCGCTTCGACACGCTGCTCGACGCGCTCCAGGCCAACCAGGGCGACGTGGTGGCGGCCGCGATCCCGCTCACCGCCTCGCTCCGGACCGGCCACCAGGTGACCCGGCCGTATTTCCGCTGGCCCGCCCGCTTCGTCGTGCGCGGCGACAAGGGCCTGCCCGCGCCCGACCCGAAGGGGCTCGCCCAGCACCCGGTCGGCGTGGTCTCGGGCACCGCGCACGAGGCGTATCTGCGCACCTTCTTCCAGGTCACCCCGAAGACCTATCCCGATCTCGGCACCGCCGAGGCGGCGTTGCGCCGGGGCGAGATCGACTACCTGTTCGGCGACGGGCTGGCGCTGGCGCTCTGGATCGGCGGCACGGATGCGGCGGGGTGCTGCGCCTTCTCCGGCGGCGACTACCTGGAGAACCGCTATTTCGGCGAAGGCATCGGCTTCGTCACCCGCAAGGAGGACGAGGCGCTGGCCCGCGCCCTGGACGACGCGCTCCAGCGCCTGTGGGACGAGGGCAAGTATGCCGAGCTGTACCTGCGGTTCTTTCCGGTGAGCCCGTTCTGAGCGCATCCGCTCGGACGACGGGCGTGAATTCGCCCCGGTTCCCGAGACCAAACCTTTGACGATATTGTATCATTGCTTGATACTGATGCCTCGCTGAGAGCGGGAGTGTCGTGGCGATCCAGAGCTTCGCGGACGAAAGGACCGAAGCGGTGTTCCGGGGGAGGGCACCGAAGGGACTTCCGGCCACGATCGTCGGCACGGCGCGCCGGACGCTGAAGATGCTCGACGCCGCCCGGATACTCGACGACCTCAAGCAGCCTCCGGGCAACAAGTTGCATCCGCTCGAGCGGGACCGGCTCGGTCAGCACGCGATCTGGATCAACAGCCAGTACCGGCTCTGCTTCCGTTGGACGGAGGCCGGACCGGACCGTGTGGAGATCGTCGATTACCATTGACCCCGGGCCCGAGGAGGCCGGCATGACCATCGAGTTCGAGACCGACACGGTTCTCCCGCCGATGCATCCGGGAGAGGTCCTGCGCGAGGAGTTCCTGGTTCCGCTCGGGCTATCGGCCGGTGTGGTCGCCAAGGCCTGCGGCGTGCCCCGCACCCGCATCGAGCGGATCGCCGGGGAGGAGGTCGGCATCTCGACCGACACCGCCTTGCGCCTCGGCCGCTATTTCGGGACGACGCCGGATTTCTGGCTCAACCTGCAGCGGCAATTCGAGCTCGAAGCGATCGGTCGCGAGATCGGTGACGAGATCGCCCGGATCACGCCCCTGGACCGGGCCGCCTGAGAGAGCGCCGCCGTCAGGGACGCCGCAGACGCGACGGAGACGGCCGGCGCTCAGCCCCGCGGCGCCCGCGGCACGAACGGATGGGTGCTCGACAGCCCGCCATCGACCGCGAGCGCCTGCCCGTTGACGTAGGCCGCCTCGTCGCTCGCCAGGAATACGGCGGCGGACGCGACTTCCTCGGGCAGGCCCGCCCGGCGCAGCGGGTTGAACTGGCCGATGCGGTCCTGCCTGCCCTTCGCCCGCGCCGCGGCGAACAGGCCCGCCGTCATGCCGGTCTCGATCAAGCCGGGGCAGACGGCGTTGATTCTGAGCCCCGTCCCCGCGAAGGCGTCGGCGGCGGTCTGGACCAGGCTGATCACCCCGGCCTTGCTGGCGCTGTAGGCCGCGCCCGCCGCGTTGGCGCGAAGCCCGGCGACGGAGGCGGTGCAGACGATCGCCCCGCCGCCATGGCGCAGGAGCAGGGGCCCGCCGTGCTTGATCGCCAGGAAGGCGCCGATCAGGTTGATCCGGAGCACCTCCTCCCACTGCTCGACGCTCTGCTCGGTGAACGGCACCGTGCCGCCGCCGATCCCGGCATTGGCGTGGATCGCGTCGAGCCGGCCGAAAGTCCGCTCGGCCGCCGCCAGGCACCCGGTCACGTCGGCCTCGCGGCCGGCATCCGCCGGGAGCGCGAGCGCCCGGCCGCCCTCCGCGGCGATCAGGGCCGCGCTCTCCTCGGCTCCGGCAGCGTCCCGGTCGACGACCGCGACCGCCGCGCCCTCGCGGGCGAACAGCAGGGCGGAGGCGCGGCCGATGCCGCTGCCCGCGCCGGTGACGAGAACCGCCCTGTCGGTGAAGCGTGCCATCGTGCGAATCCCGTCACGCCACCGTGTAGCCGCCGTCGATCACCACCACCTGGCCGGTCTGGTAGGACGACGACCCGCTCATCAGGTAGACGGCGATGCCGCCGAAATCCTCCGGCCGGCCGAAACGGCGGGCGGGGATGCGCGGCAGGTTGAAGCTCACGAACTTCTCGTTCGCCATCAGTCCCGCCGTCATGTCGCTCTCGATCCAGCCCGGCAGGATCGCGTTGGCGGTGACGCCGTAGCGGGCGAGTTCGACGGCGAGCGCCCGCACCATCGCGTTGAGCGCGCCCTTGGTGGCGCCGTAATGCTCGTTGCGCGCCGCCCCCAGCAGCGAGGCGACGCTCGACGTGGCGACGAGGCGCCCGAAGGCGTCGCCCGCGCCGGCGCGCTCGGCCATGTGCCGGGCCGCGACCTGAAAGCTCGCCACCACCCCGTCGAGGTTGACCGCGAAGGTCTGCCGCCACTCCGCCGCGTCCCGTTCCAGGAACGAGCGCCGGCCGCCCCCGGCGACGCCCGCATTGGCGAACATCCCGTCGACCCGGCCGAAGCGCGCGAGCGTCGCGTCGAAGGCGCGCTGCACCGCCTCCGGATCGGCGACGTCGCAGGTCTCGGCCGCCACCGGCGCGCCCGTCCGGCCGAGGCGTTCGAGCGACCGCCGGTTCTTCTCCGCGTCGCGGCCCCAGATCGAGACCGCGCAGCTGGCGCCGGCCAGGGCCTCCGCCATGCCGAGCCCGATGCCGCCATTGCCGCCGGTGACCACCGCCACCCGGCCGGTGAGATCGAACAAGCCCACCATGGTTCCTCCCCGGATCGCCGCCCGTCTCACTGCCGCCGCGAGCGCGGGCGTCAGCATCGGGGAATCGTTCGGGCCGGGCAAGGTCCGGTTTCGAACGGCCGGGATGGGCGCTGTCGCTCAGGCATTCCGTCGGTCGGAACAGGCGGTATGGCCGCGCCTCTCGCGGGCGGATGACGGCTGCCCACGCAACCCCTGCATGTCACGCATCGGTCCGGGGCGCTTGTATCCGCCGCCCCCAGGCCAAATCTTGGGGCCCAGCAGGGGACATGCACTCACAACCTCCGGGACCCGCCGATGCCGCCACTCTCCGTCCTCGATCTCGCGCCGATTCCGCAGGGTGCCTCGCCGGGTGATGCGCTGCGCAACACCCTCGACCTGGCGCAAGCCGCCGACCGGTGGGGCTTCACCCGCTACTGGGTGGCCGAGCACCACAACATGACCGGCATCGCCAGCGCGGCGACCTCGGTGGTGGTGGGCTACATCGCCGGTGGCACGCACCGCATCCGGGTCGGGGCGGGCGGCATCATGCTGCCGAACCACTCGCCGATGGTGATCGCCGAGCAGTTCGGCACGCTGGCCGAACTCTATCCGGGCCGGATCGACCTCGGCCTCGGGCGCGCGCCCGGCACCGACCAGCGCACCCTGCGGGCGCTCCGGCGCGATCCCGCCGCCTCCGACCACTTCCCGCAGGACGTCCTGGAGCTCCAGACGCTGCTCGGGCCGCTCGATGCCGGCCGCGTCATCCAGGCGGTGCCGGGCACGGGCACCAACGTGCCGCTGTGGATCCTCGGCTCCAGCCTGTTCGGGGCGCAGCTCGCCGCGATGCTCGGCCTGCCCTACGCCTTCGCGTCGCATTTCGCGCCCGACGCCCTGATGCAGGCGCTCGAGGTCTACCGCGCCCGCTTCGAACCGTCGGCACAGCTCGCGAAGCCCCACGCCATGGTCGGCGTCAACGTCATCGCGGCGGAGACCGACGGCGAGGCGAGGCGCCTCTTCACCTCGGCCCAGCAGGCCTTCACCAACATCTTCCGCGGCACCCGCGGCCAGCTGCCGCCGCCGATCGACGACATCGAGACCTACTGGTCGGGCCACGAGAAGGTGCAGGCGGCCGGGATGCTGGCCTGCTCGGTGGTCGGCTCGCCCGACACCGTAAGGCGCGGCCTCGACGCGATCTCGGCCCGTACGCAGGCCGACGAACTGATGGTGGCCGCCGCGATCTACGACCACCGGGCGCGCCTGCGTTCCTACGAGATCCTGGCCGACATCATGGCCGGGGCGCGAACGGAAGCGGCGTCGCGCGAACCCGTCCCCGCGTAAGACGATCGCATCGCGTTGACCCCCGGGAGCGCGGCCCATAGGGTGCCGGGCTCCCTTCAACGCTCACCGGAAGGCCGCGTCCGCGCGGCCTCGACACGCGAATGCCCGCACCTTTCCGCATCGATCCCGCCCTGGCGGAGGCCGCCGCCTCCGCGTCCGCCTGGCCCTTCGAGGAGGCGCGCAAGCTCGTCGCCCGGCTGGAACGGACGGGCAAAGGCGAGGTGCTGTTCGAGACCGGCTACGGCCCCTCGGGCCTGCCGCATATCGGCACCTTCGGCGAGGTCGCTCGCACCTCGATGGTGCGCCACGCCTTCCGGACGCTGACCAACGACAGCGTGCCGACCCGCCTCGTCGCCTTCTCGGACGACATGGACGGCCTGCGCAAGGTGCCGGAGAACGTGCCGAACAAGGCGCTGCTCGCGGAGAACCTCAACAAGCCGCTGACCGCGGTGCCGGACCCGTTCGGCACCCACGACAGCTTCGGCGCCCACAACAACGCCGAACTGCGCCGCTTCCTCGACAAGTTCGGCTTCGAGTACGAGTTCCTCTCAGCCACCGAGTGCTACCGCGCGGGCCGCTTCGACGCGACGCTGCTGCGGGTGCTGGAGCGCTACGACGCCGTGATGGCGGTGATGCTGCCGTCCCTGCGCGCCGAGCGCTCGGCCTCGTACTCGCCGTTCCTGCCGCTGCACCCGGTCACCGGGCACGTCATGCAGGTGCCGATCGACGAGGTGAAGGTCTCGTCCGGCACCATCGTGTGGCGCGACCCCGCGACGGGCGAGGCCTACGAGACCCCGGTCACCGGCGGCCACGCCAAGCTGCAGTGGAAGCCCGACTGGGCGATGCGCTGGGTCGCGCTCGGCGTCGATTACGAGATGGCCGGCAAGGACCTGATCGATTCGGTCAAGCTCTCCGGGCAGATCGCCCGCGTGCTCGGCGCCGAGCCGCCCGAGGGCTTCAACTACGAGCTCTTCCTCGACGAGAAGGGCCAGAAGATCTCGAAGTCGAAGGGCAACGGGCTCACCATCGACGAGTGGCTGGCCTACGGCACGCCCGAGAGCCTCGCCTTGTTCATGTACAACAAGCCGCGCGAGGCCAAGCGCCTGCACTTCGACGTCATCCCGCGCCACGTCGACGACTACCTGTCGTTCCTAGAGAAGTTTTCCGGCCAGGAACCGAAGCTGAAGCTCGGCAACCCGACCTGGCACCTCCATGCCGGCACCCCGCCCGAGCCCGAGCGGGTGGGGGAGGGCGGAGCGCTGCCCTTCGCGATGCTCCTGAACCTCGTGGCGGTCGCCAACACCGAAGACCCGGCGGTCTTGTGGGGCTTCATCCGCCGCTACGCGCCGGAGGCCTCGCCGGAGACGCATCCGCGCCTCGACCGGCTGGTGCACCACGCGGTGCGCTACTTCCGCGACTTCGTGCGCCCGGAGAAGACCTACCGGACGCCGAGCGCCGGGGAAGCGGCGGCGCTCGCCGACCTGTCGGAGACGCTGGCGGCGCAGGCGGGGTCGACCGACCCGGAGGCCCTGCAGGCCGCGGTCTACGAGGTCGGCCGGCGCCACTTCCCCGACCTGTCGGGCAAGTCGAAGAGCCCGGACGGGCGCCCGGGCGTGTCGCAGACCTGGTTCACGACGCTCTACGGCATCCTGCTCGGCGAGGCGCGGGGCCCGCGCTTCGGCTCGTTCGTCGCCCTCTACGGCGTCGCGGAGACCCGCGCGCTCATCGCCCGCGCCCTGTCGGGAGCGCTCGCCGAGGAGCACGCCGCGTTCCTCGAAAGCCGCGGCACGCCGCAGGCGGCCTGAGGATCTGCCGGGCCCCGCCGGAACGCGGCGGGGCCTCTCCCTTGGGCGTTGTCCCCATCCATCCACCGCTTTACCTTGGCAGCAGGGAATCAGTGGTGGTATGGAACGTAACAGGAACAAACGCCCCGGGACACCGTCATGCGCGCCGTGATGCCGCTGCTGCTCGTCGCCCTGTCGGGACCGATCCACGTCACCGCGAGCCACGCCTTCGACGGGGCGCGGCCGAACCGGGAGGCGGCGGCGATCGCGCGGCTGAAGGGCTGCCTCGCCCGGGAATCCGCGGCTGCGCGGGTTCGCCGCGAGACGCCGGAGCATTTCGCCGTGCGGGCGCAGCACATCTGCCTGCCGGCCAAGCGCGACGCCGCGCGGGCGAAGGCCGTGGCCCTGGTGGCGGCGGGCTTCACCGAGGCGCCCGACCTCGTCGGCGCCGTCGAGCAGCTGCTCTCCGACCACGAGCGCGACACGGCGGAGGCCTATGCGCGCAGCGTCGGCCGCCGGCGCGTGGCGGGCGGCGCCGAGCCGTGAGCCGCGACGCATGGCTGGACCGTGCCGACCGTCGCGCAGGCCTCCGGGCGCATGCGCGCACTTGATCAACCGGCGCTAACCCTCTAAGCGGGCCGCGCCTTCCGCCCGGCTGGACGTCGTGGGCGGGCTTGCCGCAGGTGATGGATATGGCCAAGGAAAAGTTTTCGCGGACGAAGCCGCACTGCAACATCGGCACCATCGGTCACGTCGACCATGGCAAGACCTCGCTGACCGCGGCGATCACCAAGGTGCTGGCCGAGTCCGGCGGCGCGACCTTCACCGCCTACGACCAGATCGACAAGGCGCCGGAGGAGAAGGCGCGCGGCATCACGATCTCGACCGCCCACGTCGAGTACGAGACCGCCAACCGCCACTACGCGCACGTCGACTGCCCCGGGCACGCCGACTACGTGAAGAACATGATCACGGGTGCCGCCCAGATGGACGGCGCGATCCTGGTCGTGTCGGCGGCCGACGGCCCGATGCCGCAGACCCGCGAGCACATCCTGCTCGCCCGCCAGGTCGGCGTGCCGGCGCTGGTGGTGTTCATGAACAAGGTCGACATGGTCGACGATCCGGAGCTGCTCGAGCTCGTCGAGCTCGAGGTGCGCGAGCTGCTCTCGAAGTACGACTTCCCGGGCGACGACATCCCGATCACCAAGGGCTCGGCTTTGTGCGCGCTCGAGAACCGTGAGCCGAAGATCGGCCACGAAGCGGTGCTCGAGCTGATGAAGACGGTCGACGCCTACATCCCGCAGCCGGAGCGTCCGATCGACCTGCCGTTCCTGATGCCGATCGAGGACGTGTTCTCGATCTCGGGCCGCGGCACGGTGGTGACGGGCCGCGTCGAGCGCGGGATCGTCAAGGTCGGCGAGTCGGTCGAGATCGTCGGCATCCGCCCGACCACGACGACGACGGTGACCGGCGTCGAGATGTTCCGCAAGCTGCTGGACCAGGGCCAGGCGGGCGACAACGTCGGCGTGCTGCTGCGCGGCACCAAGCGCGAGGACGTCGAGCGCGGCCAGGTCGTGTGCAAGCCGGGTTCGGTGAAGCCGCACACCCGGTTCAAGGCCGAGGCCTACATCCTGACGAAGGAGGAGGGCGGCCGCCACACGCCGTTCTTCACCAACTACCGTCCGCAGTTTTACTTCCGGACGACCGACGTGACCGGCGTGTGCCAGCTCCCCGAGGGCACCGAGATGGTGATGCCGGGCGACAACGTGACCATGGACGTCACGCTGATCGTGCCGATCGCCATGGAGGAGAAGCTCCGCTTCGCCATCCGCGAGGGCGGCCGCACCGTCGGCGCCGGCGTCGTCGCCTCCATCACCGAGTAAGATCGACCGTCTTCGGTCCGGAGCCCCGGCGGCTCCGGGCCCTGGACGGACGGGGCGGGCGCCAGACCGGCGCCCGCCCTTTTTCATGGCCGGCGGGCTCCCGCCCGCGTCCGGAGGTCGGCTCGCGGCCTCGCGCGGGTCACGCCAGGTCCGCGGGGCGGCTGCGACGGAGCGGGCCGACATCGGGCCCGTCGAGCACGTCGTCGACCGCGAGGGCGTCTCCCTCCAGCTCCCGGTCCGGCGGGTCGACCGCGCGGATCAGCCGGACGATCTGGACCGCCCGGTCGGCGCAGTCGGGCGCGAGGCGGGCGATCTCCTCGGCGAGCTCGACCACCGCGTCGAGGGTCCGCTGCCACTGGGTCGAGGTCGTCACGGGCGATCTCCGCAAAAGACGGGTCGGCGAGCGGACCACGGCCGGGATTTGCCGGGCCGGGGCGGTTCGGCTACCGATGCGGCGTCCCGCAGGGTCGTCACCCTGCCAGAGAGGAACGCGATGATGCGAGGGTTCGTTCGCGCCGGCCTGGCCTCGGCCGCGGTTCTGGTCGCTGCCATGACCGGCTCGGCCTCGGCGCAATACTACCGCGAAGACGTGGCGCCGGGCTACGGGTACGAGCGTGTGCCGCCGCGCCGCGCCGTCGGCTACAATTGCGATGCGGTGCAGCGCGGCTTCACCGGCCCGCAGCCCTATTCCTGCCCGCTGCCCGGCCCGCGGCCGCTCGGCGCCCGCTGCTTCTGCGACGTGCCGATCGCGAGCTTCAGCGCGCCGCAGCCGCCCGCCCCGGGCCGCGTCGCCCCCTGATCGAGGCGGGCCGCCCCCGGGCGGTCCCTGCCCCGGACAACGAAAAAGGGCCGCCCGAGGGCGGCCCTTTCCGGTTGCGGCCCGGCGGACGTGGCGTCCGGAGGGACGTCGCGTCCGGTCTCGCGTCAGTTCAGCACCACCACCTTGGCGCCGACCTTGACCCGCGAGTACAGGTCGGTGACGTCGTCGTTGGTCATGCGGATGCAGCCCGAGGACACCGCCTGGCCGATCGTGTCCGGTTCGTTCGAGCCGTGGATGCGGTAGAGGGTGCCGCCGATATACATCGCGCGGGCGCCGAGCGGGTTGTCGATGCCGCCGGCCATGTAGCGCGGCAGGTCGGGGCGGCGGGCCAGCATCTCCTTCGGCGGGGTCCAGGACGGCCACTCGCGCTTGGCGGTGATCGTCTTGGTGCCCGACCAGGTGAAGCCCGGGCGGCCGACGCCGACGCCGTAGCGCAGGGCCATGCCGTCGCCCAGCACGAGGTAGAGGCGGCGCTCGGCGGTCGAGACCACCAGGGTGCCGGGGGCGTAGCCG
The DNA here is from genome assembly GCF_900110515.1 of Methylobacterium sp. ap11. Lineage (NCBI taxonomy): Bacteria > Pseudomonadati > Pseudomonadota > Alphaproteobacteria > Hyphomicrobiales > Methylobacteriaceae > Methylobacterium > Methylobacterium sp. ap11. The sequence continues at coordinate 452,281 of NZ_FOEB01000001.1, read as the reverse complement.
CCGTTGAACGGCACCAGCTCCCGCGGGATCGGGGCGACCTGGGCCTGCTCGGTGCTGCCGGCGGCCTGACCCTGGCCGACCTGGCCCTGGCCATAGTAGCCCTGGGTGGCCCGGTAGCTCGGCGAGTCGTAGGGCTGGCCGGCGTAGTAGTCCTCGCCGGGGTTGGCGTCGAAGGGGTCGTAGGGCGCCGCCTTGGCCGGCGCGGAGGCAAGCACGCACACGCTCAGAACGCCCGCCAGGGCGGTAGCGAAGATCTTCATGGCCGGAGCCTTACCTCAGCAATTACCTTTGCTGTACAATGCTGTCTCGGCGCAGTGGTTCCCGGCTCCCGTGACGCTTGTTTCGACGGCGGAGTACTGAGGCCTGTGAGAGCCTTCACGGGAGGTTGACGGGATCGGCGGCATCCGAGCGATGCCGCCTCAGGCGACCTCGTCGGTATGGACCTGGAAGCCGGCGAGGACCGAGGGGCCGAAGATCGTCGAGATCGCCACGTCGGTGGCGTCGCGCCCGCGGCCCATCAGGATGCGGCCGATGCGGGGCCGGTTGTGGCGGGCGTCGAACGTGTACCAGCGGCCGCCGAGATAGGCCTCGAACCAGGCCGAGAAGTCCATCGGGTCGGGGGCGGCCGGCACGCCGATATCGCCGAGATAGCCGGTGCAGTAGCGCGCCGGGATGTTCATGCAGCGGCAGAACGTGACGGCGAGGTGCGCGAAGTCGCGGCAGACGCCCTCGCGCTGGTTGAACCCGTCGAACGCGCTGCGGGTGGCGTCGGCGCGCTGGTAGTCGAACCGGATGTGGTTGTGGACGTAGTCGACGATCGCCTGGACCCGGGCCCAGCCGAGCGGGGTGTTGCCGAAGAGCTGCCAGGCGATGTTCGAGAGCTTGTCGGTGTCGCAGTAGCGGCTGCCCAGCAGGTAGACCATCACGTCGTCGGGCAGATCCTGCACCGGGTGCTGCACGGCATCGGGCGCGTAGTCGTCGGCCAGCCCGCTGTCCTGGACCAGGAAGTCGGCCGAGACCGTGAGCCGGCCCTGCGGGGCGAGGATGCGGGTGCAGGTATTGCCGTAGCGGTCGGGATAGTCGCGCGCCGGGATCGGCGGATCGAACCGCAAGGCCGGGGAGGTGAGGCAATCGCCGAGCCGGGAGGGGTGGATGCCGAGCATCAGCAGCATCGGCGTCGGGGCCGGGGAGTCGAAGGTGATCGCGTACCCGGTCCTGATCTTCATGGCGATGCTGGCTCCTCGATGCCGTCGACGCGCGATCGCTCTCGCGACGACACAGGGTAAGGCCGTCTTGCGTCCGCGAGTTGCATGAAGAAGCGGCAGCCCCTGGGCGAAGATGCGCCGTCCGGATCAATCCGCCGTCAATCGGCGGCGACGAGGCGGACGGAGGCAACCGGGGCCGGGGAGGGAGCGGGAGGCGCCGCCTCGTCGCGCTCGGTCACCCGGACCGTCACAGCCATGTCGAGGAAGTCCTCGGGCCGGCCGATCCAGCTGCCGTGCAGCGGCACGGCCTGACCGGGATGGCGGGCCACCGCCACACGGATCAGGTCGCGGTTGCCGACGATGCCGTTGGTCGGGTCGAACTCGACCCAGCCCGCCCCCGGCAGGTAGACCTGGACCCAGGCATGGGTGGAGCCGCCGCCGACATGGAGCGCGGCCCCGTCCCGCTCCGGCACGTAGATGTAGCCCGAGACGAACCGGGCGGCCATGCCGAGCGACCGGACCGCCTCGATCATCAGCAGGGCGAAGTCGCGGCAGCTGCCGCGGCGCAGGCGCAGGGTCTCGGTGGGGTCCTGCACCCCCTTCTCGGTCCGGGCCTCGTAGGCGAAGTCGCGGCGGATCCCCGCCGTCATCGCGGCCAGCAGGGCGCGGGTCTCGGCGGTGCCGTCGGGCTCCAGGAAGCCGCGGGCCCAGGCCAGGACGGCATCGCCCGGATCCGGCCGCTGCCGCTCGATGCAGCGGGCGAGATCGGGCATCTCGTCGGGCTCGTACGCGAACGGGAAGCGCGCGGCGTGCGGCGCCAGGGCGAAGGAGAGCGGCGGCTCGGGCGTGTGCTCGAGGGTGATGCGGGCGACGAAGCGAAGCTCCTGCGCCCGGCCGCGGAAGCGGGCCACCGCGACGCAGTTGCCGAACACGTCGTGGATCCAGCGCAGGCTCTCCGGTTCCGGCGTGACCGTGAGCGAGGCCGCGAGCAGGCGCTGGTCGTAGCTGTCGCGGGGCCGAAACAGGATCCGGTGCTCGCCGAAGCCGACGGCCCGACGGTAGCGGTAGGTAGTGACGTGGTCGACGGAGAGGATCGGCAAGATCGTTCGGGCTTCGCAAAGATGGTCCGCGCGTCGACGCGCGGGCATCGACGGGTTCGGGCTCGGCCGGGAGGAGACGGGCCGCGGCCGATCCGCTCCGACGGAGGGGAGCGGCCGAGGGCCCGGACGAGGGAGGGAAGGCTCAGAGGCGCCGGGCGCGGGCCTCGAAGGCGGCCGCCATGGTGTCGCCGTGGCGGCCGAGGGTCTCGAGCCGCTCGGCCCGGCGGTTCTGCTCGGCACCGTCGTCGCCCGGGCTCAGGTCGGCGAAGACCCGCGCCTGCTCGGCCTGGCGACGGTGGTGCTCGGCCTGCTCGCGGAAGAAGGCCGCCTGCTGCCCGGCGGTCTGCGCGTACTCGACGGCATACTCGCCGCGGCCCTGCCGGGCCTGGCCGTCGCGCTCGTTGGTCATCATGTGCAGGGTCGTCATGGGCAGGGTCGTCATGGGCAAGGATCCCCCGATCCGATTCGCCGGTCGCTCCGGCCTCCTTCCGGGCGCGCGGCGTCGATCGGCGCGGCCCTCGATCCAAAATCTAGGACAGGAGGGCCGTACCGATCAAATCAACCCAGCCCCCCGCCGGGGGGATGCCCGGGGGCAGGCGGTCTGCCGTCCGGGTTCCGAAGCGTCCTCAGGCGACCGGAGGACGGGGGTTGAGCGCCGCGTGCTCGGCGAAGGCCAGGAGGTCGGGCTCGCGGTCGAGGGACACCGCCTGCGGCGGCAGGTGCGCGTCCGGGAGCCGGGCCGCGGCGTGGGGCGGCTGCGCCACGACGAGGTGGATGGTGGGCCAGAGCGTCGCGACCGCCCGGGCGAGCCCGGCCCCGTCGAGGGTGCCGGCCCGCTCGGTCGGCAGGCCGATCAGCACCAGGGCGACCTCGCCGCCATGCAGGCGCAGGATGTCGAGGCCGTCCTGCGGGTCGCGGCAGCGCACCGTGTCGAGCCCGGCCCGGGCGAGGAGCGCGCCGGCCTCCTCCGCCCCGGGCACGTCGCCGACGAGCAGGGCGAGCCGGCAGGCCGTGCCGGCCGCGGGCGCGTCGTGCCCGGGCCGCGTCGCCCCGGGGGCTTCGGAGCCCGGCGCCTCGCTCGCTTCGATCTGGCGCAGCAGGGCACCGAGCCGCTCCGGCACCGCCTCGGCGATCAGGCCGTCATAGGCCGCGGCGAGGCCCGCGCCGAGGGCGTCGAGAGAGAGGATCGGGGTGAGTTGCGTACCGCCCGTCCGGCGTCCGGCGCCTGCCGCGCCCATCGTCACCTCCTGGTCCGCGTGGATCGTCGGAGGGATAAACCGCGATCCGGGGAGGTGGTTTCCGCAGCTGGAGGCTAGGCCGCAAGTCTTTTTCGGGGAACGGCTTTTCTAAGGGAGCGGCCTCTGTCCCGCGCGAGGCGCGGGCGCGCCCGCTCGGAGCGTCCGCGTCAGGGCGTCTCGGCGGCGTAGGCCATCACGCCCATCAGGGCGCCGACGTCGCGGTAGCGGGCGCCGCGGGTGCTCATCATCGCCTCGAACTTGTCGTGGACCTGCGCCACCGTCAGGCTGCGGGCCTTCCGGCGCCCGACGCGCTCGTAGAAGATCGGCCGGTTGGCCTTGGCGGGCTTCGGCAGCAGGGCGGCGGCCTCGGCCTTCGGCTCCTCGACCACCTTGGCCATGAAGCGCTCGGCGTCGTCCGGCCCGAGGAAGTGGGCGAGGTAGGTCTCGCCGAGGGTGAGGTCGCGGCCGATCCGGGCGGCGATGCGGGCCGAATCGCGCTTCAGCATCTCGCCGGCCATCACCGCCGAGAGCGAGGGGTCGCGGCGCAGGTCGAGGATGCGGGCGCGCTCGGCGGGATCCGCGACGCCGTTGTCGTCGCCGATCAGCCCGGCCTCGCGGGCATAGCCGTGCCGGGGGCCGAACTCGCGCATGACCTGCAGCCAGGTCCGCTCGATGAACTGGTAGAGGCCGGTGGCCGAGGAGGTGCGGGCCTGGACCTCGGTCAGGAAGCTCGATTCCTTGTCGGCGACCGCCATCAGCAGCACCGGATCGGTGCGCACCGTCGCGGCGGCCCGCACGATGGTCTGGACGAGGTGGCGGCGGATCCGCATTGGCCCGAAGGTCAGCACCTCGTTGGGGTCGCCCCCGGTGCTGGCGGCGAGCAGATCGTCGTAGGAGACCCGGTCGACGCCGGACGAGCCGAGCGCGGTGTCGAGGTCGTGAATCGGCTCGCGCAGGGGGGCGATCGCCGGTGCGGCGGGCTGAGCCGCCCGGGCCTGCCCCATCTGGACCTGGATCCTGGGGGTCGGCATCACCAGGAGGTCGGCCATCATGGTCACCGCCGGGCGGGCGGTCACCAGCTCGGCGCCGTACTGGTGCAGCAGCGCCGAGAGGCCGGCGGCCAGGCACCCGGCCGCCAGGATGGTCCGGGCCATCACCGGTACGCCGCCATGGGCGGCGCGGTTGCCGAACGAGAGGACGTCCCCGTGGGCTCCCGCCATCCGCAAGGAGCCTCGCTGCGCCGGTCCGTCCACTCGACGTTGCATCTGATGTATCGCCCCGGTTTCCCTGCCTGTACGGCGCAAGAAGCCGGCGAGATGTGGCGATATGACGGCGACGCTCGCGCAGGTCAGCACGATCCCGTGCAAGCTTCGCCGTATCGCGGTCCGAGCATTCGTCCCGTCTTACGGCCAAGCTCGACCTACGGGGCGGCCCCGGCGATTGTCGCCGGGGATGCTGCGGCGCAGCGAGGGGCCGGTCGCGTCAGCGGGCGGCGGGCTGGACGGCCTCGTCGCGGGTGCGCTGGCGCTTGTTGGCCTGGTGCCGGCCGAGCGCGCAGCCGGCGGCGGCGCCGGCGAAGGTGTGGCCGACGGCGTGGCCGGCAATGCCGCCCACGACCGCGCCCTTGATGCAGCCCTTGGCCTCGGCGGCCCCGGTGAAGCCGACCAGGCCCATGGCGAGCACGGCAGCGGACATCGTCTTGCGCATGGTGATCTCCCGTACGTCACGTCCAATGACGGCACAGAACAGCCGACGTCCGGCCTTGGTTCCGTGGCGGCACGCGACGGCGGGCCCCGGCGTCAGGTGCGGGCGATCAGGTAGATCTGCAGCGCGATCTGGATCGTGAGCAGAACCACGATCAGCATGAGGAGGACGGCCAGCACGGCCTGGCCGCGGCTCTCGAACAAGGTCGACGTCGGAGACGAACTGCCCTGCAGCACCGGCGCCGGCCCCCGCGCGGGGATGGCGGCGGGGATGGCGGCAGGGATGGCGGGCGCCGCCGGGACCTGGCGGGCCGGCTCGACGCGAAACGCCTCGTCGGCGGTCACGAGCCGCGGTGGAATGTCCCGGGGACGCGCCTCGCCCGGCTGGGTCTCGAAGAACGGCCTGTAGGCCCCCACCGGCACCAGGATGCGCACCGGCAGGGTGCGGCCCTCCTCGGCATAGACCTCGTCGAGGACGCGGCGCAGGCGGCCGGCCTCCACGCGCACGCTCGGGTCGTTGCTGGGATCGAAGCTGTCGGCCCGGCCGAGGGCCTGGGTGGCGATCGTATAGGCCTTGATGGCCTCGCCCCGGCCGGCCAGTTCCTCCTCCACGATATAGCCCAGGAAGGCGGCGAGCTTCGGGGAGCGCCGGAACACCGGCATGCGCAGGCAGCCGTCGAGGCTGCGCCGCACGGCATCGACCGAGACGGTTTCCACGCTGGTCTGCTCGCTCATCTCACCTCGTCCGGGCCTCGCATGGAGACCAGTCCCCCACTACAATCATCCATTCAAAAGGTGGCTCCCTACGTTATGCGCATGCGGTGACATGGTGCGGCGCCGCGACGTCTTTCGGATTGATTCAGATCATTGACTGGCGCTGACGGACGGATTGTCGCAATCCGGCATGGTGCGCTGCAAGAGCGCTCGTGCGGAGATCTTGGATCCTTAACCGGTCGCTAACCATACCCGGCCGAGGATCGGCCGAAACCGACCGCACGAGGTGATCCATGCCGCAAGCTCAGACCCGCCCGCTGCCCACGGCGTTCGCGCGCTACCCGATCCCGCTCGAGCTGCTGGCGGTCCTGCACCGCGCCAGCGAGGACGACGTGGACGCCCTGGTCGCACGGATGCCCGAGACCGGACGCGCCCGGCTGGCGGCCTACTGCACCGACAAGGATCACCTGCACCGGCTCGGACTGCGCATCGCCGGCACCTGCGACGAGGCCGCCCTGGCGCGGGTGGTCGGCGCGGATGCGGGGGCGAGCCTCTACGCCCAGTCGCGCCCGGCCGGGATGCTGCCGAGCTGATGGTGTCCGGCCGGGCGCCGCTCCCGGCCTGCCTCTCACGATTCCAGATCTCGTTCTCGCCGACTGCCGGGGCTGCGCCATGCGCGGCCCCTTCGCTTCGTCCGAGGCACGGGCGAGCCTGGGAGCACGCCTCGCGGCCCACCGGAACGTCCGGGCACGCGCTCCGAATTTCATCTTGCCCCAAAGAAAAAAGGCCACCCTTGCGGGTGGCCCGAAGTCTAGGGAGGAAACGCCCAAAGAGGGCAGCAAGGCCGCGACGCCATCGCGACCGTGCGATGCACAAATTAGCGTGCGGCGCACAAAACGCAAGCGATTTTTTTCGGATCGGGTTCGATCGAACCGCCGCCTCCGTCCCCGAAACGCGAGCTGGCTTTCGGGTCGTGCTTTCGCGAAAGCACGACCATAGGGGCAGCCAGTATGCCGCAGCCCAATGGCCAGGGAACCGCGACTCCCCGGTGTCGGTTGAGGCGGCACGACAACCAGTGGAGGAAACACCATGACGCGTCTCGCCGCCATCGGCGCCGGCCTGTTCCTGCTCGCCGGTACGCTCGGAGCCGCCGCCGGACCCTGCGCCCCGGGCCAGACCGCGCAGAAGATGGACAAGACCTCGAACGTCGACCCCTCGGCCACCGCCTCGGTCTCGCCCGGCGCGAAGGCGGAATCGCCCGGCACGGTCGGGGCGATGCAGAATGTCGGCTCGCAGACGGCCACCTCGCCGTCGGATGTCTCCCGCCAGTCGAAGGGCGAGAAGACCGCCGCGCAGCAGGCCAACGACTGCTGAGCCGAAGCACCCGGACGACATCCTGACGACGGCGCGGGGGATGCACCCGCGTCGTCGTCGCGCGTCGGGGCCTCGCGATCGCCGGCCGACGCGACGTTGGACGATGTCACCTCGGGGCGGTGCGATCTTCGGGCGGCTTGGCGCGTTGGCTTGGCGCGTTGGCTTGGCGCGTTGGATGGCCGCCGGCGCCTTCGCGGCGCCCGGGCACGACAGGCCGAGAGACGAGGACGGAGGAGAGCCCATGGCCGACAGGACACCCGAGATGGCCCGCGCCCAGATCGCCTACGCGCTCCAGGCCAAGCGCGATTCCCTCGCCGCCGCCGCCCTGGCCCTCAGGGAAGCGCCCGAGGACCCGGAGGTGCAGCGCAGGTCGAGCGGCTGACGGAGGATGTCGGCCGCCTGGAGATCCAGCTGCGCGGCGCCTTGTAGGCGGTCGCCGCGATCAGGCGGCGGGCATGCCCTTCAGGTAGCCCTTTGCCCGCAGGTACTCCCGTAGAATGAGGCAGATCGCGTCGCCGCGGGAGAGCTGCTCCACCGCGGCGAACTCGATCAACGCCGCCGCGATCTCGTCCGGGATGTGGAACGCCTCCTCGTCGCCGGCGGCCTCGGGCGCGCCGGCCGGGGCGGCGCGGGGCGTGTCGGGGATATCGGTCATCGGGCGCCTCCGGATCTCGTCGGGTATCGCACCGCAACGCCGATCGTTCCCGCCGTGAGGCCGACGGGGATCGGCCGGTCCGGTAAACCACGCGCGAGTTCTTCGGAAGGTCTGTCCGGCCGGGTCGCTCGCCGGGGGCGCTCTCGCCAGCCCGGTCTCCGGTCCATCGATATCGTGGTACCGCCACCCCGGCTCGAACGGGGGACCTCTAGATCCACAATCTAGCGCTCTAACCAACTGAGCTATGGCGGCTCGCGACGAGGGGGTGTGTAGTCGGGCCCGGGCGCCGTGGCAAGCGCCGATCTGCGGTCATCGGACCGGAAAGCGTGGGAAAGTGCGCCGGCTGCGGACGCGAAGCCGGTCGACCCGCCGCCTCCGGCACCGTACACCGCGGGCATTCCCCATTCCCGCCCCGACGGTTCGATGACGCCGAAGTCCGAGACGGTCCGCCGCGCCCTGACGGAGAGCGCCCTCGTGCTGGCCCCCGGATCGCTGCGCGCCTGGGTGCGCAGCGGCGAGATCGGCCTGATCCTTCTCGCGGCCCTCGTCGGCTGCCTGTCGGGGGGGCTCGTCAGCCTCATGGGCTGGGCGGCCCAGGCCGCGCACGAGCGGCTCTACGGCCTCGGCCTCGACGAGCGGCTGAGCGCGACGCCGCACGTGCCGCCCCTCGTCGCCGTCGGGGTGCCGACGCTGGGCGGCGTGGTGCTGGGTCTGGTGATCTGGCTCGGCGGGCGCTGGCGGCGGGCGCCCGGCCGGCCGGTGATCGATCCGATCGAGGCCAACGCCCTGCATGGCGGGCGCCTGTCCCTGCGGGATTCCGTGCTGTTGGCGGTGCAGAACCTGATCTCGAACGGCTGCGGCGCCTCGGTCGGGCTCGAGGCGGGCTACACCCAGATCTCCGCCGGCGTCGCCTCGCGCCTGGGCCTGAGCTTCGAGCTGCGCCGCGCCGACATGCGCATCCTCGTCGGCTGCGCGGCCGCCGCCGCCATCGCGGCGGCGTTCGGGGCGCCGCTCACCGGCGCCTTCTACGCCTTCGAGCTGATCATCGGCACCTACGCCATCGCCTCGCTCACGCCGGTGGTCACCGCGGCGCTCGCCGGGGCCTTCGTGTCGCGGGCGATCCTCGGCCACCAGACGGTGATCATGCTGGGGCCGACCCCGCCGGTCGGCCCGGCCGACTACCTGCCGACGCTGGGCCTCGGGCTGATCTGCGCCGGGCTCGGCATCCTGATCATGCAGGGCGTCACCCTGGTGGAGGAGGGGGTGCGCCGCACCCGGCTGCCGCCGCCGGCCCGCCCCGCCCTCGGGGGGCTGGCGGTCGGGCTGCTGGCGCTGGTGGCGACGCCCCAGGTGCTGTCGGCCGGGCACGGGGCGCTCCACCTCAACCTGACGGAGGACGGCGCGGCGATCGGGGCGGCCGGGCTGATCTTCCTGTTTCTCGCCAAGGCGCTCGCCTCGGCGATCTCGATCGGCAGCGGGTTCCGCGGCGGGCTGTTCTTCGCCTCGCTGTTCCTCGGGGCGCTCGCCGGCAAGATCTTCGTGATGCTGGCCCCGCCCCTCGTCGCCATGGTGCTGCCGCCCGTCACCTACGCGGTGGTGGGGATGAGCGCGCTCGCCGTCGCGGTGATCGGCGGGCCGATGACGATGACCTTCCTGGCCCTGGAGGTCACCGGCGACTTCCCCATCGCCGGCCTGGTGCTGGTGGCGGTGATCGCCTCCTCGCTCACCGTGCGCAAGACCTTCGGCTACTCCTTCGCGACCTGGCGCTTCCACCTGCGCGGCGAATCGATCCGCAGTGCCCACGACGTCGGCTGGATCCGCACCCTCACGGTCGGCCAGCTGATGCGCCGGGAGGTCCGCACCGTGCGCGCCGACACCACGCTGGCGGCGTTCCGGCGCGCCTTTCCCCTCGGCTCGGGCACCCAGGTCGTCGCCGTCGACGAGGCCGGGCACTATGCCGGCATCGTGCTGGTGGCCGAGGCCCATGCCGCCCCGATCGACGACAAGGCCGCCGAGACGAAGGTCGTCGACCTGCTGCGCTACCGCGACGAGGTGCTCCTGCCGCAGATGAACGCCAAGGAGGCGGTCGTCCTGTTCGACAAGGCCGAGAGCGAGGCGCTGGCGGTGGTCGAGAGCCGCGAGGCCGCCCGGGTGATCGGGATCCTGACCGAGAAGCACACCCTCAAGCGCTACAGCGACGAGCTCGACCGCCAGCGCAGGGCGAGCGTCGGGGATGTGGCGTGATCGGCGATTGACCGATCCCGCCCGATGCGCGACGGCAGGACCCATAACAAGGAGGAGACACCCATGCCGTCAGCCAAGCGCCATTACCGCATCGCCGTCATCCCGGGGGACGGGATCGGCAAGGAGACGGTGCCGGAGGGCGTGCGCGTGCTGGAGCAGGCGGCCAAGCGCCACGGCTTCACCCTGCAGCAGGACTGGTTCGACTTCTCGTCCTACGACTACTACGCCAAGCACGGCCGGATGATGCCGGAGGACTGGAAGGCGCAGATCGGCGGGCACGACGCGATCTTCTTCGGCGCCGTCGGCTGGCCCGAGAAGATCCCCGACCACGTCTCCCTGTGGAACTCGCTGATCCTGTTCCGTCGCGAGTTCGACCAGTACATCAACCTGCGGCCCGTCCGGCTGATGCCCGGCGTGCCGAGCCCGCTCGCCGGCCGCAAGCCCGGCGACATCGACTTCTGGGTCGTGCGCGAGAACACCGAGGGCGAGTACTCGTCCGTCGGCGGCCGGATGTTCCAGGGCACCGACCGCGAATTCGCCGTGCAGGAATCGGTCTTCACCCGCCGCGGCACCGACCGGGTGCTGAAATTCGCCTTCGAGCTGGCGAGCGCCCGGCCGAAGAAGCACCTGACCTCGGCCACCAAGTCGAACGGCATCTCGATCACGATGCCGTACTGGGACGAGCGGGTGCAGGAGATGGCGCGCCACTACCCCGACGTCGCCTGGGACAAGTACCACATCGATATCCTGACGGCCCACTTCGTGCTGCACCCGGACTGGTTCGACGTGGTGGTGGCCTCGAACCTCTTCGGCGACATCCTGTCGGATCTCGGTCCCGCCTGCACCGGCACGATCGGCATCGCGCCGTCCGGCAACATCAACCCGGAGCGGGATTTCCCGTCGCTGTTCGAGCCGGTCCACGGCTCGGCGCCGGACATCGCCGGCCAGGGCATCGCCAACCCGATCGGCCAGATCTGGTCCGGCGCGATGATGCTCGAGCATCTCGGGGAGAAGGAGGCCGCGGCCGAGATCGTCGCCGGAATCGAGCGCGTGCTCGCCGAGCGGACGCTGCGCACCCGCGACCTCGGCGGCAACGCCGACACCACCGCCTGCGGCACGGCCGTCGCCGAGGCGATCGGCTGAACCGGGGAGGGCGCCCGGGACGAGCCGGGCGCCCGCAGGACAAAGCGAGATCGGGGGCGGGGATCGCACCCGATTGCGGAACCATCTCCCGCACCTCTCCGTTGCGGCCCGGCACTGCAACGACCCTGCGCCACGGGCCGCGCGGGTGCAGTCTCGGGAGTCGTGTCATGACCAAGCTGGATCGCGGCAAGATGCTGCGCGGGACGATGACGGCCGCCGTGCTGGTGCTCGGTGCGGCCACCGCCTTCGCGCAGGGTGGCCCAGGCGGTGGCGGCGGTGGGGGAGCGGGCGGTGGCGCCGGCGGCGGCGCTGCGGGTGGTGGCGCAGCCGGGGCTGCAGGCGCTGGTGGTGGCGGCGCCGGTGGTGCCGGTGGCGCACCGGGTGCGGGCGTCGGCGGCGGTGCTGGCGGTCCGGGCGGCGCGGGGGGCGTCGGCAATGGCGGTGCTCCTCGCGGCGGTGCGGGCGCGGCCCAACCGGGTGGCGGTGCCGGGCCGGCGGGCGGCCGGGCCGGGGGCGAGGGCGCTCAGCCGGGTGCCGCCGGACGCGGGGCCGAACAGGGCGAGCGGGGCGGACGCGGGGCCGAACCGGGTGGCGAGCGCGGCGCGGAGCGCGGCGAACGCGGTGAGCGGGGCGCCGAGAGAGGCGAGCGTGGCGGCGAGCGGGGTGACCGCGGCGCGGAACGTGGCGAACGTGGAGACCGCGGCGGCGAGCGTGGCGAGCGTGGGGCCGAACGCGGCGAGCGCGGTGGCGGTCGCTCCGAGGCCCGGGGCGCCGTGTCCCGCCTCGACACCACCCGGCGCACCGAGTTCCGCCAGACCATCGTGCGCTCCGGCGTGCGGCCGCTGACGGGGGTCAACTTCGCCTTGCGCGCCGGCGTCGCGGTGCCGCGCTCGGTGACGCTGCACGCCCTGCCGCCGGCGATCCTCACCCTGGTCCCGGCCTATCGCGGCTTCCAGTACGTGCTGGTCGGCGACGACATCGTCATCATCGATCCCGACACCTACGAGATCGTGGACGTGATCCCGGCCTGAGGCCGGCCGCTCCGGTTCAGGCGCGCTGCCTGAGCCGGAGCACGAACACCGCGAGCTCGGATTGCCGCGACACCCCGAGCTTGGCGAAGACCTGGCGCAGCTGCGAGCGGGCGGTCTCGTGGCGGATGCCCAGCGCCTCGGCCGCCTGCACCAGGGAGCGCGACCCGTCCATCAGCAGGGCGAGGCGGGTCTCCGCCGGGGACAGCCCGAGGGCGGCGAGGCGGTCGCGCTCCCGCGCCTCGTCCGCGGCGCTGCCGCGCAGCACCACCAGGGCGAGCTGGTCCGGCACCAACAGCCGCGCCATCCCGACGACCCCGCGCAGGTCCTGGCGCAGCCCGATCGCGGTGACCTGCCAGCGCGTCGCCCCGATCCGGACCGGCCCCTGGCTCGCCGGGAGAACGGCGGGCTCCGGCACGCCGCCGCAGGCGAGCGCCACCTCCCGGGCCACGGTCTCGGCCAGCCGCGGGTCCCGCACCTGCACCCGGTCGAGGGCGCCGACCCGCAGGACCGTTCCTTCCGCGAGAAGGTCGTGGCCGGCCCGGCTCGCCTCGACGAGGCGCAGGTCGCGGGTCACCACGAAGGCCGGGTCGGCCACCCGCTCGAGCAGCGTCTCCCCGGGCCCGCGGGCGGCACCCGGGGAGAAGCAGGCCCGGTTGGTCTCGATCGCCCGGCGCATCCGCGGCCCGATCCGCGCCATGACCTCGCCGAGCCGCCCCTGCTCGCGCGCCGCCCGCGCCTGCTCGTGCTGCAGGTTCAGCACCGCCAGGCGGCCGTCAGCGTCGAAGAGCTTGATCCCGCTCGAGGCCGTCATGCCGCCGAGCCGCGACAGCCAGTCGGTGTAGAACTCGGTGTGATGCAGGGTGGCGGCCGGCATCCGCTCCTCGGAATGCATCGACACCATCTCGGGCGTCGACAGGATCACCGAGATCCACGGGTTCACCGCGCCGTAATGCGCCTCGTAGGCGGCGACGTCGGCCGGGTCCCAGCCCCAGTGCACGAGGGGCAGCCCGGTCCCGGCGGCGGCGTCGACGACCTGGAGCACCGGCCAGATGCCGGGCATGAGCCGGCCGATCGTGGCCATCACCCCGTCCCAGGCCGCGGGGTCGCAGGCGGCGTGGTCGATCGCGAGGCCGATTTCCTCGCTCGTCGCCCGCAGGCGCTCCGCCTCGCCCATCGCCGCCGACCCCGTCCGCCCGGGGCCGTCGTCCCGGGGCGCGGAAACCGTCTCACGCGGGCGCGGCAATTGTCCAGGCTACCGATGCATGGCGGGCTCCGGCGCCCGTTCTTCGCGCAAGGCGCGGCTTGCTCGCGCTGGCGCGCACGACTAGGGTCCGGCCCGCTCGAAGACCCGGACGGCCAGGACCCTGCCCGACCGGGCGTCTTTCACAGGTTCTGGAGTCGATCATCATGGGCTTTCTGGCCGACGCCCTCTCGCGCGTGAAACCCTCCGCCACCATCGTGATGACCCAGAAGGCGCGGGACCTGAAGGCCCAGGGGCGCGACGTCATCAGCCTGTCGGTCGGCGAGCCGGATTTCGATACGCCCCAGCACATCAAGCAGGCGGCGGTCGAGGCCATCGCCCGCGGCGAGACCAAGTACCCGCCGGTCTCCGGCATCGTCCCGCTGCGCGAGGCCATCGCCAAGAAGTTCAAGCGCGAGAACGGCCTCGACTACAAGCCGAGCCAGACCATCGTCGGCACCGGCGGCAAGCAGGTGATCTACAACGCGCTGCTCGCCACCCTGAACCCGGGCGACGAGGTTGTGATCCCGCGGCCCTACTGGGTGTCCTACCCGGAGATGGTCGGCTTGTGCGGCGGCACCCCGGTCTTCGCCGACACCACGATGGAGACGAACTTCAAGCTCCAGCCCGAGGAGCTGGAGCGCGCCATCACCCCGAAGACCAAGTGGGTGATCCTGAACTCGCCCTCGAACCCGTCGGGCGCCGCCTACAGCCACGCCGAGATGAAGGCGCTGACCGACGTGCTGGTGCGCCACCCGCACGTCTGGGTGCTCACCGACGACATGTACGAGCACCTGGTCTACGGCGACTTCACCTTCGTCACCCCGGCCCAGGTCGAGCCGGCGCTCTACGAGCGCACGCTGACCATGAACGGCGTCTCGAAGTCCTACGCCATGACCGGCTGGCGCATCGGCTACGCCGCCGGCCCCGAGCCGCTGATCAAGGCGATGGACTTCGTCCAGGGACAGCAGACCTCGGGCGCGGCGACGATCTCGCAATGGGCTGCCGTTGCCGCCCTCGACGGGCCGCAGGACCACCTCGCCGAGTTCCGGGCGGCGTTCCAGGTCCGGCGCGACCTCGTGGTCTCGATGCTCAACCAGACCAACGGCCTGCGCTGCCCGACGCCGGAGGGGGCGTTCTACGTCTACCCGTCCTGCTCCGAGCTGATCGGCAAGCGCACCGAATCCGGCAAGGTGATCGAGACCGACGAGGATTTCGTCACCGAGCTCCTGATGGCCGAGGGCGTCGCCTCGGTGCACGGCTCGGCCTTCGGCCTCGGCCCCAACCTGCGCATCTCCTACGCGACCTCGAACCAGCTGCTGGAAGAGGCCTGCCGCCGCATCCAGCGCTTCTGCGGCTCGCTGCGCTGAGCGCGCCGCGCTGCAGGATGTCGGGATGAATCGACCCGGCGGGCCAAATCCCCGCCGGGTCTTTTTTCACCCCCGGGTCCTTGGCCCTCGGGTTCTTGGCCCCCGGATTCTCGGCGCCCGCCGGTCAAGCGCACGGAGCCGGCGCGTTTCGACGCAAGGCCGCCGCCCGCATTCCGGTTGCCCCTCCGGCCCGGTCTGTCCTACACGGACCGTCCTCGATGCCGGCGCGCCCGGTGGCTTCCGGAACCCGTCCGGGCTGTGCGGCAAAGAGGTCGGCGATGACGGGGTGGGGCGGACCAGTTCTCTGCAACTCATTCCTGTGAGGCTCAGTGGGCCGAGCAGTCGCCGGAGCGTCAGGGTTCCGGGGAACAGGAACCGCGATCCTGGCGCAAGGCCCACCAGACTTGTCCCGTCGGCCTCGCCCACTCTCCCGATGTGGGACGGCCCGCCCCGGGACCGTGAAGGCCGCCCGTTAAGTCCTGTGGCTCAAGGATGTCGGGACGGGCCGGATTGCCGGCCGCACAAAGATCGTGGGTCTCGACCAGCCATGTGGCGCCTCCTCCTGGGTGGAATCAAAGTCATCATCGCGATCGCGGCGCTGACCACGGCGGCGAACTGGATCGCGTTGCGCGAGCAGGACCGGGCGCCCGGCCCGGCCCTCGCCTCCGTGGTTGATCCGGCGACGACCGGCGCCATCGCGCCGCGCCGCGCCGACAAGGCCTACGACCAGCGCGGCCTCGGCCGGCTGATGTCCGAGGCCGCCGGGGAGGGGAAGCGGCGCTGATCGCCGGGGGCGCCCGTCAGCGCCCATGATGCCCTGGATGAGGCGCGTCTTCAGCGCCCATGATGCCCTGGATGAGGCGCGTCTTCAGCGCCCATGATGCCCTGGATGAGGCGCGTCTTCAGCGCGCCGGGGCGGCCTCGGCCCAGCCCGGCACCGGAAAGGCCCGGTCGTAGGCGAGGTTGAACAGGAACGCGTAGGCCACGTAGAAGGCCGCGATCGCCAGATCCATGACCAGGGCCTCGAGCAGGCCGATGCCGAGATACCAGGCGATCGGCGGCAGCAGGATCACCAGCAGCCCGGCCTCGAACAGCACCGCGTGCCCCACGCGCAGCGGCAGGCTCTTGCGCGTATGGCCCTTGAGCCGCTGCATCGCGTGGTCGAAGCCCAGGTTGTAGACGTAGTTCCACGCCGTCGCCGTCACGGCGCTGCCGATCCCGATCACCCCCATCGCGGAGGCGTGCAGGCCGAACGCCAGCGTTCCGAGCGGGATGATGAGCGCGAGGCCGATGACCTCGAACAGGATGGCGTGGCGGATGCGGTCGCCCGTGCTGCGCATGATGTCGGCCCCGAAGCGGTGGTGGATGTGCCGCGTTCTATCTGCGATGCTCCCGATCGCAAGTTGGGACATATCGGGAAATCGGATAGATGGCCGTCTCGCTCGATCAGCTCCAGGCTTTCGTGGCGGCGGCCGAGGCCGGCTCGTTCTCCGGTGCGGCGAGGACGTTGAGGAAGGCGCAATCGGCCGTCAGCACGCAGGTCGCGAATCTCGAGGCGGATCTGGGCCTGGCGCTGTTCAGCCGGGCCGGCCGCAACCCGGTGCTCACCCCGGCCGGCGAGCGGCTGCTCCAGGAGGCGCGGGTCGTGCTCGACCGGCGCGAGCACCTGATCGGCGTGGCGAGCAGCCTGGAGCAGGGGATCGAGAACCGGCTCGTCGTCGCCATCGACGAACTCTATCCCGAGCACGCGCTCGGGGCCCTGTTCGCCGAGTTCGCCAAAACCTTCCCGCATGTGGAGCTCGAACTGCTCTTCCCGCTGATGGAGGATGTCAGCCGCATGGTGCAATCGGGCGCCGCCGACCTCGGGGTGATGTGGCGCCAGGAGGTTTTGCCGACGGAACTCGGCTTCCAGACCATCGGCTGGGTGCCGCTCAAGCTCGTCTGCGGCCGAGACCACCCGCTCGCCAAGGCGCGGGTGGAGTGGGAGGAGCTGAAGCGCCACCGCCAGATCCTGGTCGCCGCCCGCAGCGACGGGCCGGAGAAGCGCCGCCTGCGGGTCGCCGCCGAGGTGTGGTGGGTCGAGAGCCACTGGGTGATTTTGGAGATGGTCAAGCACGGGATCGGCTGGGCCTTCGTCACCGATCACGTCATCGCGGCCTCGCTCACCGCGCCCTACCTCGTCACGCCGGACCTGCGATTCGACGAGGGCGACTGGCCGGTCGCGCTGGAACTCGTCTGGCACAAGCAGCGCCCCTGCGGCCCCGCCGCCGCCTGGCTGCGCGACCGCTTCGCGGCGGAGCGGATCGGCGGGGAGGCGGGCGGCGGCAGGGTCGGGTAGGGGGCGTATCCACCGTCCCGAAAGCTCGCGATCATCCGTCCGGGCTTCGCCGGCACGGAAGTGGAGTGGCGAAAAGGCGAGGACCTACCGCCCCAGCACCACCAGCCACCCCGGCACCCCGACCCCGTTCTGGCGCCGGATCTCGGCCGGCTCCAGCGCGGCGACCGTCAGCCCCGCCTCGGCCACGTCCTCCCGCACCGTCTCGACGCCGTGGGCGTAGCGCCCGTCGGGGCCGAGCACGGCGCCGTGCGCGCCCGGATGGCCCTGGACCGTGAAGGCGAACAGGCCGCCGGGGGCGAGCACCCGGGCCGCCTCGCGCAGCACCGGGCCGATCTCGCGCAGGTAGATGAACACGTCGACGGCGACCACGAGCTCGGCGCTCGCCGCCGGCTCGGCGGCGAGGAAGCCCCGCAGGTCGCCCTCGTGCAGGCGGGCGTAGCGGCCGGTGCGGCGCGCCTCAGCCAGCATGCCGGGCGAGAGGTCGACGCCGACGAGGGTCCCGGCGAGGCCGTCGAGCGCGCCGGCCATCAGGCCGGTGCCGCAGCCGAGGTCGAGCACGGTGGCGAAGCGGGCGTCGGGCCCCCGCAGCCGCTCCAGGGCCGCCCGGATCAGGGCCGGACCGCAATAGCCCAGGCCCTCGACGAGGTGGCGCTCGAAGCGCCCGGCATAGCCGTCGAACAGGGCGCGCACGTAGGCCGGCGAGATCGCCTCCGCGCCGGCCTCGCCATCGGCCTCGCCGAGCTCGGCGAGGTGCAGCCGGGCGCCGAGCGGGTCGTCGGGATCGAGGGCGAGCGCCGCCCGGAACGCCGCCGCGGCCGCCCCGCGCTGCGCCGGATCGGGCATGCGGGCGCGGCCCAGCAGCAGCCAGGCCGGGGCGTAGCCGGGGGCGATCTCCAGCACCTGGGCGGCGAGGTCGGCCGCGGCCTCCGCGTCGCCCTCGCCGAGGGCCGCCTCCGCCCAGGCGTAGCGGCGGTCGGCGAGGAGGTCGCCGGAGGAGCGGGTGGGGGCGGGCATCGCGGCGAGGGTCTCGGGATCGCGGGACGGACGGGAAGGACCGCCTATATACCCGGCTCCGCAGCCGAGAAGAGGCTCTGTCCTCCGAAACGAGGGTCAATGGCGCCGCGCCCCACCGACCTCCTCACCCTGACCCGCGAGGGGCTCTACTGCCCGCCGGGGAATTTCCACATCGATCCGGTCCGCCCGGTGCCGCGCGCCCTCATCACCCACGGCCATGCCGACCACGCCCGGGCCGGCCACGGCGCCGTGCTGGCGACGCCCGAGACCCTGCGGATCATGGCGGTGCGCTACGGCGAGGAGTTCTGCCGCACCCGCCAGGAGGCCCGGCTCGGCGAGGAGATCCGGCTCGGCGACGTCACCGTGCGCTTCCACCCGGCCGGCCACGTGCTCGGCTCGGCCCAGATCGCGATCGAGCAGGGCGGCTGCCGGATCGTCAATTCGGGCGACTACAAGCGGGCGCGGGATCCGACCTGCCGGCCCTTCGAGGTCGTGCCCTGCGACGTGTTCATCACCGAGGCGACCTTCGGCCTGCCGGTCTTCCGCCACCCGGCGGCCCGCGACGAGGTACGCCGCCTGCTCGATTCGGTCCGGCTGTTTCCCGAGCGCACCCACATCGTCGGCGCCTACGCGCTCGGCAAGGCGCAGCGGGTGATGGCGCTCCTGCGCGAGGAAGGATTCTCCGACCCGATCTACCTGCACGGCGCCATGGAGAAGCTGACCGACCTCTATCGCCGCGAGGGGATCCGCGTCGGCGAGACGATCAAGGTCGTGGCCGCGGAGCGGCCGAAGCTCGGCGGCAGGATCGTGCTCTGCCCGCCCTCGGCGATCCAGGACCTGTGGTCGCGAAAGTTTCCCGATCCCGTCACCGCCTTCGCGTCGGGCTGGATGCAGGTTCGGGCCCGCGCCCGCCAGAAGGGCGTCGAGCTGCCGCTCATCGTCTCCGACCATTCGGACTGGGACGACCTCTGCCGCACCATCGAGGACACCGGGGCCGGCGAGGTCTGGGTCACCCACGGCCAGGAGGACGCCCTGGTCCACTGGTGCGAAACGCAAGGGATCCGGGCCAAGCCCCTGCACATGCTGGGCTACGGCGACGAGGGCGAGGCGGAGCCGGAGGGCAAGTCCGAGGAAAACAAGTCCCAGGAGAAGAGGTCCGAGGAGGGCAAGGCGGACGAAACCAAGCCCGAGGGTGCCGAGCCCGAAGCGAGCAAGCCCGACGCCGCGAAGCCCGCGCGAGGCCGCGCCCGGAAGACCAAGGCCGAGGAGAGTGCGGCGTGAACGACTTCGCCCACCTCCTCGACCGCCTCGCCTACGAGCCGCGCCGCAACGCCAAGCTGCGCCTGCTCCAGGACTTCTTCCGGCACACCCCCGATCCGGACCGCGGCTACGCACTCGCCGCCATGACCGGCTCGCTCAGCTTCCGCGAGGCCAAGCCCGGCCTGATCCGCGGCCTCGTCGAGGCCCGGGTCGATCCGGTGCTGTTTCGCCTGTCCTACAACTACGTCGGCGACCTCGCCGAGACGACGGCCCTGATCTGGCCGAAGCGCGACGGCGGCCCGGGCCCCGGCCACAACAACCCGCCGGTCCCGACCCTGTCGGAGGTGGTCGAGAGCCTCGCCACCATCGGCAAGAGCGAGCTGCCGGCCCGGCTCGCCGCCTGGCTCGACGCCCTCGACGAGACCGGGCGCTGGGCGCTCCTCAAGCTCATCACCGGGGAATTGCGGGTCGGCGTCTCGGCACGGCTCGCCAAGACCGCGGTGGCGAGCCTCGGCGGCCACGAGGCCGACGCGGTCGAGGAGGTCTGGCACGGGCTGCAGGCGCCGTACCCGGAACTCTTCGCCTGGGTCGAGGGCCGGGCCGGGCCGCCGGAATCGGTCAATCCGGCGCCGTTCCGCCCCGCCATGCTGTCGCACCCGATCGAGGAGGAGGCCGACCTCGACAAGCTCGACGCGGACGACTTCTCGGCCGAGTGGAAGTGGGACGGCATCCGGGTCCAGCTCGCCGGCGGGCGCGACGGCGAGGGGCGCCAGGTCCAGAAAATCTATTCGCGCACCGGCGAGGACATCTCCGGCGCCTTTCCCGACCTCGCCGAGGCGATCACCTTCTCGGGTGCCCTCGACGGCGAGTTGCTGATCCTGCGCGACGCGCGGGTGCAGAGCTTCAACGTGCTGCAGCAGCGCCTCAACCGGAAGGCGGTGACGGGCAAGCTCTTGCAGGATTTCCCCGCCCATGTCCGGGCCTACGACCTCCTGGCCGAGAACGGCGAGGACCTGCGGCCGCTGCCGTTCAGCGAGCGCCGGGCGCGGCTGGAGCGCTTCGTCGGTGGGCTCGACCACGCGCGCATCGACCTCTCGCCCCTGGTGCCGTTCGCCGACTGGGCGGCGCTTGCTGCGGCCCGCGCCGACCCGGCCTCGGTCGGGGCGGGGCCGGATGCCGACGCGATCGAGGGCGTGATGCTCAAGCGCCTCGTCAGCCCCTACCAGCCCGGCCGGCCGAAGGGCCCGTGGTGGAAGTGGAAGCGCGAGCCCTACCGCGTCGATGCCGTGATGATGTACGCCCAGCGCGGACACGGGAAGCGCTCGTCGTTCTACTCCGACTACACGTTCGGGGTCTGGCGCGAGGCGCCGGACGGGGCCGAGGAGCTGGTGCCGGTCGGCAAGGCCTATCACGGCTTCACCGACGAGGAGCTGGCCAAGCTCGACCGCTACGTCCGCAACCACACCACCAAGCGCTTCGGCCCGGTGCGGGAGGTGGAGTACGGCTTGGGCAAAGGGCTGGTGCTGGAGATCGCCTTCGAGGGCGTGCAGCGCTCGACCCGGCACAAGTCCGGCGTCGCGATGCGGTTTCCCCGCGTCAGCCGCATCCGCTGGGACAAGCCGACCGCCGAGGCCGACCGGATCGAGGCGCTCGAGCGCATCCTCGCCCGCGGCGAGACGGAAGTGCATCCGGGACGGGAGATCACCGAATGAGACGCGTCGAGATGCTGGCGAGCGGCCCGGTCACCCGCCAGGCGAGCGGGCGCCTCGTGGTCGAGACGCGCGGCCAGGGCTTCACCGAGATCACCGCGGAGATCGCGGGCTTCGTGCGCGAGGCGGGCCTGCGCCACGGCCTGCTCACGGTGTTCTGCCGCCACACCTCGGCCTCGCTGACGATCCAGGAGAATGCCGACCCGGACGTGCGGACCGACCTGATGACCGCCCTCGACCGGCTGGCGCCCCGCGACGTGCCTTATGTCCACGGCATCGAGCTATCCGACGCATTCACATACTGCTAAGCTGGTAGGAAATCTCTCGCTGGATCAATGAGATGACCCAAAATCAGACTGTCAAGGTCGCCTACAGCTACACCCGGATCTCGACCAGGGAGCAGGCCAAAGGTGAGGGCATACTGCGACAACTGGCCACAGCAAGAAGCTGGGCAGAGTCGCACGGCTACCGCCTCGATGAGAGCTTGAGCGACATCGGCGTGTCGTCCTTTCGCGGTGCGAACCGTAAGAGGGGAGCGCTCGCCGGGTTCTTGGAGGGGGTCCAGTCCGGCGAGATCGAGCCGGGGCCGCTCTTGGTCGAGAACGTCGATCGGTTGAGCCGCGAACCGGTGATGACGGCCTTCGGCACCTTCCAGTCCCTGATCCACGCTGGCGTGACGGTGGTGCTACTCGATCTCGGCCCAGGGTGGGAACTCACCGCGCAGGTGCTCAACGCGGAATCGTGGCGCCTCCAGGCGGTGATTTCGATGATGCAGCGGGCGCACGATGAGAGCCGGACTAAGAGCCACCGCTCCTTGAGTAAGGCTGAGTCAAAACGTCGCATGGCGGTGACCGGTATTCCATTCTCAAAGCATGGTCCGGCGTGGCTGGTATGGAGCTCAACCGGCTGGCTCGAGCACGACGAGCGAGTCCAGGTGATCAAGAAGATCTTCACACTAGCCCTCGATGGGCTCGGCTCGTACCGAATCGCCCTCGCCCTCAACCGCGATGCCGTCCCGACCTTCGGCGGCGCCGCCACTTGGCAGTCCAGCTACGTCTCCAAGATCCTGCGCAACGAGGCGGTGCTTGGGGTGTGGAAGCCACACCGGCTGGTCGATGGCAAGGAGCAACCGACCGGCGAGCGGATTGAGGGGCACTTCCCCTCGATCATCGAGAAGGCCGACTGGCTCAAGGTCCAGCGCGAGATCTTGCCCCGCAACTCGCCCGGCCAGAAGGGCAAGCACCGCAGCAATCTGTTCTCAGGCAAGTGCTTCTGCACCCTGTGCGGCTGGCCGATGGCGCTCAACGCGGTCCACAAGGGTGGTAAGAAGGCAGGCTACCTCGTCTGCACTCAGAAGTCCCGGCTCAAGGCGTGCAAGGCCAAACGGAACTTCCGCTGCGACGTGGTCGAAGACGCGGTGCTGAGCGAGATCCACATCGACCTCGGGCGCATGGGTCGCGACGAGGCCGCGGCGGCGAAGACCCAGGAGATCGAGCGGCGTGTGGGCGGCGCTGAGTACGACCGCGGCGAGGCCAAGCGTCAGCTTGATACCTTTACCCTCGCGCTGGCCCAGGCCAAGCCAGCGGCGATGCAGCACCTGATGAACGAGATCAACGCGCGGGCGACCCAGATCGAGGCGTTGGACGAGGAAATTGCAACCCTCGGTGCCGAACTGGCGCGGCTGCGGGCGACGCCCAAGGATCTGGTGCGGGGCCTCACGACGCTAAAGAGGAAGCTCGCGAAGGCGAACGACGAAGAACGTTACGCCCTGCGCTCGAAGCTCGCCCTGGTGCTCGGCAAGGCCATCACGCGAATCGATTGCGACCCGGACGGGTTCGAGGTCCGCGTGGCGGTGCGTGACGTGATCTACATCTTCTCGGGCGAGGGCGCGGTGCTCGCTGTGCAGATGCTGCGCTTCGGTGAGCCGGACGAAGAATTGCTGGAGTGGGCCGCTTTCAACGATTGCGGGATCTCGATCGTGGGCGACCGCGTCGTGCTGCCCTCCGTCGCGCACGCGGTTCACTACAGGCTGCGCTTCGGCGGGGTGCTAAGAATGCAGGCGGAATGACCGCCTCAGGTCCGGCGCCTGCGAGTCCCAAACTCTATTGTGAAACAGCAATACCGCAATTATTTACTCCGTAACAGTCTGCGCCGATCCGGCACGTTTATTAAATATTAAGTCGAACCTTTAACGAATTGCAATATTACGCATTGACCTCGGTCGACGCTAAAGCCAGATTGCCATCCGAAAATGAAGGCAATGATGGAGCTGGCAAAATTCGAAGTCGATCGTCTGCGCCGCAAGGCTTACCTAGTCGTTCGGCGGGTCGAAAAAAGCCGCCAGCGCCGCACCTATTCGAATAACCGCGGCGGCCTGATGTTCATCGAGATCTGGAACAACACGGTTTATCAAGGCGCGAACTTCTAAATCGACGGGAAGGCCGTCGAATACTGAATCGACCGATACAACATGAGCAGGCCGCATGACGGCGGCGGTGTGCGCCGCGATCCTGGTCCTAATCAAGGCAGCCAGCGCCGCACAGGCCGAAGGCGATCTCCGCCTCTGCCGATCCCTGGCGACGCTGCTGGTCGGGTGCCCAGGTGTCGAGATGTCGAAGTCCAAGGTCAACTGAAGAAATCACGATGAAGCACTCGGACGGGAGGTTGGTTGCGGTCAGATCGCGACGGTCCGGCGCCGGGTGCGGTGCGACCTGAATTCTCTTGCGACGGCCGAGCCGATGCCCGAGCCCCGCCGCGTGCCGCTGCCGGAGCAGATCGTCCCGGACCACGAATCTTTCGCCCGCGCCGCTGAGGGGATAGTCAAGACCCCTGGGGCAATCACTGACAACCCGTAGTCCACACCACGCCGAGCCCATGACCGTCCCGCTCGACGTGTTCTGGGGCATCTCCCAGGTCACCCACATCATGGGGGCGGATCACCGCCTCGCAAGGCTGGGATTAGACTTACTATGAAGTTTGCTAGTAAGACTAGATCTGTTGCTTTGCTAGTGATCTTGCTAGCAAGAAGACAGCCATGACCGAGGCCCCTCGCGAAGATCGCCCGTACCGCCAGTTCAACCTCCCCCTAGACCGAAAGCTGGTTGCTGAGGTGGAGTGCGAGTCGATCAAGGAGAACCGCAGCAAGCGCGACATCGTCGAGGCGGCGCTGCGGCACTACATCGGCGCAGGCTGCTCGGCGGTGGGGGGATGTTCTCGCTGCCCGAGCATGAGCGCGCCCACTATACGTGGTGGACGTGGTCAAGTGGGCGGTTCGCGTCGGCTGCCTGAAGGTCGAGGGCGCGGTGCTGGACCGGGTCGAGTACAATCCGACCTCGGTCGTCGCGGTGCTGCACCTGTACTCGGCGGCGGCGCCCAAGCCGAAAGCGAAGCCCGTGGCGCCCGACGCCCGACGACCGACAGATGGACCTTGAGGACTATCTGCCGAGGAAGCGACGCGAGCGCGAAGGCACCAAACTGCTCAAGGAGCAGGAGCAGCAAGGCGAGTTCGACGCGCACGAGGGCGACTAGTCCTGCTATGACGTCATGGTCGAGAACGGCCTCGACAACCCTGCTACAGGCTCTGCGAGACGGGGCGGTGGTCACCGGGGCTGAGAGGGAGTGGTGGCGGCCAGCTCAGAGATGATGATCTACACCGACGTCGAGACCGGGCGCCAAGTGCTCTGGGTCAGTGAGGTCAACGAATTCGGTGACGTGGGCGACTCGGATGAGTTCCCCCCACCCCGCACCATCAAACGGGGTGAGATCATCGGCTGGATACGGGAGCAGGGCTACGGCCACCGGCTGGTCGACATCCTCGCGCAGGGTGGTGAGCAGACGTGGGGGATCAACGGGCCGCAGGACGATACCTTCGTTTCCGCCTTCAAGATCATGTTCTGGTGAGGCCCCTTCGGGGCCCTCCTACAACTCAGAGGCCGACTCGCGGAGACAGCGGGGAGGGTGGCCGGAGACTGGACCATCGCGACAAGCCGCGGCGTCTCATCGGCGGGAGCCTGCCACGTTAGGTCCGCCGACTCGTGGATCGACCCGGCGGTGATCAACTGGCCGCGGGATCACTACCGGGAGCAAGGCGTCGATCACAGCTTCACCCACTATCGCAAGACGGCGTCGAGATGCTCGCGGTACGCCGAGTCGAGATCGCGGAAGGCGCAGATCGAGGGATTCGTCGAGCAGGTCATCAGGGTTCGCTCCATCCTACCCCAGACCGCGCGAGCGGACAGCGGCCCCGAACATGGCGGCATGGCTGGAATCGTCGAACGAGAACGTCACATCCAGGCAGTCGCCGTCTCCTGACTCGCAACTATAATCGCATTCACCAATCTGCAGCTCGTCGATGAGCTGTTCGAACGGTTTGAGCATCGCGGTAATGGCAACCTCTTCGAAATCAATCTTTTCGATCGCGGCGTTCAGAGCGCATCCGCATTGGCTAGAATCGGCCAATATGCTGCAGAGATCAGCCGCTTGGAAGCTGTATTCGAAAGCGCGATCTTCGATATCAAACTCGGACAAATAAATTTTATAATAGTACATAATAATATCTCTTACAAAATGATAGCGATTTTGGTGCTTGGTGGCGTCGTGTTCGCGATGTGCTATTTGGCTCGTGTCTTCGTGGCGTGGCCTAAAGGACCGTTCAGGCCGCACGTTTAATGGTGCGCCCGTGGTCCACGCGGTCGCCGGAGTTGTCGGCCTGCCGCGCCATCCCCCCATTCCGGTCGGCACGAGCCGAAGCCAGGAATCCAGCCGCCGCCTCATTGAGTAACTCGTGCTTCAGCAGGCGCCAGCACGAGAGAGCCACGGTGCTGATGCGCCGCGCCCTCTCTCGAAGATCTGCGGCAGGGATGCGGATCAGTCCAGCTGGTCCGTCAGCATCCCGATGACGCTCTCGGCGGACTGTCTGAAGACGAACGAGCGCGTGTGATGCGGCCCGAACTTCTTTGAGTGCCGGTGCAGGAATGCCACCTGCCAGTCGCACAGATCATTGAGGCTCTCGCCCTTGCTGTTCCTCACATCCACGAGGTCCGGACGCATGTTGAGAACCAGCGTCTCGATGATCGCCCGATTGCGCGCCTTGATGTGTCGGCGCTCGGACGGCCGAACCACGTGGGTCCGGTACTCGTAATCCTCGGGATTAATCTTGAAGCCCCAGCTCGTGACACCCGGCTCACCCAGCTTCTCGTGAGGCCGGGGCAACTCATCCAGGTCGGGAATCCGCGGGTTATTGGGATCGAGGGCCGTGAGAACAATCGTCTCGCCCGGCTGGTCACTTTCGAGCACCATGATGTCACCGCTGATCATGCGATCCAAGGTCGTGTCGAAATTATTCGCGATATAAGACATTAATAAAATCCAAAATAATACAAAGGGATAGCGTCGCGGCAGAGGTCGCCAACAAACCGTTTTGGTATGGAGCACAAGCCCAATCTAGGAGCCGAGAACTTCGATCTCCTCGCAGAGAACCATCTGTTCGGTCTCTGCGTCCCATGTAATTACCCAGGGGGTATTTTTTGGTACGCGCGTTTTCCCAGCCCCCCTCTGTAGTTGGAGTTGGGGTTTTGATCAGGTTGTGATGGTGGTGAGCAGGGTAGCGAAGGGTGTCGCCTTGGTCCTGAGGGCGGCGGTGGCGACGACGGTGCGGATGTCCGCCTCGCCCTGGGCGGCCCACATCGCCCGGTAGCCGTTCGTCATCTTGCGCTGGATCACGGCCGGCCGCAGGTCGCGCTCGCAGGCGTTGTTGGTCACGTCGACCTGGCCGGGGAAGGCCACGAAGGTCAGGAGTTGGTCGCGCGCCCGCTGCATCCGGGTCTGGAGCGCTCGGGTGAGGTCGCAGGTGGCGGGCGCCTTCAGGATGTCGTCGAGATCCTGCTCCAGTTCGCGCCGTTTGCGCGCCAGGGTCGAGGCCGCCAACGCGGTCACCCGACGGGCAAGCCCAAAGGCATTGTCGAGCCACCACTGGAACCGCAGGGCGATCAGGTCGTCGCTCGCCTCGACGGCATAGGTCACGTCGCGGGCGAGGTGCGCCAGGCAGGTTTGCTGACGCTCGCCATGCCCTTGCTGAGCCGAGTAGCGATCGGAGATCCACACCAAGGGCCGGTGCCCGGCCATCACCTCATCGACCACGGCCGCCGCCCGGTTCGGGGCGGCGTGATGCACCACCGCCTCCTCGCAGCGGAACACCCAGTGGAAGCTGTTGGCGCCCTCGATCCGCACCCCGGTCTCGTCCGAGGCCACCACGCGCGCTTGCCGCAGACGCGCCAGCGCCGCGTCCCGGCCTTCGGCAAAGCAGCCTTGGGCGCGGCGTAGCAGGTTCATCAGCCCGCCCTGGCTCAGCTTCAGCCCGAACAGGTCCGACAGGGCCGCCTGCAACCGCTCGTAGGACAGCGCCTGGAAGGTCTTCAGGTACGTCGCCACCGCGTGCAGCCGCAGCCCGAACGGCGTCGCGTCGGCCCCCGCCGGACGCGGGGCGGCGACCCGGGTCCGGCAGGCCGGGCAGGTCACGCACAGGCGCCGGTGCTGCTCCACGACCGGACGAACCAGCGGCAGGTCGATCCGCTCATGCACGCTGACCACCTCGGCCGGAAGATCGGCCGGCAGTGGTTCGCCGCACGAGGAGCAGGCGCAGGGCCGATGCTCCACGACCTGATCCGGATCCGGCGTCAGCGCCCGCTTGTGGCCCTCATGCCCGGGCTTGGCCCCGCCAGGGCGGGACTTCTCCCGCCGTTCCTTGCGATCCATGGCCGGCGGCTTGGACGAGGTGCGCGAGGTCTTCTCCGGCCGGTGCAGCTTCAGCACCAGCTCGATCAGCTCCTCCTTGCTCAGGCGCTCCAGGTCACTGCGGCTCATCCCGACAGGGAATCAGCCAAACCGTCAGACGGCAAGGGGGGGGGCGACCTGACGCCTAAGCCGCGATGGAGCCGCCCGTCCCGGCACCCCCTGGGTAATTACCGTCCCATAGCGCGTGGAGGGCGTCGTCGTCTAACGCTTCCACCTCGTCGCGGGAATGCTCGTAGTTCACGAGGTCGTTGATCTTCTCCTGGCGCAGAAACCGCCGGGCCGACTCGCAGGTAGAGTGGACCACGGTCGAGCCAAACCACGAGTGCTTGCTCTGCAGCTGGCAAATCGAGACGGTCGTCACCGGGCGCCTCCGCAACGGCTCTCGTACTGCTCGTTCAACCACGAAATCATCTCGGGCAGATCGGCCTCGAACTGTTCGTCGGTGGTCTCCGTGCGGGGCTGTGCGCTCGTCGCCATATAGTACGGACCGTGCTCGATGCTGCCGGCTACGGCCAACATGTGGTTGCACTTAACAAGTTCCGAGAGAACACACAGCCACGTGTCCAGCATCTGCTTCCGCTTGACCGCGGTCGGGTGCAGTTGCGTGTAAGCGTGTACACGGATGACCGTAGCGATCATGCGTGTGATGGCCTCGGCCGACGACGTCGAGTTTCCGCGCACCAGATCGGCAAGCTCGGCGCCATCACCGTTGTCGTCGAACGGGACGGCCAGCGTAACGAGGGCGTTCTCGGCACCGTAAAGGTAATACGAGAACAGGCCGCGGTTAAGACGCGCGCTCATGCCAGCACCACGCGCTTCGGGATCTCGAACTTCTCGTCCTCAACCAAGCCGAAGTAGCGCTCTCCGATCTTCTGCTTGGGCTCGCGCTTACCCTCGATCTCGCACTTCCACTGCTCGTTGGCGAGGTCGTCGCGAGCTTTAAGAGCGGCGGCTTCGGTGGCGTAGGCGTAGATGTCCTCGCCGTGGCGGTGCCGGTAGACGGCGATGTAGATCGTATCGGTCATCAGAAATCCGTAAATGAAATAAAATAACGCCGGCACCAATCCGTCCGGCGGCGAACATCGGTCTACGGGATCCCGACTTTTTCGTCAAAATAATTTCAAGATGCAATGTCGATCTCGGGCATATCATGGGGGAATCCATTAAACTAACTGATTCTGCGATTATCTTAAAAGTAAAGAATCAGATGTAACTGATTCAGAAGAACCAGACCTCGTGAATCAACTCGCGGCGATGGCGAATTAGCCGGACGCTGGAACTCCCAACCCGCGGCCGTTAACCGGATTGCCCACGGGCGCCCGTGCCCGCCCGTCAGTACCTTGACGCTCGTAGATCATGGGGAACGCGGA
Organism: Methylobacterium sp. ap11; assembly: GCF_900110515.1. NCBI lineage: Bacteria > Pseudomonadati > Pseudomonadota > Alphaproteobacteria > Hyphomicrobiales > Methylobacteriaceae > Methylobacterium > Methylobacterium sp. ap11. Next base: position 422,781 of record NZ_FOEB01000001.1, on the reverse strand, counting down.
GCGTGCATGGTGAAGTGCCTGTCGAGGTTGGGGCTCGTCGGTCCAACAATCCGGCAGAGGCGCAGACAAAGTCACTCACGCCAGACTCATCCCAACTGCTATGTCACTAAATGACATCTCATAACCGTTTACGGATCATAGACAGGATGACTGGTTTTGTGACACGTCGAGGGTGTTGCGAACGGCCGCGCTCGGTTTGTCACTTTAACGTCCGTTTGCGTGACGAACCGGTCGGCGCTGGCGCCGGGCGCGGCAGGGGGAAGGAACGATGCTGCTCGGCTACATGCGAGTATCGAAGGCGGACGGGTCGCAGGTCACTGATTTGCAGCGTGACGCACTGCTCGAGGCCGGGGTCGGGCCTGAGCACCTCTATGAGGATCACGCCTCCGGCAAGCGCGACGACCGACCTGGGCTCGATGCCTGCCTCAAAGCCCTGCGCCAGAACGACACCCTGGTGATCTACAAGCTCGATCGGCTCGGGCGCGACTTGCGCCACCTCGTCAACACCGTCCACGATCTGACGGCGCGCGGTATCGGGCTGAAGGTTCTAGCGGGGCAGGGCGCCAACATCGATACCACTACCGCCAACGGCAGGCTGGTGTTCGGCATCTTCGCGGCGCTGGCCGAGTTCGAGCGCGAGTTGATCGTGGAGCGCACGAAGGCAGGCTTGGCTTCAGCACGGGCGAGGGGGCGCAAGGGTGGGCGCAAGCCGAAGATGACACCTGCGAAGCTGCGACTGGCTCAGGTAGCCATGGGTCAATCAGAGACGAAGGTAAGCGCCCTCTGCGCTGAGCTCGGGGTTACCCGTCAGACGCTCTACCGCCACGTTGATGCCAACGGTCAGCTTCGACCAGACGGAATGAAGCTGCTTGGACGTCCGACAGTCTGACCACTCCGACCACTGCACGTTCGATGGCCCACGATGCTCATAACTTGTGAGTTATGAGCGGCGAAGATCCGCACTGACGTTCGTGCTATGGATCTTAAAACCATTTCCCCTGCCTAGTGCACACAGTCGTGTCTCTTCCCCTCGTTCGCTTGCCGCGCTATGGTTGGCCCGAAGAAGGGGGAGCGGCTTACATAAATGTCTAGAATTAGATTTATACAGATAAAAAACTTCCGATCTATCAAGCAATTGGATTTCGCTCCATCGGAAGGCATTAACTGCTTCATTGGGCCTGGAGATAGTGGCAAATCAACCATACTAGATGCAATTGATTTATGCCTTGTAGCCCGTCGCAACGTGCAATTTTGCGACAGTGATTTTTATAAATTGGAGGTTGATTGCCCAATCGAAATATTTATTACCCTCGGAGAACTAAGTGATAGTCTAAAAAATCTTGATAATTACGGATTATATCTCCGTGGTTTTGACTTAAAAACAAAAGAATTACATGACGAACCTGAAGCTGATCTAGAAACAGTAATAACTTTAAAGCTTGAAGTAAGAAGTGATCTAGAACCTTCTTGGCAACTCGTTTCTGATCGTGCAATCGGCCAAGGGCAAGCGAAGCCTCTGCAGTGGTCAGATCGCGCAAAAATTTCGCCTACTCGCATTGGAGCAACAGCTAGTCATAACCTAGGATGGCAACGAGGATCTGTACTTAATCAAATTTCAGATGAGCGAGCAGATACATCTGCCACCCTTGCAAAAGCAGCCAGAGATGCACGAGGGGCCTTTGGTGACCGCGCGGCCGAAGAGCTAGGCTCAGCTCTCAAAATTGTTTCTGAGACAGCGCATAAACTTGGTATACCCATAGGGGACAATGTTCGAGCGTTACTTGATGCGCATTCTGTATCGTTTGTTGGCGGCACCATATCATTGCATGATCACGTTGGCGTACCGCTTAAAGGACTTGGTATAGGCTCTACACGTCTTCTCATTGCTGGGTTGCAGAGAGTAGCTGCTCATAAGTCGTCTATTATACTCGTTGACGAACTTGAGCATGGTTTAGAGCCCCATAGAATAATAAGATTTCTTGGATCATTGGGCGCGAAAGAAGCACAAGCTCCATTGCAGCTATTTGCCACGACTCATTCTCCCATTGTCCTAAGAGAGTTATCGGGAAATCAGCTAGTTATTGTACGGCGGCTGGAAGACAGCCATTATATCTATTGGGTAGGGGATAGTAACGAGGCTCAAGGAACAATTCGAGTTGCTCCAGACGCCTTTTTGGCTGGTTCTGTACTGGTATGCGAAGGAGCCAGTGAAGTAGGTCTTATTCGTGGCCTAGATCAATATAGGGTATCTATTGGATATCCGTCTATTTTTGCGTGTGGATTAGCGCTTGTAGATGCAGGCGGCGTCAATAAAATATACAATCGCGCGCCATCTTTTCTCGGTCTTCGTTATCGCTGCGCAGTTTTACGCGACGATGACGCTTCACCTGATGTAGCTATCGAGCAGAAATTTATTTCTTCTGGCGGAGTTGTTTTCAAATGGCGGGCAGGTCGAGCACTTGAGCAGGAAATATTTTTTAGTGTTACAGATCACGCGATCCATAAATTGCTCGAAAAAGCAGCATCAGACCACGCGCCCAAGGCAATTAATGATCAAATAAAAACGCATTCAAACAACTCTCTTGATCTATCAACTTGTATGTGTGCTGTAACTCCACAGATCCGCGAGTGCCTTGGAAACGCTGCAAAGAAGTCGTCTTGGTTTAAAACCGTTGGTCAGATGGAGGAGATTGGGCGAGAAATCGTTGGACCCGATGTCAACCAAGGATGCGATGCCGATTTCATCCAATCTCTAACCTCTCTTTTCGATTGGTCTAGCAATGTTCAACCGTAATATTGATTTGCTGGGCGTAGATAAAGGAACTATCACAGCGCCGGCTGGATGTGGAAAAACGCATCTAATTGCAGATGCATTGTCTCGGCATTGCGAAATGAAGCCGATACTTGTTCTTACGCATACAAATGCTGGTGTAGCAGCATTAAGAAGTCGGCTTGATTTAGCTGGTGTTTCTCCGAAACACTACCGTCTCTCTACAATAGATGGATGGGCTATGAAGCTGGCCTCATTATTCCCTCGCAGAAGCGAGTGCAAAGATGATATACTTAGACTAAGTAATCCGACTAACGATTATCCCGCTATCCGAGCGGCAGCCGTAAGACTTCTGAAAAACGGACATATTTCAGATATAATATCATCAACGTATTCCAGAATCATTGTCGATGAATATCAAGACTGTTCGATATTTCAACATGCAATAGTTTGGTTTGCTTCTCAATCTCTCCCCACGTGTGTCCTCGGAGATCCATTGCAAGCCATATTTGGATTTGGGAAGGACCAACTCGCTGACTGGAATAAACATGTTTGCATTCATTTTCCTATTGTTGGAGAACTTAATACTCCGTGGAGATGGGTGAATGCAGGGCAAGCCGCTTTTGGTAATTGGTTACTTGATGTCAGACGCAAGCTTATTGAAGGAGAAGCAATCGATTTGCGCACTTCTCCAAGTAACGTTACTTGGATCAATCTAGATGGAACAAGTGATCATGCGAAGAAACTCGCAGCAGCTCGAACTATCGTTAAAGGTGAAGACAGCCGGGTTATTATTATTGCAGATAGCAAAAGCCCTGCCAGCCAGCGCAGATTTGCTAGTCAGACCCCGGGTGCAGTAACTATTGAAGCCGTCGATCTAAAAGATCTTATCAATTTTTCAAACAACCTGGATCTCGAAAATAATCATTGTGTAGAACAGATTGCTTCTTTCGCGCAAATGGTGATGACATCAATTAATCCTGCTGATCTTATCTCGCGGATCAACTCTATAAAACAGGGTAGAAATAAAACTGAGCCATCGGACGTTGAAAAGGCGGCCATCAAACTTTATGACACGCGATCGCATCAATCCGTAATAGATCTACTTGTCGAAATGAATAAAGAAGCTGGTGTCACTGTTTATCGTCCTGCTGTTCTCCGATCATGTATTGGTGCGCTTAGATTAACTATTGGACCAAATGCTGTTGATTTCAAAGAGGCCGCCATAAAAATCAGAGAACAAAATCGGTTGGTTGGTCGTCCTCTACCTAAGAGATCTGTTGGAAGCACTTTGTTGTTAAAAGGGTTAGAAGCAGATGGTGCAGTTATACTTGATGCAGATGATTTAGATCGAAAAAATTTGTATGTTGCGATGACAAGAGGGTCCACATCTCTTGTAATATGCTCAACACGCAACGTACTCGATCCTCCGCGCATATAGCCGAATTATATGCTCAGAAGCTCTTTCCACCGTGTCGTGTACCCGGGCGAATGAAACTCCGCCTTGAGCTTCCACCCGCGATCGAGCCTGCTGTAGGCGAACCGCACCCGGTCGCGCCTTCCTCATGGTGTTCTGACGAGGAGGTCGGGGCGCTGAACACCCTGTGCCTAGAATCCCTCCCTGCTGCCCTGTGGTTGCCAGGGAATCCACACCTTGATCCTGCGGATCTTGGTGCACTCGCATAGGAGGGCTACACGAAGAGCGCTTGACCGGCGCCGCTTGCCCTTACCCAACAGCCCAATGATGCCGTGATGCCTGCTTTATCCGATCGCCAGCGTGTCGAGCTCGCGATCCCGGCCTACCTCCTCTGCGCGCTGACTGCCGTACCAGGGGTGTTCGTCCCGGCCGACCCGGACCTGGAAGCGAGAGCCGAGGCCGACATCGCCGCTCTACGCGCTGATCTGCAGGACGCCTGCCTCGAGCCCTTCAGCGACCTCATCGCGAAGAAGCAGCACGCCCTCCTGCGCCGGGTGGAACGTATCGGGAAGGGCGTGATCACCGGATGGGGGAACCGGCCGGCGCTGAACGTGATGCTGACGATCTGGCACTTCCTGAAGGATCTAACCGACCGCTAGGTGCTGATCCTGTGGGAGGGCTCTGCAATGGAATGAGCGACGAGCCGGTTCCTGCCGATGTTCGCGCACGGCTTCGACGAGCAGAAGCGGGACGCGATGGCCCAGGAGCAGGCCCAACAGCTGCTGACCTGCCTGCAGGCGGATGGGCTGTATCGCTGAGGAGCGTCTCCTTGCGGTCTGCCCCCAACTCGCCGCCCGAGGCTGCTCCCCGAACCCGCTGCGCGGTATTCGCCCTCCGGGTAATAGTCGACTGAGGCGGCACCATGCGGCCTATGGCCAAGGCTGCTAATCGATGGGCCGGCGCCTGGCATCACGCCGTTCTCCGGATCTCACTACCCCTCGCATAAGCGAGACACATGAAACGATGTACGCCGGATACACCCCGAACAACGGTAATCGACCCCTCTCGAACATCCAGACTTCATGCCTGCAATCCACGCTGTTGACCCGAAGCGGCTCCTCGCAAGCTCTGTCGGGAATGTCCGGTCGCGAGGATTTTCCAGACATTTGATTTCATGACACGGCTTCCTGACATTCGCTGCGTCGCCGGGCTCTCGCGTCAAGTGCGGCACCGCCGAAGGATCTTCTGGCTGTCAGGAACGGGTCGATTTTCTTACATGCCAGTTCATGTGATGGATGGACGCTGGAGGCATGAGCCGTGCGAAGGCCCGCCATTCCCCTAGCTGTTCACGCGCTCGCCATGCTCCTACCAAAGCCATCAAGCAGTTGACGGAGCGGGCATGCAGCGCATCACGATCACCATTGACGACGAGCTGCTGGCGGCGATGGATCGTCTCTGCACCGAACGCGGCTATGGTAGCCGCTCGGAGGCCGTGCGTGACCTCGTCCGCGATGCGGTCGCCCCATCCCAAGGAGATCAGGCGGGTGCTGCGCCCTACTACGGGACGCTGAGCTACGTCTACAATCATGGTACCCGCGACCTGGCGCGCCGTCTCACCGATGAAGGACACCACCACGAGGTGTCCATCGCCAGCATGCATGTGCATCTGACCAGAGACGATTGCCTGGAAGTTGCGGTGCTGCATGGATCTGTGCCGGCCATGCAGGCTTACGCCGATCGCATCATCACCCAGCGGGGTGTGCGCTACGGCCACCTGCACCTCATTCCCGAGAACAGCGCCGAGCCGGCCAACCACCCGCACCCGCACGATGACAACGCTGACCACTGAGGACCGCCGGCCACAGCCGGCGGTGTGAACTTTGCGTAGATTTCTCATACGCGGGACGTGCGAGGGGCACGCCTCGATGCCGCTTCTGGAATGCCGTTGGCCCGCTCTACCTTGTCGTCTGCCCTCCGGGTGCGTCGATACAGCCTGCTCAGCTCCGCCACCGTCCTGCTGGTCGCCTCCCACGCCTGGGCCGCGCCGCCGGTGACCGAGACCGCCGATACCATCGCGCTCTCGGAGATCACGGTCGCACCGGAAGCACCGGCCGCCACGACTTCGGGCACACCTAACGCCAGCGCCGGCTATGTCGGCGGCGTTACCGGCATCGGCGGTGCACTTCGACCGGTTGATGCTGCAAGTGCCGGCATCATCACGGGGGCGCAGATCAACAGCCGCCCGGTGACCCGACCCGGCGAGGTGCTGGAGGAAGTGCCGGGCCTCATCATCACGCAGCACTCGGGTGAGGGCAAAGCCAACCAGTACTTCCTGCGTGGCTTCAACCTCGACCACGGCACCGACATCGCCATCACCGTCGACGGCATGCCGGTGAACATGCGCACCCATGCCCACGGCCAGGGCTACGCCGATCTCAACTTCCTGATCCCCGAGCTCGTCGGCGCGGTCGAGTTCCACAAGGGCCCGTACTTCGTGCGCGACGGCGACTTCGCCGCGGCCGGCTCGGTGCGGATCGACTATCTCGACAAGCTCAACCGCAACATCGCGCTGACGACGCTGGGCAGCTTCGGTCTCAAGCGAGCCCTCTCGGCCGCCTCGGCACCGCTCGGCGCGGGCAACCTGCTCGTGGCGGGCGAGGCGCAGACCTATGACGGCCCGTGGGTGGTGCCCGATACCCTCCGCAAGTTCAACGGCGTGGTGCGCTACAGCCAGGGCACGCCGCTCGACGGCTTTGCGGTCACCGGCATGGCCTACTGGGCCAAGTGGAATGCCACCAATCAGATTCCCGAGCGGGCGGTGGCGGAGGGGATCATCGGCCGCTACGGCACCCTCGACCCGAGCGATGGCGGCGATACCGGCCGCTTCTCGCTGTCGGGGCGCTGGAGCCAGTCGGATGCCGGTGGCATCACCCGGGCGTCGGCCTACGTGATCCGCTACCAGATGAACCTCTGGAACAACTTCACGTATTTTCTCAACGATCCGGTCAACGGCGACCAGTTCCGCCAGCGCGACAGCCGCGTGCTCGGCGGCGGCGAAATCTCGCGCGTGTTCCAGGGTGACCTGTTCGGGCTCGCCATGGAGAACGAGATCGGCGTGCAGACCCGCACCGACGACATCCGGGTCGGCCTGTTCAACACGACGGCGCGGCAGTACCGCTCGACGGTGCTGGACGACCGGGTGCTGGAGGCCAGCGCGGCGTTCTACTACGAGAACCGGGTGCGCTGGACCGACTGGCTGCGCACCAGCGTCGGCTTCCGGGCAGACGGCTACTATGCCGATGTCCGCTCCGACACCCCGGCGAATTCGGGCCGCGCCCGCGACGGCATCGTCAATCCGAAGCTCGGGGCGGTGCTCGGGCCGTGGCTGGATACCGAGCTGTACGTGAACTACGGCGGCGGTTTCCATTCGAACGATGCTCGCGGCGTCACGGCCACCGTCGATCCGGTCAGTCCGCTGTTCAACGTGTCCCGCTCGCCGTTCCTGGTGCCCTCGACCGGCTACGAGGTCGGCATCCGCAACCGCTCGATCGCCGGGCTGGAAACCTCCCTGGCGCTGTTCCGGCTCGATTTCGCGTCCGAGAACCTGTTCCAGGGCGACACCGGCACCACCGAGCCGAGCCGGCCGACACGGCGGTTCGGTATCGAGTGGAGCAACCATTACGCCGTCACGCCCTGGCTGGCCCTGGAGGGCGACCTGACGATCACCAACGCCCGCTTCGCCGACCGCGACCCGGTCGGCCGGCGGGTGCCCGAGGCGCCGACCACGATCGCGTCGGCGGGCATCACCTTCGGCGAAGGCCAGGGCTGGTTCGGCTCCCTCCGCTTCCGCTATTTCGGGCCGCGCCCTCTGATCGAGGACAACTCGGTGCGCTCGAAGCCGACCGCGCTTCTCAACGGCCGGGTCGGGTACAACTTCGACAACGGGGTCAGCCTCTCCCTCGACGTGCTGAACTTGACCAATGCCAAGGCGGATCAGATCACCTACTACTACGTGTCACGCCTGCCGGGCGAAGACGCGGCCGGCGTCGCCGATCGCCACTTCCACCCGGTCGAGCCGACAGCCGTGCGGCTGACCCTCGCCGGCCGGTTCTGAGACCCGATTTCCCTACCTGATAAGGATTTTCGCATGCGCACCCTCGCTGTCTCGATCGGATTGCTGACGGCTCTTTGGATCGGCCCTGCCGCGGCGCATGGCTGCCATCATGGCTGGCAGCAGGCCCCCGCGGAGGGTTGGCACAGCCACGGCCTCAAGTGCGATGCCCGCAAGGGCCTCGGCGTGTCGCGCCGCGGCAAGGGGCACGCCCGCCGGGCGGCGTAGCATCGAGGTTCGAGGCGCGTGACCGTGCGGGCATCGGGTTCTCCGATGCCCGCACGGTCGTTTCTAGAGCCGAGCAGCTTCGCCGCTTCGAGAGCCGCTCGACGCGTCGAGCAAACAGTGCAACGGGCCCGGACCGGCACGGTCCCGGGGGTGCTTGGGCCTTGGACTCAAAGCAGATCTCTGCCCCGTCCGAACCCGGGCAGACTGGATGCCGCCTGATGTGCGACGTCGGCCGGCCGCGGCGCTCATGCGTGCATCGCCAGCATCCAGACCGACATGGCGACCATCATCAGGTTCTCGGTCAGCGACACGAAGCCGAGCGGCACCTTGCTTGACCCGCCGACGCAGGCGCACTTGATCTCGCGCTTGTCGACATAGACCGCCTTGAACACCGAGACGGCCCCGATCGTCCCGATGAACAAGGCAACTGGGATCGACAGCCAGTTCAGGGCTCCCGCGACCATGAGGATGCCGGCGAGGCCTTCCAGGAACGGATAGGCGTAGGCGTAGCGGACCCAGCGTTGGCCGAGCAGGTCGTAGCCCAGAAACATCGACGAGAAGCTCTCGACGTCCTGCAGCTTGAGGAGGGCGAGCACACACATGCTGAAGGCGATGAACCACTCGGCCGCGCGCATCGTGAACGGCGTGCCGGTGACGGCGTAGCTGGCCGCCAGCGCCATCAGCGCCGTCATGGAGAACACCGCAACGACCGGCGTGTAGGTCGTCGCGTTTGGGTCGTTCGCCGTTGTGCCGAAGCGACGGCGCAGGTCGTCGTACCCCCCGACGCGCGCGCCGTCGATGAAGGTCTGGGGTGTCGACTTGACGTCGTGCTCGGCCTTGAAGCGGTCGGTCTCCTCGCGCGTGGTGAGCCAGTGATCCTCAACCGCGAAACCCTGGCGTTCGAGCAGGTCCTTGGCCTTCAGCCCATACGGGCAGAGGTGCTTCTCCATCACCATGCGGTAGAGGACGGCCTTCTGGGCGGTGGCTGGCATGCGAATTTCCTCAAGCAGTCTGTCGATATCGGGGGAAGCGGACCGGGATGAGCCCGGCCCGTGCGGTGCCTACCGGCCGTGCCGCTTCAGCCACGCCTCCATGTCGGCGATCTCCTTTTCCTGATCGTCGATGATCGTCTGCGCCATCGCCCGGGTCTCGGGGTCTTTGGCGTGCGTCAGCGCGACCTTCGCCATGGCGACAGCACCCCTGTGGTGCGGGATCATGTGCGTGCGGAAGTCGACGTCCGGGTCGCCCGTATAGGCGACGTCCATCTCCTTCATCATCGCCGCGTCGGCGGCCTTGAACGCGACGGTAGAGACGGTGTCCTTCGGGTCCGGCTTCGTCTTGCCCATCCCGTGCCCGGGCATGGAGCGATGGTCGTGCGACGCCTGCGCGAGGGCGGGACCGGCGAGGCCGGCCGAGATGAGGACGATGGCGGCGAAGGTGCGAGGGGAGGTCATGGATCGGTCTCTGTTTCGAATGGGAATCAAATCGAACGGCCGCCCGGGACGGCCCCGGGTGAGGCCGGGGCGTGCGCGGACTTCGCCTAGGAGGCGGGTCGGCCGCACCCAGGGCGGCGAGAGGCGGGATCGGCAGCCACGGGATCTCCCCGTGCCGGTAGGGCCGGAGGTGCACCGTCGATGCGGGCACAACTCGGGCGTTGCGCGCCTTCAGGCGCGCCTCATCTCACGCGCGGGCTCGGGGAGGCCTGGGCAGGGCTTCGGGTCCGGCGCCGGTGCGAACGGGAGCATCGCGCGGGACCAGCCTGACGGCCCGGAACGGGATCGGCGCCAGGGCGGGCGGGCCGGGCAGAATGCCGGCGGCACAGCAGGCCATCGTTCCACAGCAGCGGACCCGGCAGGGGCCGGGGCAGCAACCATCGTCCCGGACAGGCCCGACAGCAGTGATCCGGAGCGCGGTCTCCAGGTAGGCCGGAGGCTCGCCCCGGGCGACATGCCCGGCAGGATTCACGGCCGGAACCGCTGCCACCGAGGCGGTCCGCATGTGCGTCGCGGGCCCGTTGCCGGCGTGCTGCGCGTGTCCCTCATGGGCCTGGCCTGCCGACGGCACGAGGGAGGCGAGGATCACGAGGATCACCGCCGCCAGCAGGCGCACGATCGGCCGATCGAGGATCATGAGGCTGGCTCGCACCTGCTCCGGTCGCAGGATCATGCCCGTCTGCCGGGCGTGACCGTTCACCGGCAAGTTTGGTCATGGGCTCGGAGTTTCAAGGGCCGGCGAACCTGTCCATCCGACGACCGGCATCGTCATCGGCACAGTCGCAATCATCGACAATGACGAACAAAATTATCGCAACGTTCTGTTGGATCGAATGCTCGCGAATCGGCACGGTGGGAACAGATCCAAGCGACCCCGCGAGACCGTTATGATCACCGCGACCCTCATCGCATCCCTCCTCGCACCCCTGCGCCGCATCCTGCCCGGCCTCCTCCTGTGCCTCGCGGTGACCGGCGCCGCCCTCGCGCTCGAATCGGCCGAGGAGCACCTGTTCGGCCGCGCCTGGCTTGAGGCTTTGGTGCTCGCGATCGTGCTCGGCACAGCCCTCCGCACCGCGTGGAACCCGGGCGCGCGCTTCTTCCCCGGCATCGCCTTCGGCGCCAAGACGGTCCTCGAAGTCGCCGTCGTCCTGCTCGGCGCTTCGCTCAGCCTCGCAACCCTGCTGGCGGCCGGACCCGGCCTTCTCGTCGGCATCGCCGTGGTGGTGATGGCGGCGATCGCGGCGAGCTACGGCATCGGCCGCGCCCTAGGTCTGCACCCCCGGCTCGCGATCCTCGTCGCCTGCGGCAACTCGATCTGCGGCAACTCGGCGATCGCCGCGACCGCCCCGGTGATCGGTGCGGACGGCGAGGACGTCGCCTCCTCCATCGCCTTCACGGCGGTGCTCGGGGTGCTGGTCGTGCTCGGCCTGCCCTTGCTCGTGCCGCTCCTCGGCCTGTCGCCGATGCAGTACGGCGTGCTCGCCGGCCTCACCGTCTACGCCGTGCCGCAGGTGCTCGCCGCGACGGCGCCGGTGGCGGCGCTGAGCGTCCAGGTCGGTACCCTGGTCAAGCTGGTCCGGGTGCTGATGCTCGGCCCGGTGGTGCTGGCGCTCTCCCTCGGCGCGAGCCGGCTGCGCGAGGAGACGGACGAGCTGGCCCCGCACGTCACTGCGGGAGAGCGTCCGAAGCCCGGCCGCGTCGCGATCCACCGCCTCGTGCCGTGGTTCATCCTGGCGTTCCTGGCGATGGCCGGCCTGCGCTCGGGCGGTCTGATCCCGCAAGCCGCCCTGCCGCCGATCGCCGCGACCGCCAACGTGCTCACCATCGTGTCGATGGCCGCGCTCGGGCTCGGGGTCGACGTGCGCAGCGTCGCCGGCGCGGGGCTGCGGGTCACGCTGGCGGTGGTCGCCTCCCTGCTCGCCCTCACCGCGGTCAGCCTCTGCCTGATCCATATCCTCGGCATCGCCTGACCGAGCGTCCTCGGACGACCGTTTCCCGGCGCGCCGGAGGGAAACGATCTCTCCAATCGATCGGAACGAGCAGGACTTTCCGTTGGAAGCCCTGTCTCATGGAAGATACTTTCCATCACCCAAGGGAGAGCGCGAGACGCTCGGCCCGGACCCGGAGGAACACCCTTGAGCCATCCTGCCATTCCCCGCCGCGCGATGCTTGCCGGTCTCGGCCTCGGCGGCCTCGCGGCCGCGCTGCCGGCCTGGGCTGCGGGCACGATCAAGCTCCCGCTGCCCGGCGGCCCCGACCTGCGCGACCTGACCACAGCCTTCCCCGGCAAGGGGCCGATGATCCTGCAGCGGACGCGCCCGCCGCTCCTGGAGACTCCGTTCGAGGTGTTCGACCAGGGCGTATTCACCCCCAATGACCGCTTCTACGTGCGCTGGCACTGGGCCTCGATCCCCACCGAGGTCGACGCGAACGCCTATCGGCTGACGGTGCGTGGCCATGTCGACCGGGAGCTGTCGCTGTCGCTCGACGAGCTCGCCCGGCTGCCGCGCTTCGAGATCGCCGCCGTCAACCAATGCTCGGGGAATTCCCGCGGCCTGTTCGAGCCGCGGGTGCCGGGGGCGCAGTGGGCCAACGGCTCGATGGGCAACGCGCGCTGGACGGGCGTGCGCCTGAAAGACGTGCTCGACCGTGCCGGGGTGAAGGCCGGGGCCGTGCAGGTCCGCTTCAGCGGCCTCGATGAACCGGTCGTGGACGAAGCGCCCGACTTCAAGAAGTCGCTCGACCTCGACCATGCCCGCGACGGCGAGGTCATGCTGGCCTACGCGATGAACGGCGAGCAGCTGCCGCTGCTCAACGGCTTCCCGCTGCGCCTGGTGGTGCCGGGCTGGTACTCGACCTACTGGGTCAAGATGCTGTCCGACATCGAGGTGCTGGACAAGCCCGACGACCAGTACTGGATGAAGACCGCCTACCGCATCCCGGACGTGCCGGGGGCAAACATCAAGCCCGGTCAGACCGGGTTCAAGACGGTGCCGATCAACCGCATGGTCCCGCGCTCCTTTGTCACCAACCTGCGCGACGGCGCACAGGCGACGGCCGGTTCGCCGGTGGCGGTCCGCGGCATCGCCTTCGGGGGCGATTGCGGGGTCAGGACGGTGGAGATCTCCGCCGACGGTGGCGCGACGTGGTCCTTGGGCAAGCTCGGAGCCGACGAGGGCCCCTACAGCTTCCGGCGGTTCGAGGGCGACCTGCCGGCTCTCGCGGCCGGCACCCACGCGATCAAGGTCCGCTGCACCAACACGAACGGGCTGGCCCAGCCGATGGAGCGGGTCTGGAACGGGGCCGGGTTCATGCAGAACGGCGTCGAGACCGTGTCGCTTCACGTCGCCTGAGGGAGAGAGCCATGGTCACATCCCGCACCGCGTTCTTGCTCGCCGCGCTCGCGCTGGCCTCCGCCCCGACATTCGCCGCCGAGGCGGCCGAGCCGATGCGCTTCACCTCGCAGCAGGTCGAGCTGCCCACCTCCGACCGCTTCTTCCCGGAGGGCCCCGGGGCGGAGGCCGCCAACAACAACTGCCTTGCCTGCCATTCGGCCGGAATGGTGCTGACCCAGCCCAAGTTGTCGAAGGCGCAGTGGACCGAGACCGTCAACAAGATGGTCCACGTCTACAAGGCACCGATCGACGAGGCCGACGTGAAGGCCATCGTCGACTACCTCGCGGCAATGAAGCCGCAGCCCTGACGGCGACGTGCCCGGCCCGCCGTCGCGACGGCAAAGCCGGGGAAGCACGCCGGGACCGATCCGGTCCCGGCACGTTGTCCCGCGATCCATCAGCCCGGAGACCCGCATGTCGAGCTTGGCCGAGCGCAAGGCGCGCCTGATCGTCCACGGGGAGGCGCCGTACAATGCCGAGCCGCCCCTCGCGCGGCTGCGCGCCTACTATCGTACGGCAGCCGACGACTTCTACGTGCGCTCGCACGGCGACCTGCCGGAGATCGATGCGGACGGCTACCGCCTCCGCCTCGATGGCGCGATCCCGACGGCGCTGGAGTTGTCGCTGGACGACATGCGGTCGCGCTATGCCGAGGCCACCGTCACGGCGACGATGCAGTGCGCGGGCAACCGCCGCGCGGACATGCGGGCGGTGGCGCCGGTCTCCGGTGACCCGTGGGACGGCGGCGCGATCGGCACGGCCGACTGGACCGGTGTCCGCTTGGGCGACGTGCTGCGCGAGGCCGGGATCGCCGAGAGTGCAGACCTGCACGTCGCCTTCGAGAGCCACGACCTCGTCGAGGGTCGGCCCTACGGAGCCTCGATTCCGCTGGCCAAGGCGCTCGCGCCCGAGACCCTGCTGGCCTTCGCGATGAACGGCGCGCCGCTGCTGCCGGAGCACGGCTTCCCGCTGCGCGTCGTCGTGCCGGGCTTCGCCGGGGTGCGCAGCCCGAAATGGCTAAAGCGCATCACGGTGCAGGACCACCCGTCGGACAACCCGATCCAGGCCGAGGACTACAAGCTGTTCCCGTCGGACGTAACGGCGGAGACGGCCGACCCCGCCCAGGGTCACACCATCAACACGATGCCGCTGAACGCGGCGATCTGCGAGCCCGCACGCGGGGCACGGCTGGCGGCCGGGGCGAACACAATCCGCGGCTACGCGGTGTCGGGCGACCGCACCGTCGTCCGCGTCGACGTCTCCGGCAATGGCGGGCGGACCTGGGCGCAGGCGGCGCTCGAGCATGATGCGCGGGCGCGCTTCGCCTGGACGTTCTGGACGATCGACCTCGATCTTCCCCCGGGCGAGCATGAGTTGGCGGTGCGCGCCTGGGACGAGGCCGGGCAGACCCAGCCTGCGCTGCCGGACGACACCTGGAACTACAAGGGCTACCTCAGCGCCGCGTGGCACCGCGTGCGCGTGACCGTGGAGTGAGCGCCGGGAGGTACTCAGACCTGCCACAGCGTCACGGCCGCGAGGCTCGCGACGGCGGAGAGCAGGAGCGCGATGCCGAGGGTCAGGGCGCGGGGCATCATCCGCATCGGTGCCGACGCGAGGGACCGCCTCACGGCGTGATCGCGCCAGGCCGCCGCACAAAAACATCCGAATGCGCAGGCGACGAGCGCCAGGGCCATGATCCGCAGCGGCCAGCCGGGCAGCACCTCCGACAGGAAGCGTTGCGCGGCCAAACCGACGCTCAGGAACGCGAGCCCGGTGCGCAGCCACGCGGCGTAGGTGCGTTCCGCGGCGAGCACCGTCCGGTCTTCTGCCAGCCGCACGCGCGGATCGTCGGGTTCGACGTTGCTCACGGCTCGGCCCCCCGGATCAGGTCGAGCAGGGCATCCGCGGCCCGGCTGCGGTATCGCTCCTTGTGGCGTAGGACCCGGAAGGTGCGTGCCGGCAGACCGAGCGGCACGGCGACGAGTGTCCCGTTCCGCAGGGAGGGGGCGACCACCGCCTCCGACAGGACGCTCGCGCCGGCCCCCGCCGCGACGGCGGCGAGCACCGCCTCGTTCGAGGGCAGTTCCAGCGCCACGGTGAGCGCGTCGGGTGCGAGGCCGGCGGCCGCGACGGCGGATTCGAGAGCCGAGCGCGTCCCGGATCCGGGTTCGCGCAGCACCCAGGCGATTGCGGCGAGGTCCGAGGGGCCCGGCTGCGAGCAGCCGGCCAGTTCGTGCCCGGGGCGGACCACGAGGACGAGCCGATCCTCCGCGACCGGAAGGCTCGCGAGGCCGTCATCCTCGACGGCGCCCTCCACGAAGCCGAGCTCCGCCATTCCCGAGCGGACCGCTTCGGCTGCCTGCGCGGTATTGCCGATGCCGAGCCGCAGGATGATGTCCGGATAGGCCGCCCGGAACGCGACGAGGTGGCGAGGCAGCCAATGACCGGCGATGGTCTGGCTCGCGCGGATGGCGAGGGTGCCGCGGCGCAGGCCGCTCAGGTCGGCGAGCACCTGCTCGGCCGCCTCGGCGCGGGCGAGCACCGCGCGTGCCTCCGCGAGGAACAGGCGGCCGGCCTCGGTCAGCTCGATGCCCCGCCCGACCCGGTGGAACAGCTTGACGGCGTGCCGGCCCTCCAGGGCGGCGATGGCCGCGCTGACCGCCGACTGGACGAGGTTGAGCGCCTCGGCGGCCCGGGTGACGTGCTGGCGCTCGGCCACCGCCACGAAGATGCGCAGCTGGTCGAGGGTCATGGCCGTCCGGACGGCCCCGGCACGCGTTCCGTCATGCTCGCTCCCCCTGCCCATCTTCTCGACCGAGCTTGGCCCGGCGTCACCGCGGCCCGCTTTCTCGTCCGCTCGCCTGGGCGTCGACCGCCTCGGCGACCCGCAGCAGCCGCGCTTCGTCCGTGCGCGCGGTCACCACGTAGGCCATCCCGGCATCGATCCACGAGAAAGCGGCGACGTCGCCCTCGCGGGCGTAGCGGAAGACGCCGCGTCCCCCGGCCGCGCCGGCGCGGCTGTAGAGCGTCAGGCGGGTGCCGCGGTCGTCGTCATACATCAGCATCGCCGCCGGCTCGTCGCCGGCCGGCAGCAGGCGCCCGCCCATCAGGCGGAACCCTTGGGACTGCAAATCCGGCGCCCTGACCGGCCGGCCGACGCGCCGCGAGAGCCACTGCTCCAGATGCGGCGTCCCGTCGGCGCGGACCTCGACCGGATGGACGGCCTCGACCACGTAGGTGCGAAAGGCCGAAACCGCCGCCTGCGTCATCGGCTCGACCGGCGCCGCCGCGGGCGGTACCGCCCCGCGCCCGACCCAACCCACCGCCCCGCCGAAGGCGAGGCAGACCATCGCCGCCGCGGCGCCCGGCAGCCAGCGGCTGCTTCGGGCGGGACGCGGGCGCGCCAGATGGGCGACCCGCAGCCGGGCCGGGATCGGCTCGTCGGCGATCGGGGCGAGGCGGGCGCGCAGGCGGGCGCGGGCCTGCCCGTCGGCGGCGACCCGGGCCGCCGCGTCCGGGTGCTCGGCGAGCCAGGCCTCGACGGTGGCGCGGCGGCCGGGATCGAGCTGGCCGTCCACGAAGGCGTGAAGATCGTCCTCGCCGACGGGCCGGGGGTCGGACGCGGTCATTTCACCCTCCGCAGGTGTCCGGTGACGACGGTCGGTGCGAGGTCCAGGAAAGCGCGCATCCGGCCCCGCGCCCGGCTCAAGCGCGACATCACCGTGCCGATCGGCACGGCGAGCACCGCGGCGGCCTCGGCATAGGACATGTCCTCGACCGCGACGAGGAGCAGGACCGAGCGTTGATCCTCGGGCAGGCCGGCGAGCCCGTCGAGCACGTCCCGGACGCCGAGGGCGGCCCCGGGATCGGCGGAGGCATCCGCGACGTCGTCGAGCAGCTCCGGGCCGACCTCGACGCCGCGGCGGCCGCGCCCCCCTTCGAGGTAGCGGTTGCGCAGGATCGCGAACAGCCAGGCGCGCAGGTCGCCGTCCCGGCGGCGCTGCGGCCAGGCCCGGATCGCGCGTTCGAGGGCGTCCTGGACGAGGTCGTCGGCCGCCTCGCGCTCGCGCAGGAGCGCGACGGCGTAGCGCCGCAACGCCGGGATCTGCGGCTCGATCAGGGCGGCGAGGTCGTCCAAGGCGTTCTCCACAAGGGCGCTTTTCGGGGCGGGCGGTGGCGGATGGATGCCGCGGCTCGCGACGAAAGATGCCGGATGAGGCCGCGGTATTCCCCCGTCCGGTCGGAAAATCGCATCACGCAGCCGTGATCGGTGCGTTTCGCCCGGTCGGGGAATATCCGCCGCTCCCCGGCATCTCTCCCGGCGTGACCTTCGAGAACCGGGAGAGACGATGCGCGGCGCACCAACGGCGATCCTGATCGCCACCCTGATGGCCGGCGGCCTGGCGGGCGGCGGCATGATGATGATGCGGACCGGGCATGCCGAGAGCGCCCCGGACGGCTTCGACGCGCTGATGGCCCAGTCGATGACCCGGATGCACGCCGACATGGCCGTGCCGCCCTCCGGCGATCCGGACCGGGACTTCGCCGCCATGATGATCCCGCACCACCAGGGCGCGATCGATATGGCGAAAGCCGAACTCGCCTATGGGCGCGACCCCGTCCTGCGCCGGCTCGCCCAGGGCATCATCGTCGAGCAGGCCCAGGAGATCGAGGTCATGCGGCGCGCGCTCGCCGAGCGCCCTCCCGCCGCTTCCGCCACGCCGAAAGCTCCGGCCCCGCACCATCACTGAGCCGGCCGACCCACACACCCAGCGAGACGACATCCGATGCGACACCTCATTCCGGCGGCCCTCGTGCTCGCCCTTCTCGGCGGAACCGCGCTCGCGGGCCAGGCGCCTGGCCCCGCCTCGGCGCCCGACGTGCCGGTCGGCCCCCGCGACCGCTTCTATACCTCGGACCAGTTCTCCAACACGGTCTCGGTGATCGACCCCGCCGCCAACACGCTCCTCGGCGTCATCCGCCTCGGCGACACCACGCCCGCGAACCTGAGCCCGCTCTATCGCGGCCAGCTCCTCGTGCACGGCATGGGTTTCTCGCCCGATCGCAAGACCCTGCTCGCGGTCTCGATCGGCTCGAACTCGGTCAGCTTCATCGACACCGCCACCAATACCGTGCGGCACACGACCTATGTCGGCCGCTCGCCGCACGAGGCGTTCTTCACGCCGGACGGGCGCGAGGTCTGGGTCAGCGTGCGCGGAGAGGATTACGTGGCGATCCTCGACGCGGCGACGGGCAAGGAGACGGGCCGGATCACGGTGCCGAACGGGCCCGGCATGACGATCTTCTCGCCCGACGGCCGGTACGGCTACGTCTGCTCCAGCTTCAGCCCCGAGACGGTCGCGATCGAGGTCAAGAGCCGGCAGATCGTCGGGCGGATCAAGCAGGAGAGCCCGTTCTGCCCCGACATCGCGGCGACGCCCGACGGCAGCCAGGTCTGGTTCACCCTGAAGGATGTCGGCCGGGTCCAGGTCTTCGAGGCCTCGCCGCCGTTCAAGCCGCTCAAGACCCTCGAGACGGGGCCGATCACCAATCACGTCAACATCGCCCGCACCAGGGCCGGCCAGTTCGCCTACGTGACGGTGGGCGGGCTCAACCAGGTCAAGGTGTTCCGCACCGACGACTTCTCCCAGGTCGCGACGATCCCGACCGGCGCGCTCCCGCACGGCCTCTGGCCCTCGGGCGACGGGTCGCGAGTCTATGTCGGCCTGGAGAATGCCGATGCGGTCGCGGTAATCGACACCGGCACCAACGCCGTCGCCGCGACGATCCCGATCGGCCAGGGCCCGCAGGGCGTCGCCTACCTGCCCGAGGCGGTCCCGGAGGGTGCGGGCGCCCCGAACCTGCAGCCCCTCGGCGCGGCCGGCCAGTCAAGCCGGCTGACCCTCGACGGGCCGGACGGCAAGCCGGCGACGCAGGTGACGCTGTTCGACCAGGGCGTGCTGCAGACGCTGCAGGCCGCGGTCACCGGGCTAACGCCGAAGAGACCCTACCTGCTCGCTCTCTCCACCGACCCGAAGGGCACCGGAACGCTGGAGCCGCTCGCCGCCTTCATGACGAACCCTGCGGGCGCCGCCATCGTCAACGCAGTCGGACCGATCCGCCAGGTGACGCAGAACCCGAACGCCGCGGCGCGGCGCATCCTCGTGATCGTCGAGGGCAAGCCCGGCGAGACCGGCGCGACGGTCCAGGTCCAAGCCGTGCAGTAACGGTGCCGAGGGGGCGGTCGTCGGATCGCCCCCTTCCGTTTCGGGGGGCCATCCTCACGCCCGGTAGGCGACCAGCACGGCGCCGGCGGCGATGAGCGCGATGCCGAGCCAGTTCGGGGCGGCCAGCCGCTCGCCCAGGAACAGCCCAAAATATACCCCCTAATATGCTCGGGCACCTGCTAAGCAATCACGGCCCTCTGAAGTCCGCTGTCGGACGGCGAGCGACCATTCGAACAGCCAGTGGCGAAGGTCTGGAAATGGCGCACAGCCGACAGTGAACAATGAAATCAGGAGTAGCCGCTCCCCATCCCGAGCGGTGCTCTGCTGCACGCTGCCTCACGTAAGAAAAACGACCTAAAAATTGACACCTTTGCTAATAGCCCAAGCTGACGCACTTGGTGCGTGCGCACAAGGCAGGGGGGTCAGGGCCAGAAAACCGTTCCAGAAAAAGATGGTTTGCGTGTGATCTTGTACGATTAAATAGTAGATGAGATACAAAGAAATCATTGAATCCGAAACGGACGGACTGCGCCCGCCCGTTTCGCCGTCACCGAAGCAGGCAGATCGGTATCAGGACAAGCCTGAGGCGCAGACTCGCTTCCAAGACGGGAGCGATGGCCGTTGGCAGAAGCCGCCGGCCGAGCGGCGCCCGGCCGGCAAATCGTCCTTCAAAGGGCCTCGACTTCGCGCCGGGGGAGGTGTCAGCCGAGCTTCGCCACAGCCTGATCGTTGAGAACACCCTCAAAATCGACGATGCCGTCACGCAGCATCTTACGGGACCGGAGCTCGTCGGTGAGGAGCTTGGCGTTCTTGGCGAGCCGCTTGTCGGTGAAGCCCTTGAAGGGATTTTCCGGGGCGGCCTCGTCCTCGCCCGCCTCCTCCTTCACGTCGCGCTTGTGCAGCCTGACGAACCGGTCCATGCCGGTGTAGTTGGGGCCACCGTCCTTGACGGGCTCACGCTTCGCGAACTCTGCCATCACATTCGTGGACGTGATCCCGCGCTGACGGAGGGCGGCCAGAATATACCCGAATTTGGTGACCTGCGGGGCCTTCGTGCCCTTGGGGCAGCACACCCGAGCGAGGCGCTGCAACGGATTCTTCGGTGGCGTCCTCAGTCGCCCACACTTTTTGTCGGCGTACGTGCTGAAGGCTTCCCAATCGAATTTACCGTTCACTTCGAAGCTTTCCCCGACGAGGAGCATGTGATGGATCGCTTCCCGCCCCTTCGCGTCCGTCGCTTTATCCCCTTCCTCATCGAGGATAATATACTGCTTCACCACTGCGTTTGCAGCTTTCACTCTGGCCTCGCGATTGACCGGCAGCGTTGTCATGACAACGCTGGGGGGCGGGACCGAAGGCAAACTGATAGTCCCACCGGGCTCCTCGTCGCGCTCGACAACGTGGACCTCGGGCCGCTCCATGCGCGGATTGCCCACAGAACCGGGAACCCCATCACCGGGGTTGATCTGCGTAGTAGCCGGAGCACCAGGGTTGGTGCTGCACTCCGAAGCCGAGTTACCCTCAGCCGACTGCACGTTCTCCGAAAAGATAGACATGATTTCCCTCCGCTGTCGCGACGCACAACGAGGGGGAAAACCCTCGACGTGTGGCCACATGGATGAAATCGAATCTATACACTCGGGAATCTCCCCGTCGTTGATGTTCGAGCTCTAGCAGGTTCGTCCATAATGATCAAGCGAATGTATTGTTTCTTGGACAGTTTGCTGCGTTATCAACGATCAATCCCTCGGTGCCGAGGCAATCAGCGGGCGAGAACAGAAGGAACCAGCTGGACCGGTGCCGCGGGCAGGAGCGGAGCGACCGGGCCGAACACCGCCTTGAGAGAGAAGGTCTCAGGCGAAGGTCGCAGAATCAACGACGGCTCTCTTGCGGGGCCGTCGCAGTAAGCCGCGATCAGCCGCTGGTTGGGAGTGCGGCGATTTACGGTTCAGGGCAGCGCCACGCGGATGGCGAACGCATCGTCCTGGTTGCGGGAATACACTTTGTGGCGGGGCATGTAGCCGCGCATTGGCAGGATGATGGGAGGTTCATTCAAGCCGACGTGTTCGGGGTCACGCTTGATCCGCTCGATGGACCCCTCTGCTTCCTGCGCGTAGAACATCTCGCTGTCGGTCAGGATCAATACGGGGCCGCAGATGGTGAACCCGGCTCGACCGAAGAGATTTGTTGCACAATCGTTGATGCTGACTGTGCGCTTATTATAGTTTGCGAAGTGAAGCTCGGCGGGCTTGCCGCGCCAGCAGATTGGCGCCGACATCGTGTGAGTGAACGCTGTGTTTTCGACCCAAGTGGATTCGATCGTTTCGTTCGTGTGAATCTTCTCGACGGAGAAGAGGCGGCGGCGCCTGCTCTTGATCAATGACATAAATTCAAAATCTCGTTCTCATGGGCGCTCCAAAATCGGAGCTCGCCCTCGTCGTGCAACCGACAATCGCCTTGTAGCTGGCCGCCGCACTGCAAGTCAAAATTCAAATTCGGGTCTACATTGCAATTGATGGTCGCTCGTCAAAGGACGGGCTCGATCTTGCAACAAGTTTCGGTTAGGGCTTCAATTTCGACGTCAGCCTCGCCGACCGCCTATCTCCGATAAATACTTTTCCCGGTCGAAATCCCGATCATATTTTCTGTCATTCATAAAGGACCTTTCAATGTACGGACATCAACTTGTGAACATATTTGAGCGCCTTCATGCGCTCGGCCTCACAGAATCTCGCACAGCGTTCTCAACGAGATGGTGCCAGATGGGTGAGGATTTGCTGCGCGACCATGATCGTCGCGGGCTCGGTAACGGTAGGATCAATCCGCGCGTGGTGGCGCGTCTGCGCCAGCGACTGGCTGAAGCCGCCACGTTGCTGCCGGACGATTTGGCGGCGCAGGTCCGTGACATCGACGCAGCCATCGTACAGCACGTGTACGTCGCCGATCTACTCGGAAGGCGATCAGTCAGATGAGCATGTTCCGAATTACATTGGTCGCTTCGACCAACGATATCTCCGATCTTGTGCAGACTTTGAACGAGCGAACTCGTGACGGTCACGTCTATCGTGAAACACGAATCGACGAAAATCTCTGGCTGCTGTCCATCGCGGTCAGTGATCGCGAAGAGGCGCAGTTCCTGCGAACCCTTACGTCCTGGCCGAGTGAGCTAACGCCGTGGCAAAACACCGATCTTTGTCCAATATCTAACCGGTAGTTTCTTGGCGGCTCGTGGCTCCAGCTCCGAGGCCAATCTCTGCCCTGAGCCCTGACCACCGCTCTTTACCTTGAGCCCTGAGATTAGATCCAAAAAAAATTTCGTATCAGCGAAGGCTTGGCCTGAGCACATCTCGCTCACTTGAGTTCGACGGCCGTTGACGGCGGCGATCTCCTTATACGTGCGAGCCTTGAGGCGAGCGCGTGCGTAGTCTCAATGTAGTTGAGTGGCGAAGCCGAAAGACATAGTACTACATAGTTACCTTTCAGGTAGTACTACGTAGTACTATGTCTTTTGAAAACTCAATCCTCAGTTCGAGCTAATGACTGACGAACTCGCCAGATCTCGACTCTCAGTGCTTCGAGTTCGCGTTTAGTTGCCCATTCAATTTCGAAGTGGTTATCGAGCTGGACGACGAGATGATTAACTCGCGCATCGATCTTGTCGAGGCGAGTGTTGATGGCCGCTAGGTCGTCGGCATTTGCCTGGAACAGAGCGAGGATCTGTTCGGTGGTGATCAATGCTCGATGTCCAGGCGGATGGTGTGGGTCTGGGTGGCGCCATCGGGGAAGGAGTGGCCGGCGAAGTCCGTACCGAGCGCGACTTGCCCTAGGCAGACCCGATCGCGCCAGATGCTGACGACTGGCCGATCCGGCTTGTCCATCTCGACCTTGATCAGGTGCTCATCGTAGTAGTGCCATCCGTTGTTGTTATCGTGAATCAGCCCCCACAGGTCGTTCATGCCCGTGTTAGGCTTCCGCTCATGGGCGAGGGCCAGAGCCCAATCGCGGAACTCGGCCATGATGTGGCCCTTGACCGTGGCGTCGCGGATGGTCTTCTCGAATCCCGCCTCGGTGCGAAGCTGAGCAAACTTCCTCCACTGAGTGGACTTCTTGTGTCGGACGATCTCGGCGACGGGAACGGTCCAGGCTTCAACGCAAAGCTTGTGCGAGTACGGCGGGGTGAGGGGTCTCCGCTTCGGTGCCTTGCTGGGCTTCTTCGCGATAAAGCCGATCTGAAGGCTGGTGATTAGGTCGAAGGGCGGCATCGGCGTGTGGTCGTGCAGCTTCCCATCGGTGCCGGCCTCGAAGACCGGCTTCCAGTGGATGCGCATGGACTCGAAGTACGCGGCCTTCCACGGACCGGTAGCGGGCGCCTGGGGCTGATTCGCAATAGCTAAGGTACCGTCGGCCTGAATCAGGCTCAGCATGGATTGTAGATTCGTTGACAATTTCATATCCTTTAAACAACGGAGTCAATGTGCATCACGATGAATCCGGCTGTCTATATCAGAATGTATTTGATATATGCGGTCAAAACCCTGTAAGAGGTCGTTTATCGCCAGCCGGTGCTTTTATCGGGGCCCTGAATCTGATTTAGGACTTATTATGACGAAGGTTTTCATCGCCGCCATCGAGGATGGCGAGGGCTGCGGTATGATCGAGGTGTCGGTCCACGCCACGCTCGAAGGTGCGACCCAGGCTCTGCGCAAGATGGCCGAGAGAGAGATGGGCTACGACGAAGAGGATCTGGCCGAGTTGGACGCGGACGAGATCCAAGAACTCGTCGAGGACGACCACGGCCACACCGCGAAGGTTGAAGAGCACGAGGTGCTGGCGTGAGCACCTTCAAAAGCCTCAAGGTGCCGGCCGGCGCCGTCGTCGTCGCGATCGGCCCGCGTGCCTTTGTGGTGCGCACCCCGTCGATCTTGCGGTCCCGTGCCAAGAAGGTGGCCCATCACACCCGCCGCCTCATAATGGGCCGGCACTTCTTTGAGGCGGAGCGCGACATCGCGTTCGTCACGGCGTGCGAACTGGTCGAGACCGTCTACGCCCTCGACGGTGCATTCGGGGATGCCGCGAAGGTCGCCCGCCTCAACAACGAGGCGCAGCGTTTCGCCATCTCGCTTCAGGAGTACGAATTGCATCCCTACGTGTTCATCAGCCACGACCGCACGGCGATGATGACTGAGATCCAGCCGATGCTCAACATCGCGACCGAGGCGGAGTTCGACGCCTGGGAAGTGGGGCTGGGTGCGTCTCACTATGGGTTGCTCGGCCATAAGCCCGCGGTACTCTGATCACGGATTTAATAATCGATGCCTCTGATCGACAACGACGAGTGGGCGGCGATTGCTGCCCACCTCGCGTCTCTTGAGACCCAGGTCGCGGACTTAACTGCCCAGGTCGACTTCCTCAGCCGCGAGCGTCTGCTGTACCGTAAGGGCAGAGAGGCACTGGAAGGGGCCACCGCTCCTACCGTGGATCTGCTGGTGCCACTGCCGGCCGGGTACGGGCGCGGCAACGCCGACCAGTTGATTGCTCTGACCTACGGGGCGGCCCGGGAGATGGCACCGGGTTTCTTTCAGCCGTCGCCGGTCAAGCGGTCGCGCAAGCCGGACGGGACGCTCTAGTGCACTGACGCCTTCAAAAGGTACACCGCGCGATGTAAATTCCTGCATGATTGCAGATGCTTAACGGGCGGCTACGTGGCTCATTCGTTGGCGCCAGTGCACTAGCTGCCGCCCCACGCCATTCGAAACGCGAAGCTGTCCTGCGGGCTCCGGAACCCGATGAGCGTTCGCGTCGTGGTGTTCTCGTGCTCCGCCAGCGCGGCCGACTGACCGAGCTTCAGCACGGCATCGTAAACCTGCGGCAGGACGTGCCCGATGTCGTGCATCTGGATCCGGCCATTGCTCACCGCATTGCGGACGATGCCGATGGCGTAGTCGGCCGCGAGGTCGGGCGTGATGCTGGTCGGTGAGGCGGTGTTCTCGTTCGGCATGGTGCTCTCCGCTCCGGTGATCCAGGACGGCGGCGGCCTTCATGGTGGGTAGTGGGCCTTGGGGTTTCTGGGGTTTCTGGGGGTTTTTCTGCTTACTCCGCGCGAAGTGTCTGAGACTTCGCGCGTGCGGGCACGGAAAAACCCCAGAAACCTCCTAAACCCCACGCCCGAGCGGGTCGACGCGCGTCAGGGCGTACCGGTTACCTCTCTTGTTGTCGGCCAGCATTTCCAGCCTCCGACCGTTGATCACGCGGCCACGCACGCTCGCGAGGTAACGGCCGAAGCTTTTCGTTGAAACTACCGGCCCCTTTGCGAAGTACCGCATCAGGAATTCTCGCAGCGACACATGCGTGGGCTCGGTCGACATCTCGTCCGTCTCGCGCGATACTTGGTCTATCTCGGTCGCGGTAAAGAACGATCCCTCTGCGAGATGTTCGGCCCATACCGCGATCAGCTCGCTGAGTTGAGCACGATCGGGATCCTCATCCCGCATCACGTCCATGCTCGAGACTGGGTCAGCCTCGTCGAGCCAGATCAGGGCCGAGCGCACCATGTCGGACCACACCCCGTAGCTGCCGATCGGGCCGCAGACGCGCGGCGACCCGGCGGCGCGGTAGGCGCGCACGATGGTGATGGCGGCTGCGACGTACGCCCCACGGTCCGCCATGATGACCTCCAGCGGATTCGTGGCGAACTCCCGCTGCTCGGGCCGCTCCACGCCGGCGTCGAGCGTGCACAGCACCGCGCGTCGGGTCATGTCCCCCACCAGCGTCAGGTTGTTGCCGGTGGCGAAGATGGTGGCCCGGCACTCGATCTCCGGCGCCTTCGATTCCCCGAGAATCCGGACCCGCACCAGCGGCCGCTCGGTGACCTGGCACAGCATGTCGCCGCCGAGTTCACCGGTGACATTGTCGAGCGAGAGGACCGGCGCGCCATCGAGCAGCAGGGCGCCCAGACGCTTGTCGGTCTCCTCC
The DNA here is from genome assembly GCF_900110515.1 of Methylobacterium sp. ap11. NCBI lineage: Bacteria > Pseudomonadati > Pseudomonadota > Alphaproteobacteria > Hyphomicrobiales > Methylobacteriaceae > Methylobacterium > Methylobacterium sp. ap11. The sequence goes on along the minus strand of NZ_FOEB01000001.1, from coordinate 396,168 downwards.
TCCGACTTCCCCACCGCCATGACGGAGCAGGGGCGCCCCGTCGCGATCGCGGCGAACAGGTCGACGAGGAGCGACTTCCCCGTGCCGGCCGTCGAGGCGCGGATGCCGTGGAGTGGCGCGACAGGCAGAGCTGGGCGGATCACCGCCGTGAGGATTCCCGATAGCGCCACCGCCCGGTCGACCGGCCCGACGAACGGGAACTCGGCGAGCGTCCCGAGCAGCAGGGCGAGCGCCGCCTCCGCCTCGGCGCGCGACGGCGTCTCCGGGATCTCCGGCAGCACCATGGCGCCATCGGACATGAGGTAGAGGCGCGTAGCGGCGTCATACCCTGCCTCGGACAGGAGCGAGCCGTCGGGCCGCAGCGTCGGCGTGGTGATGATCCCGGCGACTGGCGGCAGCCGCCAGTGTCCCTCGCGCGCGAGCAGCGTCGCGGCGACCTTCGCGGGCGGGTCGATGTTCACCCAGCCCCGCCGCCGCTCGTCGTAGCGCTGGAATTTCACGACCCGGGCGAGCAGGTCGGTGAGCGCATCGGGACCGAGTGCCTTGAGGCGGGCGATCAGGGTGAGCCGGCCCTCGGCCGCCGGAATCATCTCCGTGACCGGCTGCACCAGGCCGCCGGCGCGTGAGAAAACCGGCGTCCCACTCTCGATCAAGATCTCCTCGGCCTCGTCGACGACGCGCGGCATCTCGCTCGCCACTACCTTGATAATGGGGAGCTGCGAGCGCGGTTTGCCGGGGCCGCCGGGGACGGATCCGCTCACGCGCACCGCCCGGTCCTGCCGCCGCTTCGCGCGTCGCGCCGCAGCGAGATCGATCGGCATGTTCATGCGGCGACTCCGACGGCGGGGGTCTTGACGAGGATTCTGGGGAGGCGTTGCCGGCGCAGGAGCGCGTTGATGGTCTCTGCGTGCGCGAGGTCGGTGGTGAGCAGCGTGCCGGCCTCGAGCAGGGCGGCCCTGGCGAGCCCCGGGTGCACCACCACCACGCCTCGCCAGCTCGCCTTGAGCCACGCGAACGGGTCGCGGTGGACGAGTAGCGGCTCATCGGACCCGAGCGGGCGCCACAGGCTGTCCTCGCCGAGAAGCCCGACCCGGCCGAGCCAGGAGGAGAGGCGGCCCGTGGGCGGGTGCCACGCCACAACGTCGACCACCTCGCCGTCGATGTCGCGAGCCGGGATCGTGTAGGCCGGCTCGGCGCCCGTGCCGGGTCCGTTGTCATCGCGTGCGAAGCGGAACCGCTGCCGCTTCTCGAACACCACAACATCTCGCAACAGGATGTCGGCGCCGTAGCGGCCGCATGCGAGGTGCGCGCCCTCGAGGCCCATGTGGCGGAATCGGGCGAAGTCGGACCGGCGCAGGGCGGCACCGCGCGCCTGCTCCCGCTCCGGGTCGACTCGGCGCACGGGCGAAGGCCTGAAGGTGCGGGCCACACGATTCGGCCCGATCGGCAACGGGGAGGCAGCGTCCCTGGTGTTCATGGCTGCACCGCGCGGATCTGCTCGCGCCCCCGTCGAGAGCCGGGAATCCTGGGCACGCTGCGGCGCAGCTCGTCCGGAAGCTGGTCGAACAGTTCGGGCAGGCCAGCGAGCGCGGCGACGAGTTCACCAGCGAAGGCGAGGTCCGCCGCCTCTCGCTCCCGCGTGCCCGGGTCGCCGTGAGGCATCTTCGCGAGGGCCGCGGCCGTGAGGCGGCCCGCCTCCGCATAGCCGTCGAGGCGCCGGGCGAGCGCGTCCAGCGTCTCGAACACCACGATGGAGCGACGCTCCTTCAGCGCCTCGCGCTCCCGCCATTCCTCATTCGACAGGGCCATCGCGCTACTCCGCCGCCGAGAAGAGAGGCGCGGCCGTCCGTGCACCGAAGCGCGCGACATCGCTGGTATGGTTGGGGCCCTGCCGGCATCCCGGCGGGATCCAGAACACCGGCAGCGGATCGCGCCCACGCACCCACACGAACCAGGCGTAGCTCATCGCCGTGCTGGCCTTCGGGTCCCACCAGCCCTTCGCCGTCGCAACCCGCTCGACGAACGACGCGAAGAGCGTCGGCGGGCGATCGCGGAACAATGTCCCGAAGCGATCGACCCCCTCGACCCAGGCGGTGCGCAGCAGGAGCGCCACCACCGGCGCCAACGTCATCGCCCAGAGCGCACTAAGAGTTGTAGCGGCGGGCGTATTGAGTCGCCGCACACCATTACCGCAGGCCGACGCGGCCAGCATCACCGGAATATCCATAAGCTCACCTCGTGGTGAGCAGACAAAGCTTCGCCGTCGCCCTTGACGGGCGCTGTCCGATCATTAATGTTGGGGGTACTGACACCCTACATTCTTCGTTTCGACCGGACCCCCTACCGTCTGAACCACGGTGGGGGGTTTCGCTTTGCTTGCTCCTCGACGCGCCCAGGCAGGCGCAACGAGGCACGGCATCACGCGGTAGCGGTCAGCGTCAATCTAGATCAGCGAGCAGAATCAATCTCTTGAAGGATGATTTGGTATGTGAATCAATCTGGCTACGAGGGGCCGGACGACATGCCGGCGCATATCCGCACCCTCCTGACCGACGCCGCGCTGACGATCCCGCTGGTCGAGGGGCGGCTCGCGCTCGGCACCTGGCAGGGGATCTACCTGATCGAGCACCGCGACCGGCCGCACCGGCGCGAGATCGTGCTGCACCTCGCCGGGGCGTGAGCGGCTCGCGCGGGGATCGGCGCGCGCCTGCATGTCCCGGGGGCGGCGCCCGCCGCGAGTTTCGCGGGCGGCACGGACGGTCGAGCAAGGCACAGAATCGGCCGTCCCCGCCCGATCCGCCGTCGCGTCGGGCCTCGCGTGCCGAGGCGCCATCGACGTGTCTGAGCGGATCGAATTGCGGGTCTCGGTTTTCCCGCAGATCGCCGGCCTCCTGTGCCGTGGCATTTTATTGCCGTTCCGCGCGCTCGTGTGAGTTATGATTCGCAAAATCTCATCCCGAAGAAATATTCGACCGGCATATTGCGCTGCACAAAAAGCTATGTTCTTTTAAATCAAATTCGATCAATCGATGGGGAATTGCGATGTCGGCCCTGAAATATTGTGCACTGTCTCTGTTCGTCTTGTCGGCCTGCCCGGCGGCTGCGCAGGATCGTGCATCCTCCGTCACCGTCTTCCCGCCGATCATGCGCGAGATGGCCCGCGAGACCACGGCCGTGCGGTCCTGGGCCGACCTGACCACGACGCCGCAGCCGGTTCCGGCCGCCCGCCGTCCCGCCCAGCCCGACCTGGTGGCGCAGCGCTACGTCGAGCCCGTCGCCGCGGCCCGTACCGGCTCGCTCGACTAAAGACTCGCCCGTACCGCGCCGTTCGGCGCGTGAGGGCTGCTGCGCCGGGGCGGTTCCCGTCCCGGCAACACCCCCGACTATGCCCAACGGGCGGGGAGGGCGCTGCCCTGCCCGCCCGATCGTCGTTCGTCGGAGGACCGCCCGGTAGAGGAGGGCACGCGTTCCCCCTTTCCCCTCGGCGGCGAAAAGCACAGGACGCATCTCCCCCTTCCCACGCCGGAGAGGGGATCTCGCGCTCTGATCCCAGAAGGGATTTTCCGGGACGGTCCCGCATTCTCGCAAGACGAAAGCCGCCGCGCCCCGCGCGCCGCGCGCCGCGCGCCACGGGCGATCGGCAAACCGGGGTGGCCCGGCCATCGCGTCCGGCCCGCGACCCGATCCCCGGCGGGATCTCACGGGATTTGACGGCGTTCGCATCGTCGCGACCTGATCTGCGCAGTCCACCGGACGACGGGCCGGCGTGGATAGCGCATCGCCTCAGGTTTCAAGCCCGCCGGAAAAAGCTATAGAGACATTAGAAGCAGGCCGAAGAGCGCCGGAAGACGAGCGCCGGGAGCGCAGGTGCCGTGGTGGGGAGTGAGTTGGGTTCCGGGACCACCATCGTCGTCGCGGACGACCACCCGCTCTTTCGCGGCGCCCTCAGGGGCGCGGTGACGGCGATCCTGCCCGGTGCCCGGATCATCGAGGCGAGCGGGCTCGAGCCGCTGACCAAGGTCCTCGATGCTGAGGACGAGATCGACCTCGTGCTCCTCGACCTCACCATGCCGGGGGTCCAGGGCTTCTCCGGCCTGATCTACCTGCGGGCGCAGCACCCGGCGATCCCCGTGGTGATCGTCTCGGCCAACGAGGACCCGGTGGTGATCCGCCGCGCCCTCGATTTCGGCGCCGCCGGCTTCATCCCGAAATCCCTCGAGGTCGACCGCATCGGCGAGGCGATCGGCGAGGTCCTGGCCGGCGGTAACTGGTCGCCGCCCGACATCGAGCTGTCGGCCTCCGAGGACAAGGAGACGGCGGACCTGATGCGTCGGCTGGCCACCCTGACGCCGCAGCAGGTGCGGGTGCTGATGATGCTGTCCGAGGGCCTGCTCAACAAGCAGATCGCCTACGAGCTCGGGGTCTCGGAGGCGACCGTGAAGGCCCACGTCTCGGCGATCCTGCAGAAGCTCGGCGTCGAGAGCCGCACCCAGGCCGTGATCGTCTCCTCGCGGATCGGCGCGACCCTCAAGCCCCCGGCCGGCGTGGAATAACGCCGGCTCTGGCGAGCCGGCGCCGGCTCCCGCGATCCGGCGCCTCTCTCAAGCGAACCGCAGGTCCGGCCGCACCCGGTCGCGCTCGTCCCGGCCGAGCCCGCGCGGCACGTCGTAGGCGGTGCCCTCCAGCCCGAAGACCGCCCGGGTGGTGTCGGCGGTGGCCGGCGTCCAGCGGGCGAAGAACGGCACCAGCGGGTTGCCGTCGTACATCATCGGCAGCGCCAGGGGCTCGGTGTCCCACCCCATCGTCGCCAGGTGGGTGATCATGATCGGGTGGGCCTGGATCAGGTAGCCGTCGAGGCCGAGCATCCCGGTCAGCTCGGCCACCGCCACGAACTGGCGCCCGGCGATCGGGTCCTTGGCGGTGGCGGAGGCGCGCCGCCAGGGCGCTGCGCCGCAGCGCGTCCACTCGAAGACGCGCGGGCCCCTCGGGGCCGTCGCGCCCTGGAGGATCTGCGGGTAGACGTCGGTCTGCAGGTGCGGCCGGGTCGTCGGCAGCAGGCGCGAATACGACACCACCTCGCCGTCGTCGATCCCGGCGACGTGGATGCAGTCCGGTCCGTCGAACTGGTCGCGCTCGCGCCCGTCGGGCTTGCGGCATGCTTCCCACCGCATCGTCTCGACGAAGAGGCGATGGCGGAAACAGTATATCCGGTCGAGAAGCGCCGCATGCTCGCGGTAGTTTGCGCGATCGATGATCGTGATCAAGATCAGGGCTCCTTGCTCTGGAGCACTTCATGATCTTTGAACCTAGAATGAGATAGACCGTAAATTTACGGGGAGCTTGTCGTTGTCTTGCGGCCGATTGCAATCGAGGCGCTTTGGAGAGAAATAGTAGCTATTTTGGATTGTAGGGAGGAATATTTTTCTCAAGCACCCAGGCTATTTTGCAACTCAAGGTGCGATCGACGCAGGCAGACCCAAGATATCAAGGGTTAGGAATGATGTCGCTGACGCGAGCCGTGATCGGAACCTCGCGACGTTCCTTGCGTCATGCCGGCGCGACGGGTCCCATCGTCTTCGTGCGTGCCCTCGTGCCGTACCGGCAAGGGCTGACGACCCCGGCGGCGGGGCATGGTCCGCAGGCCGGCGAAGACCGATCTAGTCGATCAACCCCGCGCGCATCGCCAGGGCGACGAGCTGCACCCGGTTGACCGCGCCGAGCTTGCGGGCTGCGTTGCTCAGGTAATCCTCGACCGTACGCTGGGACAGCGACAGGATCTCGGAGGTCTCCCAGCCGGTCTTGCCGGCGGCGGCCCACTTGATGCACTCGATCTCGCGCCGGGTGCAGCGCGGGGCGCCCTCCGGCCGCGCGATCCGGGAGGGCAGGGCGGGACCCAGGCCCCGCGAGGCGAGGTGGGCGTAGATGGCGAGCAGGTGCAGCCCGGCCCGGGCCTCGTCCGAGAGGTCGATGCGGGCGCCGCCGAACGAGGCCGCGGTCTCGGTGCCGTCGATGTCGTGGATCGGCACGCAGAGTCCGTTGCCGAGGCCGAAGGCCGGGGCCTCGTCCATGACCCGCCGCGCCAGGGCGGCGTCGCGGTCGACCTCGACCTCCGACCACAGGAACGGCGCCGTGGTGCGCCGGACCTGCGCCATCACCGGGTCGTGCTGCACGTAGCCGCGCGACACGTAGCGGGCGGCCCATTCCTCGGGCCAGTGCATCAGCAGCAGCCGGTCGGGCAGGTTCTCGCCGGCGCTCTGCGGCACGCCCGCGATGGCGAAGCGCTCGTAGCCGAAGATCCCGCCGGCCCGCACCAGCACCGCCGTGATCTCGGCGGCGCTGCGCGCCGCCTTCACCGTCTGGACGAGGTCCAGCGTGACCTGACCGATCACCGCCATCGCGCAGCGCCGTCCGTTTCCGACAGTTCTCGACCGACAACCCGCCAGACGAGGGGCGGATGCGCATCGACTATCAGGAAATGCAGGCCGTTGCGAGAAGCCGGGGGTAAAACAGCTCTCCCGGATGCCGAAGTGCGCCGGGCGGCCTCAGCTGCCCGGATCGCATTCTTCTCGTGCCGGCCGAGCGGCCGGACTGCACCGGACCGCCGCGGCTCAGGCCGCCCGCTTCTTGAGCACCCCGACCAGGACGGCGGTGATCAGCGTGCCGACGACCAGGGCCGCGACCGCGCCGAGCACCGGCGTGATGGCGTTGGGGATCGGCAGCACGAACAGCCCGCCATGGGGCACCCGCAGGGCCACCCCGAAGGTCATCGAGACCGCGCCCGCCGCCGCCGAACCGGCGACGAGGGCCGGGATCACCCGCAGGGGATCGGCGGCCGCGAAGGGGATCGCGCCCTCGGTGATGAAGGCGGCGCCCAGCACCGCCGCGGCGGTCCCGGCCTCGCGCTCCTGGGCGGTGAAGCGGCCCGGGAACAGCCGGGTGGCGAGCGCGATGCCGAGCGGCGGGGTCATGCCGGCGAGCATCACGGCCGCCATCGGGGTGTAGATGCCCGAGGAGATCAGCGCGGCCGAGGAGGCGTAGGCCGCCTTGTTGATCGGCCCGCCCATGTCGACCGCCATCATGCCGCCGAGGATGAGCCCCAGCACCAGGGCGCTCGCGCCCTGCATGCCCTTGAGCCAGCCGGTGAGGGCGGCGAGCAGGGCCGCCACCGGCACGCCGACGACGTAGACCATCAGGAGGCCGGTCACGAGGGTGCCGACGAGCGGCAGGATCAGGACGGGCTTCAGCCCCTCCAGGTTCTTCGGCAGGCGGATCGACCGGCTGAGGAACGCGACCGTGTAGCCGGCGATGAAGCCCGCCGCGATGCCGCCGAGGAAGCCGGCATTGAGGTTGGCCGCCAGCATCCCGCCGATCATGCCGGGCGCGATGCCGGGCCGGTCGGCGATCGAGAAGGCGATGTAGCCGGCGAGCGCCGGCACGATCAGCGCGAAGGCCGCCTTGGCGCCGATCTCGCCCAGCGCGAAGCCCAAGCTGCCCTTGTTGGCCGCCGACATCGCGTCGATGCCGCCGAACGCGAAGGCGAGCGCGATCAGCAGGCCGCCCGCCACCACGAAGGGCAGCATGAACGACACGCCGGTCATCAGGTGCTTGTAGGCGCCGGCCTTCGTCTCGGCCGCCGGCCGGGCCGGGCCGGATTCCGCGGCATCCGCGCCCTGCAGCTCGGCGTCCTTCAGCGCGGTGGCGATCAGCCCCTTGCCGTCGCGGATCGCCGCCTTGGTGGTGGTGGCGTAGACCCGCTTGCCGGAAAAGCGTCCGCGGTCGACCCCGGTATCGGCGGCGATCAGCACGATGTCGGCCGCCGCGATCTCCTCCTGCGTCAGCGCGTCGCGGGCGCCGACCGACCCTTGCGTCTCGACCCGGACCCGGTGGCCGAGCGCCTGGGCGGCGGCCTGGATCCCTTCCGCCGCCATGAAGGTGTGGGCGATGCCGGTCGGGCAGGAGGTGATGGCGACGATGCGCTTGGGTCTGCTCGCCTCGGGGGCGGCGCCCCGGCTCGTCTCGCCGAGGCTCTTGCCGGAGAGCGCCCGGTCGATCACCGCATCGACATCGGCGAGCACGTCCTCGATCGCGGCCTTGGCACGGTGCAAGGCGCCGAAGCGACCCTCGCCGAGATCGCCGGTGCCGACGAGAAGCACCGCGTCGGCGTCCCGGATCGCGCCTTCGCTCAAGGGTGCGCCGGTCGCGCCGCGGCCGCGCAGTTCGAGGTCGAGGCGCTGGTTGCGCCGCCCCGCCGCCCGGCGAAGGGCCTCGGCCGCCAGCACCGCATGGGTGCTGAGATCGCCGCCTCCGACGACGGCCACCAAGTGGGTCATGAGGAGTTTCTCCTGGGGGTTGCTATGATTTTCGGGTGATCGGTTCTTCAGTTGGCGACAAAGTATCGAGACCATCCCACCCGCGACCTCATCCTGAGGCGCCGGAGCGAAGCGGAGGCCTCGAAGGAGGGCTCCAGAGATCATCGAGGCTTCCGGAGCCCTCCTTCGAGGTCGGTCCATCTCCGATGGACCGACACCTCAGGATGAGGTCGAGGGTGGGATGGACTTTGTTTGCTTCACACCGTCAGGGCGCGAACCTCGACCGTCCTGGCGATCGCCTCGACTTGCTCGCGCCCAGGCAGGTTGGCCCCGGCCCGGGTCAGCTTGCCGGCCGCGAAGGCGAGGGCCACGCGGGCGGTGTCGGCGAGCCTGAGATCGGCCGCGAGCCCGGCCACCAGCCCGGCCACCAGGGCGTCGCCGGCCCCGACGGTGCTCGCCACCTCGATCGCCGGAGCCAGCGCGTGCAGGGCCTCATTCTCGCGCACGAACACCGCGCCCTCGGCCCCGAGCGAGACCGCCACCAGGGGAACGCCGCGCCGCACGAGGTCCGCGGCCGCGCCCACCACGTCGGCGAGGGCGGGAAGCGGCCGGCCGGCCCATTCCTCCAGCTCGTGCCGGTTCGGCTTGACCACGTCGGGTAGCGTTTCGGCCGCCAGCGCCGCGGCGAGCGGCGGCCCGGAGGCGTCGAGCAGCACCCGGGTGCCGCGCCCTTTCAGTTCCGCGGTCAGCTCGGCGTAGAGGCCGGTCTCGGCCCCCGCCGGCAGGCTGCCGGCGAGCACCGCCAGGACGTCCGGGCCGGTGGCCTCGGCCAGCACGGCGCGGACCGCCCGCAGGGTCGCGGGGCCGAGAGCGAGGCCCGGCAGGTTCACGTCGGTGGTGCCGGCGGGATCGACGAGCTTCAGGTTGATGCGGGTCTCGCCGGCCACGCAGACGCAGCGATCCTCGATGCCCTTGGCGGAGAACAGGGCCTCGAAGGCCCCGGCATTGCCGGCGCCGAGCACCCCGGCCACGGTGACGGGCAAGCCCCAATCGGCGAGGCAGCTCGCCACGTTGATGCCCTTGCCGCCGGCATCGTCCCGCACCGCGCGGGCGCGGTGGACGGCGCCGGGCACCAGCCGGTCGAGGGTGACGGTCCGGTCGATCGCCGGGTTGAGGGTGAGGGTGAGGATCCGGGTCACGGCCGCGCCTCCGCGGTTCCGGGGGACGCCCGGTCGAGGGCCCGCACCGCGGCGGCGTCGGGCTGCGCGCAGGCCCGTTCGGCCAGCGCCTTCAGGTCGGCGAGGGAGGCGGCGCGCAGGCGCGCCTTCACGGCCGGCAGGTCGCGGGGCGTCATCGAGAGCTCGTGGACGCCGAGGCCCGCGAGCAGCCCCGCCCCGAACGGATCGCCCGCGATGCCGCCGCAGACCCCGACGAAGCGGCCGTGGCGGGCGGCGCCCTCGCAGGTCATCCGCACCAGGCGCAGCACCGCCGGGTGCAGCGAATCGGCCTCCGGCGCCAGCTCGGTGTTCTGGCGGTCGATGGCCAGCGCGTACTGCGTCAGGTCGTTGGTACCGATCGAGAAGAAGTCGCAATGGGCGGCCAGCGCGTCGGCCTGGATCGCCGCGGCCGGCACCTCGATCATGATGCCCAGCGGCACCTGCGGCGCGCCGATCTCGGTGCGGATCCGCTCGCAGGCCTGGCGCAGAGCCAGCACCTCGGGCACCGAGGTGATCATCGGGAACATGATCGAGAGGGGCGCGTCCTTGGCCGCAGGGGCGTCCGCCGGCACGCACTCCTTCGCGGCGCGGTAGAGGGCGCGCAGCTGCGGCTCCATCAGGTCGGGCCGGCGCAGGAGCAGGCGGGCGCCGCGCACGCCGAGGAAGGGGTTCTCCTCCTTCGGCAGGGCGAGGTGGGGCACCTGCTTGTCGCCGCCGATGTCGAGGGCGCGCACGATCAGTGGGCGGCCGTCGAGCGCCTCCAGCATCGCCCGGTAGGTGGCGTACTGGTCGTCCTCGCCCGGGGTGTCGCCGCGCTCCAGGAACAGGAACTCGGTGCGCATCAGGCCCACGCCCTCGGCGCCCTGCGCGAGGGCGAAGGGCACCTGGTCGGGCGTATTGACGTTGGCGCCGATCGCCACGGCGTGGCCGTCGCGGGTGCGGGCCGGCAGGCCGCGCTCGCGCGCCTCCTCCTCCTGCGTCGCCCGCAGGGCGTCGCGCCAGGTCCGCGCCGCGACGAGGTCGCGCTCGCTCGGGTCGAGGTAAAGCCGCCCGGTCGTGCCGTCGAGGATCGCGGTCGCGCCGGCCGGGAGGGCCAGCAGGGTGCCGCCGGCCGCCACCACCGACGGAATGCCGAGGGTGCGGGCGAGGATCGCGGTGTGGGAGGTCGGGCCGCCTTGCGCGGTGGCGAGCCCGAGCACCCGGGCCGGATCGAGGCCGGCGGTATCCGAAGGCGCGAGGTCGGGGGCCAGCAGGATGCAGGGCCGGTCCGGCAGGGCGTGGCCGGACTGGAGCGCCGGGTCGATCTGGGCGAGCACCCGACGGCCGACGTCGCGCAGATCCGCCGCCCGGGCGGCCAGCACCGGGTTGCCGAGGGCGGACAGCCGGCCGGCCATCCGGTCCACCGCCTGGTGCCAGGCATAGGCCACGCCGTGGCCCTCGACCATCAGCTGGCAGGCGAGCGTGATGAGGTCGGTGTCGGCGATGAGGTCGCTCTGCGCCCTGAAGATCCCGGCATCGGCCTGGCCGAGGCGCCGGCCGGTATCGTCGGCCAGCGCCTTGAGCTGCGCCGCCGTCCTCTCCAGGGCCGCATGCAGCCGGTCGCCGCCGCTCGTCAGCGGCTCGGGCTCGTCCGGCACCACGACCTCGGTCGGGCCGAGCACGTGGACCGGCCCGATGGCGAGGCCGGGGCTGGCGCCGATGCCGGACACGATCCGGCACGGATCGGCCGGGTTCCAGCCGGCCACCGGGGCGGCGGCCTTCGCGGCGGCCTCGGCCGCGCGGGCGGCGGCGGCCTTCTCGCCGGCCGAGAGGCCGGTGACGACGGCCTTCAGCCGGGCGAGCGCCGCCGGGGCATCCTCGCCCTCGGCGGAGATCACCGCCTCGTCGCCGGTGCGCAGGCCGAGCTGGAGCAGGGCGATCAGGTTCTTGACGTCCGCCACCTCGGCGCCGTGGCGGACCTGGATCCGGGCGCTCCCGCCGCGCGCCGCCTCGACCCAGGCGGAAGCCGGCCGCGCATGCAGGCCGGTCGGGTAGTCGACGGTCCAGGTGAAGGCGTGGGGCAGGTCGGCGGCCGGACCGGCGGTGCCGGGGGCGGGCGCGTCCTCGGACAGTGCCGCGGCGATCTCGGCGGGATCCTGTGTGGTGCGCAGTCGCGCCAGCCGCGCCTCGTCCTGGATCAGGCGGGTGAGGCGGCGCAGGATGGTGATGTGGGTGTCGGACTGGGCGGCGATCGCCACCACCAGGTGGGCGTCCTGCCCGTCGTGCCAGGCGACGCCGCCGGGGACCTGCAGCACGGCGAGCCCGCTCTCGCGGACCAGGGCGCGATCGTCGACCATGCCGTGCGGGATCACGACGCCGTGGCCGAGATAGGTGTTCGCCACGCCTTCCCGGCGCAGCATGCTGCCCTCGTAGGCCGGGTCGATGCAGCCGGCCGCGACGAGGAGCTGGGCCGCCTCGCGGATCGCCGCGTCCTTGTCGGCAGGGGTGGCGGCGGTGCGGATCAGGACGCGCGGCGCGTTCGGCGCGAGCATGGCAGGCTTCCTCCCGAGAGGCGGTTTTGCTTGCTGCTCATGAAAACGTTTTCATACCTCTTGTCAACCGATGCGCCTGTCTTGGAGGTCTTTCAGACCCGTAAGGACTTGCCTGCCGCGCCGGGGGCTGGCACGATCGACGGATCGGTGTGAAAACGTTTACGAGAGCATGGCCGTCGGCATCCGTGACGTCGCCCGCGCGGCGGGGGTTTCCACCGCGACCGTGTCGCGGGCCCTGGGCAAGGGCCCGGTCAGCGACGCCCTGCGCGAGCAGGTCGAGGCGGCGGTGCGGGCGACCGGCTACCGGCCGAACCTCTCGGCCCGCCGCTTGCGCTCGCAATCGGCGCAGACGATCGGGCTCATCGTCGCCGACATCCGCAACCCGTTCTTCACCGCGGTGAGCCGGGCGGTCGAGGATGCGGCCTACCGGGCCGGGATGCGGCTGATCCTGTGCAACACCGGCGAGGATGCCGAGCGCGAGGCGCTGTACCTGCGCCTGATGCAGGAGGAGCGGGTCACCGGCGTCGTCTTCGCGCCGACGCGGCGCACCGCCGAGCGGCTGCGGCCGGAGGATTTTCCGTTCCCGCTGGTGCTGATCGACCGGACCGGCCCGCCCGGCGGCCATGACGGCGTGGTGCTCGACAACGTCGCGGCCGGTGCCCTGCTGGTCGACCATCTGGTCGAGCAGGGGTTTTCCCGCATCGGCGGCCTGTTCGGCTCGACGAGCTCGACCGCCGAGGAGCGGCGCGACGGCTACCTCTCGGCGATGCGCCGGCACGGCCTCGCGCCGCGGGTCCGCACCGTGCTCCCGGATGCCGAGCCGGCGGAAGGCGAGGTGGCGCGCTGGCTCGCCGAGGCGGACCGGCCCGAGGCCCTGGTACTCTCGAACGGCCTGATCCTGATGGGCGCGGTGCGGGCCGCCCGCGCCGCCGGCATCCCCTGGCCCGGCGGAATCGCGCTCGCCGGCTTCGACAACGAGCCCTGGACCGAGCTGGTCGAGCCCGGCCTGACGGTGATCGAGCAGCCGGTGACCGAGATCGGCGCCCAGGCGATGGACCTGCTGTTCGACCGGCTGAAGCATCCGGACCAGCCGGTGCGCAAGGTGGTGCTGAGCGGCCGGCTGATCGCCCGGGGCTCGACGGCGCGGCGGTGACGGGACGACGTCGCGCGGATCACGCGAGATCGTCCGGCAGCGCGATCCCCATCTCCTGCCCGAGCCAGCGGGCGAAGACCCGCAGCGGGGCGCGTCGCCGGGTGGTCGCCGGATAGACGAGGTGGTGACCGACGTAGGTCACGTCCCGCGAAAGGCCGCGCAGGGGCGCGACGAGGCGGCCGCTGGCGATCTCGCGCTCGGCGAGCAGGGCTGATTCGAGGGCCACGCCGAGCCCGTCGGCGGCGGCCGCGATGGCGAGAAAGCTGCGATCGAAGCGCACCCCCAGCGGCCGGGGCGCCGGCAGGCCGTTGCGGGCGAACCAGAGCGGCCAGCGCACCTGCTTGTTGTCGCTCTGGATCAGCACCTGGTCGAGGAGGTCCTCCGGCCGGCGGATTCTGGCCGCCCGCTCGGGGTCGCAGAGCGGCATCACCGTCTCGGCGCAGAGCGGCACGGTCACCAGGCCCTCGCCCCGGGGCGGGCCGTAGACGATGTCGGCGTCGAACTCGTCGCCGACGAAGCGGGCATAGTCCATGCCGGCGGCGAGCCGGACCTCGAAACCGGGATTGGCGGCCAGGAACCGGGCGAGGCGCGGGGTCAGCCACTGCGCCGCGAGGCTCGGCGCGCAGTGCAGGCGCAGGAGCTGGGGCCCGCGCGCCGCCACGAGGTCGAGGCCGCGATGCAGCTCGTCGAAGGCGCGGCCGACATGCTCGAGCAGGGCCTCGCCGGCGGCGGTCGGCACCACGCCCTGGCCCTGGCGCTCGAACAGGGTCACGCCGAGGGACGCCTCCATCTTGCGGATAGCGTGGCTGACGGCGCTCGCGGTCAGGTTCAGCTCCGCCGCCGCGTCCTTGAACGAGCGGCGGCGCGCCGCGGCCTCGAAGGAGCGGACGGCGGAGAGGGGGACGCGCAGGGACATGACGTGACGATGCGTCGGCGCGCGCGGGCTGGCAACCGCCGCGCTCACGCCTCCCGGTCGGCCAGGACGATCCGGAAGCGCGCCCCGCTGCGGGTCTCGTCGAGGCTCAACGTACCCCCGTTGAGCCGCACCAGCTCGGCCGCGATGGCGAGGCCGAGCCCCGTGCCGCCGGAGCGGCCGGAGCCCTGGAACGCCTCGAACAGGTGGGCGCGCGCCCGCTCCGGCAGGCCGGGACCGTTGTCGGAGACGAGGATCGTGACGTTGGCACCCGTGCGCTCGGCCTCGATCGCCACCACGGGAGGGCCGTCGCCGCTGCCGGCGAGCCCGATCGCCTGGACGGCGTTGCGCACGAGGTTGACTAGCACCCGCGACAGCTGGTCGGGATCGGCGTCGACGGTCAGCCCCTCGGGAGTCCGGTCGGCGATGGTGATGGCGGCGCCCGGCGCCAGCCCGGCGAGGTCGAGGGCATCGCGCAGGATCGGCCGCAGCGGCGTCGGACGCCGCTCTGCCGGGGGCTCGGCGGCGCGGCCGTAGGCCAGCGTGCCCTCGCAGTAGCGGATCGCCCGGCCGAGGGTCGCGACCAGGCGCGGCGCCACCCGCTGCACGCCGGGATCGGCGACGTGCTCGAGCCGGTCGACCAGCAGCTGCGCGGTGGTCAGGAGGTTGCGCAGCTCGTGGTTGATCTTGCTCACCGACAGGCCGAGATCGGCGAGCCGGCGTTTCTGGCGCAGCTCGCCCGACAGGATCGTCTCCATCCGGGCGAGCGCCGTCTCGGCGGCGCCGATCTCGTCGCTGCGCCAGGACGGGCTGATGCGCCGCGACAGATCCTCGGGATCCTCCGCGAAGGACGCGATGTTGCGGGCGAGCCGCCGCACCGGCCGCACGATCGAGAGCTGGAGCACCAGGAAGACGAGGCCGGCGGTGATGCCGGAGATCACCAGCGAGGCGGCGAGGATGCGGCCCGAGAAGGCGATCATCGCGTGCCGCAGGGGCGCGGGATCGAGGACGAGCTCGACGAAATCGACGCCCTCCATGCCGTGGCCGATCACCCGCAGGGGCAGGGGGCTCGCCCGCGTCAGGGTGCGCCAGGCGCCGCCGATGCCCTCGAACCAGCCGGCCCCGCGCAGGTCGACGGTCTCGCCCACCTCCGGCGGCATCGGGGTGAGGTTGAGGAGGCGCCGCGCCCCGCCGGCCTTGAGCGCGATCGCCTGGGCGCCCACGCCCATCAGCAGGCGCCGGGCGAGGTCGTCGGAAACCCGTTGCTGGGGGGCGGCGTCGAGCACCAGGGCGGCGACCTGGGCGGCGGCGACCCGGTCGGAGAGCCAGGCGCGCCGGTAGCTCGCGACGCTGGGGACGTAGATCAGCACCTCGGCGATGAGGACGAACACCACCGTGAGCAGCAGCAGACGGCCGGACAGCCCGATGCGGCCGGCGAGGCGCCGGATGCCACCCTGCCTCGCCGCGTCATCCCTCACCGTCCCGACGCCTCCCGCTCACCCGGCGCCGTTCCGTCCCGGGCGCGCTTGAGCCTAACACACCGACCGGGCCCCGGTCGCCGGAGGGGCGGGGCCAGGCGGAAGCTATCCCCGGATTGCCGAAAATCCAGTCGTCGCCCAACGAATCGGGGGCGAGACAGCGCCCGGTTCAAACGGTCTTGAGGCGCCGGCGCCTGGTTCACGTGGTTTTGCGGCGCCAGCGCCTGGTTCACGTGGTTTTGCGGCGCCAGCGCCGCCAGGCGACCGGCATGAGCGCCAGGGCGCCGAGGCCCAGCAGGGTGGCGACGAGCTGGGGCGTGACGATGGCCCGGAGCGACAGGGCGGCGTCGCAGGCGATGCCGCCGGCGACGAGGCAGGCCTCCTTCGCCGCCTGGTGGGCCGCCACCACGGTTTCCACCCCCGCACCCGCCGAGGCGTAGATGAAGGCGCCGGGGCTGATGCCGATGAGCGTGGCGAGCGCGAAGGTGCGCAGCCTGACCCCGAAGATCGCCGGCGCTAGGTTGGTCATCCAGAACGGGAAGACCGGTAGCAGCCGCAGGACCATGACGTACGAGAACGCGTCGCGGCGAAACCCCTCGGCGAGGCGCCCGAGCCGCGAGCCGGCACGGCGCAGCAGGACCTCGCCGGCGGCGGTGCGGCCGATGGAAAACACCACGACGGCGCCGGTCGTCGCGGCCGAGATCGAGACCAGGGCGCCGGCGACCGGGCCGAACAGGAACCCGCACAGGGTCGTCATCACCACCGAGACCGGCAGCGACACGACCACCGTGGCGACGTAGGCCAGGTAGGCGCAGGCATAGGCGCGCCAGAACCCCTCCGCGACCCAGGCCTTGGCATAGGCCCGGGAGGCCAGCAGCTGGTCGAGGCTGAACCAGCGGGTGAACCCGCCGACGAGGAGCCCGATCGAGACCGCCACCAGCGCGACGAGCGGCAGCACCCGCAGCCAGCCGCGCCAGGCCGGGGCCGCCACCGCCTCTGGGCCGGCCTCCTCCCGGGCGGCGGGCGGCGGGTCCCGGTCGGGCCGGGGGGGCGTGCTCACCCGGCCTTCTGCATGCGCAGGATCTTGAAGAACCCGCCCGGGAAGGTCGGCCGCACGCCGAGGAAGGTCACGCCGCGGCTCTTCGCCCAGGCCTCGATCCGGGCGGCCTTGAAGGCCGAGCTCCAGCCGATCTTCTCGCAGAGCGGCGCGACGATCTCCTCGACCTTGGCGATGGTGCCGCTGTCCTGGCCGAAATGGTTGGCGAGCACGATCATGCCGCCGGGGCGGACCACCCGCAGGAACTCGTCGAGGGCGCCCTCGGGGTCCGGCACCAGGGTGATGAGGAACTGCGCCACCACCGCGTCGAAGCTCGCGTCGGCGTAGCCGAGGCGACAGACGTCCATCACCTGGAGGCCCTTGACGTGGGTGAGGCCGCGCCGCGCCACCTTGCGGTTCGCGCGGCGGAGCATGTCCTCCGACAGGTCGACGCCGTAGACCTCCGCGTCCTTCGGGTAGTAGCCCAGGGACAGGCCGGTGCCGACGCCGGCCTCCAGGATGCGCCGCCCGCCGACGAGCGCCGCCTGGACCGCGTCCCGCGCCGCCGGCTCGGTGAGCTTGTCGTAGACCACGTCGTAGACCGGCGCCCAGCGCGCATAGGCCTTGCGCATCAAGGCGGTGGTGGGCCCCGCCTCTCGCGGCTCGCTCAGCATGTCGGTATCGTCTCCGAGGTCGATCGTCTCGCGGGCTGTGACGCGCGCGCTTGTGCTACGGTTTCCCGAGGAAATCTTCGGAAATCGTCCTGGAGCATCTTCCGAGGAAGCGGGTACCGCCTCGTCGCGGAAAATGCGGCAAAATCAACGGCCTGGGGCACCGCCCCAGAGCATTTTCCGACGAAACGGAACCGGTTCGACGTGAGAAAATGCGGCAAAATCAATGACCTAGAGCAGCGTCCGGTTGCAACGTGATCGGGCGCTGCTCTAGGCGGCGGCGAGGCTCTCGGCCTCGACCCGCCGGATGGTGCCGCCGCCCAGCACCCGGGCCCGCGGGCCGTCATCCGCGTAGATGACGCAGGCCTGGCCGGGCGACACCCCGTCCTCGGGGGTCGCCAGCGCGATCTCGGCGCAGGACGTGTCGGGGTTCCAGGTCAGGGTGGCGGGCCGGGGCTCGCGGGTGGAGCGGACCCGCACCGCGACGGGCAGGTCGCGGGCGGTCTCGAGGGCCGCGTCGCCGAGCCAGTTCGGGTCGGCGAGGCGCACGACCGAGGTGGCGAGCGCCTCGCGCGGGCCGACCACCACCCGGGCCTCGCCGGGCTCCAGGCGCACGACGTAGAGCGGCTCGCCCGCCGCGACGTTGAGGCCGCGGCGCTGGCCGACGGTGAAGCCGATGATGCCGTCGTGGCGGCCGAGCCGCCGCCCGTCGAGGTGGACGATCTCGCCCGGACGCACCGCGTCGGGGCGCAGGCGGGCGATCACGTCCTGGTAGCGCCCCTGGGGCACGAAGCAGATGTCCTGGCTGTCGGGCTTGTCGGCCACCGACAGGCCGAACTCCTTGGCGAGCGCCCGCGTCTCGTCCTTCGGCCGCTCGCCCAGCGGGAAGCGCAGGATGTCGAGCTGCTCGGGCGTGGTGGCGTAGAGGAAGTAGCTCTGGTCCCGGGCCGGGTCGAGGGCGCGGTGGAGCGCCCGGCCGCCGCCCGGCAGCGCCCGGCTCGCCACGTAGTGGCCGGTCGCCAGCACGTCGGCGCCCAGGTCCCGGGCGGTCGAGAGCAGGTCGCGGAACTTGATCGAGCGGTTGCACTCGACGCAGGGGATCGGCGTCTCGCCCTGGAGGTAGCTGTCGGCGAAGCGGTCGATCACCGCCTCGCGGAAGCGGTCCTCGTAGTCGAGGACGTAGTGCGGGATCCCGATCGTCTCGGCGGCGCGGCGGGCGTCGTGGATGTCCTGGCCGGCGCAGCAGGCGCCGCGGCGGTGGGTCGCCGCGCCGTGGTCGTAGAGCTGCAGCGTGATCCCGACCACGTCGTAGCCCTCGCGCTTCAGCAGCGCGGCGACGACGGAGGAATCGACGCCCCCGGACATCGCCACGACGACGCGGGTCTCTTCCGGGGCCTTCAGCAGATCGAGCGAGTTCATGACCATGCGCGGGGTTTCGGACGGCGCTCCGGGAAGCAGTCCACGGCGCGCGAGGGAGTCTATAGCGATCCGGCCCGGGTTCTGCCAGGGCGGCTGGGTAAGGCCCCACCGGGATTGCGGGGCGGCAGTTCTTGCCGGGGGCCCGGCAGATTTCGACCGGGTGCCTGCCGCCGCCGGGTCCGGCTGCAAAAATCATCCCAACATATCAATGGCTTGAACTTCCGGCCGGACTGGCAGGCGGCTTGCTCCGGTCCCGTCCCAGGAGGTCGGCCCACCGGGCCGGCATTGAGGTCGGCGATGCAGATCAGCGCAGCCAGTGAGGGGGGACGGGTGGCGGGCCGCGAGCCGGCCCGTCCGGTGCGGGCCGCCGCGCACGAGCCGTTCCGCCCGGCGACCGACGAGGCCGCCCGGTCCGCCCGCGCGTCGCGCCTCGACCGGGCCGACGCCGCATCGCGAGCCCGCGCCGAGCAGGATCGCGACGAATCCCATGCCCCCGACCGTTCGCGGACCGAGGCCTCCGCGGCGCAGGCCCGGGCCGAGCGGGCACGGACCGCCGACGGGGCGGCCCGCTCCCGCGCCCAGGATGCTCGCGACGAGGCCCGCGCCCAGGAGGCCAGAGCCCAGGAGTCCCGCGCCCAGGAGTCCCGCTCCCAGGAGGCCCGCACAGACGAGACCCGTGCCCGCAGGGCGTCCGCCCGGGGCGGCGCGGCGGATCCCGCCGGGCGGCGCGAGGACGACCGCACCGAGCAGGCGCAGGCCCTCAAGGGCGCCTCCGGTCCACCCGCCCAGGCCACGGCCGCGGCGCAGGCCGAGGCGGCGCATGCGGCCGGGGCGGCCGGGGATGCGGGCGCCGAGGTCGATCCCGACGACGAGGCGGAGGAGGACGGCGAGGACGCGGCGGGCGATGCCCCGCCCGGATCGCTGATGGCGCTTCTGGCCGTGCCGGCTCCGACGAACCCGGCCACCGGTGCGGCTCCGGGAGCGTCGGCGGCCGGCGCGGCGGCGAGCGGCGCCGGGATCGCGGCGGCGGGAAAGCCGGCCGTCCCGGTCGCCGCCGATCCGGCGACGGAGCGCCGGGCCGAGGCCGGGGAAGGCGCCGGGTCGGCGGCCGGGCAGCCGGTCCCCGACCCGACGGCGGCGCAGGCCGGCGCGAGGATCGCCGGGACGGGCGCCGACGGGATCGGCGCCTGGAGCATCGACTCCAGAGCCGTCGACGCCAAGGCCAACGATGCCCAGGCCGGAACTGGCGCCGGCGCCGCGGACGCGCCCCAGGGCCGGCCTGCGGTCTCGGTGCAGGCGCCGCTGAGCGCCGTGCCGATGACGGTCGGGATGCGGGCCTTGTCCGGCACCAACCGGTTCGAGATCCGCCTCGACCCGATCGAGCTCGGGCGCATCGACGTGCGCCTCGACATCGACCGCGAGCACGGCGTGAAGGCGCATCTGGTGGTGGAGCGGCCCGAGACCCTGGCGCTGCTCCAGCGCGACGCCGGCAGCCTGCAGCAGGCGCTGGCCCAGGCCGGGCTCAACCCGGGCGACGGCGCCCTCAGCTTCTCCCTGCGCGACGACGGCGGCCGGAACCCGCAGCGCGAGCGGGCGGAGCGGCCGGCGGGGTCCGAGCGCCCCGGCGTCGAGGCGCCCGAGGAGCGGCAGGCCGCGCTCGCGCCGCTGCGCAGCCTCGCCCGGCCCCTCGACCTGAGAATCTGAAGAAGACCATCCCGATGACGCGTGACAGAGAGAGGTCCCGATGACCGCCGGCATCAGCAGCCTGACCAGCCTCTCCGGCGCCAGCGCCGGCAAGACCGCGAGCGACGCCAGCACGATCGCCGGGAACTTCAACCAGTTCCTGACCCTGCTGACGACCCAGCTGCAGAACCAGAACCCGCTCGACCCCCTCGACACCAACCAGTTCACCCAGCAGCTGGTGCAGTTCGCCTCGGTCGAGCAGCAGCTCAAGACCAACGACCAGCTCGGCAACCTGATCACCGCCAGCAAGGCGTCGGCGGCCGCGACCGCCTCGGGCCTCATCGGCAAGACCGTGACGGCGGACGGCGCCACCGCGTCGCTCGCCGAGGGCAAGGCGACCTGGACCCTCGACCCGGCGCGGGCCGCCGCCAAGGCGGTCCTGACGATCACGGACCCGAAGGGCAACGTGGTGGCGACGCAGACCAAGGCGCTCGCCGCCGGCAGCCAGAGCTTCGCCTGGGACGGGCGCAGCTCGACCGGGCAGCTCGCCCCGGACGGCAAGTACACCCTGAAGATCCAGGCCCTCGACGCCACCGGGGCGACCGTCGCCGTCGACACCAAGATCTCCGGGACGATCTCGAGCGTGGACGTCTCCGGCGCCGAACCGGTCCTGACCATCGGCGACCGCACCGTGGCCCTCAGCAGCGTCGAGGCGATCGGTGGGACCGCAAGCAACTGATTCGGTGGATTGCTGTGGATTACGAATCACATGCGAGGGAAATGATTCAACCAATCTTAAGCGCGGGTCCCTAGCTTCGGTCTCGACAGGTCAGTCGAGTGTAGAGCGTATCATGACCGAACCGCATCGCCCGAGGGCGAAGTACGTCATCGGCCCGGACGGAAGCCCGCTAACCATCGCGGACCTCCCCCCGACCGATACCCGCCGATGGGTGATCCGGCGCAAGGCCGAGGTGGTGGCCGCCGTCCGCGGCGGTCTCCTGAGCCTCGAGGAGGCCTGCCAGCGTTACACGCTGACGACCGAGGAATTCCTGAGCTGGCAGTTTTCGATCGAGCAGCACGGCCTCGCCGGCCTGCGCACGACCCGGATCCAGCATTACCGCCAGTAGGACCGGATCGTCCGCCGCCCCCCGGTTCGCCGGGGTCCGGCGCGCGATGCCGTCGCGGCCCGGGTTCCGGGCCGCGCCTCCGGCCCGATTCGATCGGCCCGCCCGGGACGCCCGGCTTCGCCTCGAAGCCACGGGCGTCCCGGGTCTGCGCACGTCAATTGCTGCCGCGTTAACCAAGTCATAACCACGACCCGGCAAATTTTGCCCTGGGGCCGCTTCCGGCTCCGGATGGCGGGTGCGTGACGTCGTGAAGCCGGTCTTCGATCTGGTAGCGAAGCTGGGGCCCTCGCGCCTCGCCGCGATGGGGGCGGTGACCCTCGCGCTCGTCGGCTTCTTCGCCTTCGTCATCCTGCGGGTCTCGCGCCCCGAGATGGGCGTGCTCTACACCGAGCTCTCGGTGCAGGATGCCGGCGCCGTGGTGCGCGACCTCGAAGCCCGGGGCATCCGCTACGAGACCCGGGGCGATACCGGCCAGACCGTGATGGCGCCCCGCGCCGACCTCGCCCGCCTGCGCATGGACCTCGCCGCCAAGGGCCTGCCGAGCGCCGGCGGCGTCGGCTACGAGATCTTCGACAAGGGCGACGCCTTCTCGTCGACGAGCTTCGTCCAGAACGTCAACCACCTGCGGGCGCTCGAGGGCGAGCTCGCCCGCTCGATCCGGGCGATCGGCCGGGTCCAGGCGGCGCGCGTCCACCTCGTCCTGCCCGAGAAGCGGCTGTTCTCCCGCGACCGGGAGGCGCCGAGCGCCGCGATCGTGGTGCGGCTCGCCGGCGACCTCGATCCGGGCCAGGTCCGGGCGGTGCGCCACCTCGTCGCCTCGGCGGTCGAGGGCCTGAAGCCCGAGCGCATCTCGATCGTCGACGAGCGCGGGCGGCTCCTCGCCGACGGCGCCCGGGGCGCCGAGGACCAGGCGGGGATCGGCCTCGAGGAGCGCCAGACCGGCCTCGAGCGGCGCCTACGCAACCAGGTCGAGGAGATCGTCGCCGGCATCGTCGGTTCGGGCCGCGCCCGGGTCCAGGTCACCGCCGAGCTCGACGCCAACCGGATCGAGAGCCGCTCGGAGACCTTCGACCCCGAGAGCCGCGTCGTGCGCTCGACCCAGACCCGCACCGAGACCCAGCAGACGCAGAGCAACGAGAACGGCGTCACCGTCGGCAACGAATTGCCGGGCGCCAACCAGGGCCAGCAGAACCAGGGCCCGCGCGAGGCCTCGAACAAGAACGAGGAGACCACGAACTACGAGATCTCCCGGGTCACCCGCACCGAGGTGAACGAGGGCGGCCGGGTCAAGCGCCTGTCGGTGGCGGTGCTGGTCGACGGCACCTACGCGGCGGGTCCGGACGGCAAGGCGGCCTACACCCCGCGGCCGGCCCCCGAGCTCGAGCGCCTGACCGCGCTGGTGCGCACCGCGGTGGGCTACGACAAGGCCCGCGGCGACCAGGTCGAGGTGGTGAACCTGCGCTTCGCCGACACCCCGGCGGTGCCCGAGCTGCAGGAGGCGGGCCTCCTCGCCTCGCTGCTGCAGCCGACCAAGGAGGACGTGCTGCGGGTGGCCGAGATGACGGTGCTCCTCCTCCTCGGCCTCGTCGTGGTGATGACCGTGGTCCGCCCGCTGGTGGCGAAGGTCGTCGCCGCCGAGACCCCGGCGCTCGCCATGGGCCAAGTGACGGTGCTCACCGATGCCAGCGGCCGCGTGATGGCGGTGGAGGGCGGAACCGCCAAGGCCGCCATGCCGGCCGAGATCGCGATCCCCGAGAGCCAGGCCGGCCGCCTCGTCGAGTTCGCCAAGATCAACGGCAAGATCCAGGCCCAGACCGTCGAGCGCGTGGTCGACGTGGTGAAGTCCAACCCGACCGAGACCGTCGAGGTGCTGCGCACCTGGATCAACGACCGCTGACGCGGACCGGATCGACGACCGCTGACCCGCCCCGCGAGGGCCGCCTTCGCCACCCCGATTCGACCGAGGACGACACGACGTCATGGCCGCGACCCCGATGCCGATCACCCTCCCGACCGCCGGGGCCGCGGGCTACGCCGAGATGCCCGGCACCCAGCGCGCCGCCGCGCTGCTGCTGCTGCTCGGCGACGAGGACGGCGCGCCGATCTGGCGCATGCTGGAAGAGGACGAGATCAAGAAGGTCTCGCACGCCATGGTCCAGCTCGGCTCGCTCGAGGCGGACGTGGTCGAGCACCTGATCATCGACTTCGTGTCGCGGCTCTCGGCGAGCGGCGGCATCACCTCGAGCTTCGAGCGCACCGAGTCGCTGCTCCTGAAGATCTTCCCGCCCGAGCAGGTCTCGGTGATCATGGCGGAGGTGAAGGGCGCGTCGGGCCGCCGGGTCTGGGCCAGCCTGACCCAGATCGACCCCGAGATCCTGGCCTCGTTCCTGCGCAACGAATACCCGCAGACCGTCGCGGTGATCCTGTCGCGGGTGCGCTCCGACTACGCCGCCCGGGTGCTGACCATCCTGCCGGAGGACTTCGCCATCGACGTCCTCAACCGGATGCTGCGGATGGAGACGGTGCAGAAGGAGGCCCTGCGCCACATCGAGGAGATCCTGCGGGTCGAGTTCGTCTCGACCATCGCCCAGACCACCCGGCGCGACGCGCACGAGCTCCTCGCCGACGTGTTCAACGCCTTCGACCGCCAGACCGAGATCCGGTTCCTCACCGCCCTCGACCAGGCGAACCGCGGCTCGGCGAAGAAGATCCGCCAGCTGATGTTCACCTTCGACGACCTGATGAAGCTCGATGCCGGCAGCGTCCAGACCCTGATGCGCAGCGTCGACCGCGACGTGCTGGCCCGCGCGCTCAAGGGCGCGTCGGACCCGGTGCGCAACTTCTTCTTCGCCAACATGTCGAGCCGCGCGGCCAAGAACATGCAGGACGAGATGGGCTCGCTCGGGCCGATCCGCCTCAAGGACGTCGACGAGGCCCAGTCGAAGATGACCGACCTCGCCAAGGACCTGGCCGAGAAGGGCGAGATCATGATCGCCAAGAACAGCGCCGAAGAGGAGCTGGTCTACTGATGGCACAGATCAGGCGCTTCCTGTTCGACACCGATTTCAGCCCCCCCGGCGGCAAGCCGCAGCGGGAGGATCCCGGCGCGCCGGGCGCCGCGGCGGCCCAGGCGGCAGCCGAAGCGGAGGCTTCCGCCCGCGCCGAGGCGGAAGCCTCCGCCTTTACCCGCGGCCTGCAGGAGGGCCGTGCCCAGGCCGAGGCGCAGGTCCAGGCCCGCCTCGCCGACGCCCTCAACCGGGTCGCGGCCGCGGCAGCCGGCATGATCGCCGCGGCGGACGAACGCGATGCGGCCTGCGAGGCCCAGGCCCTCGACTTCGCCGTGGCGCTCGGGCGCAAGATCGCCGGGGCCGCCCTCGACAGCCAGCCGGTGGCGGCGATCGCCGAGGCCGCGGGACGCGCGCTCCAGCACCTGCGCGGCGTGCCCCACCTGGCGATCCGGGTCCACGACGACCTCGTCGAGGAGACCGAGCGGCAGGTCGCGCGGCTCGCCCGCGAGCGCGGCTACGAGGGCCGCCTGATCGTGCTCGGCGATCCGGGCCTCGCGTCGGGCGACGCCCGCATCGAGTGGGCCGACGGCGGCGTGGTGCGCGACCGCGCCGCCATCGAGGCGGCCGTGCTCTCCGCCCTCGCGCCGGCCTGACGCCGGCGCCTGCTTACACTTTCCGGACCTCTTCCCATTCTGGTTTCGCCCCAAAGGTAACCCCGATGTCCTCCGACAACGATCTCGGACTGCCCCAGCTCAACGAGGCCGACCTCGCCTTCGACACCGCGGCGGCCAGCACGATGCGCGACGCGCCGGTGGCGGCGAAGTCGGCGGCCGACCTCGAGCAGGTCTTCGACGTGCCGGTGATGGTCTCGGCGGTGCTCGGCTCGTCGCGGATGCCGATCGGCGACCTCCTGCGGCTGGGCCCCGGCACGGTGCTGGAGCTCGACCGCAAGGTCGGCGAGGCGATCGACATCTTCGTCAACAACCGCCTCGTCGCCCGCGGCGAGGTGGTGCTGGTCGAGGAGCGCCTCGGCGTGACGATGACCGAGATCGTCAAGGTCGACGGCTGAGGCAGGACGCCGTCCCCATCCTGCCCGACACGAGACGCCACGGAGTGCCCGCCATGCGGCTGCTGATCATCGGACGCCTGAACGGCGAACTCATCACCGCCTCCCGGATCGCCATGAGCCGCGGCGCCGCCGTGACCCAGGCCGACGGGATCGAGCAGGGGCTCAACGCGCTGCGCGCCAAGGGCGCCGACCTCGTCATGGTCGACGTGTCGCTGCCGGTCCGGGTGCTGGTGACGGCGCTCGCCGACGAGCGCATCCGCACCCCGGTGGTGGCCTGCGGCACCGGCACCGACGCCAACGCCGCGGTGGCGGCGATCCGGGCCGGCGCCAAGGAATACATCCCGCTGCCGCCCGACCCCGAGCTGATCGCCGCGGTGCTCGAGGCGGTGGCCTCGGACGCCCGCTCCTTCGTGTGGGGCGACCCGTCGATGGAGCGCGTGGTCAAGCTCGCCGAGCAGGTGGCGCGCTCAGACGCCTCGGTGCTGATCACCGGCGAGAGCGGCACCGGCAAGGAGGTGCTGGCGCGCCACGTCCACGCCCGCTCCAACCGGGCCAACAAGCCCTTCGTCAGCGTGAACTGCGCGGCGATTCCCGACGCGCTGCTCGAATCCGAGCTCTTCGGGCACGAGAAGGGCGCCTTCACCGGCGCGGTGGCCCGGCGCATCGGCCGTTTCGAGGAGGCGAGCGGCGGCACGCTGCTCCTCGACGAGATCTCCGAGATGGACGTCCGGCTCCAGGCCAAGCTCCTGCGGGCGCTGCAGGAGCGGGTGATCGACCGGGTCGGCGGCACCCAGCCGGTGAAGGTCGACATCCGGGTGCTCGCGACCTCGAACCGCAACCTCGCCGAGGAGGCGCGCAAGGGCACCTTCCGGGAGGACCTGCTCTACCGCCTCAACGTGGTGAACCTGCGCCTGCCGCCCCTGCGCGACCGTCCGGCGGACATCCTGGCGCTCGCCGACCACTTCGCGCGCAAGTACGCCGAGGCCAACGGCCTCGCCGACCGGCCGCTCTCCGCGGAGGCGCGCCGGCTCGTCACCCAGAGCCCCTGGCCCGGCAACGTCCGCGAGCTGGAAAACACCCTGCACCGGGCGGTGCTGCTGGCGAGCGGCCCCGAGATTGACGCCGACGCGATCCGCTCGCCCGAGGGCGACGCCCTCGCGACCGGCGCGACCGGGGCGGGCGCCGCCGCGCGGGCGGTCCAGGCCGCCGAGGCGGTGACGCGGGGCTTCGTCGGCCGCTCGCTGGCCGACGTCGAGCGCGACCTGATCCTCGACACCCTCGACCACTGCCTCGGCAACCGCACCCACGCCGCCAAGATCCTCGGCATCTCGATCCGCACCCTGCGCAACAAGCTCAACGAGTATACGGGTGCGGGCATCACGGTGGCCGAGCCGGGCCAGACCCGGATGCTGGCGGCCTACGGCTGACCGGGCCGGGACATCACGCTTTCCGTAGCGTTACCACGATAGGCCGGAAAGGTGACGGTTCGGGGAAGCCACAGGAACGATCTGGAGTTGCATTCCTCGAGACGCATCGCAGATTTTTCGAGGTGCCGTGAAGACTCGGACGATCGAGCTTTGGACCTTCGTTATCTGAAAGCACCCGACATTCCATCATCGCTTTAAGCATGGCTTAGCAGGGCTCGCCCACCTTCGCCCGTACGATCGATCGGAGCGAGGCGGCGGAGAGCGATGCGAGTGGACATCAAGGCCGGGCGGCTGGCGCGCTTGTCGATCAGGACCCGGATCATCGCGGGCTTCGCCGTGGTGCTGGCGACGACCGTCGGCGTGGCGCTCTCGGGCACCATGCTGGTGACGGAGGTCAACGGGAGCTTCGCCGAGTACCGGCACAACCGGACCAAGACCGAGCACGTCCGCGCCGTCGACATGGCGATGATGCAGACGCGCTTCGAGCTCAGCCGCTGGCTCCAGCGCTTCGAGCCGGCGGTCCTCAAGGTCGCGCGCGGCCACCTCGACACGTCCCTCGGCCTGATCGAGCGGGGCGGCGCCCTCGGGCTGTCGCCCGACGAACTGGCGCTCAGCCAGGAGATCGCGGCCGCCCTGAAGGTCTACGGCGACGAGTACGCCACCCTCGCCCGGATCAAGGACGAGGAGACGGCGCTGGCGGGCCGGGAGATCGATGAGGCCGGCGACCGGATCGCCCAGGCCCTGTCGCAGCAGCGCACCGACGCCTTCGAGGCCGACGACCTCGACCGGGCCCGGATGCTGAACGCCGCCGCCGACGCGTTCCAGGCCGCCCGCGAGCAGGCGGCGAAGTTCAAGGCGACGGGCGACGCGAAGTCCGCCGCGGCGGCGAACCAGTCCGCGGCGAGCGCCCAGGGCAAGCTCCAGGCGAACGGCGACCTCGCGGCGGCGCTCGCCGCCTGGCGCACGGCGATCGAGCGCGCCACCGCCCTCTCAGCGGAATGGGGCCGGCACCTGACGGTCTCCCGCGAGGCCCGGGACCGCTCGATGACGGCGTCCGGGACGCTGCTGACGGCGGTGAACCGCGACGCGCTGGCACACGAGGAGGATTTCGCCCGCAGTGTCGCGCGCGGGACCACGATGTTCCTCGCCAAGGCGGCCGGCATCGTCCTCCTGGGGATCCTGATCTCGCTCAGGCTCGCCGGCTCGATCACCCGCCCGCTCCGGCGCCTGTCGGACGCCATGGCGGCGCTCGGGCGCGGCGAGCGGTCGGTGTCCGTGCCCGATACCGGGCGGGCCGACGAGATCGGCGCGATGGCCCGCACCGTGGCGCTCTTCCGCGACGGGCTCGTCGAGTCGGAGCGCCGCGACGCGCTCCAGCGCCGCGAGACCGACGCCAAGATGGAGCGGGCGCGCCACCTCGAGGCGCTGACCCGCGGCTTCGAGGGCAAGGTCTCGGCGCTGATCGGGACGCTGACCGCCTCCGCGGGCGAGATGGAGGGGGCGGCGCGCCACCTCTCGACCTCCGCCGCCGAGGCCTCGAGCCTGTCGGCCGGCGTCGCCGAGGCGGCCGGCCGGACCTCCGCCAATGTCGGCGGCGTGGCGACCGCGACGGAGGAATTGTCGGCCAGCATCGGCCAGATCGTGCAGCAGGTCGCCCGCTCGTCGGTCATCGCCGGCCGGGCCGACGCCGAGGCGTCGCGCACCGAGGCGGCGATCCGGGCGCTCTCCCTCGGCACGCGGCAGATCGGCGACGTGGTCCAGCTCATCTCCGGCATCGCCGGCCAGACCAACCTGCTGGCGCTCAACGCCACCATCGAGGCGGCGCGGGCCGGCGAGGCGGGACGCGGCTTCGCGGTGGTGGCCGCCGAGGTCCGCGACCTCGCCACCCGCACGGCGCAGGCGACGGAATCGATCGCCGGGCAGATCGGCGGGATCCAGGCCCAGACCGCACAGGCGGTTCAGGCGATCGAGGCGATCGGCGGCACGATCCGCGACATGAGCGCCATCGCCACCGGCGTCGCGACCGCGATGGAGCACCAGGGGGCCGCCACCGGCGAGATCGCCCGCAACGTCCAGCACGCCGCCCACAGCACGCAGGTCGTGTCCGACCACATCGACGCGGTCCAGCACGGTGCGGCGCATACCGGTGTCACGGCCGGCCAGGTGCTGCAGGCCGCTCAGAGCCTCGCGCATCAGGCCGCGACGCTGGAGCGCGAGATCGGGGGGTTCGTGGCCGAGATCAAGGCGGCGTAGGGGCCGCTTCCCCGGCCGGGCGCGAGCGGCCGCTCAGGCCTGCAGGCGCGGGATCGCCCCGGCGAACCGCGCGATCGGCAGGAACAGGCTGAATCGGCGCTCCTTATCCTCGACGTGGACGATCGCCTCCTTCCACTCCGGCTCGCGGCAGGCCCGCCGCCGCAGCAGGACCGCGATATGCTCCGAGCAGTGGATGATCTCGCCCGGTTCGGCGAGCTCGACGCCGCGCGTGTCGCGGATGAGGCGGCTGCCCACCTGAAAGTGAAAGTAGTAGCAGGACATCCCGCTCCTCCATGAGGTGGCTGTCCTGACTGACTACGACCGCTGGTCTGGGGCTGCCTTAACCCCCATCAAGGGTTTCGGGTTTGGGGGCCCGGGATTTTCCGGTCACGCCCCGGCCGCAGGCACCCGCCAGGGCTGCTCGGCCGCCACCCGGGCCTCGAAGGCCGCGATCGCCTCGGCATGCTCCAGCGTCAGCGCCACGTCGTCGAGCCCTTCGACCAGGCAGCGCTTCTTGAACGGGTCGATCTCGAACGGGACGGCTTGGCCGTCCGGATCGGTGACGGTCTGGGCCGGCAGGTCGACCGTGAGCGCGGCGCCCGGCGCCGTCGCGAGGCGCGCGCGCAAGGCCGCGACCGCCGCCTCGGGCAGGGTCACGGTCAGGAGGCCGTTCTTGGCCGCGTTCGACGCGAAGATGTCGCCGAAGCTCGGGGCGATCACGCAGCGGATGCCGCCATCGACCAGCGCGTAGACCGCGCCTTCCCGCGACGAGCCGCAGCCGAAATTGCGGTCGGCGACCAGGATCCCCGCACCCGCATAGGCGGGCGCGTCGAGGGGGTAGGCCTCGCTGCGGCGGCGCTCGTCGTGGAACAGGAAGTTGCCGTAGCCGGCGCTCCTCGGCTTCTTGAGGAAGCGGGCCGGCAGGATCTGGTCGGTGTCGACGTTGGCGACGTCGAGGGGCACCGCGACGGCCCGGAGGGTCGTGAAAGGCTGCATCTCAGCGGCTCCCGAGGCGGCGGATGTCGGTGAGGCGGCCGGTGACGGCGGCGGCGGCCGCCATGGCCGGGCTCATCAGGTGGGTGCGGGCATTCGGGCCCTGGCGGCCCGGAAAGTTGCGGTTGGTGGTCGAGGCGCAGCGCTCCCCCGCCGGCACGAGGTCGCCGTTGATGCCGACGCACATCGAGCAGCCAGGCTCGCCCCATTCGAGGCCGGCGTCGCGAAACACCCGGTCGAGCCCCTCAGATTCGGCCTGGCGCCGCACCGGGCCGGAGCCCGGCACGACGAGGCCCGGCACCGCGGCCTTGTGGCCGCGCAGCACGCCGGCCGCGGCGCGCAGGTCCTCGATGCGCGAATTGGTGCAGGAGCCGATGAACACCCGGTCGATCGCGACCTCTTCGAGCGGCATGCCCGGGGTGAGGCCCATGTAGTCGAGCATCGCCCGCATCTGCCCGGCCTTGGTGGGATCGGTTTCCGCGCCCGGATCCGGCACCGCGGCGGTGACGGGAAGGGCGGTCTCGGGGCTAGTGCCCCAGGTCACGGTCGGGGCGATGGCGCCCGCATCGAGCGTCACCTCGCGGTCGAACCGGGCGCCCGCGTCGCTCGGCAGCAGCCGCCAGGCCGCCACCGCCTGATCGAACAGCGGGCCCTTCGGGGCGTAGGGCCGTCCCTCCAGGAACGCGAAGGTGGTGTCGTCCGGCGCGATCATCCCGGCCCGGGCGCCGGCCTCGATCGACATGTTGCAGATGGTGAGCCGCCCCTCCATCGACAGGCCGCTTATCGCGCTGCCGGCATATTCGAGCACGTGCCCGACCGCGCCGCCGGCCCCTATCCGTGCGATGATCGCCAGGATCACGTCCTTGGCGGTGACGTGGGGCCCGAGCACCCCGTCGATGGTGACCCGCAGGGTCTTGGGCCGGCGCTGCCACAGGGCCTGCGTCGCCAGCACGTGCGCGACTTCCGTGGCGCCGATGCCGAAGCCCAGCGCCCCGAAGGCGCCGTGGGTCGAGGTGTGGGAATCGCCGCAGACGACCGTGAGGCCCGGCAGCGTCAGGCCCTGCTCGGGCGCCAGCACGTGGACGATCCCTTGCGCCCGGTCGTCGAGGCCGAAATGCCGGATGCGGTGCCGGCCGGCGTTGTCGGCGAGCGTCGAGACCATGTTGGCGATCTCGGGATCGGGGATCGGCCCGTCGCGGTCGCGGGAGGGGACGTAGTGGTCGGCCACCGCGAAGGTCAGCTCCGGCCGGCGGATCCGGCGGCCGGCATGGTCGAGCATGCCGAAGGCGTGGAACGAGCCCTCGTGCAGCAGGTGCCGGTCGATGGCGAGGAGCGCCTGGCCGTCGGGGCGGGTCGCCATGACGTGGGCGTCCCAGACCTTGTCGAGGAGGGTGCGGGGTTGCGGGGTCATCGGGCGTCCTCCGCCGTGTTCAAGGGGGATTGGATCATCGAACGCCGCCCCTTTCCCGGACGACTGAAGCGTCAGCGGAAGGAGATCCGGGATCCAGCACGAAAAGTCGCGAAGCGTCCTCTTGTCTGCAACGGTGCAGCAGGCAGAGCCGCTACGCGGCACTTCTTTCGCGGATCCCGGATCTCCTTGCGCTTCGCTGCCTTCGTCCGGGAAAGGGGAGGGTGTCATGACGCGGGACTAAAGAGATGGTGAGGATTTAAGAACTAACAAACCCCCATCGCCCCCGCCGCTTGGCCCGCGATGCGCCCGAGCGCCACCGCGGCGAGCAGCCCGTTGCCCGAGAGATACCCGCCCGGCCCGGTCCCGGAGACGCCGCAGGCCGCGCCGCCCGCCGCGAACAGGTTCGGGATCGCGGTGCCGTTCTGCGTGAGAACCCGCGCGTCGTCATCGACCACGAGGCCGCCCTGGGTGTGGAACAGCGCGCCCGTCACCCGCACCGCCCGGTAAGGGGCCGTGAGCGCCGGCACGCCCGCGAAGGAGCGCCCGAACGCGTCCCGCCCCCCGTCGCGCTTGAGCGCCTCGACCTCGGCCAGGGTCGCCGCCAGGCCGTCCTCCGGCAGGTGCAGGCGCGCGGCGAGTTCGGCGATCGTCTCCGCCTCGACGATCGCCCCGGCGCTCTCGGCTTTCCGAAAATCCTCGAACTGGCGGGCGATCCCGGCGATACGCGCGTCGAACACCGTGACGACGCTCCCCCCGGGCTGGCGCAGCACTTCCGCCGCCTGCTCGGAATAGCCCTTGCTCTCGTTCGAGAACCGTCGCCCCTCCGCGTTCACCTGGAACCCGCCCTCGGTGACGGTCGCCCAGGTGATCAGGATGCCGTGCGGGTGCGCCACCGAGCCGTGGCCCTGGTGGCCCGAGAGGTGGCGTGTGGCGGCGCCGAGCGCCTCGCCCCAGCGCAGCGCGTCGCCCTGGTTGCCCTCGTGGCCGAAATACAGCGCGCCCGACAGGTCCGGGACATGCTTCGCCACCAGGGCCTTGTTGCCGCCATAGCCGTTGCAGGCGAGCACCAGCGCCCGGCAGGCAACGCGCTCGCGCGAGCCGTCGGGCCGCACGAGGCCGAGGCCCCGGATGGCGCCGTCCTCGGCATAGAGCGTGTCGACCGCGGCCTCGCACAGGATCGGGATTCCGGCCTCCTCGACGGCGCGGGCGAGGCGGTCGACCAGTTCCTCGCCCGACCGACTCGGCAGGCCGTGCATGCGGTTCGCCGAATGGCCCGGGTAGCGGAAGTCGGTGATGACCGAGAAGGGGAGGCCGTGGCGATCGCTGAGCCATTCGAGGGCCGGGCCGACGCTGCCGGCGAGCCGCGCGACGAGGGCCGGATCGGGCTCGTCCTTGGCCTTCGCCATGATGTCGGCGGAGAACAAGGCCGGGCTGTCCTCCAGGCCGGCCTCCCGCTGCCAGCGGGTGCCGGGGGCCGGGACCAGCCCGGCCGAGAGGGCGGTCGAGCCGCGGGGCACGGGATCGCGCTCGATCACCAGCACCTCGGCCCCGGCCTCGTGCGCGGCGAGCGCCGCCACCAGCCCGGCGGCGCCGGCGCCAATCACCGCGACCGGGACCTCGATGTCGAAGGCGATTCCCGCGGCGGAGGCGATCGTCATGCTGACAGCTCCGCCAGGATCTCGGCGACCTCCGCCACCCGGCAGACGGGTTTGAGCGCGTCGATCGCGGTCCGGTGCACGGAGGGCGAGAAGGCCGCGCAGGCATCCGACAGCACGGTCACGGAGAAGTCGCGGACATGGGCGTCGCGCACCGTCGAGGCGACGCCGCCATTGGTGACGATGCCCGACACCAGAAGCCGCTCGATTCCCGCCTTGCGCAACACCCATTCGAGCCGGGTCATGTAGAAGGCCGAGTAGGCGACCTTCTCGACCGTGAGGTCGGCGGGCTGGAGCTCGTCCACCAGCGCGTGGCCCCAGGCGCCGGGCAAAAAATCGCCCTTGCGCAGGAACGGTCGCAGCTCGCGCAGATGGGGCGAGATCATCGGCTCGCCGCCCTTGCCCGGCACCAGCGTGAAGTGGGTCGAGACGATGAACCCGCCGCGCGCCCGGATCAGCTCGGCGAGCGGGCGCACCGTCGCCGGAACGGCCGCGATCTCGGGCGCGGACTGCCCGGCCCGGCCATAGGCGCCGTCCGGGTGCAGGAAGTCGTTCTGCAGGTCGCAGATCAGCAGCGCGGTGCGGTCGATCGGGATGGCAGGATGGCTCATGCGGGCTCTCCCGTGCGGGTGACCACGACGTTGCCGAGCCGGTCGACCCGGGCCGTCAGGTCGGGATCGACCACCGTGGTGGCGTCCGGCTGCTCCAGGATCGCCGGGCCGGGGATCTCGGCGCCGACCGGCAACGACAGGCGGGCGTAGACCGCCGCCTCGTGCCAGGCGCCGGCAAACCAGACCGGCCGGGTGCCGGTGCGGGCGGACTCGAGCGACGCATCCGCCCCCGGCGCGAGCGCCGCGAGGTCGAAATGCGGGCGCCGGCCGATCGCCGCGGTGCGCAGGTTGACGATCCGGGTGCCCAGCCCCGGCAGCAGGCGGCTGAACGAGGTCCGGTAGGCCGCCTCGAACGCCTGCTGGATGATCGCCACCGTGACGCCGGTGGTGCCGTTCTCGACCGTGACGGGGAGGGACACCGCCACGGTGTGGGTCTGGCCGACATAGTGCATGTCGAGCTCGAACACCGTGTCGATGCGCGACACCGTGAGACCGGCCGCCTCGACGACCTCCCGGGCGGCTTGCGCCTCCGCCACCATTCGCCGGTCGAGGGCGGCGGCGTCGAGGCCGGCCAGCGACAGGTTGAGGGTCTGGACCTGATCATGCCGGATATCGGCGATGACGCAGCCGAGCGCCGAGGTGACGCCGGGATAGCGCGGCACCAGCGCGCCACGCAGGCCCACATCCTTGATGAGCGCGCCGACATGCAGCGCCCCGCCGCCGCCGAACGGCACCGCGGCGAACTTTTGCGGATCGTGGCCGCGCTCGATCGAGACCAGGCGGATCGCCCCGGCCATCTTGCCGTCGGCCACCCGCACGATGGCTTCCGCCGCCGCCATCACGTCGAGGCCGAGGGGACCTGCGACGTGCTCCTGGATCGCGGCCTTCGCGGCGTCCACGTCGAGGCGCTTCAGCGCCCCGCCGATCGGCCGCTCGGCATTGATGCGGCCCAGGACCACGTTGGCGTCGGTGAGCGTCGGGCGGGTGTTGCCCTGGCCGTAGCAGACCGGGCCCGGCCGCGAGCCGGCGCTCTCCGGCCCGACCTGGAGCAGGCCGCCGGCATCGACATGGGCGATCGAGCCGCCGCCGGCGCCGATCGTGCTGATCTCGATCATCGGCGTGCGGATGACGAGACCGAAATCGATCGTGGTCTGTGCGGCCAAGGCGGTCTCGCCCTCGACCACCAGCGACACGTCGAAGGAGGTGCCGCCGAGGTCGCCCGTGATCACGTTCGGGAAACCGGCCTCCTTGGCGATGGCGGCGGCCGCGATCACCCCGGCCGCCGGCCCCGACAGGGCGGTGCGCACGGGGAGCCGCCGGGCGGTGGCGGTCGACATCACGCCGCCGTTCGACTGGACGATGTGGAAGCGGCCCTCGAACCCCTCCGATTCCAGCGCCCGGTCGAGCTTGCCGAGATAGCTGCCGACCACCGGCTGGAGGTAGGCGTTGAGCACCGTCGTCGAGGTGCGCTCGAATTCGCGGATCTCCGGCAGGATGCCGGACGAGCGCTCCACGTTGGCGTTCGGCCACACGGCGGCGGCCGCTTCCATCGCGACCCGCTCGTTCTCCGGGTTGGCGTAGGCGTTGACGAAGCAGATCGCCAGGGCCTCGGCGCCGTTGGCGATCAGCGCGCGGGCAGCCTCCGCCACCTGATCCGGGTTCACCGACTCCCGGATCGTGCCGTCGGCGAGCGTGCGCTCGTCGACTTCGAGCCGCAGGTCGCGGTCGACCACGGGCACGAAATCGCCCCACAGGCCCCAGGTGTGGCGCCGGTCGCGCCGGCGCATCTCCAGCACGTCGCGGAAGCCGCGGGTGGTGATGAGGCCGATCCGGGCGCCTTTGCGCTCCAGCAGCGCGTTGGTGCCGACCGTGGTGCCGTGGACGATCGAGGCGAGGCCGGCGACCGGGCCGAAGCCTTTCAGGCCGGCGAGGAAACCCACCGCCTCGTCGCCGCGGTTCGACGGGACCTTGCCGGTCTGGAAGCGGCCGGCGGCCTCGTCGTAGTAGAACAGGTCGGTGAAGGTGCCGCCGACATCGACGCCGACGATGGCACGGGGGGTCATTGCTCGTCTCCGGTCGTCAGGGCGTAGTCGCGGGCGGCGGCCTCCGGGCTCACGTAGCCGAGGCGCAGGTCGCGCTGCAGGGCGTCGCGGTTCCGCTCGGCCGGGTGGCCGAAGCCGCCGCCGCCGGGGGTCTCGAGCCGCACCCGCTCGCCGGCCTTGATGCGGACATCCGTCACCTTCGAGACCATCGGCGGGTTCGCCCAGCCGTCTTGCGTCTGCCAGCCGAAGCGGTTGAGCGCCGCGGAATGCCCGCCCTTGACGCCGAACGGCGCCACCTTGCCGCGCTCGCCCAGCAGAAAGACGTCGGCGTCGGTCAGGGTCTCGATCTCGTAGACGGCCCCGAGCCCGCCGCGATGCGCGCCCGCCCCGGCGCTGTCCGGCCGCAGGGCCCATTGCGTGAAGACCACCGGGTAGGCGGCCTCCAGGATCTCGACCGGGGGTATGGTCGCGGTCGAGATCGGGTTGTTGGCGTGGCTGAGCCCGTCGGTCTCGGGGTTGCCGCCCAGGCCCCCGCCGAAGAACGAGAACATCACCCAGCGCGAGCCGTCGGCCCGGTGGCCGGCGAGCGAGAGCGCGTTGATGGTGCCGAAGGGGGCGGCGGTGGCGCGGTCCGGATCGGCGGCGGCCAGCGCGCCCAGCACCACGCCGATCAGCCGCAGGATCGTCTCGGTGTAGCCCGCCATGGGCTTCGGGGCGCCGGCCCCCAGCAGGGTCGTCTCCGGCACCGTGAAGGTGATCGGCCGCAGGCAGCCGGCATTGGCCGGAACCTCGGTGAAGACGTGCTTGAGGGCGACGTAGCAGGCTGCCACGGTCGTCGCGTGCGAGATGTTGATCGGCCCCTGCGCCGGCGCCGAGGAACGCGAGAAGTCCAGCACCATGCGGTCGCCCTCGATGGTGAGGTCGAGGGCGATGGTCAGGGGCTCGTCGACGATGCCGTCGTTGTCGAGCACGTCCGAGAAGCCGTAATGGCCGTCCGGGAGCGCCCGGATCGCGGCGCGCATCAGGGCCTCGGCCCGGTCGGAGAAGGCCGCGAAGGCGGCGTCCACCGTGGCATCGCCGTACTCGTCGAGGAGCGCGGTGAAGCGGCGCTCGCCGAGGTCGAGGGCGTTGAGCTGGCCGTTGAGGTCGCCCCAGTTCGAGGTCGGGACGCGGGTATTGGCGGCCAGGATGTCGACGATGTCCTGGTTCAGGCGCCCGGCGGAGAAGAGCTTGACGGGCGGGAAGCGCACGCCCTCCTGGAAGCTCTCGGTCGCCTTCGGGTTGTAGCCGCCCGGCACGTTGCCGCCGATATCGAGCCAGTGGCCGACCGAGGCGAGCCAGCAGAAGAGCTGCCCCTCGCGAAAGACCGGGCGGACGAGGCGGAAGTCGTTGAGGTGGGTGCCGCCGCTATAGGGGTCGTTGAACAGGAAGGTGTCGCCGGGCTCCAGGCCGCCCTCGCGCTCGACCTTGGCGATGACGGCCTTCACCGCGAACGCCATGGCGCCGACGAAGATCGGCAGGCCCTTGGTGCCCTGGACCAGGGTGTCGCCGGTGGTGGCGTGGTAGAGGCCGTGGCAGGCGTCGCGGGCTTCCGCGATGATCGGGTTGAACGCCGAGCGGTAGAGCGTCGCGTCCATCTCGTCGGCGATCTGCTCGAGGCGGCCCTTCAGCACCGCCAGGGTGACGGGATCGATCGGGGTCATTGGGCGCTTCCTTCGTAAGCGCGGCCGCGCGCCAGCATCTCGGGCGTGCCGATGAGCGCGTTGAGCTCGCCGAAATCGAACATCCGGTCGGCGAACGGCGTGTTGGTGCCGGCCTTGGCGAGCGAGCCGTAATAGGCCTGGGCGGTGCGGGCCAACGCCCGCACGATGCCGCCGGGGAAGATCACCAGGCGAAAGCCGAGCGCCCCGAGATCGGCGGCGGAGGCCAGCGGCGTGTCGCCGCCCTCGACCATGTTGGCGAGCAGCGGGCGGGTGTGCCCGAGCGCCTTCGTCACCTCGGCGAGCTGGTTGGCCGAGCGCGGCGCCTCGACGAACAGCACGTCGGCACCGGCCTCCGCATAGGCTTGCGCCCGCTCGATGGCGCGCTCGAAGCCCTCGACCGCCACCGCGTCGGTGCGGGCGACGATCAGGGTCTCGGCGCTCACGCGGGCGTCGAGCGCCGCCTTGATCTTGCCGACCATGTCGCCCTGGCCGATCAGGGTCTTGTCCTGGAGGTGGCCGCAGCGCTTGGGGTAGCTCTGGTCCTCGAGCTGGATCGCGCTGGCGCCGGCCCGCTCGAACAGCCGCACGGTGCGCTCGACGTTGAGCGCGTTGCCGTAGCCGTTGTCGGCATCGACCACGAGGGGCGTCGCCACCCGGTCGCGCACCAGCGTGATCGTCTCGGCGACCTCGGTCATCGCGACGAGGCCGATATCGGGCCGGCCCAGCCGCGTATAGGCGATGGCCGCGCCCGAGAGGTACAGGGCCTCGAATCCCGCATCCGTGGCGAGCGAGGCCGTGAGGGCGTCGTAGACGCCCGGAGCGACGAGGACGCGGTCCTCGGCGAGGCGGGACTTCAGGGACATGACGCGGGGTGTTCCTCGTTCGGTTTCATCGCGTTCGTGGGTGGTTGTCCGCTTTCCCCATTGCCGCAGCGCCATCGGGGAAAGGGACAGGCGCGGGTCCCCCTCTCCCGTGTGGGAGAGGGGACAGGGGTGAGGGTGGCACGCTTCCGCAGTAAATCTCAGACCATCGTGCTGGCGGCGGAACGTTCGGAGCCTTTATCGGTACCGTCTCCACCCTCACCCCTACCCCTCTCCCACACGGGAGAGGGGATCCCGCGCCTCATCTTGTCTGTGATGTGTTCATTTATATATTTTGCTGATACAAATAAGGCAGTTTCGATCTGCTTTTGTCAGTGGCGCAGCACGAATCTGGACCGCCTGCACCTTGGGCTCACGCCACCAAAGCCAGCAATTCCCCGATCCCGTCCGCCCGCTCGATCCCCGCCACCGCGCGGATCACCTCTTCGCTCCGCTCCGCCCCCCAGACCGGCCCGGCGAGCGCCCGGAACTTGTCCCGCACGTCGTCGGCCGAGTACGGGTCCTCGGTGTCGCCGCGGTTGGTGAGCGCCTTCGCCGAGAGCTTGCGGCCGTCGGCCAGCGTCAGGGTGACGGTGGCGGGCCGCAGGGACGGCAGCTGCGCCGTCATCGCCGGATCCTCCCGCACCATCACCCGACGGGCGAGCGCGAGGATGCGCCGGTCGGCCCGCGCCTCGTCCCGGAAGGCGTCGGTGTTCGCCTCGCCCCGCACGAGCGCCGCCGCGAGGGCGAAGGGCAGGGAGAACTTCGCCGCCAGCATCGTCTCGGGCGCCGGGTGGTCGAGCTGCGCCGCCCAGACGTAGGTCGCGACCTCGACCGATCGCACGGAATCCGG
Source organism: Methylobacterium sp. ap11 (assembly GCF_900110515.1). NCBI lineage: Bacteria > Pseudomonadati > Pseudomonadota > Alphaproteobacteria > Hyphomicrobiales > Methylobacteriaceae > Methylobacterium > Methylobacterium sp. ap11. The sequence goes on along the minus strand of NZ_FOEB01000001.1, from coordinate 356,746 downwards.
GTCGAGCGGACCGGACTCGGCGCGGATCTGCGCCAGGGCGTCGAGGGCGCCGTGGGTGTAGCGGCAGGCGGCGTGGCGCTTGAAGTAGTTGCGGGCGATCTCCCAGCGCGCGCCCAGCTCCTCCACCATCGCGTCGGCGGAGAAATCGTCGGCGAGGATGCCGCCATAGACCGTGCCGATCCCGTCGCGCTCGGGCAGGAAGCCGCTCTCGGCGAGGTCCCAGGCGGTGAGCCCGAGCTGGTTGGAGAAGCCCGCATAGGTGTTGCGGACGGTCGCCCCCTCCAGCATCGTGCGCCGGCTGGTGCTCAGACCCAGCGACGAGGCGAGCCCGATCGCCCGGCCGATCATCGCGGCATCGGCGCCGTGCAGCTTCGCCACCGCGAGCGCGGCGCCGACGGTGCCCCAGGTGCCGTGCGGGTGCATCGTCACCCGCAGTTTCGAGGCGATGCCGATCCGCGCGCCGATCTCGTAGCCGAGGACCAGCGCCGCGATCAGGTCGGCGCCCGAGGCCTTGATCTCCTGGGCGACCGCGAGGACGGCCGGGACGACGTGGATCGCCGGGTGGCCGCGGGCGTACTGGTTGCCCTCGTCGAGCTCCAGCGTCGTGCCCGCCGCGCCGTTGACCAAGGCCGCGTCCCGGGGATCGAGCGACAGGCCGCTGCCGATCGCCGGGGCCGCGCCCGTGCGGCGGGCGGCCAGCCGCTCGGCGAGCGCCCGGCACTCCGGCTCGCGCATCCCGGCGGCGATGACGCCGAGCGAATCGAGGAGGACGAGGCGGGCGCGGTCGAGAGCCGCCTCGGGCAGGTCGGAGAATCGGAGGTCGGCCGCGAAGGCGGTCCAGCGCCCGAGCCAGGCGGGGACAGGCTCGGCCATCAACGTGGTGGCCGGCACGATGCCGGGGGTGACGATGCCCATCGCTCAGAGCCCCAGATAGGCGCGGCGCAGGGCCGGGTCGGCGGCGAGCGTCGCGGCGTCGCCTTCGAGCGCGACGGTGCCGTTCTCCAGGATGTAGGCACGGGTCGCGAGATCGAGCGACTGCACCACGTTCTGTTCCACCAGCATGATCGGCAGTCCTTCCTGGTTGAGGGTCCGGACGAGCGTGAACATCTCCTCGACGAGGAGCGGCGAGAGTCCGAGCGAGGGCTCGTCGAGGATGAGGAGGCGGGGTTCCGCCATCAGGCCGCGGCCGATGGCGAGCATCTGCTGCTCGCCGCCCGAGAGGGTGCCGGCGGCCTGGGCCGCTCGCTCGCGCAGGCGCGGGAAGGTGGCGAAGACCCGCTCGACATTCTCAGCGCGCCGCGCCCGGCCGCGGCGGTAGCTGCCGAGCATCAGGTTCTCGCGCACGCTCAGGTTCGGGAAGATCTTGCGGCCTTCCGGGACGTGGATCAGCCCGGCCTCGACGATGGCAGAGGCCGAGGCGTTGGTGATGGTTTGGCCGTCGAAGCGGATCGTGCCGGACCGCGCCGAGACGACCCCGGACAGGACCTTGTTGAGCGTCGTCTTGCCGACGCCGTTGGCGCCGAGCACCGCGACGATCTCGCCCGGCTGCACGGAGAGGTCGAGGCCGCGCAGGACCTCGGTGGCGCCGTAGCCGGCGCGGAGCCCGGAGACCTCAAGCATCGACGGCCTCCTCGGCTTTCATGCGGGCGGCCGCGCCCTTGCCGAGATAGGCCTCGATCACCTGCGGATCGGCGCAGACCTGCCGCGGCGGCCCGGACGCGATCATCCGGCCCTGCGCCAGGACGAAGACCTCCTCGCACAGGGTCATCACCGCCTGCATGATGTGCTCGATCATCAAGATGGTGACGCCGCCGTCGCGGATCGAGCGCACCACCGGCAGGATGTCGCGGATCTCGGAGGGGTTGAGGCCCGCCAGCACCTCGTCGAGGAGGAGGAGGCGCGGCTCGGTGGCGAGCGCGCGGGCGACCTCCAGGCGCTTGCGCCCGGCGACCGTGAGGTCGGAGGCCGGCTTGTCGAGCTGGTCGCCGAGACCCACCCGGGCGCCGACCTCGCGGGCCTTGGCGACGGCGTCGGCGCGCCTGGGGTGGCGCAGATAGGCGCCGACCGCGATGTTCTCGGCCACCGTCAGCCCGGCGAAGGGCTGGACGATCTGGAAGGTGCGGGCGATGCCGCGGCGCGCCCGCAGGTGCGGCGCCTCGCCGGTGATGTCGGCGCCATCGAACAGCACCCGGCCCTCGCTCGGGGTGAGGAAGCCCGAGATCATCCCGAACAGGGTGGTCTTGCCGGCCCCGTTCGGGCCGATCAGCCCGGTGATCGAGCCGGCCGGCACGGCGAGCGAGGCGTGATCGACCGCGACGAGGCCCTGGAAGCGCTTGGTGAGGGAATCGACGGCGAGCATCGGGTCAGGCTCCCACCGGGACGGTGCGCTCGCCGCGCGCCTTGCACCGGCGGCGGAAGGGACGCAGGCCGAGCAGCCCCTGCGGCGCGAAGGCGATGACGGCGATCAGGCAGGCGCCGAACACCACGAGGTCGACCCCCGGGATGCCGCCGGCGAGGTGCTTGGTGACCTCGCCGAGGCCCTGCAGGGCGAGTGCCCCCACGAGCGGGCCGAAGGCGGTGCCGATGCCGCCGACGATCGGCGCCAAGAGCGCCTCGACGGAGATCCAGGTGCCGTAGGCGACGCCCGCATCGAGGTAGAGGAAGGACTGGACGTAGAGCCCGCCCGCCGCCCCGGTGATCGCCGCCGAGAGCGCGATGGCGCGCAGCTTGACCGCGAGGGCGTCGACCCCGAGCGCCCGGGCCGCCTCCTCGTTCTCGCGCACGGCGATGAGGTGGGCGCCGAAGCGCGAGCGCTCGAGCCAGCGCGAGATCAGGAGCGCCACGCCCACGAAGGCGAGGACGAGGAGGTAGAACAGCTTGCGGTCGGCAAATTGCAGGGTCGCGAGGCCCGGCCGCAGGGGCAGGAGCAGGCCGGCCGCCCCCCCGGTGACGTCGGCGGCGTTCGCCAGGATGCGGAAGACCTCCGCGAAGGCGAGCGTGACGAGGGCGAAGTAGGAGCCGCGAAGCCCCGCACGGAAACTCAGGTAGCCGATGGCGAGGCCGACGAGGGCGCCGAGCCCGATTCCCGCCCCGAGCGCCCCCCAGGCGTTCCAGCCGAGCTTCATCTGCAGGATCGCGGTGGCGTAGGCGCCGGTGCCGAAGAAGGCGGCGTGGCCGAAGGAATACTGGCCGCCGAAGCCGCCGAGCACGTTCCAGCCGAGGCCCGCGAGCGCGATGATCAGCGTCGTGACGAGGAAGTTGAGGACGCTGCCCGACAGCCCGAGGAAGGGCAGGGCGGCGAGCAAGGCCAGGGCGAGGATCGCGGGTAGGAGGTCGCGGGCGCTCATGCGCGGGCTCCGAACAGGCCGGTCGGGCGCACCAGCAGCACCAGGATGAAGATCAGGAAGATGCCGATCTGGCCGAGGCTGTCGCCGAGCAGCAGCCCGGAAAAGCTCTCGACGACGCCGATGATCAGGCCGCCGACGAGGGCGCCGGCGATCGACCCCATGCCGCCCAAAACCACGATGGTGAAGGCGACGAGCACGAAGGCGGCGCCCGAGCGCGGGTTGACGTAGTAGGTCGGCATCAACAGGCAGGCGGCGACGGCCAGGCACGCGCAGCCGATGCCGAAGGTGACGGCGTAGACGTGGTCGACCTCGATGCCGACGAGGCGCGCGCCGAGCTTCTCCCGCGCCACCGCCCGGATCGCCCGGCCGGTGTCGGTGCGGTTGAGGACGAGCCAGAGGAGGGCCGTGACGGCGAGCGAGGCGGCAAAGCCGATCACCCGCGGCGTCGAGAGGAGGAGCGGCCCGAGCTCGATCACCTGGAGCGCGGCGTCGGAATCGAGGGCGCGGGTGTCGGAGCGGAAGAGCGCCAGCAACCCGTTCTCCAGCACGATCGACAGGCCCAGCGTGACGAGCAGCACGTTGTTGTCGTTGCCGTGGCTCGCCGGGCCGATGACGAAGCGCTGCAGGCCGTAGCCGAGGCCGAACATCAGGGGCACGATCCCGACCATCGCCCAATAGGGATCGACGTGGACCAGCGCGAAGGCGCCCCAGACCGCGAACATCGCGACGGTGAGGAGCGCTCCATGCGCGAAGTTGATGATGTGCAGCACCCCGTAGACCAGGGTCAGCCCGAGGGCGATGAGGGCGTAGACCGCCCCCGTCATCAGGCCGTTGAGGGCCGCCTCGATCAGGATCTGGGGCGCGTACATCGTCACGCCTTGAGCGGGAAGTTGGCCTTGGCCTCCGCGAAGGCCTCGGGCGCGATCACCTTGACGTCGCCGCCTTGGACCTGGGTGTTGAGCGGGAGCGCCGCGGTGTTCTGGCCGGTGTCGAACTTCGACTGGCCGTACGGCATCACGCCGCTCGAGAAGCTCTGGGTCGAGAGCGCCTCGATGATCTTGAGGCGGTCGGGCGCGCCGGCCTTCTCGATCGCCTCGGCCATCAGGCGCACCGCCGAGTAGTTCATCGGCACGTTGTAGGCGAAGGCCCGGCCCGCGGCCTCGGTGCGCTTGCGCAAGTCGGCCGTCAGCGGGTTCTTCGGATCGGGCCAGTGGTTGCAATCCATCACGCCCTCGGCCGCCTGCGGGAACTCCTTGACGAAGCGCAGGGACGAGGCGCCGCCGCCGAGGATCGCGTAGATGCCCTTCGGGCGGACCCGCTGCTGGAGCATGGTGCGGGCGAGCAGCACGAACTCGCCGTAATAGTTCGACGGGATCACGAGGTCGGGCTGGAGCGAGCGGATGCGCAGCACGACGTTCGCCATGTCGCGGGCCGGGCTCGGATGCGAGACGGTCTCGAGGATCTCGAAGCCGAGCTTCGGCAGCTCGGCCTGGAGGAGCTTGGCGAGGCCGGAGCCGAACAGGCCGTCCTCGTGCACGATCACGACGGTGCGGGCCGGCTTGCCGGCGGCGTCGTTGAGGGCGACGAGGCGGTCGAGCGCGTTCTTCGTCACCATGCCGAAGCTCGGCGAGAACCGGAACGTGTTCTTGAGGCCGCGCTTCGTCAGCTGGTCGGCGACGCCGACATCGATCAGGTAGGGCAGATCGTAGCGCGAGGCCGCCTGGCTCGCGGTGGCGCAGAGGCCGCTCCCGAAGCCGCCGACGATCGCCGCCACGCCCTCGCCGTTCAGGCGCTCGGTCTCCTGCGCCGCCGTCTCGGGGTTCGAGCGGCTGTCGGCGAAGACGATCTCCAGCTTGGCGCCGCCGAGGGCCTTGAGGCCGCCGGCCGCGTTGATGTCCTGGACCGCCAGCTCGGCGCCGAGCTTGCCCAGGTCGCCGTCATTGGCGAGCGCGCCCGTCACCGGCTGGATGATGCCGAGCTTCACGGACGCCCCTTGCGCCCGAAGGATCGCGGGCATCGCCACCAGCGAGGTCGCGGCGAGGCCGGTGCGCAGGACGGCGCGGCGGGAGGGGGCGAGGATCGAGGTCACGGGGCGGGCCTCCTGTGGGTGGGACGGCGGGGGGATTCGGATTTGACCGGGCGCGGCACCGCGGGCGTCCAGCGCCGCTCGCCGGCGTCGCCCGTGCGCACGAGATCCATCTGGAAGGCGTAGCGGTCGGGCCGGTAGAGCGCGTGCAGGTGCTCGACGCCGCGGCCTGAGGGGTCGAACACCACGCGCGTCAGCTCGATCAGCGCCGAGCCGACCTCGAGGTCGAGGGCGCCCGCCACCTCGGGGCCGGCGAGCGTCGCGCCGATCGCCTGGGTCGCCCGGTCGGCGACGACGCCGGAGCGCTCCATCAGCGAGAGGAGCGGCGTCGCCGCGAGATCGGCCTCCGAGTAGGACAGGCCGACCCGCTCGGGGACGTGGGTGGTGAGGTACGAGAAGGGCTGGCCGTCGATCAGGCGCACCCGCAGCGAGCGCTGCACCCGCTCGCCGGGCTCCAGCAGCAGGGCCTCGGCGATGGCGGCTGGCGCCGCCACGTACTCGAACGAAAGGAGCCGCACGCCGGTGGCCCGGCCCATGGCGATCAGCCCCGAGAGCAGGTTCGGCAGATCGGCCACCACCGGCCGGGGACCGGCCGGCGCCTGCACGAAGGTGCCCGAGCCCGGACGCCGGCGCACCAGCCCTTCGCCGGCCAGGAGGTCGAGGGCGCGCCGCACGGTGACCCGCGCCAAGCCGTGCTCGGCGGCGAGCACCGGCTCGCCCGGCAGGCGGGCGCCGTTCGCCAGCCGGCCGCTGGTGATCTGGTCGCGCAGCAGCAGGTAGAGCCGGCGCGCCTTGTGGGGTTCGATCGCGGAGGTCACGGGGCCATCCCTGGCTCGTGGCTTGCATGCCAGTCTCGCGAAGCGGACCGCCATCGGATCCGTCACGCCCTGACCTGTCCGATTATGCAGACAGGTTGCTGTCCGTCAATTGGGACAGGACAACTCCGCTGCGAAAGGGCGCGCTCCGGTTGCACCGGGCCCGGGCCGCCGCCGCGGGGTCGTCCGCGGCCGTCCGCACCCGACCGTGAGCCGGCGCGAGGCGCGACGCCGCGGCGTCTCGCCTCGCGCCGGCCACGCCTGTAGACCGGTGCCGCCGTGACGCCATCCGTGATCCTGCCCGTGCCGCCACACGCCACCGACCCCGCCGCTCTGAGCGCGCAGCTCGAGGAGAGCGCCCACCTGCTCGAGCTCGCCGTCGAGGCCGCGGATCTCGGCCTGTGGTGGCTGAGCCTGGACGCCGACACGCTCAAGGGCTCGCCGCGCTGCCGGCGCATCATCGGCTTCCCGAGCGAGGCGCCGCTGCGCTACCGGCAGTGGCTCGGCATGCTGCACCCGGACGACCGCGACGAGAACCACCGCCTGGTCCAGGCGGCGTTCGATCCGGCCGGCGACGGGGGCTACCGCACGGCCTACCGGCTGCTGCGGCCGGACGGGCAGGTGGTCTGGATCGCCGCCATGGGCCAAGTCGAGTTCGCCGGGGAAGGGGCGGCGCGACGCGGCCTCCAGCTCGTCGGCACCTTCCGCGACATCACCGCCGCCCGGCAGGACGAGGAGGCGCGCGCGCTTCTCACGCGCGAGTTGAGCCACCGCATCAAGAACATCTTCGCGGTCGTCACCAGCATGGTGTCGCTGAGCGCCCGGGACTACCCGGAGGCCAAGCCCTACGCCCGGGAGCTACGCGAGCGGATCGACGCCCTGTCGCGCGCCCACGACTACGTGCGGCCCCACGTCACCGAGGACGGCGCGGGCGGCGGGGCGACGACGACCGTCCAGGGCTTGCTCGACGAGTTGCTGGCCCCCTACCGGGCGACCGGGCCCGACCGCATCCGGATCCGCTGCGCCGAGGCCGCGATCGGCGAGCGGTCGGCGACGGCGCTCGCCCTGATCGTCCACGAGCAGGCGACCAACGCCGTGAAGTACGGCGCGCTCGCCGCGCCCGAGGGAGTGGTGCGGATCGACGGCACGCGCGACGGCGACACCTACCGCCTGCGCTGGCGGGAGGAGGGCGGTCCTCCGATCGAGCGGGCGCCGGACCGGCAGGGTTTCGGCACGGTGCTGGCGGCCCGCAGCGCCCGCGACCAGCTCGGCGGCGCCATCGCGTACGACTGGGCGGCGACGGGCCTCGTCATCACGATCGACCTGCCGGTCGCGGCGCTGCTGAGCTAGAGCATTTTTCGACGAAGCGGATGCCGGTTCGTCGAAGAAAATGCGGCAAAATCAAATACCTGGAGCGCTTCGCGATTGCAGCGCACGGTACACGACAGTGACGTGGATCCGCGATGATTATGTCTCCCACCCGCGACCTCATCCTGAGGCGTTAGTCGATCGAAGATCGACTGACCTTGAAGGAGGACTCCAGATGTCGCTGCGATCTCTGGAGCCCTCCTTCGAGGCTCAGCGATCTTCGATCGCCCGCACCTCAGGATGAGGTTGTGTGTGGGAAAGCCTCGACACAGAAAGGCTTCACGCCCGTGTCGCGTGCCGTGATTGCAGCGCGATCATGAAGCGCTCTAAGCAGATTTCGCCGAAGTGGTTACCGGTTCGGCGCCGAAAATCTGCGACAAAACAAGAACCTAAGCGGGCGAAGCGTTGGCCCGCCAACGCAAGTCTGCTTAGGACGGCGCCGGTCGCGACGCGGAACACGGCGCCGGCGCGGGGTCGGGCCGGCAGAACCCGATCGAATTGAGGTGAAACTCTTATCCCGCACTCGACTCGATCATCGGGATGGGGTCGCAATTCGAACGAGACATTTCCTCTCGATCTCGATCCCACCAAGCAAACGAGCTCCCATGCTCTCCGGACCGTCGTAGGCCGATCCGTTTCACGGCCGACCGGGGCATCAGCGGAGGAAGACCCGGGACGGGGGTGTCACGGAACGCCAGCCCGTCGGCAGGCCCGTTCGTCGGTGTCCGATACCGTGGTGTCGCAATCGAACGCTGCTCCGGATCTTCACGATCGGTGCCTTCTATTGGCCAACACGCGGCACCCAGGTCGTCGGACCACAGGTCCACGGATCCATTCCTCTCTGTCCAGGACCGGGAGACGGCGAGAGACCTGCGCCGAACCGCACGCGCAAGGTCATCGGGCGAGATCGCCGAGAAGGATCGCGGGAAAGGATTATCGATCGCGATACACTGGCACGGCGGCGATACCGATACCGCCACGGAACAGTTATCTGAGGTTAAACTGCGATCATGCCGTCCAGTCAGACTACGCTGCGATATTTATAATCTTGATATTTGTCTTTGAAAATACAAATTTTGATCAATTAAGTGCTTGATGCCGCTTTTTCGACCGGTCAGACAATCTAATTGGGTCACTGGCGCCGGGAGCACGCCGTCCGATTGCAGACAAACCGGCGGTCTACCGCCCGAGGGCTGCCGCTTGCCGTCCGACAGGACGCGAAAGCATCGCGGCTCTGCGCCGATCTTGAAAGGATCGCGTCTTTATTGAGGGTATTAACTTATGTGAAACCTCCGTGTCGTCAAATCAATTCCAGGTTGATCAACCGGGAGTTGCTCATGCCGACATCACGCACGCTCGTGGCCGCGTTCGCGCGGCAGAAATCGGGCTCGGCGGCGGTCGAATTCGCGATCGTGGCGCCCGCCCTCCTCGCCATGCTCTTGGGAATCATCGCGTTCGGGAGCTATCTCGGCGTCGCCCACTCCCTGCAGACCGCGGCCAGCGAATCCGCGCGGGCGGCCGTGGCGGGGCTCGATCCGGCCGAGCGGATCGCCCTCGCGACCTCGGCGGCACAACGTAGTGTTGTCGTCGGCTCGGTCCTGCGGGCCGACGCGGTCACCATCGAGGCGAAGCCCGACGACGGCGATCCCAACCTCTTCACCGTCACCCTGCGCTACGACCTGAAGACGACGCTTCTCAACGTCTTCCCCCGGTCGGTGCCGCTGCCCCAGACCCTCTCGCGCTCCGCGAGCATCCGCCGGGGCGGCCTGTGAGGGCGCGGCTCGGACGGCTGCGCGCCGACGAGGCGGGGGCGATCCTGCCGCTCGTCGCCCTGGTGCTGGCGATGCTGTGCGGCTTTGCCGGCCTGGGGGTCGATCTCGGCCTCGTCTACCTCGAGAAGCGCCGCATCCAGTCGGCGGTCGACCTCGCCGCCCTCGCGGCGGCCCGGGCGAGCGACGGCGCCGCGGCGGCGACGCGGGCCCTCGTCGACAACGGCTACCGCATCCCCGACGACGTCACGGTCGTCCCCGGCACCTACGTCGCCGACCGCACGATCCCGCCCGCGCGCCGCTTCACCCCGGGATCGAGCACCCCCAACGCCGTGCGCATCCACCTCGCCAACACGGTCAGGACTGCCTTCACGCGGATCGTCGGCGGTCCCACGAGCTTCGTCGTCTCCGGCGACGCGACGGCCCGGCGGGCCGAGCTCGCCTCGTTCGGCATCGGCTCGCGCCTCGTCGGCCTGGACGCGGGCATCGCCAACGCGCTGCTGTCGCGCCTGCTCGGCACGACCGTGTCGCTCTCGCTGATGGATTACCGCGCCCTCGCCGGCCTGCGGGTCGATGCCCTGGGCTTCCTGCGCGGCGCCGCCCCCCGGCTCAGCCTCCAGGCCGTGACCTTCGACGACGTGCTGGCCGGCAGCCTGCGCCTGTCGGACTTCGTCGCCCTCCTCGGGCAGGCCGCCGACCCCGCCGGCGGCTCGGGCGCCCGCCCCGCCCTCAACGCCCTGACGGCCGCCCTGAGCGGCACCGGGACCTCGGTCCGCCTCGCCGGGCTGCTGAATGCGGGCGAGGTCGGATCGACGCCGATGGCGCAGACCGGCGAGGCCTTGTGGGTCAACGCACTCGACATGATCGGCGGGGCGGCCTTCCTGGCCAATGGCGGGCGCCAGGTCGGGCTCGACCTCGGCACGGCGATCCCGGGCCTCCTGCGTGCGACGGTCTCGCTGCGCACCGGCGACGCCTGGCGCACCTCGGGCTTCACCGGAATCGGCGGCAGCCTGAGCACGGCCCAGCAGCGCATCCTCGTCGAGCTGTCGATCCCCGGGCCGGTCGGCCTCGTCGACCTCTCCTTGCCGATCATGATCGAGCTGGCGCCGGCCCGCGCCGTGCTGCGCTCGGTCGTCTGCCCATGGAACGCCTCCGGCGAGCGGACCGCGACGCTCGACGTCTCGACCGGCATCGCCGCCCTGTCGATCGGCGCCGTCCCGGCCAACGCCCTCGATCTCGGCAGCCCGCGCGGCGCCCCCATCCCCGCGACGATCCTCAGGGCGCCGCTCCTCTCCGTCACCGGCGTGTCGTCGGTGCAGCTCGGCGCCTCGACCCGGTCCCTGACCTTCGCCGACGACGACATCCGGACCGGGCGCGTCCGGACCGTGTCGACGACGACGCTCGTCAGCTCGGCGACCGCCTCGCTGCTCGCCAACCTCGACCTCCAGGTCAACGGCCTCTCCCTCCCGGGCGTCATCGATCCGAAGGGTCTCGTCACCGGGATCCTCGGCGCCGCAGCGGGGCCGATCGACAGCCTGCTGTTCTCGATCCTCGGCCTCGCGGGCGTGAAGCTCGGCGCAGCCGACGTGGCGGTCACCGGCACCCGGTGCGGCGGCGCCGTCCTGGTGCAGTGAGGCCGGGACCCCGCTTCCACCGGCCGGTCGCCTCCCGCCCCGACGGTCCCTCGCTGCCGCTCTTTTCCCCTTCTTCCCCCCTTCGCCGCGCCGGGCCGATCGCCCGCGCGTGCGCCGGGGCACGCCCGTCTCACCCGGAGGTCGTCCGATGTATCGCCCGATCGCCTGCCTGGTCGACCAGCACGCCGCCTGGGTCGTCCCGCTCGCCGGCCTGATCTGCTGGGTCTCGCTTCACACGGCCCTGCGCCTCAACCGGCACAGCCTCGACACGGTCGGGATGGGGCGCTGGGTCTGGCTCGTCGTCGCGAGCTTCGCGGCCGGGGCGGGGATCTGGTGCACGCACTTCATCGGGATGCTCGGCTACGATCCCGGCTTCACCATCGGCTACCGCCTCGACGGCACGCTCCTGTCGCTCGCGGCCTCCGTCCTCTCGGTGCTCGCCGCCTTCGGGGCGAGCCGGGCCCGCGACCGGATGGCGGGCTCGCTCGGCGCCGGGCTGATCCTCGGCCTCGGCGTCGCGGCGATGCACGGCGTCGGCACGCTGAGCCTCCAGGTGCCCGGCACGCTCGCCTTCGACCGGCCGCTGGCGCTCGCCGCCGTCGTGGTCGGCTGCGCCCTCGCCGCCGCCGGATTCGCGATCCACGGCGGTCGCGCCCGGCCCCATACCCGCCTCGTCGTGGCGAGCGTGCTCACCGCCTCGGTCGCCGCCATGCACTTCACCGCGATGGCCGCCCTGGAGATCGTGCCCGACCTGATGCCGGTCGAGACCGGGGCGATCCTGCCCCGCCTCGTGCTCGCCGCCGGCATCACCACGGTGATGCTCAGCATCCTGGGCTTCGGCGTCCTGGCGCTGTTCGCCGACCGCACCCTGCGGGCCAACGCGGCCCTGCGGGCGAGCCAGACGGCGTTGCGCGTCAGCGAGGAGCGGCTGGCGCTCGCGGTCGATACCGACGGGCTGTGGGACCTCACCCTGACCACGGGAGCGATGTGGCTGTCCGACCGCTGGCAGACGATGCTCGGCTACGCCCCCGGCGAGCTTCCCGGCCGGATCGAGACCTGGCAGTCCCTCGTCCACCCGGAGGAGGCCGCGACGCTGGGGCGGCTCCTCGACGAGCACCTGACGGGGCGCAGCGCGGTCTTCGAGTGCGAGCACCGCCTGCGCCGGCGCGACGGCGGCTGGTGCTGGGTGCTCGCCCGCGGCAAGGTGGTGAGCCGCGACGGCCCCGGGGAGGGCGGCCGGCCGGTCCGCATGGTCGGTCTCCAGGTCGACACCACGCTGCGGCGCGAGGCCGAGCGGCGCATCGCCCACATGGCCCTGCACGACGCCCTGACCGGGCTGCCGAACCGCGTGCTGTTCCGCGAGCGCCTGGGCGGGCGGCTCGCCGGCACCCGGGACCGGCGCGGCGGCGTCGCGGTGCTGGCCTGCGACCTCGACCGCTTCAAGGCCGTCAACGACACCTACGGCCACCCGGCGGGCGACGCGCTCCTCAAGGTCGTCGCCGACCGGTTGCGCGGCGTCGTGCGCGGCGCCGACACCATCGCGCGGCTCGGCGGCGACGAGTTCGCCATCATCCTCGACGGGATCGACGACCGGCGCTGCGTCGAGGGTATCGCCCGCCGCCTGATCGACGCGGTGGAGCGGCCGGTCCCGCTCGGCGGCGTGGTGGCCGGGGTCGGGATCAGCATCGGCATCGCGCTGGCGAACGGCGAGACCGATGCCGACGACCTGTTCAAGAAGGCCGACATCGCGCTCTACCGGGCCAAGGCGGACGGTCGCAACACGTTCCGCCACTACGTGCAGGGGATGGACGAGGCGCTCACCCGCCGCGCCCGCCTCGAGCGCGACCTGCATGCGGCGCTCGGGGGAACCGGCGGGCTGACGATGCACTACCAGCCGATCCTGCGCAGCGCGGACGGCACCCTGTGCGGGTTCGAGGCGCTGATGCGCTGGCACCATCCCGAGTTCGGGCTCGTCCCGCCCTCGGAGTTCATCCCGCTGGCCGAGGAGTCCGGCCGGATCGTGGCGCTCGGCGCCTTCGCGCTCCACGAGGCCTGCCGCGCGGCGGCGCGCTGGCCCGAGGGACTGCGGGTCGCCGTCAACGTCTCGGCGCTGCAGCTGCGCCAGCCCGGCCTCGAGCAGACGGTGCTGGCGGCGCTCGCCGGGGCGCGGCTGCCGGCGGCGCGCCTCGAGATCGAGATCACCGAGAGCATCCTCGTCGAGGACGATCCCGTCTCGCTCTCCTGCCTGCAGCGCCTGAAGGCGCTCGGCGTGCGCATCGCGCTCGACGATTTCGGCACCGGCTACTCGTCGCTGAGCTACCTGCGGCGGTTTCCCTTCGACCGCATCAAGATCGACCGCTCGTTCATCCGCGACATCGCCGACCCCGACACCGCGGCGATCGTCGGCGCGGTCGTCGGGATGGCGGCGCATTTCGGCGCGACCGTCACCGCCGAGGGCGTCGAGACGCAAGCCCAGCGCGAGGCCGTGCGGCTCCTCGCCTGCGCCGAGATGCAGGGCTACCTCTTCGGTCGCCCGGTCCCGGCCCGGGAGGCCGAGGACGCGATCGGCCGCCATGCCGGCCGCAAGGCCGCCTGACCGCGCCCCGGGGCGTGCCCCCGGGTGGTCGAAGTGACGCGGGCGCGCCGGCCCTCCCGGTGGCTGCGGGCGCGGTATCGTGTCCCCCGGGCGCGATCGACGACGCCCGCCAACGATCGGCCGCCGGGCGATCCGGGCCGGCCCAGGGAGGGAACCATGCGACGCCTCGCCCCGATGGCGATTCCCGCCGCCGTCCTGGCGGTCCTCGCCGCCGGCCCGGCCCCCGCCGAGCAGGACATGCTGCTGGGCGCCGACATGGCCTCCCCGGCGATGACGAAGGCGGAGATGAGCCGCGCCGACGTCGAGGCGCTGATCGCCCGCGCCGCCGGCCGGCCCGTCGACCTCTCCGACCGGGCGCTGTCGGGCCTCGACCTCTCGGGCCTCGACCTGCGGGGGGCGAACCTCCGGACCGCCCGGCTCAACGCGGCCGACCTGCGCGGCACCGACCTCACCGGCGCCAACCTGGAGCAGGCCTGGATCATCAAGGCCGACCTCACCGGCGCGAAGCTCGCCGGCGCCCGGATGTTCGGGGTCACCGCCCGGGGGGCGAACCTGACCGGGGCCGACCTCAGCCGCGCCATCCCGATCGGCGACTTTCGCGGCGCGACCATGCGGGGGGCGTCCCTCGTCGGCCTGCGCGGCGGGGCGGATCTGCGCAACCAGTCCATGGGCCTGATGCGGGCGGTGTTCGTCTCGGTGAACCTCGCCGGCGCGAACCTGACCGGGGCCGATCTCGGCCGCGCCCGCCTCGACTTCGCGAACCTGACGGGGGCCGACCTCACCGACGTGGCGCTGACCGGCGCTGATCTGTCGGGCGCCGACCTCACCGGCGCGACCGTGGCGGGGGCCGACTTCCGCAGCGCCGATGTCGGCGGGGCGCGGCTCGTCGACCTCAAGGGCCAGGATCGCGCCCGGGACTGGGCGCAGCGCGTCAACGGCGACCGCGCCGTGGTCCGGCGGGCCGAGTGACCCGTCCTGGGAGAGGGCCGCGCGGCGCGAAGCCCGGCCGCCCTCGCTCGGGCTGCGCCGGGAGCGGCGCTCAGGTGCGCCAGGGATGCTCCGGCAGCTCGGTGTCGCCGATCGCCCGGGCGCCGGCGAGCGCCACCGCGTCGTCGTTCTCGACCGACGAGCCCGAGACGCCGATGGCGCCGGACATCTCGCCGCTCCCGTCGACGATCGGGATGCCGCCCGGAAAGGTGATGAGCCCGTCGTTCGAGTGCTCGATGCCGTAGAGCGGCCCGCCGGGCTGCGAGAGGCCGCCGATCGCCCCGGTCTTCATGCCGAAGAACACCGCGGTCCTCGCCTTCTTCTGCGCGATGTCGATCGAGCCCACCCAGGCGCCGTCCATCCGGTGGAACGCCTTCAGGTTGCCGCCCGAATCGACGACGGCGATGCACATCTGCGTGCCGAGCGCGACCGCCTTCTCCCGGGCGGCACGGATGGCGGTCTCGGCCTGCTCGATCGTTACATGCATTCGCGTCTCTCCCGGAGGCTATCGATCCCGGACGGGATCGATGTCGCGCTCGACCGATGAGCGAATGTGACGATGATCCCGCCGATGTCAGCCTGGACCTTGGTCGGCGCGACCGCGCCGGCCCCGTCGAGACGGATGGAAGACTTGAACGCACCGGGCTTTCCTCATCCGGTCGGGGCGGGCCGGCTCGGGACGTCATTGCCCACGGGGTGTCTTTGGGCACGCGCGTTCATCGGCGCGGCACATCCGGGATGGCAGGGGGCGATCCGGCCGTGATGGTCGCGGGGAGAGTGCCTGGAAGGTCTCGGGAGACATCGCCACCGGGTGCAGCCGCGGCCCGAACGGCGTCGCGGCCGCGCCCGTTGCCGGTGGGGCGGCGACCCCGAGCCGGCAAGCCGGGCAGGTCGCGCACAGGCGCCGGTGCCGCGCGACCACCGGGCGGCCCTCGTTTCGGCATGAGGCGGAGCGACCGCACCGCCGCCTGAGCCCACCAGCGAGCAGGCCGACACCCGCTGGGCAATGAAGCTCGTTCGATGGACCCTCCGGGAAACGTCAAACTGCCGCCGCCACGCTGGCAAAGCCGGGGGTCTTCCTATTTTCGATGAAGAGCGAAGCGGCAGATCCGCGAAGCCGCGCGCCTCGAGGGAGGGATTCGATGTCGACCGACGCCAACAAGGATCTGGCGCGCGCCTATTTCGCCGCCTTCCTCGCCCGCGACGAGGCCTGGTGGCAGCGCCACATCGCCCCCGACTTTGTCCGCCACGATCCCGGCCTCGATTTCGCGGTGCGCGGCCCCGAGGGCGTGCGCCGGCTCGGCGAGGTGCTGCATGGCGGCGTCACCGGGATGGCCCTGCCGATCGACGAGGTGATCGCCGAGGGCGACAAGGTGCTGGTGCGGCTGCGCTTCCAGGGTCGCCATACCGGCGGCCTGATGGGGCTGGCTCCCAGCGGCCACGCGATCGACATCGCCGTGATGGACCTGTTTCGCATCGTCGACGGACGCCTGGTCGAGCATTGGGCGCTGCTCGACAATCTCGGCCTCCTGAAGCAGGTCGGCGCCCTCCCGGCCTGATCCTCTCCACACCGCCCGCCGGGAGCTTCCGCATGTCCGCGCCGCAGATCGTCCTGCACCACTACGCCTTCTCGCCCTACGCGGAGAAAATCCGCCTCGCCCTCGGCCTGAAGGGCCTCGACTGGGGCTCCGTCGACATCGCGATGATGCCGCCGCGTCCGCTGCTCGACCCGCTCACCGGCGGCTACCGGCGCGTGCCGGTGCTGCAGGTCGGGGCCGACGTCTACTGCGACACCCACGCGATCCTGCCCGCCCTCGAACGGCTTCATCCGGAGCCGAGCCTGTATCCGGGCCTCGCCCCGGCGCTCGCCGAGGGCCTGACCTTCGGCCTGGAGCGCGACCTCTGGCTCGCGGCGATCGGCGTCACGGTGCATTTCGCCGGCGACCTGCCCGCGCCCTTCCTGCGCGACCGGAAGGACGATTACCTCTACGTCGACATCGGCCACGCGGCGATGGAGCCGGATTTCCCCCGCAACGCCCAGCGGGTCGCGGCCTGGACCGGGTGGCTCGCCGAGGCCCTGTCGGACGGGCGCCGCTTCCTCGGCGGCGACCGGGCCGGCGTCGTGGACCTCGCGCATTACCACCTGCTCTGGCTGATGCGCGGTGGCGAGCGGGCGGAGGCGGTCGACCGACTCCTCGGCCTCGCGCCGCTCCACGGCTGGATCGCGCGGGTCGGGGCCCTCGGACACGGCCGCCCGACGCCGATGAGCGCCGAGGCGGCGCTCGATGCCGCGCGCGACGCCGAGCCCGCCCCGGTCGAGCCGGTGAACGCGGTGCCGGAGCTGATCGCCGCCGCCCCCGGCGACACCGTGACGGTCACGCCGGACGACTTCGCCCGCGTGCCGGTCGAGGGCCGGCTCGTGGCCGTCGATGCGGGCCGCATCGTCATCCGCCGCGACGAGGCCCGGGTGGGGGCGCTGCACCTGCACTTCCCGCGGGCCGGGTTCACGGTCGCGAAGGGCTGACGCTCCGGACCGGGCGGGGCGGGGCGGGGCGCAGCCGGCGGGCATCCCGGCGCCCGCCCGGTTGCCCCCATGCGGGCGGCCCCCGGTCTTTTTCTCGTTCGTGACAGAACCGATCGGCCGGCGCCGCGTTACGCGGCCATGGCCGACCCTCGCCGCCAGGCTTCCCCGACCACCGAGCTGATCACCCGGCTGATGCGCGTCGTGCGCACCTGCCCGGAGGCGACGGCGGACATCCTCGAACTCGTCCTGCTGGTGAGCCAGATCGAGGCGATCCCGGTGGTCGACCGCGACTATCGCGACGCCAAGCGGGTGATCGCGCGGCTGCGCAACCCGCTCTGGGACATGACGCCGGACCAGCGCCGGGTGCTGAAACAGGCCTCCGACACGATCCGCGACGCCTGCCGCCTGCGCGAGAGCGATATCCCGTCAGACCCGATCGGCGATGCCGGCGAACGCGCAAGAATCGAGCGCGGCCTCGCCTCGGCCCTTGCCGGCGAGTTCACCCCGGCGCAGATCGCCCGGGTGACCGGCGCGACCCTGGCGGTGCTCCAGGCCGCGACGGGCGACGGATCCGAGGAGGGGACGGGATGATCGGCGACTATCCGGTCGAGGGACGGGGATACTGGATCTGGCTCGGCGGCGTCGCCCTGCTCGGGCTGTTCAATCTGTTCGTGATGCTGGTCCTGCACTGAGGCTCCGGCCCTGGCGGCGCAGGTTTCGGGCGTGTTTCCGTCCGGAGGGCGGTTTCCTCCGCGGAACCCGCCCGGCGGGCCTCGACGGCGACCGGCCCGCTCCCCACATGCGGCCGGCATATCCCTCGGAGAGCTTGAGAGCCCATGACCAGCCCCTTCCGCCCGACCCTGGCCCTTGCCGTCCTGATGGCCGCCGGGCCCGTGCTGGCTGCCGGCCCCGCATTGGCGCAAGCCGCCAAGGTCCGCGAGCACTCCGTCGCCTCCGGCAAGCAGGTCCGGCTCGTGATGGTGCCCAACCTGAAGAAGGATTGCTCGCTCGGGCCCCAGCCCGAGCTGAAGGTGACGAGCCCGCCGAAGAACGGCGCCCTGATCCAGCGCGCCGGCAAGGTGAAGACCCCCGCCACCTACCGCTGCCCGAACGCCGACGCCAACGTCCAGGCCCTGTTCTACGAGAGCAAGGCCGGCTTCACCGGCACCGACGAGGTCACGGTCGAGATCAAGGGCACGGACGGCAACGTCAGCACCCAGACGATCAAGCTGACGGTAGGCGGCAAGGATGCGCCGAAGGACGGGGCCAAGGACGGCGCCAAGAAGGACACCACCGACCTCTGACGGCCGGCTCCGCGCCGAAGGACCGAAACGAATCCGGAACGCCGCCCTCGCGGGCGGCGTTCCCCTCACGTCCCGCGGAGCGCCTGACGGCGCCCTGGGGGGTGTGGAAAAACTGGAACAGGCGTGTCCTTTACGGCACAGGCCCGGTCGATGCCCGGCTTTCGCATTGGCAGGCTTGCGACTTTCCCGTTCGTCAGGGCCGGCGCCTTGCCCGCAGCCGGCCTGCATACAGCGTTCCCGCCGCCTCCGCACCCCTCCCTGCGTCGCCGCGCTGCGACAAACATGGGGATATCGATTGCATCCGAGGCGGGACAGGATGATCCTGGCGATGTCGTGAGGGTCCGGAATGCCAATGCCGTCAGCGAGCGACCTCTTTCAAACTTTCGCACGCAGCTACGAGTCCCGCCGGGACTCCGAGATGACGCTCTCCGAGTATCTCGAAGCCTGCCGTGACAACCCCTTGATGTACGCGAGTGCGCCCGAGCGTATCCTCGATGCGATCGGCAAACCCGAGTTCATCGACACTGCGCGCGACCAGCGCCTGGGCCGGATCTTCATGAACCGGACCATCCGTACCTATCCTGCCTTCTCCGAATTCTACGGCATGGAGGAGACGATCGAGCGCATCGTCTCGTTCTTCCGCCATGCCGCGCAGGGGTTGGAGGAGCGCAAGCAGATCCTCTACCTGCTGGGTCCCGTGGGCGGCGGCAAGTCGTCGCTGGCCGAGCGGCTCAAGGCCCTGATGGAGGTGCACCCGATCTACGTGCTCAAGGCCGGCAACGAGATGAGCCCGGTCTTCGAGAGCCCGCTGGTGCTGTTCGACCCCGAGACGATGGGGCCGATGCTGGAGGAACGCTACGGCGTGCCCCGCCGGCGCCTGACCGGGCTGATGAGCCCGTGGTGCCTCAAGCGCCTCGACGAGTTCGGCGGCGACCTCTCGAAGTTCCGGGTCGTCAAGGTCAACCCGTCGCGCCTGCGCCAGATCGGCATCGCCAAGACCGAGCCGGGCGACGAGAACAACCAGGACATCTCGTCCCTCGTCGGCAAGGTCGACATCCGCAAGCTCGAGACCCTGAGCCAGGCCGATCCCGACGCCTATTCCTATTCGGGCGGCCTCAACCGGGCGAACCAGGGCATCCTCGAATTCGTCGAGATGTTCAAGGCGCCGATCAAGATGCTGCACCCCCTGCTCACCGCGACGCAGGAGGGCAACTACGTCGGCACCGAGAACATCGGCGCGATTCCCTTCACCGGCATCATCCTCGCCCACTCGAACGAGGCCGAGTGGCAGAGCTTCAAGACCAACAAGAACAACGAAGCCTTCATCGACCGCATCTACGTCATCAAGGTGCCGTACTGCCTGCGGGTGACAGAGGAGCAGCGGATCTACGAGAAGCTGGTCTCGGGCTCCGAACTCGCCGCCGCCCGCTGCGCGCCCGGCACCCTGGAGATGCTGGCCCGGTTCTCGGTGCTCTCGCGCCTGCGCGAGCACGCGAACTCGAACGTCTTCTCCAAGATGCGGGTCTATGACGGCGAGTCCCTGCGCGAGGTCGATCCCCGCGCCCGCTCGATGCAGGAATACAAGGACACCGCTGGCGTCGACGAGGGCATGGACGGGATCTCGACCCGCTTCGCCTTCAAGGTGATGGCCGCCACCTTCAACCACGACACCACCGAGGTCTCGGCCGACCCGGTCCACCTGATGTACGTCCTCGAGCAGTCGCTGCGTCGTGAGCAGCTGCCGCCCGAGACCGAGAAGCGCTACCTCGAGTTCATCAAGGGCGAGCTGGCGCCGCGCTACGCCGAGTTCATCGGCCACGAGATCCAGAAGGCCTATCTCGAATCGTACCACGATTACGGCCAGAACCTGTTCGACCGCTACATCGACTACGCCGACGCCTGGATCGAGGACCAGGACTTCAAGGACCCGGAGACCGGGCAGTTGCTCAACCGCGAGCTGCTGAACCAGGAGCTCACCAAGATCGAGAAGCCGGCGGGCATCGCCAACCCGAAGGACTTCCGCAACGAGGTGGTGAAGTTCGCCCTGCGCTCGCGGGCCCAGCACGGCGGGCGCAACCCGTCCTGGACCTCCTACGAGAAGATCCGCGAGGTGATCGAGCGGCGGATGTTCAGCCAGGTCGAGGAGCTCTTGCCGGTGATCTCCTTCGGCTCGAAGAAGGACAGCGAGACCGAGAAGAAGCACGGCGAGTTCGTCGAGCGGATGAAGGACCGCGGCTATACCGAGCGCCAGGTCCGGCGCCTCGTCGAGTGGTACATGCGCGTCAAGCAGGCGGGCTGAGCCCGGACGGATCCGCGGGCGGCATCGGGCCCGCGGATCCCACTCCCTCGGATCACCCGCTCGCCGTAGCGGGACCGAGCCGGAAACGACAGGATGGCGTGATCGGAGAGCGCGAAGCGGATGCACATCATCGATCGACGCCTCAATCCCGGCGGCAAGAGCCTGGCGAACCGGCAGCGCTTCCTGCGCCGGGTCCGCGACGTGGCCCAGCGCGCCGTGCGCGAGGCGGCCCGGGAGAAGGACATCAAGGATCTCGGCAAGGACGGTCACGTCACCGTTCCGGTGGACGGCGTGCGGGAGCCGAAATTCACCCGCAACCCCTCGACCGGGGTGCAGGACCACATCCTGCCCGGCAACAAGACCTACATCGAGGGCGACCTGATCGAGCGCCCGCCGGGCGGCGGCGGGGGAGGAGGCGGCAGCGGCGAGGCCGGCGACGGCGGGGCGGACGGCGAGGATTCGTTCCGCTTCGTCCTGACCCGCGAGGAGTTCCTGGAGCTCTTCCTCGAGGACCTCGAACTGCCCGACCTCGCCAAGCGCCGCCTCGCAGTGGTCGAGACCGCGACCCTGCGGCGGGCCGGCTACACCGTGTCCGGCTCGCCCGCCAACCTCTCGATCGGCCGGACCCTGCGCAACTCGCTGTCGCGGCGCATCGCCCTCAAGCGGCCGAAGGCGGCCGAGACGGCGACCCTGGAGGAGGAGATCCGCGCGCTCGAGGAGAGCGAGCCCGACGCCGCGGTCCTCGACGAACTGCGGGCGGAGCTGGAGCGCCTGCGCACCCGCTCGCAGCGCATCCCCTACGTCGACCCGATCGACCTGCGCTACCGACGCTTCGAGCCGTATCCGCGGCCCGTCGCCCAGGCGGTGATGTTCTGCCTGATGGACGTCTCGGGCTCGATGACCGAGCACATGAAGGACCTCGCGAAGCGGTTCTACATCCTGCTGCACATCTTCCTGACCCGGCGCTACAAGCACGTCGAGATCGTCTTCATCCGCCACACCGACCACGCCAAGGAGGTCGACGAGGAGACGTTCTTCGGCTCGCGCGAGACCGGCGGCACGCTGGTCTCCTCGGCGCTGGTCGAGATGAAGCGGATCATCGCCGAGCGCTACAGCCCGGACGACTGGAACATCTACGCCGCCCAGGCGTCGGACGGCGACAACGTGTCGAGCGACGGCGCCACCTCGCAGGACCTCCTGCGCTCGGCGATCCTGCCGGCCTGCCAGTACTTCGCCTACCTGGAGGTCGGCGACGAGGGCGGGCCGCGGGCGGGCTTCGTCGAGCACCGCACCACGTTGTGGCGCACCTACGAGCCGGTGGCGAAGACCAACTCGGTGCTGGCGATGCGCAAGGTCAACCACCGCCGCGACATCTACCCGGTCTTCCGCGAGCTCTTTTCGCGCAACAAGGCCGGCCAGGAGGCTGCGGCGCCCTGACGGCCGTGACGACGGCGCGGCCCAGCCCCGGGCCGCGCCCGCTTGAACGACGATCCGCATCCCGCCGCGGGATGGTTTCAGGTACCGGGAGGTTCGACGCCCGATGAGTTCCGCCACCTTCGGCACGCGGCCCGCGAGCCCGGCCGTCATCGCCAGGACCGCCCCGCTCTTCACCGGCAACGACTGGGACTTCGACACCATCCGGCGCATCCACGACGCCTGCGAGGCGATCGCCGGGCCGGAGCTGGGCCTGAGCTGGTACCCCAACCAGATCGAGATCATCACCGCCGAGCAGATGCTCGACGCCTACGCGTCGATCGGCATGCCCCTGTTCTACAAGCACTGGTCGTTCGGAAAGCACTTCGCCCAGCACGAGGCCGGCTATCGCCGCGGCCTGATGGGGCTGGCCTACGAGATCGTCATCAACTCCGATCCGTGCATCTCCTACATCATGGAGGAGAACACGGCGACGATGCAGACGCTGGTCATCGCGCATGCCGCCTTCGGCCACAACCATTTCTTCAAGAACAACTACCTCTTCCGGCAGTGGACCGACGCCGAGGGCATCCTCGACTACCTGGACTTCGCCAAGACCTTCATCACCCGGTGCGAGGAGCGCTACGGCCACGCCGCCGTCGAGTCGGTGCTGGACGCCGCCCACGCCCTGATGAACCAGGGCGTCCATCGCTACCCGCGCAAGAAGCGCCCCGACCTCTCCTCCGAGCAGCGCCGCGAGCGCGAGCGGCAGGAGCACCAGGAGCGGATGTACAACGACCTCTGGCGCACCCTGCCGGCCAAGAGCCCGACCGGCAAGCCGGACCCGAACGCCGAGCGGCGCCGGGCGCTCCTGGAATTGCCGCAGGAGAACATCCTGTACTTCCTGGAGAAGGCGGCGCCGCGGCTCCAGCCCTGGCAGCGCGAGATCCTGCGCATCGTCCGCCACGTGGCGCAGTATTTCTATCCCCAGCGCCAGACCAAGGTGATGAACGAGGGCTGCGCCACCTACAACCACTACCGGATCATGACCCGGCTGTCCGAGACCGGGCAGATCGACGAGGCGGCCTACCTCGAGTTCCTGCAGTCGCACACCAACGTCATCCGCCAGCCGAACTACGACGACCGGAGCTACGGCGGCCACAACCCCTACGCCATCGGCTTTGCCATGATGACGGACATCGCCCGCATCTGCACCGAGCCGACCGAGGAGGACCGGGCCTGGTTCCCCGACATCGCCGGCAGCGGCGATGCGATGGGGGTCCTGCGCGACGTCTGGGCGAACTACCGCGACGAGAGCTTCATCGCGCAGTTCCTCAGCCCGCGGCTGATGCGCCAGTTGCGCCTGTTCCACGTCACCGACGATCCCGACAAGCCGGAACTCCGCGTCGAGGCGATTCACGACGAGCGCGGCTACCGCAAGTTGCGGCGGTCCTTCGCGCGGCAATACGACGTCGCCTGGCTCGATCCCGACATCGAGGTGGTCGACGTCGACCTGGAGGGCGACCGCAAGCTGATCCTGCACCACAAGGTGCTCAACCGCGTGCTGCTCAACAAGGACGACGCGAACCGGGTGCTGCAGCACCTCGCCGACCTCTGGGGCTACGACGTGCTGCTGAAGGAGGTCGACACCGCGACCGGCGCGGTGCTGAAGGAGCACACCGCGAGCGCGCGCCCGACCTTCTTCTGATCCACCGAAGACCGAGCCCGGTCACCCGCCCGGCCGGCCGCCCTCGATCAGGTCGCGCTGCCGGGTGAGGGCATCGCCGACGAAGTCCAGGAAGGCGCGCACCCGCGCGGCGCGCCGCAGGTCGGGATGGGTGAGGAGCCACAGGCCGGCCGCCAGTTCCGGCTCGGGCGCGGAGAGCCGCACGAGGCCGGGCCGGGGATCGCCGATGACGCAGGGCAGGGGGCCGATCCCGATGCCGGATTCGACCGCGTCGGCCAGCCCCTGCACCGTATCGAGACGCAGGATCACCCGCTCGGGCGCCGTGCGCTCCTGGACGTAGCGGGCGGCCGCCGCGGCTCCCAGGCGGGGTGCCGGCGAGACCCAGCGCTGCGCGTGGAGCGGCACGGCCCTGTCGAGGTCGGTCCGGCCGTAGAGCGCCCAGGCGATGGTGGCGAGGCGCCGGCCCACCAGGGTGTCGGGGGGGTCGTTGGTGGCGCGCAACGCCACGTCGGCGTCGCGCTTGGCGAGGTTGAGTGCCTGCTCGGACACCACCACGTCGAGGCGCACCTCCGGGCAACGGGCGCAGAACGCCGCGAGGATCGGCGTCAGGAGCCCGGTCAGCAGCGAGGCCGCGGTGGTGACCCGCAGCTCGCCGGCCGGCGTGAGGCCGCAGCTCTCGATCCGCCGGGTGAAGGCGAGCACGTCCTCCTCCATCCGGGCGGCGATCCGCACCATCTCCTCGGCCGCCGGGGTCGGCACGTACCCGGTGCGGTGGCGCTCGAACAGCGGCGTGCGCAGCGACGCCTCGATCTGGCCGAGGCGCCGGAAGGCGGTGGAATGGTTGATGCCGAGGCGCTCGGCGGCCTGGGTCAGGCCGCGCTGGTCGGAGATGGCCTTCACCAGCCGAAAGTCGTCCCAGGCGAGGGGAGCGGTCACGAAAATCTCCCGACCTTGCGCGCCTGCAAGCGCGGGCTTGCAGCATAGGGCATTTCGTCCGCGCCCGCGATCCGCGATGGTCCACCGACGTTCAAGGCAATTCTGGGAGATCACGCGATGGCGAAGGTTCTGGTCCTCTACTACTCGACCTACGGCCATATCGAGCAGATGGCGCAGGCGGTGGCCGAGGGCGCCCGGGAGGCGGGCGCCGAGGTGGCGGTCAAGCGGGTGCCCGAGTTGGTCCCGGAGGAGGTCGCCCGCAACGCGCACTTCAAGCTCGACCAGGCGGCGCCGATCGCCACCGTGGACGAGCTGCCGGGCTACGACGCGATCGTCATCGGCACGCCGACCCGCTTCGGCAACATGGCCTCGCAGATGAAGAACTTCATCGATCAGACCGGCGGCCTGTGGGCCAAGGGGGCGCTGATCGGCAAGGTCGGGTCGGTCTTCACCTCGACGGCCTCGCAGCATGGCGGCCAGGAATCGACGATCCTCAGCGTCCACACCGTGCTCCTGCACCAGGGCATGGTGGTGGTCGGCCTGCCCTACAGCTTCCAGGGCCAGCTCGGCACCGACGAGGTGATGGGCAACTCGCCCTACGGCGCCTCCACCATCGCGGGCGGCGACGGCAGCCGCCAGCCGAGCGCGGTCGAGCTGGAGGGCGCCCGCTTCCAGGGCCGCCACGTCGCCGGCATCGCCGCGAAGCTGGCTGGCTGAGCACCGGTCCGGCCAAAGAAAAAGCCCGGACGGGTCCGGGCTTCGAGGCGGAAGGTCGATGGGGGCTTGAGTGACCTTCTAGACCCCTTCAACGCATCGGCCGGGGGATCGGTTCCGCGGCCGATGCGACTTTTTTCGAGGCGCCGTCAGCGCGGCGCCGCGGCGCGGCCGAGGCGGTCGCGGATCGCCTCGCCGAGACCGTCCGCGGGGATCGGCGCCACCGCGATCACCGCGGGACCGGCGGCGTCGAGCCGGCGCAGGTAGCCAAAGAGGTGGGAGGCCGCCTCCGCGAGGTCGCCGGCCGGGCTGAGGTTGAGCGCCAGGAGCGCCCGGTCGAGCCCGTCCGGCACCGCGGGCCCGAACAGCAGCGCGGCCTCGCCGGACGCGATCTGCGTCGCGTCGAGGCGCATCGCCGCCCGCGGGGCGTAGTGCGACGCGAGGAGCCCGGGCGAGACCGGCGCCGAGCCGGCCGGCGCCGACGGCAGGGCGAGGGGCCGGCCGACCACGGCTTCGATGCTCGCGCGCGGCACGCCGCCCGGGCGCAGCAGCACCGGCGGGCCGTCGAGGCAGGCGACGATGGTCGATTCGACCCCGACCGGGCAGGCGCCGCCGTCGAGGATCGCGGCGATCCGGCCGTCGAGGTCGCCGAGCACGTGGTCGGCCTCGGTCGGGCTCACCCGTCCCGAGCGGTTGGCCGAGGGCGCCGCCACCGGGCAGCCCGCCGCCGCCAGCACGGCGCGAGCGAGCGCGCTTCCCGGCACCCGCAGAGCTACGCTGGGCAGCCCCGCCCGGGCGAGGTCGCAGACGCGTCCACCCGCGGCCGCCGGGACCACCAGGGTCAGCGGCCCGGGCCAGAACGCCTGTGCGAGGCGCAGGGCGTCGGGGCCGAACGCGCCCTCGCGCCGCGCCGCCGCGAGGTCGGGCAGGTGGGCGATCAGCGGGTTGAACCGCGGCCGCTCCTTGGCGGCGTAGATCGCCGCCACCGCCTTGGGGTCGCCGGCATCGGCGCCCAGCCCGTAGACGGTCTCGGTCGGGATCGCGACGAGCCCGCCCGCCCGCAGCAGGGCGCCGGCCTCGGCGATGCCCGCGGCATCGGCGGCGAGGCGGCGGGTCGCCATTGACCCGCGATCATCGTTCACGTCTAAACTGTCTGTCACCATGCCGCCGGCCGTAGCGTCGGGGGCGGCCGCACGTCAAATCCAAAGGGCGGCACCCGGGGGTCCCGTGCGGCGGGCACTCCCGAGGCCGACCGCCCGATCCGCTCCCCGGGGAGGAGCCCTCGATGACCTATCGCGCGCCCGTGGCCGAGATGGCCTTCACCCTCCGGCACGTCGCCGGGCTCGACCGCGCCATCGCGGAGGGCCTGCACGGCGACCTCTCCGACGACCTCGTCGACACCATCCTGGACGAGGCCGGCCGCTTCGCCAACGACGTGGTGGCGCCCCTCAACAAGGTCGGCGACCGCCACGGCACCCCGCTCAAGGACGGCGTCGTCACCATGCCGCCGGGCTACCGCGAGGCCTACCGGGCCTGGACCGAGGGCGGCTGGAACGCGCTCCCGGGCCCGGTCGAGTATGGCGGCCAGGGGCTGCCGATCCTGCTCAACGCCGCCTGCATCGAGATGTGGAACTCCGCCGCGATGGCCTTCGGCCTCGGGCCGCTGCTCACCGCCGGCGGCGTCGAGGCGCTGAGCCGCCACGGCAGCGAGGACTTGCGCTCGCGCTACCTCGAGAAGCTGGTCTCGGGCGAGTGGACCGCCACCATGAACCTGACCGAGCCGCAGGCCGGCTCGGACCTGTCGGTGATGCGCACCCGGGCCGAGCCGGTCGGCGACGGCAGCTTCCGGATCTCGGGCGAGAAGATCTACATCACCTGGGGCGAGCACGACCTCACCGACAACATCGTGCATCTGGTGCTGGCGCGCCTGCCCGACGCGCCTCCCGGCACCCGCGGCATCTCGCTGTTCCTGGTGCCGAAGGTGCTGCCGGACGGCTCGCGCAACGCGCTCAAATGCGCGGGCATCGAGCACAAGCTCGGCATCCACGGCTCGCCGACCTGCACCATGGTGTATGACGGCGCCACCGGCTGGCTCGTCGGCGAGGCCAACCGCGGGCTCGCCTGCATGTTCACGATGATGAACAACGCCCGCCTCGGCGTCGGCCTCCAGGGCGTGGCCATCGCCGAGCGCGCCTACCAGCAGGCCCTGTCCTACGCCCGCGACCGCCGCCAGGGCCGGGCCGCCTCGGCCACCGAGGGCGCGAGCGCGATCATCGAGCATCCCGACGTGCAGCGGATGCTCTTGACCATGAAGGCGCTGACCGGCGCCTCCCGCGGGATCTGCTACCTGACGGCGGAAGCCCTCGACGGCGCCCACCGGGCCCCGGACGAGGCGTCCCGCAAGGCGGCGCAGGCCCGGGCCTCGCTGCTGACCCCCGTCGCCAAGGCGTTCTCGACCGATATCGGCATCGAGGTCGCCTCGCTCGGCATCCAGGTCCATGGCGGCATGGGCTTCGTCGAGGAGACCGGCGCCGCCCAGCACCTGCGCGACGCCCGCATCGCGGCGATCTACGAGGGCACCAACGGCATCCAGGCGATCGACCTCGTCACCCGCAAGCTGCCGCTGGAGAACGGCGCGGTGGTGCGCGGCCAGATCGCCGCGATGCGCCGCGTCGCCGAGCGGGTGCTCAAGGAGGGCGGCCCGGGCTTCGGCCACACCGCCCCGCGCCTGCGCGAGACGATCGAGGCGCTCGACCGGGCAACGGGCTACCTCCTGAAGGCGCTGGGCTCCAACCGGCCCGACGAGGCCCTGGCCGGCGCCACCCCCTACCTGCGCCTGTTCGGCCTGGCGCAGGGCGGCACCTGCCTGGCGCAGGCTGCGCTCGCGGCCCATGCGGCCCTGGGAGCCGGGGAAGGCGATCCGGCGCATCCGGCCCGCATCGCCCTGGCGCGCTTCTTCGCCGAGAACCTCGCCACGGCGAGCCGGGGACTGGAGGAGACGGTGACGGGGGGAGCGGGATTCCTGCAGGATGGGGCATTGGCGCTGGCGGGGTGAGGCGCACACCGCAAGACGAACCTGGCTCTCCCACCCGCAACCTCATCCTGAGGTGTCAGTCCATCAACGATGGACTGACCTCGAAGGAGGGCTCCAGAAGCCTCGGCGCTCTCTGGAGCCCTCCTTCGAGGCTGTGCGATCTTCGATCGCCCAGCACCTCAGGATGAGGTCGTGGATGGGAAGAGTGGATGTTTCCTCAGCCGACGCTGGAAATCTTCCTCAGTGATCCGCGCCTCATTTCCGGAGCCCCCATGACCGACCACGTCCGCATCACCGATGAACCCGGCGGCGTCCGCCTCGTCCAGCTCGTTCGCCCCGAGAAGAAGAACGCCCTCACCGGCACGATGTACGACGCCATGCGGGAGGCGCTGGAGGGCGCCGACCGCGAGGGGTCGGGCGTCGGCGCGGTGGTGTTTGCCGGGTCGGAGGGCGTGTTCACCGCCGGCAACGACATCGTCGACTTCGTCGCCAGGGCGGAAGCCTCCTTCGGCGAGGCGCCGTCGCTGCGCTTCATCCGCCAGCTCGCCGCGACCCGCACCCCGATGGTGGCGGCGGTGGACGGGCTCGCGGTCGGGGTCGGCACCACGCTGACCTATCACTGCGACCTCGTCTACGTCGCCCCCGCCGCGACCTTCCGCATGCCCTTCGTCGATCTCGGCCTGGTGCCGGAGGCGGCCTCCAGCTACCTGCTGCCGCGCCGGGTCGGCCTGGCGAAGGCCACCGAACTGCTGCTGCTGGGCGAGGCCTACGGGGCCGACGAGGCGGTGCGGCTCGGCCTCGCCAACGCGGTCGTGCCGGCGGACGGCCTGCTGGAACACGCGCTGGCGCAGGGCGCCAAGCTCGCGGCCAAGCCCCGCCAGGCGCTCGCCGCCGCCCGCCGGCTGATCCGCGGCGACCATGCGGCGATGCAATCCGCCATGGCGGCGGAGGCCGAGGCGTTCGACGCGGCGCTCCGCTCGCCCGAGGCGCAGGCCGCGTTCCAGCGCTTCCTGTCCCGCGCCCCCCGGTGAGGCCCGCGGGCGTCCCGGACCTGTCCGGAAAGGTCTGCCTCGTCGCCGGCGCCTCGCGCGGGGTCGGCCGGGGCATCGCCCGGGCGCTCGGCGAGGCCGGCGCCACGGTGGTCGTCACGGCGCGTTCCAGCGAGACCGGTGCCCGCACCGACCAGCGCTCGGAGGCCCTGGAGGACACCGCCCGGGAGGTCGACCTCGCGGGCGGGCGCGGCCACCACTACCTGTGCGACCACACCCGCGAGGGCGAGGTCGACGCGATGGTGCGCTGGGTGCTGCGCCGCTTCGGCCGCATCGACGTCGCGGTGTCGAGCGTCTGGGGTGGCAACGAGGGCTATGACGGCGTGCGCTACCCCGACGGCGCCGCCTGGGGCACTGCCTTCTGGCGCCGCGGCCTCGCGCCGCTTCGCCACGGCATGGAGACCGGGCCGCTCGCCGGCCTGCTGCTGGCCCGTGCCGTCGCCCCCGCCATGGTCTCGGCCAGGGGCGGGCTCCTGGCGCTGGTCTCGTTCGGCACCGAGGTCTATCTCGGCGACCTGTTCTACGACCTCGCGAAATCCGCCACCAACCGCCTCGCCCTGGCGATGGCGGCAGAGCTCAAGCCCCACGGCGTCACCGCGCTCGCCCTGGCGCCGGGCCTGGTGCGGACCGAGCGGGTGGTGGAGGCCGGCATGGGCGGCGAGGCCGGCGAGAGCCCGCTCTATGCCGGGCGGGCGCTGGCGGCGCTCGCCGGCGATCCGGCCGTGGCCGAGCGGACCGGACAGGTCGTGCACGTCGCCGATCTCGCGGCCGCCTACGGCTTCACCGACGAGGACGGCAGCCGGCCGGCGCGCTACCGGCCGGACGACGCCTCGCCTCAGTAGCCGTCGCCGGCCGTGCCGGCGGTGACCAGGGCCACGCCCGAACTCGTGCCCAGCCGCGTCGCCCCGGCGGCGACCATGGCGCGGGCGGCCTCCAGGCTGCGCACGCCGCCGGACGCCTTGACGCCGATGCCGTCGCCGACGGTCGCCCGCATCAGGGCGACGTCCGCCACGGTGGCGCCGCCGGTCGAGAAGCCGGTCGAGGTCTTGACGAAATCCGCCCCGGCCTCGACCGCCAGCGTGCAGGCGAGCCGCTTCTGCGCGTCGTCGAGGAGGCAGGTCTCGATGATCACCTTCAGCACCCGGCCCCGGCAGGCGGCCCGGACCGCCGCGATGTCGGCCCGGACCGCGGCGTGGTCCCCGGCCTTCAGGGCGCCGAGCGCGATCACCATGTCGATCTCGGCCGCGCCGCGGGCGACGGCGCCCGCGGCCTCCGCCGCCTTGTCCTGCGGCATCGCGGCGCCGAGAGGAAAGCCGACGACCGAGCAGGGCGCGACGCCGCTGCCGGACAGAATCTCGGCCACCAGCCCGACATGGACCGGGTTGACGCAGACCGCCTTGAAGCGGTGCGCCAGCGCCTCCTCGCACAGGCGCCGCACCTCGGCGGCGGTCGCGTCGGCGCGCAGGAGCGTGTGATCGATCAGGCCGGCCAGTGCGGACGCATCCACGTAAAAATCCCCCCGGTGGCGACCGCGGATCCGCCCGCTCGCCTCCGAAGGGATTCCCACCGCCGCGCGCGGGCCGTCAAGCGGCGCGTCAGCGCGAAGAGGCCCCGCGGATCGCCGCCACCACCGTCTCGACGAAGGCGACGCCCGGCTCGGTGAAGGTGATCTCGTCCTCGCTCAGGGTCGCGAGGCCGCGCGTCTCCACCTCGGCAGCGCCCTCCGGGTCGGCCTGGTGGCCGCTGCCGTCCCGGCGCACCACGGAGCTGATCGGCTGGCCGCTGATCAGGTGGTGGTAGGCCGCGAAGGTGAAGATCGACAGGGCGCGGTCGGACAGGTCGGTGGTCTCGGCAGCCATCGGGTCGGGTCTCTCGCAAGAAGGGGGGACCCTGCAGCGGGGCGGGGTCGTGTCGGCCCACAACGTCCGGTGGTTGCGAAAGTCCCATGGGCCCTGCGGTGCACGGTGCCGCAGCACTAGCGGGGACCGGAACCGTGCTAGGCATCGCGGCAACCACCGCCGTCCCGGAGTGTCGATGACCCGTCTCGTAGGCGCCCGTCCGCGGGGGACTGCCGCCGCCGTCGGCCGCTCGCTGCGGCTCTATCGCGGCGCGGGCGCGCCCCGCGCGGCGATGGACGCGCTCTATGGCCGCTTCGTGCGGCCGGGCGACCTGGTGTTCGATGTCGGCGCCCATGTCGGCGACCGCGTGGCGGCGTTCCGGCGCCTTGGCGCCCGGGTCATCGCCCTCGAGCCGCAGCCGGGGCCGATGCGGGCCCTGCGCCTGCTCCACGGCCGCGATTCCGGCGTGGTGCTGGTCGCGGCGGCGGCAGGCGACGCGCCGGGCGAAGTCGTGCTCCACCTCAACTGCGCCAACCCGACCGTGTCGACGGCCTCGCCGGACTTCATCGCCGAGGCCGCGGGCGCATCCGGCTGGGAGGGGCAGGTCTGGGACGACCGGATCACGGTGCCAGCCACCACCCTCGACCGGCTGGTGGCGGAGCACGGGCGTCCGGCCTTCGCGAAGGTCGACGTCGAGGGGTTCGAGGACCGGGTGCTCGCCGGGCTCTCGCAGCCTCTGCCGGCTTTGTCGTTCGAATTCACCACCATCGCCCGGGCGGTGGCGCTACGCTGCCTCGACCGGCTGGCGGCGCTCGGGCCCTACGGCTTCGACGTTGCGCTCGGCGAGAGCCAGTCCCTGCAGTTCGGCCATCCGGTCGGGCGCGAGGCGATGGCGGAGTATCTCATCGGCGTTCCGGCGGAGGCGAATTCCGGGGATGTCTACGCGGTGATGGCGGCCTGAGGCGACGCCCGATGGGGAAGCCTTCACCTCTGCGGGCGAGGGTCCGACGGCATCGGGAGAGAACGCGACATGGTGGGGCGAATCGGGGCATGCGCGGTGGCGGTCGCGGTCGGCCTCCTTTGCGCCGAGGCTCGGGCCGGCACGCCGGCGGCCGAGGCGCGGATCCAGCGCCAGCTCGACGCGATGACCCGTCACGACCTCTGCGCGCGGGACGATGCGGCGCTGAAGCGGCTGCGGCACCGCCTGTCGCACGGCCTCGCCGGGCCGCGACGCTGACGACGGGCCGGCAGCGGAAGGGCTGCCGGCGCCGATCTCGGACTCAGACGTCCGAGCGCAGGATCTTGGTGATGGCGAGCGGCGGGCGGCCGGACTTCTCGGCGATGTCGCGGTCCTGCTCCTCGATCACCTGACGGATGGCGGCATCGGCGTCCATCTCGAGGGTGGCGGCCCGGGGCACCCGGCGGTTGGAGCGGCGCGATCCGTCCTCGTAATAGACGTCGAACAGGACGTGACCGGTGTCCTGCACCTTCGGCTTCTGCTTCGAACGCAGCATGGTGGTGGTCTCTTCTTGGCGGCGGAGCGCACGGCGAAAGGCGCGGCTGGGTGCCGCGCCGTACCGGGCCCGCACCGCGGGGGGAGGATCGATCGGACGATGGGGGTCCTACGCGCCCGATCCGAGGGGCCCGCCGGCAGGACCGGCCGGCGCGGGGCGCCAGCCACGATATGGGCCCGAACGCCGAAAAGCGCCAGCGCGAAGCGCATGGCGCCGATGCCGCAGAGCGGATTGCGTCGCGGGGAGCGGTCCGGCGCTCAGCCGATATGCATCACCGCCGCCACCGGGGCGGCCGCATTCCGCGTCGTATGGGTCATGGCCCAGATCGACCAGGCCGCGAGGCCCGAGCACGAGAGCAGCACCAGCCCGCGGACGTAGCGGCCGCGGTGGATGTCGCGCACCGCGTAGACCGGCATCAAGGCCGCCTTGGCGAGGTTGCGAAGGGCGAGAACCATCAGGATCGCCAGGAAGGCCGTCATAGTCCCGAACATGCCCATCCCCCTTAACGGCCGATGCACCGTGGCGGAGGTTATCCCCGCAACACGGCGAAACGAAGCCACGCCGTCGCGAAATCGAACCGGTGCGTCTTGCCGACCACAGCAACCTTGCGCGCGGAATGGTTAACGGGCGGTAATCGCCCCGTCGCCGCCTCACCGGACCCGGGCGAAGCCCGGCCCCGCATAGGCGCGCACCGCGCGTCCGCCGCGGTCGGTCACCGCGACGGTCAGGGCCCAGCGCTCCCGCATCCCGGCCCGAACCCCGTCCTCCGCCCGGGCGCGCAGCGCGAGCCCGAGCCGGGCGAGCGCCAGGGTTCGGTTGCGGTGCTGGCTGCGCTCGGTGTCGCAGGTGACGGTCAGCCCGCTCGGCCGGTGGCGCAGGCGCACGGCGCTGTCCGTGGTGTTGACGTGCTGGCCGCCGGCCCCGGAGGCTCGAAACGTGTCCCAGTGCAGGTCCGCCTCCCGGATGCCGAGATCCTCGATCCGCGGCGGCGTGACCCGGGCGACCGAGACGAACCAGTTCTTACGCCCGTGACCCGGCCGGAGCGGGCTCGGGCAGGTCCACTGCACGGTGCCTTCCCAGGACCGGGCCCAGAGATCGATCTTACCGGCCTCGACCTCCCGGCCGTCGAGGCGCAGGAGGGCGGAGAGCAGGCCGGGTTTCCCCGGCACCGTCTCCAGGATCGTGGCGACGAGGCCGGCTTCCCCCGCCTCGCGCACCAGCACGTCGCACAGGCCCGCGACCGCGAGCCGGCATTCGCCGGGCCCGCGTCCGGCGCTGAGTTGCAGCAGCAGCGCCATCTCAGCGCTCTCCGTGCTTGGCGGCGCGGGCGCTGCGGCGCTCGCGCAGGCGGGCCTGCTTGTCGGCCCGGGCCGGGCCGTCGGGATCGAGCGAGCACTTGAAGGTGACGAGCGGGTGCAGCACGGCGACGGTCCGCACCAGCCCGGCCGCCCCCAGGTCGCCGACGACGGAGGCGGCCGGCTTGTAGGCCGGTGCCGCCTCCTCCCACAGCAGGCGCTCGTCGCCGCAGACCACCACGCCGCCATAGGGGTTGCGGGCGAGGTCCTCGCGGCGCAGTCGGCCCTTCAGCTTGGCCTTCGCCTCGTGCCGCCCGAGCTTGCGCCCGGCGCCGTGAGCGAGCGACCACAGGGCGTCGGCCCGGTCCGGGACCGGCTCGACCAGGAGGCTGACGTCGCCGCGCGAACCGGGCACCACCACCGGCCCGCGATCGGCCGGCGCGGCGCCCTTGCGGTGGAGGTGGCAGCGGCAGCCGCCGACCTCCACCGGCGAGACGCCGTTGTGGCAGAGGTCGAGGAGGCAGCGCCCCTCGGCCCCCAGCCCCGTCAGCGCCCGGTGGGCGACGAGGTCGCGGTTGGCCCGGGCCCAGCCCACGGCCGCGTCGTGCGCCGCCAGGTAGGTCTCCGCCTCCGGCGTATCGGCCCGCAGCGGCGAGGCCCCGTGCCGCTCGGCATGGGCCCGCAGGATCGATTCGCCGAAGCCCCGGCTGCCGGTATGGACCAGCAGGGCGAGGCGGGCCGGGTCGAGCCCGATCCGCGCCGCCGCGGCGGGATCGCGGATCTCCGCGACCGTCTGCACCTCCAGGAAGTGGTTGCCGTGCCCGACCGTGCCGAGGGAGGCGTCATAGGCCGTGGGCGAGACGCCGCGCCCGGCGAGCCAGCCGGCGACGTCGCCGTCCCAGGGCCCGTCGAGGCCGTCGAGCCGGGCGGCGATCCGGTGCGGATCGGCCCGGCGCGCGGCGAGGTCGGTCTGCCACAGGGCCATGCCGCAGCCGATGTCGGAGCCGACCAAGACCGGCCGGATCAGCCCCTCCGACAGGAAGGCCGCTCCGACCGGGCCGTTCTTGCCGGGGTGGAGGTCCGGCATGCCGACGGTCTCGCGCATGCCGGGAAGGGCGCCGGTCTCGTCGAGCTGGCGCAGGGCCTCGCCCTCGATCCAGGTCGAGGCGGAGGCGACCACGCGAACGCCGGGGGCGCGCGTGGCGATGATGGAATTGCCCATGAGGGATGTGGATTCCGGGGCTGCGCAAGGCAGCCGAAGACGAGCTTCAGCGAGCGGACGAACCGCCTCGCCGCGTCAGAACGCCGGTCCGCCGCCCATGCGGGGATCCTCGCGTCGTTGCCCCGTCAGAGGACGGGGCGGGCATGGATGGATTCCATGGCTCGCCCTCCGGCCGGGTCCAATCCCGGTCCACGTCTCGATACTACCGTAACGGAAGCGGCGTCGCAATCCGCAGGGCGTCCAGGCTCGCCAGAGCCGTCAATAGCCCCGCGCCGGATTCACCGTGTCCGGCGGCACCCGTCCCGCCCGCACCGCTTCGGCCGCGGCGAGCAGGGTGCGGGCGACGGCCCGGGGGCTCGCCTCGCAGGCCTCGTGCGGGGTGATGCGGATCGCCGGGTGGTCCCAGAACGGATGGGCAGTGGGCAGCGGCTCGGTGGCGAACACGTCGAGGGCCGCACCCGCGAGGTGACCGGAATCGAGCGCCGCCAGGAGATCGGCCTCGACCAGGTGCTCGCCGCGGCCGACCTGGATCAGGAGGCCCCCGGGGCGCAGGCGGGAGAAGAGGCGCGCATCGAGGATGCCGCGCGTCTCCGGCGTCAGCGGCAGCAGGTTCACCAGGATTTCCGTCTCGCCGAGCATCGCCGAGAGCCCGTCGGGCCCGTGGTGGTGGACGACGCCGGGATCGGCGTCTTGCCGGCTGCGGCTCCACGCCCGGACCGGAAAGCCGAGGGCGGCGAGATCGGCGGCGACCCGCCGGCCGATCTTGCCGTAGCCGAGGATGCCGACCGGCACCGCGCCCGCGTCGCGCGGATAGAGCCGGTGCCAGAGCCGGTCGCGCTGGTTTTCGGCATACGCCTGAAAGCGCCGCTGGTGGCCGATGACGTGCCAGAGCACGAAACCCGACATCGCCCGCGCCTGATCGGGATCGACCACCCGCACCACCGGCAGGTCGGGCGGCCGCCCGGGACAGGCGATCAGGTTGTCGACGCCGGCCGCGATCGAGCAAAGGGCCGCGAGGTTGGGGTAGCGCGCCATCGCGTCGGCGGGCGGGCGCCAGGCCAGGGCCAGGCGCACCCGCTCGGGGTGCGGCGCCGGATCGTCCAGGATCTCGACATGATCGGCGATCTCGGCGAGCGCCGGACCGAACAGGCCGCGCAGATCGGTGGTGGTGCTGAGCAGCACGCAGGGAAGGCGGTCCATCGTCGGATCTGTTCAGGCAGAGGTGTGATCGAATTCGGGGAGTGAGTGGAATGTGCCATCCACGACCTCATCCTGAGGTGCGGGCGATCTGCGATCGCCAACGCCTCAGGATGAGGTCGTGGATGGGAAAAGCGGGATCGCGGGCCCCTCACGCTGCCTGCCGCACCCGGCCCGGCACGGCGTCGAGGAGTGCGCGGGTATAGGGATGCTCGGGGTTGGAAAAGAGCGCGCTCGCGGTCTTCAGCTCGACGATCTCGCCCTGGCGCATCACCGCGATCCGGTCGCAGATCTGGGCCGCCACCCGCAGGTCGTGGGTGATGAACAGCATCGACAGGCCGAGCCTCGCCTTCAGGTCCTCGAGCAGCGCCAGCACCTGGGCCTGGACCGAGACGTCGAGGGCCGAAACCGCCTCGTCGGCGACCAGCACCTCGGGTTCGAGTGCGAGCGCCCGGGCGATGCCGATGCGCTGGCGCTGGCCGCCGGAGAATTCGTGGGGGAAGCGATCGAGCGCCCTCTCGTCGAGGCCGACCAGGCCGAGGAGGCGGCGCGCCCGCTCCATCGCCTCGGCGAGCGGCAGCCCGTGCGCCACCGGCCCGTCGGCGATGATGCGCCCGACGCTGCGGCGCGGGTTGAGCGAGGCGAAGGGGTCCTGAAACACCATCTGGATGCGGCTGCGGGCCTGGCGCAGGGCCTCGCCCTTCAACCCCGTCAGGTCGGTCTCGCCCAGCCGCACCCGGCCGGCATCGGGCTCGATCAGGCGCATCACAAGGCGGGCGACCGAGGACTTGCCCGAGCCCGATTCGCCGACGAGGCCGAGCGTCTCGCCGCGATGGAGCGTGAAGGCGACGTCCCGGGCCGCGGCCGTGCGGCGCTTGGCGCGAAACAGGCCGCCGCCGGTGACGTAGGTCTTCTGCAGTCCCGTCACCTCGACCGCCTTCGGGCCTGAGAGGGGAGGCCGGCTCGGCGGGTCCATGGTCGGCACGGCGGCGAGCAGGGTCTTCGTGTAGGCGGCCTGCGGCCGGCCGAGCACGGCGCTCGCCGGTCCCTCCTCCACCACCCGGCCGTGGCGCAGCACCAGCACACGGTCGGCGATCTCGGCGACGACGCCGAAATCGTGGGTGATGAACAGGACCGCCATGTTGCGGCGCTGCTGGAGGTCGCGGATCAGCTTGAGGATCTGGGCTTGCGTGGTCACGTCCAGCGCCGTCGTCGGCTCGTCGGCCACCAGCACGGCGGGTTCGAGCGCCAGCGCCATGGCGATCATCGCCCGCTGGCGCTGCCCGCCGGAGAGCTGGTGGGGATAGGATCGGACGATCTGCCCGGGGTTGGGCAGCCCGACCTCGCCAGCCAGCGCCACCGCGCGGGCGCGGCGTTCCTTGGGCGTCAGCTGGCCGTGAGCCTCGAACATCTCGGCCATCTGGTCGCCGATCCGCATCAGCGGGTTCAACGCCGTCATCGGCTCCTGGAAGATCATGGCGATGCGCCGGCCGCGGGTATCCCGCCAGCCGGCTTCGTCCTGGGCAAGCAGGTCGGTCTCGCCGAGGCGAACGCTGCCGGAGACCGGCCGCACCGCCTTCGGCAGCAGGCCCATCAGGGCGTGGGCGCACATCGACTTGCCCGAGCCCGATTCGCCGACGAGGCACAGGATCTCGCCGGCCACGAGGTCGAACGACACGCCGTCGACGGCGTTCGGCCGGTCGCCGCCCTCGGGGAGGGCGAGGCTCAGATTGCGGACCGAGACGGCGGCGCGGGTCACGTCGGCATCCATCTCAGCGCTCCCGGGACAGGCGCGGGTTGAGGGCGTCGTTCAGCCCCTCGCCGATCAGGTTGAGGGCGAGCACGGTGAGCAGGATCAGCACGCCCGGGAAGGCGGTGATCCACCAGGCCTGCCGGATCACCGTGCGGCCGGCCCCGACCATGAAGCCCCAGGACATCCGGTTGGGATCGCCGAGCCCGAGGAACGAGAGCGAGGATTCGAGCAGGATCGCGGTCGCGACCATCAGGGAGGCCAGCACCACGATCGGCGACAGGGTGTTGGGCAGGACCTCCCGGCGCAGGATGGTGAAGGTGGTCTGCCCCGTCACGATCGCCGCCTGCACGTATTCGCGCGAGCGCAAGGACAGCACCTCGCCGCGCACCAGCCGGGTCACCGGCGGCCAGCTGACGAGCGCGATGGCGAGGATCATCGAGGACAGCGAGGGCTGCAGGATCGCCACCAGCACGATGGCGAGCGCGAAGCTCGGCACGGTCTGGAACAGCTCGGTGAAGCGCATCAGGGCGTCGTCGACCCGGCCGCCGAGATAGCCGGCGAGCGCGCCGAGCGGCACGCCGATGAGGAGGGCGGCGAGCGTCGAGACCAGCCCGACGATCAGCGAGACGCCGGCCCCGTGCATCAGCCCGGCGGCGATGTCGCGCCCGAGCGCGTCGGTGCCGAGCGGCACCCGCTCCAGGGTGAAGGGCGGCACGAAGGGGCGCTGCACCATGCGCCAGGGCGAGGTCGGGTAGAGCACCGGCGCCAGCAGGGCCGCGGCGACGACGACGGTAAGGATCACCAGACCGAACACCGCGCCCGGATGGCGCAGGAAGGCGGCGAGGGGCCCGCGGCGGCGGCGGGCCGGCGCCGGGGCGCTCAACGGGAGGGCGCCGCTCATCACGCCACCTCGATGCGGGGATCGACCGCGCGGTAGACCACGTCGGTGACGAGGTTGAAGACCAGCACCATCGCGGAGGAGACCACGAAGACGCCCAGCAGCAGGTTGTAGTCGCGCTGGAGCAGGGCCTCGTACATGAGGCGCCCGATGCCCGGCCAGGCGAAGACCGTCTCGGTGAGCACCGCGCCGCCGACCAGCGTCCCGGCCTGGAGGCCGGCGAGCGTCACCACCGGCAGGAGCGCGTTGCGCAGGATGTGCCGGCGCTGCACCACCCCCTCGGTCAGGCCCTTGGCCCGCGCCGTCTTCACGAAGTCGAGGCGCGAGACCTCCAGCATCGAGGAGCGGGTCATCCGCACGTAGACCGCCATGAAGAACAGCCCCAGCGTCATGGCCGGCAGCACCAGGTGGTGGGCGATGTCGAGGGCGCGGGCGAGCCCGGCATGGCCGGCCCCCACGGTCTCGAAGCCGAAGCTCGGCAGCCAGTCGAGCCGGACCGAGAACAGCAGGATCGCCATCAGCGACACCCAGAACAGCGGCGTGGCGTAGAACAGGAGCGCGAGCCCGGTGATCGCGGTGTCGGCCAGGGTGCCGGCCCGCCGCGCGGCGAGCGCGCCGAGCAGGACACCGAGCGAGAGCGAGACCGCGAAGGCGCTGCCGGTCAGCAGCAGGGTCGCCGGCAGCCGCTCGCCGATCAGCGTCGCCACCGGCAACTGCTGGCGCACCGAATAGCCGAGATCGAGCTTGGCCATGCTGCCGAGATAGGCGGCGAGCTGGCTCGGCAGCGGCTGGTCGAGGGCGAACTTTTCCCGAAGCTGGGCGATGAAGGCCTCGTCGCCCGCCCCCGCTTCGCCGGCCATCACCAGGGCCGGGTCGCCCGGCGCGAGGCGGATCAGGAAGAAGTTCAGGACCACGATGGCGAGGAGCACCACGACTCCCTTCGCGATCCGCTGCGCGACGAAACCCAGCATGCCGTCAGTCCTCAGCGCCCGATAAGAAGCTTCAGCGCTCGATCCACGCGTCCCGGAAGCCGTCGTTGACCCCGATCCCGGTGGTGACGAGGTCGTGGACCTTGCAGCGGGTGATGGTGGGGAATTGCAGCTCCAGGAGCCAGGCCACCGGCGCGTCCTCGACCAGCGTCTTCTGCACCGCCTCGTAGATCGGCCGGCGCTTGTCGTCGCCGACCGCCGAGGCGCCCTCGGCGAAGGCGGCGTCGACGCCCGGGTTGGAATAGCCCTCGACGTTGTTGAACGGCGAGCCCTTGGCGATCTGCGAGGTGACGTAGTTGCGGCCGACCCCCAATGCGGGGTCACCATATTGATAGAGGTAGGTGAAGGCGATGTCGTAGTCCCAGTCCGACGTCTTCTGGTTCCAGCCGGCGACGTCGGTCGCGACGAGCTCGACCTTGATGCCGGCATCCTCCAGGTTCTGCTTCACGGCCTCGGCCCAGCGTTGCCAGGTCTCGCCGTAGGGCAGCGGCAGCAGGCGCACGGTTTCGCCCTTGTAGCCCGCCTCCTTCAGGAGCGCCTTGGCCTTGGCGGTGTCGTAGGAATACTTCGCGGCCTTCGGGTCGTGGTAGCGGACGGTGGAGGAGAACGGGCCGGTCGCCGGCTTGCCGAGCCCGTTCCACACCACGTCGCGGGCGAAGTCGCGGTCGAGCGCGTAGGACACCGCCTGGCGGAAGGCCTTGTTGGCGGTCGGGCCCTTGCGGTTGTTGAGCCACAGCCAGGAATGCGGGCTGAAGAACTCCCAGCCCTTGGTGGTCGAGCAGGCGCCCTTGAGCGAGGACAGGCGCTGCACGTCGAAGTTCTCGACCGAGCCGCCGGGCAGGATGTCGACTTTGCCGGTCTCGAACGCCACGGCGCGAGCGGCGGCGTCGGGGATCACGTGCCAGTAGATCTCGTCGAGATAGGGTTTTCCCGCGACGTGGTAGTTCGGGTTCTTCGTGAGCCGGATGTACGAGCCCTTCTTCCACTCCTTGAACATGTAGGGGCCGGTGCCGATCGGCGTGTTGTTGGCCGGGTTGGTCTTGTAATCGGTGCCGGCATAGATGTGCTTGGGCACCATCGGCAGCGAGCCGACCTCGAAGATGCCGAGGAACGGGCCGAACGGCTCGGAGAGGGTGAACACCACCGTGTACGGGTCGGGCGCCGTCACGCTGGCGACGCGCGCGAGGTTGCCGCGGGCGCGGGCATGGGTCTGGCGCAAGAGCTCGACCGAGAACACCACGTCGTCGGCGGTGAACGGCTTGCCATCGTGCCAGGTGGCGTTCTTGACCAGCTTGAAGGTGTAGGTCTTGCCGTCCTCGGACGCGCTCCAGCTCTCGGCGAGGCCGGGCAGGGGCTTGAGGGCGGAATCGTAGCGCAGCAGGCCCTCGTAGATGTTGCCGGCCACCATCTGGGTCGGGCCGTTCTGCACCATCGCCAGCATCAGGCCGGGCGGCTCGGGCTGGATCACCGCGTTGGCGGTGCCGCCGGGCTTCGGCGTTTGTGCGAAGGCCGCGCCGGCGAGCGCCAGGGAGAAGACGGTGCCGGCCAGAATCGTCTTGAGCATCGGTTGGTCCCCTGGTCCCTGTCGCGGCGGTGAAAATGCAAGCACTCCCCCTCTCCCGAGTGGGAGAGGGGATCCCGCGCGCTACTCGGCAGCGGGTAAGTTCTTCTTGGGCTCTACTGCTTGTAATCCGGGTCGCTGCGCTCCAGCATGCGCTTGAACGCGTCCCACTCGGTGTCGGGCAGCTGGCCCGTCTCCATCTTGTCGTAGAACGAGGCGTACTGGCCGGCGGTCTTCGTCGCGACCGCCGCCGAGGGACGGATCAGCGGGGCGCCGGCGGCCTGGAGCGCGAGCTGCGCCCGGCACGAACGCTCGATGTTGTGCATCAGCTTGAACGCCTCGGCCACCGAGCGCCCGCAGGTCAGCATGCCGTGGTTGCGCAGCACCATCACGGGCTTGTCGCCGAGATCGGCCACCAGGCGCTGGCGCTCGTCGAGGTCGAGCGCGATGCCCTCGTAATCGTGGTAGGCCAGCCGCCCGGCGAACTGCATCGACCATTGGTTGAGCGGCAGCAGCCCCTCTTCCTGGCACGACACGGCCACGCCCGCGACCGTGTGGGTGTGGAGCACGCACAGCGCGTCCTCCCGGGCGGCGTGGACCGCGCTGTGGATGGTGAAGCCCGCCGGGTTGATGCCGAGCCCGCAGGGATCGTCGACCACCCGGCCCTCGAGGTCGACGGTGACGAGGTTGCCGGCGGTCACCTCCTCGAACCGCAACCCGTAGGGATTGATCAGGAAGCGGTGCTCCGGTCCGGGCAGGCGGGCCGAGATGTGGGTGTAGATGCTGTCGTCGAGGCCCAGCCGATGGATCAGCCGGTAGGCCGCCGCGAGGTCGACGCGGATGCGCTGCACCTCGTCGGCATGCGGATGAGCGGATGACGACATCGGACCTCCTCGCGGAAAGGTTCGCGGCGGCCCTGGGCGCCACGACATCTTCACG
Source organism: Methylobacterium sp. ap11 (assembly GCF_900110515.1). NCBI lineage: Bacteria > Pseudomonadati > Pseudomonadota > Alphaproteobacteria > Hyphomicrobiales > Methylobacteriaceae > Methylobacterium > Methylobacterium sp. ap11. The sequence continues at coordinate 313,978 of NZ_FOEB01000001.1, read as the reverse complement.
TGTACGGACGAAGCGGCGCGAAAACCCTCGCGCCGACAACCGCATGCAGGGCCGGACGGATCACGACATCACCCGGCATGAGCCTAGACTGACCCGGCCTTGCACCACGATCAAGCCAAAAGTGTCGACAATCGACGCCTACGCATTGCACAATCCTGCCACGGAGGTGCGATGCGTACGATGTCCCGACCCGTCGGATTGCCGGTGCTGGCCGAGAGCGATCTCGTGCGCCAGGTCGCGCGCCGGCTCACCGACGCGATCGTGCAGGGACGGTTGCCGCCCGGCGCCAAGGTGGCGGAAGCCGCGGTGGCCCGCGAGCTCGGCATCAGCCGGGCACCGGTGCGGGAGGCCGCGCGCCTCCTCGAGAGCCAGGGCCTGCTCGCGGCCTCGCCGCGGCGCGGCTTCTTCGTGCGCGAATTGTCGGCGCGGGACGTCGACGAGCTCTACGCCCTGCGCCTGTGCGTCGAGCGCCACGCGGCGGTCGAGGCGGCACGGCGCCTGACCCCGGAGGCCCGGGACGCCCTGCGCCGCCAGCTCGACCTGATGCGCGATCTGGCCCGGAACGACGACCCCGCCACCATCGTCGAGGCCGACTACCAGTTCCACCGCCTGATCTGCGAGGCCGCCGGCAATGCCCGGCTGCTGCGCCTGTTCGACGGGCTGGCCTCGGAATTGCGGATCGTCATCGGGCTGATCGGCCATCTCTACGACGATCCCGACGAGATCGCCCGCACCCACGAGCCGGTGCTGGCGGCCATCGAGGCCGGCCACCCGGAGCGGATCGTCGCCCATGTCGACCATCATATCGGCGTCGCCCGCCGGGAGGTGGTCCGGCTACTCGAGGGCCTCGCCCCCCAGAGCCCCGCATCCCACCGCCAGACACCGGAGTCCCCATGAAGGCCGTCCATTCCGAGGACCACCGCAGCCACGACCCGAAGTTCTTCCTGGTCCGCGGCCAGGTGAAGCCGGCCGCGGACCAGCCCGAGCGGGCCGACCGGCTGCTCGCCGGCCTCGCGGCCGGGAACCACGCGGTGGTGGCACCGCAAGCCCACGGCACCGGCGCGAGGGCGCGGGTCCACAGCCCCGACTACCTCGCCTTCATGGCCGAGGCCTGGGAGGAATGGGAGGCGCTGCCGGACCATGGGTCCGAGATGATCGCCAACATCCATCCGGTGCGCGAGGCCGCGACCTACCCGACCCACATCGTCGGCCGGCTCGGGTGGCACACGGTCGACACCGCCTGCCCGATCGGGCCGGGCACCTACGCGGCGGCCGCCGCGGCGACCGACGTCGCGGCGAGCGCGGCGCAACTCGTGCTCGACGGCGAGGACGCGGCCTACGCGCTCTGCCGCCCGCCCGGCCACCACGCCTATCGCGACCGGGCCGGGGGCCATTGCTACTTCAACAACAGCGCGGTCGCCGCCGCTGCCTTGCGCCAGCGCCACGCCCGGGTCGCGGTGCTCGACGTCGACGTGCACCACGGCAACGGCACGCAGGGGATCTTCTACCGCGACCCCTCGGTGCTCACCGTCTCGCTCCACGCCGACCCGCGCGGCTTCTACCCCTTCGTCTGGGGCTACGCCCACGAGCGCGGCGAGGGGGAGGGGATCGGCGCCAACCTGAACCTGCCGCTGGCGCTCGGCACCGGCGACGACGCCTATCTCGACGTGCTGGAGGGCGTGGCGAGCCGCACCGTGAAAGCCTTCGCCCCGACCGCGCTGGTGGTGGCGCTCGGCCTCGACGCCTCGGAGCACGATCCGCTCGCCGGGCTCGCCATCACCACCGAGGGCTTCTCGCGCATCGGCGCGGCGCTCGGGCGGCTCGGCCTGCCGACGGTGCTGGTGCAGGAGGGCGGCTACCTCTCCGACCTGCTGGCTACGAACCTCACCGCCGTGCTCGCCGGCTTCGAATCCGCCCGATAGGAGACCCCGATGGCCTTCGCCTGCACGATTCCCGCGGTCCCGACCGTCCAGGTCGACGACGAGACGGTCCGCATCACCCGCTGGGATTTCCCGCCCGGCGCCGTCACCGGCTGGCACGAGCACGGCTGGCCCTACTTCGTGGTGATGATCACCGAGGGCACCCTGCGGATCCACGACGGCACGGCCGTCACCGAGGTGCCGCTCGCCCACGGCCAGTCCTATCGCCGCCCGGCCGGCATCCGCCACGACGTCCAGAACGGCTCCGACCACCCGATCGCCTTCGTGGAGATCGAGGTGAAGCGGCCGGAGGGGATGGCGGCGATCGCGTGAGACGGCGGCGCCGGGGCGCGCGCCCCGGCCTTCCGTACCGTCCCTGCGACGGCAAGGCCCCGCCGCGGCCGCAATCGGATGGTGTTCACGACGCATGACCGATCCGACCCGCATCGACTGGAGCGCGCCCGCGCAGCTCGTCGTCTGGCCCGGCGACGAGGCCGGCGAGCGCCCGACCACCACCCTGCGCGAGGCGGTGGCCGCCGCCCGCAGCGTGGAGGCCGGAACCGTCTGGATCGTCCTCGCCGACGGGCACATCCTGCGCCCGGCCCGGATCGCCGAGCTCCAGGCCGCCCTGCCGCCGTCCTGACGGGGCTCGGCGGGATTCGCACGCCCGCCAAACCATCGGGAGTTCTCGCGCGTTGCCCACCCCTGCAACCGGAGGGGTGATGCTGATCTTCGAATGGATCGCGGGCGTGCTCGTCGTCGCGGTCCTGCTCGCCGGGGTGGCGCGGCGCCTCGGGGCGCCGTTCCCGGCCTTCCTGGCCGTCGGCGGCGTGGTGCTGGCCTTCGTGCCGCAGGTGCCCCGCCCGGGGCTCGACCCCGACCTGGCGCTGGCGCTCTTCCTCGCCCCGGTCCTGCTCGACGCCTCCTACGACACCAGCCTACGCGACCTGCGGCGCAACTGGCGGCCGATCGCCGGCCTCGTCGTCGGGGCGGTCGGCGTCACCACGCTGGCGGTGGCGCTCGTGGCGCGCGCGCTGGTGCCCGACATGCCGCTCGCCGCCTGCATCGTGCTCGGCGCCATCGTGGCCCCACCCGATGCCGTGGCGGCGCTCTCGGTGCTGGCCCATGTCCGGCTGCCCCATCGCCTCGTCACCATCCTCAAGGGCGAGAGCCTGTTCAACGACGCCTCGTCGCTGCTGATCTACCGCCTGGCCCTGGGAGCGGTGGCGAGCGGCTCGTTCTCGGCCGCGGAGGTCGCCCCGACCTTCCTGATCGGCGTCGTCGGCGGGATCATCGCCGGTCCGCTCCTCGCGATGCTCTACGTCCGGCTGATGCGCCGCGTCACCGATCCGCCGAGCGCCGTGGTGCTGCAGTTCATCGCCACCTTCGGGCTCTGGCTCGCCGCCGAGCGGGTCGAGGTCTCGGGCGTGCTGACCGTGGTCAGCTTCGGCCTCACCGTGTCGCGGCTCTCGCCCCAGACGATGCCGGCGCATCTGCGGATCACCTCCAACACCGTCTGGGAGACGGCGGTGTTCGTGCTCAACGTGCTGGCCTTCGTGCTGATCGGCCTGCAGATCGGCCCGATCCTCGAAGGCCTGAGCCCGGCCGAACGGCACCACTACGCCTTCGTGGCCGCCGCGGTGTTCGGCACCACCGTGGCGGTCCGCCTCGCCTGGGTGCTCGGCGCGCGGATCGCGGCACGGCTGTGGCACCGGTTCCTCGGGCCGAGCGGACCGCCGCCGATCGGCCTGCGCTCGGCCACCATCGTGGCGTGGTGCGGCATGCGCGGCCTCATCACCGTCGCGCTGGCGCTCGCGCTGCCGGGCGACTTCCCGCATCGCGACCTCGTGGTGCTGACCGCGTTCTGCGTCGTGCTCGGCACCCTGGTGATCCAGGGCCTGACCCTGCGGCCGCTGCTCGGGTGGTTCTCCCTCGGGGACGAGGACCCGGTCGGCCTCGAGATCGGCCGCGCCCGGGCCGCCGCCTACCGGGCGGCCCGCGACAGCCTCGAGGGCGACGACTCGCCCCACGCCGAGGCCCTGCGACGGGAATTCGACGCCGCGCTCAGCGAGGCCGAATCGCACGACGAGGGCCTGGCGCCGGAGAGCCTGCCCGCCGACGGCCTGCGCCGACGCGCCGTCGAGGCCGCCCGCGGCGTCATCCTGGACCTGCGCGACCGCGGCGAGATCGGCGACGACGCCTTCTTCCGCCTCGAGGAGGAGCTCGACTGGACCGAGCTGAGCGCGACCCCGCGGGAGGAGGTGATCCCGTGAATCCCGCGCGGCCAGGCCGCGCCGGATGCAGGGCGAAAACGATGGTCAGACCGGAGCGGTTGAGGGTATTTCGGAGGCGCGAGGCTCAATAAGCCCGCGCGCGGAGGATGATCCGCGCGCCAGAACAGACGCACGAGCGAGACGCCATGCAAGCCACCCGAATGCCCTCGTCGCGGCCGCCGTCCTGGACGTCGCGGTTCTTCACGGGCGGCCCCGTCACCTGCATCGAGGACCTGCGGGTGCTCGCCGAGCGGCGGGTGCCGCGGATGTTCTACGACTACGCCGATTCCGGTTCGTACACCGAGGGCACCTACCGGGCGAACGAGGACGACTTCTCCAGGATCAAGCTGCGCCAGCGCGTCGCCGTCGACATGACGAACCGGTCGCTCGCCAGCACCATGGCGGGCCAGCCGGTGAGCATGCCGGTGGCGTTGGCGCCGACGGGCCTGACCGGCATGCAGCACGCCGACGGCGAGATCCTCGCGGCGCGGGCCGCCGCCAAGGCCGGCGTGCCGTTCACGCTCTCGACCATGAGCATCTGCTCGATCGAGGACGTGGCCGAGAATACCGACGCCCCGTTCTGGTTCCAGCTCTACGTGATGCGCGACCGCGACTTCATCGACCGGCTGATCGACCGCGCCAAGGCCGCGCAATGCTCGGCGCTCGTGCTCACCCTCGACCTCCAGATCCTCGGCCAGCGCCACAAGGACGTGAAGAACGGGCTCTCGACCCCGCCCCGGATGACGATCCCCAACATCGTCAACCTGGCGACGAAGCCGCGCTGGTGCCTCAACATGCTGCGCACCCAGCGCCGCACCTTCCGCAACATCGTCGGGCACGCGCAGGGCGTGGGCGACCTGCGCTCTCTGTCGTCCTGGACCGCCGAGCAGTTCGATCCGCGCCTCAACTGGGACGACGTCAAGCGCATCCGCGACCGCTGGGGCGGCAAGCTGATCCTGAAGGGGATCCTCGATCCCGAGGACGCGGAGCTGGCCGCCCAGAGCGGCGCCGAGGCGATGATCGTCTCCAACCACGGCGGCCGTCAGCTCGACGGCGCCCTGTCGTCGATCGAGGCCCTGCCGGGGATCGTCGAGACGGTGGGCGACCGGATCGAGGTGCTGATGGATGGCGGCATCCGCTCGGGCCAGGACGTCATCAAGGCGCTGGCGCTCGGGGCGCACGGCGTCTTCATCGGCCGCGCCTTCCTGTACGGGCTCGGGGCCGGCGGCGAGGCGGGCGTGACCCAGTGCCTCGACATCATCCGCAAGGAGCTCGACGTCACGATGGCGATGTGCGGTCTGCGCGACGTGCGCCAGGTCGACGAGCGGATCCTGGCCGGCAAGCCGGCCTTCGCCAACCGGCCGTACTGAGGCCCACAAAAAAGCGCCGCCCGGCGCGAGGGCCGGGCGGAGCGGAATCCCTTACATGCGGTGCATCATGCGGTGACGCATCATGTGCCGGCGGTGCATCATATGACGACGATGCATCATGTGACGGTGCATGCGGTGGTGGCGCATCATCCGGCGCTCGCCGCGGGTCATCTGCACCGTCTCCACCATGGGGGCGGCCTGGATGCCGGCCGGGCTCGCCGGGGCGGCGGAGGCCGCGCCGATGCCGAAGGTGAGGCTGCCGAGAACGGCCGCGGCCGCGAGGCCCAGGGTCATCTTCTTCATCTTGGTGTCTCCTCTGCACGGCCCCGCCCTGCGGCGGCGCCGGCCCGTTGAGCGGGTCCCTTAAAAGAATCTTCCAACGGTGAAGGTTCCGGCGAACCGTCTCTTTTTTCCCGGAGGCGGGATTTAAAAAAGCGTTGCCGGGTCCGTATCCGCCCGGGCCCTCGCGCGTTTCCCCCCGCATCCCGACGGGTGCCAAGCCTCACCCCAGGGAGTGCCGACCATGCACGAGGGCATTCGCATCCAGGCCGACGCGGACGGCACCTTCACGCTCTACAGCGACACCCGGGTGATCCTGCGCGGCCTCACCCGCGAGCGCGCCTATCGCCTAGCCGGCCGGCTCGGCGAATTCGTGGAGTATTGAGGCCCGCGCCGGGCGCGACGCCGGCCGGCATTCGAAGATCCCGGCGACTACGGGCAGGCCCGGATCGCGTTCTCGCGAACGGTTCTGCCGTCGAAGTCGTAGCGGATCTTGCCCGGCCCGTTGCCGAGCTTGTCGAGGACGAAGGCCGGGTGGCCCGTGCCCGGAACGAGTTCGCCGTCCTCCGCGCAGGTCCCGAACGTCGGCGTCGCGCGCAGGCCCTCGCGGTCGTAGGTCAGCCACGCATACATGGCCGGGCAGGCATTGCCGCCGGTGAACACCCGCAACAGGACGCTGTCGCCCGATTTCGTCACGACCTCGGGCAGGGATTCGCTGTCGATCAGGGCGTCCTTGCCGCCGGGGGCGTTGACGACGAGGCCGTGGCCGTCCTCGTTGCCCTCGACGCCGTTGATCTCGATCGACACCCTGCCGCGCGGCATGTCGAGCCAGATCAGGGAAGGCTGGCCCTCGGCCAGCGCGGCCGTGGACAGCACCAGGAACGCGAGAAGAGCTGAGCGGCGCATGTGATCCTGATCCCTCCTGCATCGTGTGAAGCGCGTCCGAGCCGCCGGCAGTCGGACAGGGTTGCGCAACCGCTACGGCCCGGCGCCGAGCCTGCCGAGCCGCTCGCAGCCCGCCTTGGTCGCGGCCGGATCCGCTGTCGCGGTCGCGGTCATGCCGTCGACGGCTGTGTCGTAGAGGCGCGCGAAGGTCGCTGCCGCCATCCCCTTCGACGCGAAGCGCTTCTGCAGATCGGCCCGCCGCAAGGCCGCGGCCGCGTGATCGTTCCTGCCGCAGGCCATCGCGATGGCGGTGGACCGGCCGCTCGCCGTGACGACGGCCTCGTCGTCCCGAGGGTCGATGACCTGGGCCCGCAACGGTCCGGACAGAAGCAGCACCGCCGCGAGGACGATCGCCATCTGGCGCGGCTGGCAGATCATGTCCGGCTCCCTCCCGCGATCCGGCTTCGCCCCGCACCCGGAGCGATCCCTCGGACCGCGACCGAATAGCCTGCCGCGTCGGCGGCGCCCATTAGTACCGGTGAGCTATGGACGCGTCGCGGCCGCCGGGGCAGGCGGGCGCAGCCTGCCGGAGGGACGGGGCATCCGACCGGCGGTCCGGTGGGACGTCGTTCGATGCGCGGCAGGGGGATCTCGGCGAGCCGGCCTGCGGCGCGCGCACGGCATATGCGTTCGCCCTCGATAGGGGTTCGCGCAGCCGTTTCACGATCTCGAAGGTGAGCCCGCGGCCAAAAACAACTCGTCGAAGAGTTGGCGCTCCCAAGGGGACTCGAACCCCTGTTTTCGCCGTGAGAGGGCGACGTCCTAGACCGCTAGACGATGGGAGCTGTCCCGGCGGGATGGCCGCTGTATAGCGACGGTCGGGTCGGGGCGCAAGCCGCGGAGCCGGCAAATCGGGCCATTCCCGCTCCGGCGCCGCCGGGAGCGGCGCATTCGGTGGATCGAGGCAGGCCGCCGGGCGGCCGGATCGAAGGGCCCGCCCGTCCCGGTCGTCCCGCCATCCGCGCCGATGCTCGGAAATCCAGGCGCGAGGCCTGTCTGCTTATGCCATTCGACATAAGCGCCGGATAGATCCAGTGCGGCCATCGTCAATATTCGTAAATCTATTTTAACTTTCAGCAAAAATACGATATTCTACGAGCAACAACAACGTCATACCCTGGGTAACAAGGCACGCCGGCCGTGATATGTCGCCGCTCCGACAGGACACGGGGCGCAGAATGAATGACGGGCGACGCGGCTGGGGCGAGGGGAGTGTTGCAGGACGTTACGGCATCAACCGACCGGGATGCCAGGATCGATCCCCGTTACCCCACCTCGATGCCGGCGACGATCCTGCCGTCGTTCCACGACCGGATCCCCTGCGTCATCCGCGATCTCTCGGATGGCGGCGCCAGGATCGGCCTGTCCCCCCGCTACGCGCTCCCGGGCCGCTTCTGGATCGTCGTCTGGCACGTCGAGATCACCCGCCGGGCGCGGCTTGTCTGGCGGTGCGGCGCGTTCGCCGGAATCGCGTTCGAACGGCCGCTCGGACGTGCGTCGCGTCTCGGGTGAGCGAGGCCGACGGTCGCCCTCGCCGCGACGCGGCCGTCCGGAACCGCGGCGGAGGCCCGGACACGGCAACGAAGATCGTCGCCGGATAAAAAATGCCCGGGAGGGGCGCCGCCGGGCGGCGGCGCCCCTCCCGGGCCGAGCCCGTCCCGATCGGGCGAGGTGCCTACTCGGCGGCCTCGATCCGGGGATGCTCGTGCTGCTTGCGCTCGCGCTTGACAAGGTCGGCGGTCAGGAACGCCACCTCGAGCGCCTGGTCGGCGTTGAGGCGCGGGTCGCAATAGGTGTGGTAGCGGTCGCGCAGGTCGTCCGCCGTCAGCGCCCGGGCGCCGCCCGTGCACTCGGTGACGTTCTTGCCCGTCATCTCGAGGTGGATGCCGCCCGCATGCGTCCCTTCGGCCTGGTGGATGTCGAAGAAGCCCTGGATCTCCTTCATTACCCGCTCGAACGGCCGGGTCTTGTAGCCGCTCGCCGTCACGGTGTTGCCGTGCATCGGATCGCAGGACCACACGACCTTGCGGCCCTCGCGCTCCACCGCCCGGACGAGCGCCGGGAGGTGGTCGCCGACCTTGTCGGCGCCGAAGCGGCAGATCAGGGTCAAGCGTCCGGCCTCATCGGTCGGGTTGAGCAGGTCGACGAGCCGGATCAGGTCGTCGGCCTTCAGCGACGGGCCGCATTTGAGGCCGATCGGGTTCTTGATGCCCCGGGCGAACTCGATGTGGGCGTGGTCGGCCTGGCGGGTGCGATCGCCGATCCACAGCATGTGGCCCGACGTGGCGTACCAGTCGCCGCTGGTCGAATCGACCCGGGTCAGGGCCTCCTCGTAGCCGAGCAGCAGGGCCTCGTGGCTGGTGAAGAAATCGGTCTGGCGCACCTCCTGGTGCGTCTCCGGGTTGATGCCGATCGCCCGCATGAAGTCGAGGGTCTCGGTCATGCGCTGGGCCAGGTCGGCATAGGCCGAGGACTGGGGCGAGTCCTTGACGAAGCCGAGCATCCAGCGATGCGCGTTCTCGAGGTTGGCGTAGCCGCCGGTCGCGAAGGCGCGCAGCAGGTTCAGCGTCGCTGCCGACTGGCGGTAGGCCTCGGTCTGGCGGTTCGGGTTCGGCACCCGCTCGGCCTCCGAGAAGCCGATGCCGTTGACGATGTCGCCGCGGTAGCTCGGCAGCGACACCCCGTCGACGGTCTCGACCGGCGAGGAGCGCGGCTTGGCGAACTGCCCGGCGATGCGCCCGACCTTCACCACCGGCGAGCCGCCCGCGAAGGTCAGGACCAGCGCCATCTGCAGGAAGACGCGGAAGAAATCGCGAATGTTGTCGGCCGAATGCTCGTCGAAGCTCTCGGCGCAGTCGCCGCCCTGGAGCAGGAACGCCTCGCCGGCCGCGACCTTGGCCAGGTTCTGCTTCAGCTTGCGCGCCTCGCCGGCAAAGACCAGCGGAGGAAAGCTCGCGAGCTGCCGCTCCACCGCCGAAAGGGCCGCGGAATCCGGATAATCCGGCACCTGCTGGATCGGCAGGCGCCGCCAGCTCGTGGGGGTCCAACGCTCGCTCATCGTGCTCTCCTCGCGCACCTCGTCGATAACCGGTCAGGTCGGTGGCGGAAGCCGGGCTTATAGGGGGGTTTGCGACGCAACGCGAGGGGGGGCGGTCCTCGCGAATTGCAGCCCTGCCGTACGGCTGATCCCGTTAGAGCTACGGCAGGACTGCCTTGAACCAGGACTGCCTTGAACAGTGCGAAGGCGCACAATCCCGACAGCACCGTGAAGAACAGGCTGCGGCCGAGGAGGCCGATCGACGGCGACGATTGCCGCCATGATGGCGGCGGGCACGAAACCGAGGTCGGACCTCGTCTGCGTCGCGGTCGCGGCAAGCGACGGGCGCGGCGCCCGCGGAGGCGGGGGCCCGCTTCGGTTTCTACGACCAGAGCCACTTCACCGGCCATTTCCGGCGCGCCTTCGGGACGACCCCGCGGCGCTACGCCGATGCCTGCCGGTAGCGGCCGCGCTCAGCAGAGTTGCGTTGGCAGGCCAACGCGTCGTCCGCTCGGGTCATTGTCGTGCCGCAGATTCTTGTCGCAAAACCGGTGACCGCTTCCGCGAAATCCGCTCAGCCCACCGCCACCGGCTGCTTGACCACCGAGGGCGTGCGCATCGTCACCAGTTCCTCGCCGGCCGTCGGGTGGACCGCGATCGTGCGGTCGAAATCGGCCTTCTTGGCGCCCATCGTCACCGCGATGCCGACGGCCTGGATGATCTCGCCGGCATCGTGACCGAGGACGTGGACGCCGACCACCCGGTCGCTCGCGCGATCGACGATGACCTTCATCAGGATGCGCTCGTCGCGGTCCGACAGGGTCGCCTTCATCGGCCGGAAGCGGGCCTCGTAGACGTCGATCTCGCCGTACAGGCGGCGCGCCACCTCCTCGCCGTGGCCGACGACGCCGATCTCGGGGGTCGAGAACACCGCGGTCGGGATCAGGTCGTGGTCGACCGCCCAGGGCTTGCCCCCGAACACCGTGTCGGCGAAGGCGTGGCCCTCGCGGATCGCGATCGGGGTGAGCGCGGCGCGGTTGGTGACGTCGCCGACGGCGTAGATGGAGGGCGCGACGGTCTGCGAGAAGCGGTCGACCGGGATCGCCCCGGCGGCATCGAGTTCGATGCCGGCCTTCTCCAGCCCGAGCCCGGCGACGTTGGGGCGCCGCCCGGTCGCCACCAGCACCTGGTCGACGAGGAGTTCGGTGCCGTCGCTCAAGGTGGCGAGGATCGCGCCGTCGCGCCGGTCGAGGCGGTGGACGGTGGTGTCGAGGCGCAGGTCCATGCGCTTGGCGTAGGCCTCGCCGAGCGCCTGGCGGATCTCGCCGTCGAAGCCGCGCAGCAGCCGGTCGCCGCGGTGGAGCAGGGTGGTGCGGGTGCCCAAGGCCGCGAACACGCCCGCGAACTCGACCGCGATGTAGCCGCCGCCGACCACCAGGATCCGCTCGGGCCGGGTTTCCAGCTCGAACACCTCGTTCGACGTGATGGCGAGTTCGGCGCCGGGGATCAGCGGCTCCTTCACCGGATGCGCGCCGACCGCGACCAGGATGTGGCGGGCCCGCACCCGGGTGCCGGAGCGGACGAGGCGCACCGTGTGCGGGTCCTCGATCACCGCCCGGTCGGCCACGACCTCGACGCCGGCCCGCATCAGGTTGGTGGCGTAGATGCCCTCGAGCCGCGTCACCTCGGCGTCGCGGCGGGCCTTGAGGACCGCCCAGTCGAAGCGCGGGGTGCCGACCTCCCAGCCGAAGCCGGCGGCGTCCTCGAATTCGTCGGCAAAGCGGCCGGCATAGACCATCAGCTTCTTGGGCACGCAGCCGCGGATCACGCAGGTGCCGCCGACCCGGTACTCCTCGGCGAGCTGCACCCGGGCGCCGTAGCCGGCGGCGATGCGGGCCGCCCGTACGCCGCCGGAGCCGCCGCCGATCACGAACAGGTCGACGTCGAAGGCGTCGTTGCGGGTCTCGGTCATGGCGCTCACCGCTCGTGCGTTGGATCTTGCGAGTGATAGGGCAGGGCGCGCAGCCAGGCGATGGCCGCGCCGACGCCGGCGGTCCACCAGGCCTGCCAGGCGCCGTGCTCGACGAAGGCGACGATCCCGGCGCCGGCGAGCAGGGCCAGCGCCATGGTGCGGGCCGTCGCGGTCAAGCCCGCGACCGCCCGCAGGGTCAGCAGGAGGACGAGGGCGGCCAAGGCCGCGCCGACCACCCCGAGCTCGGCCCAGACCTGCAGGAAGCTGTTATGCGGGTGCCCGACCGCCAGCATGAAGCGCATCTCGGGCTCGACCCGCTCGGCGACCGGCACGTCCTGGAACCGCGCGCTGGTGCCGTAGCCGGCGCCGCGCCAGGGATCGGCAGCGACCGCCGCGCCGAAGCTGCGGGCGATGGCGACCCGGGCCCGGGTGCTGCTGCCGGCGAGCCGCTGGTGCAGGGCCTCGGGCATCGTGCGGGCCAGGAGGTCGCCCTCGACCGGCGCGAGGACCAGCGCGCCGAGGAGCGCGGCCCCGGTCAGCCCGAGGCCGAGCCGCGCCGGCAGCCAGCGCAGGGCGAGGAAGGCGAGGGCGCCCGCGGCGAGCCCCAGCACCGTGGCGCCGCTGACCGAGCGCCAGGCCGCCGCGGCGAAGACCGCGAGCGCCGCGGCCGCGAGCACCCGCCGGCCGGTCGCCGCCAGCGCGAGGGCGAGCGGGCCGACCAGCAGCATCATGGTGAGGAGCGGCCGGTTGAACGCGAAGGCGGCGACGCGCTGGCCGAGCGCCTCGCGGATCACCAGGCCGGAGGCGAGATCGGCCATGACGTAGAGGCAGGTCGCGATCAGGATCCAGGCCGCCGGCGCCGCGACGCGGCCGAGATGCGGCGGCGCGAGGCGCGCCACCAGGTAGGCGCCGAGCAGGGCCGGCAGGAACTCGGACAGGGTGCGCAGCGACAGGCCGGGCAGCGGGCTCCAGGCGAGGCTGAGGCCGCACCAGGCCAGGAAGGCCAGGGCGGCGACGCCGAGCGGCGTCGCCAGCGGCGCCAGGAGGAGCGCCCGCAGCGGGCGGCCGGAGGCGGCCGCACCGGCGAGCAGCAGGAGCCCGGCGAGGCCGACCACGACCGGGCTCGACCGGTTGGCGAGCGCCATGCAGGCCGGCAGGGCCGCGATCACGACGGCGCCGAGACGATCGAGCGTCGCGGCCCTCCCGCCGGCAGCCGAGGCGGGTGTCGCGCCGATCACTGAAGCTGGTGGCCGCGCTTGCCCATCTCGGCCCGGACCCGGACCATCATGTATTCGGAGACCTCCTGGGTCCAGGTCTGCATCGCCTGCACCATGTCGTCGAGGACCTGGGGCTGGGTCTCGACGTAGCGCTTGCCCGACGGCGAGCGGAAGAAGACCGCGATGTCGCGCAGCTCGGCCTCGGTGAGCTTGCTGGCGTAGATGCGCGAGGCGGTCTCGATGATGCGCTGCTTCTGCATCTCGAGCTCGGGCTGCATCTTCTCGAGGACCTCGCCGAGATCCTTGCTCAGCTCGGGCCGGGTGACCGCCGCCTGCTTGATCTGCTCGCCGAAGGCCGGGAGGATCGAATCGAACGAGCGGGCGATGCCGGAGGAGAGCATGACCTCCTTGGCGAGCGCCAGGTGGCTCGGGGTGATGGCGCCCGCCTGCGGGGCGGCGGGAGCGGCGGGGGCCGCCGGCTTCGTCTGGGCGAGGACCGGGGTCGCCAGGGTCGCGGCGAGCAGGCCCGCCAGGAGGATACGGGAACGGCGCGGGGACATCGTGTTGCTCCGGAAGACGGCGCCCGCGCGGGGGCGGCCGTGACGAGGATGGGGAGGGCGCGTCAGGCCGCCCCGAGGGTGACGATGCGGGGCTGGCCGTCGGCCGCCTCCGCGACGATCGCGCCGGTGGCCAGCCCGAGGAACAGGCCGTGCTCGACCACGCCCGGCACCGCGACGAGGGCGCGTCCCAGCGCCTCCGGGTCGGGGATGCGGGACAGGCCGGCATCGAGGATGAAATGCCCGCCATCGGTGACGAAGGGCGCGCCGTCGGCGCCCTTGCGCACGGCGAGCGGCCCGGCGCAGCCGGTGGACCGGAGCGCCGCCGCGACCGCCAGGGTGGTGGCGACGAGGCCGAAGGGCACCACCTCGATCGGCAGGGGGAAGCGCCCCAGCGTCTCGACGCGCTTGGCCCCGTCGACGATCACCACCATGCGGCGGCTCGCCGCCGCGACGATCTTCTCGCGCAGGAGCGCGCCGCCGCCGCCCTTGATCAGGCGGAGCTGCGGGTCGATCTCGTCGGCGCCGTCGATCGTCAGGTCGAGGTCGGGCGTGGCGTCGAGGGTGGTGAGCGGGATGCCGGCGGCCTCGGCCGCCACGCGGGTCGCCTCGGAGGTCGGCACGCCGACGACGGAGAGGCCCGCCCGCACCCGCTCGCCGAGCAGCTCGACGAACAGCGCCGCCGTCGAGCCCGTGCCGAGGCCGAGGCGCATCCCGTCCTCGACCAGGCCGACCGCCCGGGCGGCGGCGGCGCGCTTGAGCTCGGCGGGGCTCAACGCCGGCCCCCGCAGGACGAACGGATGAAGGCAATCAGCATGGCATCCCGCCGCATGTGGTCTGGCGTCGGCGGGTCCGAGAACGGCCGGCCCCGCCGATCGAGAGGCCCCTAGCACGCGGTCGGGGGAGGCGGAAGCGGCGTTGCCGCGCTGCGGCGCGAGGCCGGCCGAGGCGACTTCGCGTTCAGGGCTTGGTCGCCGGGGCCGGAGCCGCCCCGGTCCGCGGGGCCTCGCTGCCGGCATTGCCCTGGGGCGTGCACACCACCGCGTCGTCGAGGACGTAGCAGATGCTCATCGCGCCGGTGCGGTGGTTGACCCGGAAGACGCCGGCCTCGCGCAGGTGGCGCGACGCCACGAGGCCGTACTCGGACGGGGCCTGCGGACCGGCGCCCTCGCCGGGGCCGAAGCACAGGGTAGTGCCGATCGTGTTCTCCTGCAGGCCGTACTGGCAGGAGATGACCTCGCCGGTGGCCTTGTCGACCCGGTAGACCCGGTTGAGGTCGGCCTGGGGGGCCGGCACGAATTCGTAGGACGCGGCGTGCGCCGCGCCGGCCGTCAGCAGGCCCACGATCGCGGCCGCGCCGACCCGATAACCCGTTCTCCCGCGCATGGCGCGCCGCTCCTCGACACCGTGGCACGACGGACCCGCGCGCCCGCACGGCGCGACGGCCGACCCGTCCGCCTGCGCGCGTTATATCCTGGTTCGGCTTGTCCCGGGCTTGGCATGCGGATCCCGGGTGGAGGGCGCCGGCCCTTTCTGCCTTCGGGCAGGCCGGGCGAGACAGGAAAAGCCAGACAGTCCCGCCTCGCGGCGCAACCTCGGCCCGGTCCGCGCGTTTCACCACCATAGAAGCGGAGCCGAAGGGCAGCCCCCATGCTTGCGATCCTGTGGACCATCATCATCGGCTTCGTCGCCGGTGTCATCGCCAAGTTCATCATGCCCGGCACGGCCAACGAGCCGAGCGGCTTCGTCATGACGACGCTGCTCGGCATCGTCGGCGCCTTCGTGGCGACCTTCCTCGGGCAGGTCACCGGCTGGTATCCGCCGAACGAGGGCGCCGGCCTGATCGCCTCGGTCGTCGGCGCGGTCGTCGTGCTCGCGATCTTCGGCCTCATCCAGAGCCGTCGCCGCACCACGGTTCTCTGAGTTCTCGACGGCCGGCGGGATCTCCCCGCCGGCCTTTCCCTTACCGGCAAACGAAAGACCCGCACCGGGATCCTGGTGCGGGTCTTTCGTTTGCCGGTCGCGAGGAACGATCCCACGGGGCCCCGGGGCACCCGCGCGGGTGCCCCGGGATCGTTGGATCAGATGCGGGCCGGGCTGTGCCCGCCGTCGTTCATCAGCGACTTGGCGGCGCAATGGCCGGTGGCGCCGCGGATCGCCAGGAGCGAGCCGGCGACCAGGGCCGCGAGACTCAGGAACTTGTTCGGCCGGGGCTGGGCCGCCGCGGCGGCGAGGCCGAGGCCGAGCACGACCGAGATGGTGCGCTCCTTGGTGGTCAGGTTGCGCTCGCCGCTGAAGACGTCGTGGATCAGGTCGCTGGCCATGGTGGGCTCCGTGTGGCTGTGGCGCGGAGGATTTCCGCTGCGTCGCGGTGCGAACGCGGGCGGAGGCCGGACGTTCCCGGCGACGTGGCCCCTCCCGCGCCTCTCCCCGGACGAACGCGAGGTCGGGTCAGCCTTGTTGCATCTCGGCGTGGATGCGGTCGTCGATCTCCCGGGCGCGCACGGCCGCCGGACGATCGACGAGGCGGGCGACATAGGCCTCGTAGGCCGGGCGCCGCTCGATCGAGCCGAACTGCATGCCCCAGATCAAATGGGAGCCGACATAGAGGTCCGCGGCCGAGAAGCGCCCGCCGGCGAGGTACTCGCGGCCCGTGACGGCGCCCTCGAGGGCGTCGAGGACTTCCGCCATGCTGCCGTAGCCGACCATGGCGCGCATCCGCGGCTCGTCCGGCACCACGACGCCGAGCGCCTTGTCGGTGACCGCCGCCTCGACCGGACCGGCGGCGAAGAACAGCCAGCGATAATAGGCGCCGCGCTCGGGATCCCCCACGGCCGGGGCGAGGCCGGCCTGCGGGAAGGCATCGGCCAGGTAGGCGCAGATCGCCGCCGTCTCGGTCACGGCGATGCCGCGATGGACCAGGGCCGGCACCTTGGCGAGGGGGTTGATGGCCCGGTAGGACGCGTCCTTCATCGTCGGGCCGTAGCCGAGGATCTCGGTGCGGTAGGTCGCCCCGACCTCCTCCAGCATCCAGCGGACGATCCGCCCGCGGGACATCGGATGGGTGTAGAAGACGAGTTCGTCGGTCATGGGCTGCCTCCCTGCGCGGGGAGGGAAGCAGCCCGACCGGTGATTCGCAAGCCGAAGCGGCCGGACTCACGGCACGGGACGCGCCGTCATCGGCCGGCCGCCCCCGTTCAACCCCGCTGCGGCCGCAGGACCCCGTCGGTCGTCTTCGGGTCGGGGGCCGGTGCGGAGGGCCGCACGGTGCCGGTCGTGTCGGCGTCGCCCGGGCGGACCCGCTCGGGGAGCGTCTCGTGGGCGGGCGGCATGTTGGGAGCCGTCTCGCGGCTGCGCTGGGGGCTATCGGCGAGCGGCTTGTCGACGACCTGCGCGACCACCGGCGAGGCGGCCAGGACGGCGAGCAGGACGAGACGGCTGGTGCCTCGGGTCATCGGGCTCTCCTGCGTGACTGTGATGGGTCTTCACGAGGAGCAATCGACCGGCGGCGAATCCGGTTCCCGGCCGGTCAGCTCAGGGCCAGCATCCCGACGACCGCGTCCCCGACCATCCGCTTGTGGCGGGCGCGGAGGTCCGGCGCGTCGAGGTCGACGGAGAAGATCGCCCCGAAGGTGTGGCGGTTCGAGACCCGGAAGAAGCAGAGCGCGCTGATCATCAGGTGGACGTCGAGGGGATCGACATCGGCGCGGAACACGCCGTCGGCCTGCCCGCGGGCGATGATGTCGGTGATGGTCTGGATCACCCCGAGGTTGAGGCCGCGGATCGTCTCGGAGCCCGACAGGTGCTCGGCCCGGTGGATGTTCTCGATCGCGACGAGGCGGATGAAGTCCGGATGGGCCTCGTCGTACTCGAAGGTGAATTCGACGAGCCGGCGGATCGCCTCGGCGGGCGCCAGGTTGCCGAGGTCGAGGTCGGCCTCGACCTGGCGGATGTCGGCATAGGCCTTCTCCAGCACCGCGAGGTACAGGCCTTCCTTGCCGCCGAAGTAATAGTAGATCATCCGCTTCGACGTGCGGGTGCGCTCCGCGATGGCGTCGACCCGCGCACCGCTGAGCCCGAAGGCGGAGAACTCTTCCGTCGCGACCGCCAGGATGTCGGCCCGGGTCCGCTCGGGATCCTTGGTGCGGGAAGGGCGGGGCGTGACGGCGTCCATGGTCCGGCGGGTTCGAGGAGCGACAGGGGGGCGGCAGGAGGCAGCCGGAATGCCGCCTGCTCTACCACCCCGCCCGCCGCGGTGCATCCGGTCAGGCGAGTTCGTCGCCCCGTCAGGCGAGTTCGTCGCCCAGCACGTCCCGGGCCCAGCGGAACGCGCCGTTCGCCGCCGGCACGCCGGCATAGATCGCGGTCTGGATCAGCAGCGCCTGCAGCTCCGCCACGGTGACGCCGTTGCGCAGGGCCGGGCGGACATGGAGCTTGAACTCCTCCTCGCGGCCGAGCGCCACCATCATGGCGAGCGTCACGAAGGACCGGGTCTTCCACGGGATGCGCGGGTCGCCCCAGACCTCGCCCCAGGCGGTGCGGGTGATGAAGTCCTGCCAGGGCCCGGCGAAGTCGCCGGCCGCGGCCAGCGAGCGCTCGACATGGGCCTCGCCGAGCACGCTCTTGCGGTTGGTGAGACCGGTCTCGAACGCCACCGCGCCGGTCGCCGTCTCGGGCGCCCCGCGGTGCCGGTCGAGGAAGCCGAGGAGATGGGCGGCGGTGGCGGCCGGCTGCTCGACGGAGAGAAGGTGGGCGACGTTCGGCAGCACCACCAGCTCGGCGTGGCGGATCTGATCGCAGATCTCCTGCGCCATGGCGGGGGGCGTCGCCGGGTCGTCGCGGCCGGCGATGACCAGGGTCGGGGCGGTGACGCGGTCGAGCACCGGGCGCAGGTCCATGCGGCCGATGGCGTTGCAGCACACGGCGTAGCCGGCGGAATCGGTGCCGGTGAATTGGGCATGCACCGGCGCCACCGCGTCGGGGGATCTTGTGGGGAAATCGGGCGTGAACCAGCGGGTCATCGTCGCCTCGACGATCGCCGCCGTGCCCTTCTCGCGCACGAGCGCAGCGCGCTCGTTCCAGGACGCCTCGCTCGGCATGAAGGCGGCGGTCGCCATCAGGGTCAGGCTGATCACCCGGTCGGGATGGCGGCTCGCCGCCGCCTGCCCGGTCATGCCGCCGAGCGACAGGCCGACGACGTGGGCGCGGGGGAGGCTGAGCGCGTCGAGGAGGCCGATCAGGTCCTCGGCGAGATCCGCGACCTCGATTTGGGTGTCGCGCACCTGCGAAGCGCCGTGGCCGCGGGTGTCGTAGCGCAGCACCCGGTAGCGGCCCCGCAGGTAGGGCACCAGCGGGTCCCACATCGCCAGCGACGTGCCGAGCGAGTTGGAGAAGACCACCACCGGCGCGCCGCTCGGACCGGACAGCTCGTAGTTCAGAAGGGTGCCGTTGGCCTCGATCTGGGGCATGGGAACCTCGGTTTACGCGGAGTGCAGGAAGGCGGCGAGGCGCGAGACTTCCGCCAGCGCCCGGTCGGCGGTGCGGGCCCCGGCCCGGATGGCGGGAGAGAGATCGAAGGCGGGCTCGATGTCGGCGCCCGCCGCCTCGGGCCGGGCGCGCAGCACCTCTTGGAGCGAGCCCTGCCCGTCGCGGACCGCGCCGGCGGCCTCCTCGACCAGGGCATGGGCGGCCTTGGCGCCGATCACGGGCGCCAGCCGGCTCGCCGCGGCGTCGGCGAAGAGGAGGCCCCGCGTCACGTCGAGGTTGCGACGCATCCGCCCAGGGTCGGGGACCAGCCCCTGGGCGAGGCCGCGGGCCTCGCGCAACGCGCCCGAGGCAAGGCCGAACAGAGTCGGCAGGGCGTGCCACTCGGCGTGCCAGGCGCCGGCCGGCCGCTCGTGGGCCGCCGCCATCCCGTCGAGCAGGGTCAGGCTCGTCCCCTTGGCGGCCCCGAAGGCGGAGAGGATCACCGTCGAGGAGACGGGATTGCGCTTGTGCGGCATCGCCGAGGAGCCGCCGCGGCCCGGCACGTAGGGCTCGGCCACCTCGCCGACCTCGGTGGTGGCGAGATGCGCGACATCGGTGGCGAACTTGGCGAGCGCCCCCATCAGCAGGGCGAGCCACGAGCCGGTCTCGGCGATGCGGGCGCGGCGCGTGTGCCAGGGCGCGAGATCCGGATGCAGGCCGAGCGCGGCGGCAAATCCGTCGCCGACGGCCTCGGCCTTCTCGCCGAGGCCGGCGAGCGTGCCGACGGGACCGCCCAGCGAGGCGGTGAGGACCCGGTCGCGCAGGGCCGGCAGCAGGGCCGCCACCTCGGCGATGCCGAGCGCCCAGATCGCGGCCTTGAACCCGAAGGTGACCGGGGCCGCGTGCTGGCCGTAGGTGCGCCCGACGCACGGGGTCTCGCGGTGCTGGCGCGCCAGGGCGGACAGGCCGTCGAGGATCGCCTTCAGGTCCGCCGCGACGAGGTCGAAGGCGTCGCGGATCTGGAGCACCAGGGCGGTGTCGGCGATGTCCTGGGTGGTGGTCGCCTTGTGGAAGGCGGGCTCCAGCTCCGGGGGCAGGGCGCCCTGCACCGCCTTGACGAACGGGATCACCGGCACGCCGGACACGGCGGTGCGCCGCCCGAGAGCGGCCGGGTCGAGCGCCGCCGCGCCGATCGCCTCGATGGCGGGGCTGAGGGAGGCCGGCACGAGGCCGGCCTGGCTTTGCGCCCGCGCCAGGGCCGCCTCGGCCCGCAGCATCGCCGCCACCCGGGCCTCGTCGGCGAAGACGGCGCGCATGGCGTCCGTGGCGAAGAGGGGCCCGAGCAGGGCGGAGTCGAGGGCCGAGAGCGTCATCGGATCAGGCCACGGGCTTCAGGTGGAGCTGGGCGCGGGCCTCCGCCGGGGTCGCGACCTTGCGGTTGTGGCGGGTCACCATCTCGGCGGCGAGCGAGACCAGCTCGGCGTTGCTCGCGGCGAGCCGGTCCTTGGTCACCCGGACGTTGTCTTCGAGGCCGGTGCGGACCGCATCCGCCCCGCGGGAGAGCGCCCAGCCCATGACGCGGGCCTGCTCGCGGCCGATACCGGCGGCGGTCCAGGTCGCACCCGGGATCACCCGGCGGGTCTCGGCGAGCAGGATGTCGAGCAGGTGCTCGTCGGCCGGCATCGCGTTCTTCACGCCCATCACGAACTGGACGTGGGGATGGGCATCCATCAGCCCCTCCTCGATCAGCCTTTTGGCGCCGTGGATGTGGGAGAGGTCGAAGATCTCGATCTCGGGCCGGATGCCGTTCTCGCGCATCGATCCGGCGAGGTCGTTCACCAGGGTCGCGTGGTTCTCGTAGACGATGGTCGGGAAGTTGACCGAGCCGGTCGAGAGCGAGGCCATGTCGGGCCGGTGGACCAGCGAGAGGCCGCGCGCGCTCGGATCGCGGCCGCGGCCGCCGGTCGAGAACTGCACGATCATGCCGGGGCAGTGCTTGCGCACGCCCTCCTGCACCGCCGCGAACTTGTCGGGGTCGGAGGAGGGGGACTCGTCGTCGTTGCGGACGTGGATGTGGACGAGGGTGGCGCCGGCCTCGAAGGCTGCGTGCGTGGATTCGATCTGCTCGGCGACGGTGGTGGGCACCGCCGGGTTGTCCTTCTTGCGCGGGACCGAGCCGGTGATCGCGACGGCGATGACGACGGGGTTCATGGGGGTCTCCTGGGGTTATTTTTGGCTCTGTCGCCACGATGAGACGTGAGGACGCGACTGAGTGATGGTCTTCCGCTCCTTCCCACCCGCAACCTCATCCTGAGGTGTTAGTCGATCAAGGATCGACTGACCTCGAAGGAGGGCTCCAGAAGTCTCAGCCATCTCTGGAGCCCTCCTTCGAGGCCGCTGCGCGGCACCTCAGGATGAGGTCGTGGGTGGGATGAGCAGTCGTGTGTCAGGGGGATGGGGCGAAGTTCACACGTCGAAGAACACGGTCTCGTTCGGCCCCTGCAAGTAGATGTCGAACACGTACACCGTCGTTCCGTCCCGCTCCTCGCGCTTCGCCAGGAGGCTGTCGCGCAAGGGCCCGCGCTCGACGAGGTTCAGCACCGGGTCGGCGGCGTTGGCCTCGGCCTCGTCGGCGAAGTAGAGCCGGGTCTGGAGGCCGATATTGATGCCGCGGGCGGCGATCCAGAGGTTGACGTGCGGCGCCATCGGGCGGTGGCCCTTGCGGCCCTCGACCGGGCCGGGCTTCACCGTCTCGAAGAACCACACGCCCGTGTCGAAGTCCGAGCCGGTGCGGCCCCAGCCGCGAAACGTCTCGTCGAGGGGCTTGCCCTCCTGGCGGTCGGCCGGGTGGTTGTAGCGGCCCGCGGAATTGGCCTGCCAGATCTCCAGGAAGGCGTCGCGCACCAGCGAGCCGGCGCCGTCGAAGACCCGGCCCTCGATCCGGATGCGCTCGCCCTTGGTCTCGGGCCCGGCGAGCACGTTGGTGAAATTGGTCTCGAAGATGTCGAAGCCGGCCTGGTGCGGGATCAGCCCGATATGGACGTAGGGACCCGCGGTCTGGGACGGCGTCTCCTGGAGACGGACGGGAAGCGGCTGGACCATCGTCTCAGTTCCCCTGAAGCTTGTTCTCGAACAGCGTCTGCTGGCGGCCGCGCAGCACGATGTCGAACTTGTAGGCGAGCATGTCGAGCGGCACCGCGGCGCCGAGGTCGAGGGGGGCGATCAACCGCTCGGCGGCCGAGCGGTCGGGGATGCCGAGCACCATCGGGTCGCGCCAGATCAGCGGGTCGCCCTCGAAGTACATCTGGGTGATCAGGCGCTGGGCGAAGCCGGAGCCGAACACCGAGAAGTGGATATGCGCCGGGCGCCAGGAATTCAGGTTGTTGCGCCAGGGATAGGGCCCGGGCTTGATCGTGCGGAAGTAGTAGAAGCCGTTCTCGTCGGTGATCGTCCGGCCGCAGCCGCCGAAGTTCGGGTCGATCGGGGCGAGGTAGCGGTCGTTGCGGTGGCGGTAGCGCCCGCCCGCATTGGCCTGCCAGAACTCGACCAGGGTGTGGGGGATGCCCCGGCCGTTCTCGTCGCGGACGTGGCCGTGGACGAAGATCCGCTCGCCGATCGGCTCGCCCTCGCGGGCATAGTTGAGGATCAGGTCGTTATCGAGCGCGCCGAGTTCCGAATGCCCGAAGGCCGGGCCGGTCACCTCCGACAGGGAGGATTGCAGCGAGATCATCGCCCGGCGCGGCGAGCGCAGCACGCTGGTCTTGTAGTCCGGCGTGAAGGCCGGCGGGTGGATCGAGCGGTCCCTCTGCAGGAACTCGCTGTCGGCGTGGGTCATCGCTTCCTCCTGGGGGCCTTTCGGAGCCCGTGACGGGTCGTGCGAGGGGAAGACCCCTCGGTGGCTCTTGGCGGCCCGGTCGTTCGACGCGCCCGCGGGACTTACCACCGTCCCGGGGCCCGAGCCATTTCAGGGCGTCATCCGGACGTGACGGGGGCCCGGCCGCCGAGCGCCCCGAGATACTCGGAGAAGGCGCCGACCGAGGACAGGTCGGCGGCGGCGGCGAGCAGGTCCGGCGCGATCGCGTCGCGCTGCGCCTCGCCGAGGCGCAGGCTCGGGCCGGCGACGCTGAGGTTGCCGATGGCGCGCCCGGTCTGCGGATGCACGATGTTGGCCGCCATCGCGGCGGCGCCCGGCGTGTTGGTGTCCTGCACCCAGGCGTAACCCCGGGCGCGGGCCTCGTTGACCAGGGCCATGAGCGCCGCGACCGTGCGTGGCGCGTTGGGGCCGCATTCCTCCGGCGCGCCGAGGCCCTGGCGCATCACGAGGCTGAGCGCCTCCTCGTCGGTGAGGCTCGCGAGCCACGCGATGCCGGTCGAGCTGGTCGAGAGCCGGGCCTCGGTGCCCATGTCGCCGTCGTAGCGCAGGCCCGTGCGGGCGCCCTGCGCCTTCGCCACCCAGACCAGGCGCGGGTAATCGACCACCGCGAGCCGCGCCAGCTCGCCGCTGAGACCGGCTAGCCGGTCGAGCACCGACTGGGCGATGTCGACGACGCCGGTGCGCGAGAGGTGCTTGAGGCCGAGCGTGGCGAACTTGGTGGTCAGCAGGTAGCGCCCGGTCTCGCCGTCCTGCACCACGTAGTGATGCTCGGCGAGCTCGGCCAGCAGCCGGTGGGCGCCGCTCTTGGGAATATCCAGCGTCTCGGCGATGGTCTGGAGGGGCAGCCCGCGCGGATGGTTCGCGAGGAGTTCCACCAGGTCAAGGGCGCGCCGCAGCAGGGAGCCGGCCATCTCTCGTGCTCTAAGTCCGCGCTCTCAAATATGGAACGCAGTTCTGGATTTGAATGGAGTTCCGTTCTAAGTCAAGGGAGCGAACGAGGGAGGAAGCGGGCATGCGCGGCACGGGCCAGCACGAGACCCTGACCGGCATCGCCCTGATGGTGAGCGCGGTGGCGGGCTTTGCCAGCATCGACGCCTCGGCGAAGTTCCTCAGCGGGACGATGAGCCCGATGCTGATCGTGGCCCTGCGCTACCTCGTCAGCTTCGTCATCGTGGCGGGCTTCCTCGCCGGGCGGCGCGACATCGTCGGGCTGATGCGCACGCGCCGGCCGGGCCTGCAGGTCCTGCGCTCGCTGTGCCTGGTGACCGCCACGATGTGCTCGTTCGTGGCCCTGCGCTACCTGCCGCTGGCGCAGGTCACCTCGATCACCTTCGCGTCGCCCCTCGTCGTGGCGCTGATCGCCGGGCCGCTGCTCGGCGAGCGGATCGGCTGGCGCCGGGTGGCGGCGGTGCTGGTCGGATTTTCCGGGGTCCTGGTGGTGAGCCGGCCAGGGCTCTCGGGCATGCACCCGGCGGCGTTGCTCGCGGTGGTGACCGCGCTCGTCAACGGGGTCTACATCGTGGTGACGCGGATGCTCGCCGCCTACGACCCGCCCGAGACCACGATGTTCTATACCGGCCTCGTCGGCTCGGTGCTGACCGCGCCGGCCCTGCCGTTCCTGTGGCAGACCCCGACCGAAGCCTCGACCTGGATCGGCATCGCCTCCGTCGGCTTCTTCGGCGCTCTCGGCCACTGGCTGCTGATCCTGGCGCACCGGCGGGCCCCGGCCTCGACGCTCGCGCCCTTCGCCTACGCCCACCTGCTCTGGGCGGTGCTCCTCGGCATCCTGGTCTTCGGTCATCTGCCCGACCACTGGACGGTGATCGGCGGCGCGGTGGTGGCGGCCTCCGGCCTGTACCTGCTCTACCACGAGCGCCCGCGGGTCGTGCCGCCCGGGGAGGAGGGGGCGGTGTGAAGCTCCGCCTCTTGAACCCTCCCCCCTCTGCGGGGGAGGGTGGCCTACGAAGTAGGCCGGGAGAGGGGACGCCGCTTCCGGATTTGACTGAACCGTCCTGAAGGGCGCCGTCTGGAAAGTCGTCGCGCTGCCCCTCTTGCGGGACTTCGTCCCGGCCCGGCCCCTGCTGACGCAGGGACCACCCTCCCCCGCAGAGGGGGAAGGGTTCGGGGCGGCACGCTATTCGCCCTACGTCACGACCGACGGCTCGGTCCGCCCCGTATGCTGCACGATCCCGGCGATGGCCTCCGCCGCCGCCACGACCGGCGCCAGCATCTCGGCGGTCGGCGCGTCGAGCCGGTCCTTCGAGAAACGCTCGAGATAGACCCGGAGCGTCGCCCCGACCGTGCCGGTGCCCGACAGGCGGAAGACCACCCGGGCATCCTCGCGAAACAGGATCCGCACGCCCTGGCGCGCGGTCACCGAGCCGTCGACCGGGTCGGTATAGGCGAAGTCGTCCGCGGCCTCGACGGTGAGCCCGCCGAAGCTCTGACCCGGCAGCCCGGCGAGCTTGTCGCGAAGCGCGCTCATCAGCCCCTCGGCGGCGGCGCTCTCCACCTCCTCGTAGTCGTGGCGGGCATAGTAGTCGCGGCCGTACGTCGCCCAGTGGTCGCGCACCACCCGGTCGGCGGGCTTGCCGGTCGCGGCAAGCAGGTTGAGCCAGAGCAGGACCGCCCAGAGCCCGTCCTTCTCGCGGACGTGGTTCGAGCCGGTGCCGGCGCTCTCCTCGCCGCACAGCGTGATCCGCCCGGCATCGAGCAGGTTGCCGAAGAACTTCCAGCCGGTCGGGGTCTCGAAGGCCGGGACGCCGAGAGCGGCCGCGACCCGGTCGGCGGCGCGGCTCGTCGGCATCGAGCGGGCGATGCCGGAGAGACCCGCCTTGTAGCCCGGCGCCAGATGCGCGTGGGCGGCGAGGATCGCCAGGCTGTCGCTCGGGGTGACGAACAGGTGGGGCGCCACGATCATGTTGCGGTCGCCGTCGCCGTCGGAGGCCGCGCCGAAATCGGGCGCGGCCGGGCCGGTCATCTCGACCATCAGGTCATGGGCGTGGACCGGGTTCGGATCCGGGTGGTGGCCGCCGAAATCGGGCAGCGGCTCGGCGTTGATCACCGTGCCGGCCGGCGCGCCGAGGCGCCGCTCCAGGATCTCTACCGCGTAGGGGCCGGTCACCGCGCTCATCGCGTCGAAGCGCATCCGGAAGCCGGAGCGAAAGAGCGCCGCGATGGCCGGGAAGTCGATCAGCGTCTCCATCAGCGCGGCGTAATCCGCCACCGGATCGATCACCGTGACGGTGGCCTCACCGAGCGCGACGTCGCCCGGGGTGTCGAGGTCGATGTCGGCGGCCTCGACGATGCGGTACTCGCCGATCGCCTTGGTGCGGGCGAAGATCGCCTCGGTGACCGGCTCGGGGGCGGGACCGCCGTTGCGGCCGTTGAACTTGATGCCGAAATCGCCCTCGGGGCCGCCCGGGTTGTGGCTCGCCGAGAGCACCACGCCGCCGATCGCGCCGTATTGGCGGATCACGCAGGAGGCGGCGGGCGTCGAGAGCAGGCCGCCGCGGCCGACCAGGATGCGCGAGAAGCCGTTGGCCGCCGCGATCTTCAGGGTCGTCTGCACCACCTCGCGGTTGAGGAAGCGCCCGTCGCCGCCGACCACCAGCGTCGTGCCGGCCCGGTCGGGCAGGCAGTCGAAGATCGCCTGGACGAAGTTCTCGACGTAGCGCGGCTGGCGGAAGACCGGCACCTTCTTGCGCAGGCCCGAGGTGCCGGGCTTCTGGTCGGGAAAGGGCTGCGTGGGGACGGCCTTGACGGTCATGGAGTCTCGTCTCGGGAAGAGGCGGCGGGACCGGACGGCCCCGCCTGCCCGGCTTATGCCGCCTCTTGCCCGCGCCGGCCAGCCCGCGCGCCGCTCACGCCGCGTCCTCGGCGGCGTCCGGCTCCGCCGTCAGATGCTGGAAGCCGCCGATCGGGCCGGGACGGCCGATCAGGTATCCTTGCGCCTCCTGGCAGGCCTCGGCGCCCAGGAAGGCGAGCTCGGCCGAGGTCTCGACGCCCTCGGCCAGGACCGGCAGGCCGAGGCCCCGGCCCAGCCCCAGCACCGTGCGCACGATGGTGGCGGCCTGCTCGCTCGAATCGACCGAGCGGGTGAAGGAGGCGTCGATCTTGATCTTGTCGAACGGGAAGGCACGCAGGTTCGACAGCGACGAGTAGCCGGTGCCGAAATCGTCCATGGCGATGCGCACGCCGAGCGCCTTGATCCGCCGCAGGGTGGCGAGCGCCCGGGGCAGGTCGCGGATCAGCGCCGTCTCGGTGATCTCCAGTTCGAGGCGGGCCGGCGACAGGCCGGTGGCGAACAGGATCTCGTGGACGAGTTCGGCGAAGCCCGGGGAGTGGAGCTGGACCGCCGAGACGTTGACGGCGATGCGCAGCGGCTTGTCCCAGGAGGCGGCCTCGCGGCAGGTCTCGCGCAGCACCCACTCGCCGATGGCCAGGATGCTGCCGGTCTCCTCGGCGATCGGGATGAACAGGTTCGGCGGGACGGTGCCGCGCTCGGGGTGATGCCAGCGCAGCAGCGCCTCGAAGCCGACCGCCTCGCCGCTGTCGATGCGGGTCTGCGGCTGGTAGACCACCCGCAGTTCGCCCCGCTCGACGGCATGGCGCAGGTCGTGCTCGATCTGGCGCCGCTCGCGCACCTGCACGCCCATCCGCGCCTCGTAGAAGCGCAGGCGCCCGCGTCCCTCCTGCTTGGCGCGGTAGAGGGCGGTGTCGGCCTGGACCATCAGGGTCTCGGCGTCGTCGCCGTCATGCGGGTAGACGGCGAGGCCGAGGCTCGCGGCGGCGATCGCCCCGGCCGGCCCGGTCTCGGCCTGGCGCAGGGCCGCCAGGATCGCCTCGCCCAGCGCCTCGGCACCGGCCGCGTCGAGGTTCGGGGCCAGCACGGCGAACTCGTCGCCGCCGAGCCGCGCCAGCATCTGGCCCGGCGCCAGCACCCCCGTGATGGCGGCGCAGACCGAGCGCAGCAGGGCGTCGCCGGCCGCGTGGCCGAACAGGTCGTTGACCTCCTTGAACCGGTCGAGGTCGGCGCAGAGCACCGCCAGCGGACGCCCGGCGGCCTGGGCGAGCGCGATCTCCTGCACCAGCCGGTCGTTGAAACTCGCCCGGTTCGGCGCGCCGGTGAGGGCGTCGTGATGGGCGAGGTAGGCGATCCGCGCCTCGGCGCGCTTGCGCGCCCGCAGGTCGCGCACCGCCATCGCCGCGTGCGGGCGGCCGGCGAAGTCGATGACGCGGCGGATCACCTCGACCGGGACGAGCGTGCCGTCGGCGCGGCGCAGCTGCGCCTCCGGCACCTCGAGGTCCTCGTCGGCCCCGGGCCGGAGCCGGTCGGCCGCCTCGCCCAGGATGGCCGAGAGCGGCTGGCCGGTGAGGGCGTCCGGAGGCACGCCGACGAGGTCGGCGAAGCTGTCGTTGACGGTGACGATGCGGTCGCCGTCGCAGACGACCAGGCCCTCGACGGCGGCGTTGGCCAGCCCGCGCATCCGGTCGCCCTCGAGCGCCGAGCGGCGCTCGTCGCGCAGGTGCAGCCACAGGCCCGCGAAGGCGAGGACGAGGATCGTGATGCTGCCGACCGCGACCGCGACCGCCATCATCTCCGCCGGCACCGCGGTGCCCGAGAGCGCCCGGCTCGGATCCGGCACGATCACCGCGGCGGTCATCGCGGTGAAGTGCAGGCTGCAGATCCCCGCGACCATCAGGACGGCCCCGAGCACCTTCGTGCGCACCGAGCCGTCGCGCAGGGTAGTGGCGAGCGCCAGGCTGCCGAGCCCGGCGCCGGCGACGAGCGCCGTGACGACGAGGACCGGATCCCAGGCGACGCGGCCCGCGACCTCGAAGGCCGCCATGCCGGTGAAGTGCATCGCGCCGACGCCGACGCCGATCTGCGCGCCGCCGAGCCAGGGGGCGGCCGGCAGGCCCGGCCGCAGCGCGATCCAGAACCCGGCCGCCGTCATGAAGACCGCGATCATCAGCGACAGCCCGGTCAGCCCGAGGTCGTAGGCCGAGGCGAGGCCGGGCGAGAAGGCCAGCATGGCGATGAAATGAGTCGCCCAGATCCCGGTGCCGCCGGCGAGCGCCCCGGTGAGCAGCCACAGCCGGCGCGCCCGGCCGGCATGGCCGCGCGCGTAGTCGAGCAAGGTCAGGCTAGTTGCTGCAGCGAGATTGCACACAACCGCAGCGAGCAAAACGAGCTTGAGATCGTGATTATGAGCGATGCAATCGTAGAGGGCGGTCACAACGGGTGTCTCTCTATGGAGATCTATGTGGCGAGAGACGTACGCCTCCGTTGATGAACTTACAGTCGGCCATATGGTCAGTCCGCCTGTTTCCCGGGCGTGTAGTGAATCCAGACCTAATGGGCTCGATCAATCCCGGCGCGAGCGGATCGCGGCCGCCCGCCTCGAGGCGGAGCGACCGTCCCGGCGGGGTATCCGCTCGGCAGGGGGCACCACTTGGCGGCACGGGCCCCCGCCCGATATCCCGCGCCGACCACGACGGATGAGAGCGATGCAGAACGACGAGCCCGGCGCCCCGGCGCGCCCGACCCTGGACGAGGACACGATCGCCTTCGCGGGCCGGGTCTTCGGCTATGCGCGCCTCGGTCACCACGCGGAGCTGGGCGAGCTTCTCGGCATGGGGATGCCGCCGAACCTGCGCAACGACAAGGGCGACACGCTCCTGATGCTCGCGGCCTATCACGGCCATGTCGAGACCGTCGGCGTGCTGATGGCGCACGCGGCCGACCCGGAGATCGCCAACGACCGCGGCCAGACCCCGCTCGCCGCGGCGGCGTTCAAGGGTGCGCTGCCGGTGGTGCTCGCGCTCCTCGACGGGGGCGCGGCGGTCGACGGGGCCGGGCCGGACGGGCGCACCGCCCTGATGGTCGCGGCAATGTTCAACCGGGTCGAGATGGTGGAGACCCTGCTCGCCCACGGCGCCGACCCGGCCCGCCGCGACGCCGGCGGCCTCACCGCCGAGGCCGCGGCCCGCGCGATGAGCGCCCCCGACACGCCGGAGGTGCTGGCCCGGGCGGCGCGCTAGAGCAGTACCCGGTCGACCGGGCACTGCTCTAGAGAGCTTCACGATCGCGTTGCAATCGCGAAGCTCTCTAGGTCTTTGTTTTTTCGCATTTTCTCCGACGAACCGGTTTCCACTTCGTCGGAAAATGCTTTAGGTCATTGATTTTGCCGCATTTTCTATCGACGACCCGGTGCCCACTTCGTCGGAAAATGCTCTAGATCGCAGGTGGGGCAGTGGGCGGGACCATCAGCCCGCGCCGGGCCTCGATCATCTGCCAAGCCAGGAGCGCCGGCAGGCCCAGCACCACGTCGGGCACGCGCTTGACCAGGGAGAGGGCGAGCGCCGTGTGCGGATCGATGCCGAACAGGCTGCCGAGGAGCACGAAGCCGCCCTCCTGGACGCCGAGCCCGCTCGGAACCGGGAAGGCGGCCGACTTGATCGCCTGGCTCAGGGATTCGAGGACCACCGCCTCGGCGAACGTCACGCCCTCGATGCCGATGCAGCGCAGCGCGATCCAGATCTCGAGGGCACCGAGGAACCAGGCCGCGAGGTGGAGGAGGAAGCCCTCCGCCAGCGGCAGCCCGCGCCGACGGTCCCAGACCGCGTCGAGCGCCGCCTGGACGCCGCCGCCGACCGGCGCAGGCCCGCCCTCGGCCGCGAAGCGCCGGGCGAGCGCGCTCACCCGGCGCTCGACGAAGGCGGCGCCGCCATAGCGCTGCACGGCGAAGAACGCGGCCAGCACGACGCCGCTGAGCGCCAGGCCCTTGGCGCACCAGGCCGCGAGGGTGGCCGCCTGCTCGCCCTCGAGCCGCGAGAGCAGGACGACGCCGGTCAGGGCGAACAGCGCCTGGGTGACGACCTGGAAGAACATGTCGACCAGGATGCCGGCGGCGCTCGCCGCGCCCGTGACGCCCCAGAAGGTGAGGAGGCGCGCGCCCAGGACCTCGCCGCCGACCGAGGCGACGGGCAAGAGCACGTTGACGCCCTCGCGCACGAAGCGCAGCAGCACGAACGGGCCGGAGGCGAGCCCGACGAGGCCGGAGAGCACCCGGGCCCAGGCGATACCGCACAGCCCGACGATCACGAGCCGCACCAGCACCACCGCGACGATGCCGAGCACGCCGACGCGCCCGAAGGCGTCCGCCACCGCCCCGACGTCGTTGGCGGCGACGAGCCAGAGCGCGAGGACCACGCCGACCGCGGCGCCGAGGAGCGGCACCCGCCGCAGCAGGCGCCGGCCGAGGCTCGGGCGACGGGCCTCGGGGTGCGGGGCCGCGTCGCCCGCCGTCATCGGTCCTCGTCCCGGGTCGGCAGCAGGGCGTCGAGCATCGCCTCCGCGGAGAGCGTCGGATCGAGCACCAGGAGACGGCCCTCGCCGAGAGAGCCGGCGGTGGCGAGCGTGAGGCTGCGCTTGGGGCACAGGCCGAGGCAGCCGGTCTCGACCACCCGCACCTTGCGGCCGCGACGATCGGCCTTGAGGGCCCGCTTCAGCCCGCCCCGCACCGCCTTGGCGCCGACGCCCTGACGCTTGGCGCATTTGGCGCACACCATCACGATCTCGGCGAAGGGGGCGGAGGCCGCCTTGGCCGGTCCGCGTTTCGTCACCGCCAGCTTGCTCACGCGGGTCACCGTCTCCCGTTCCTCGTCACGCAAACGCCGGAGTTACCCTCCGGCCGATGCGCGCGCAACGCGGCATGGACGCGGCCGCGCATCCCGCCCGGGGGCGAGCACCCGCCCGCGCGGCCGGTACACGACGTCCGCGGGATCGCGTCGCGATGCGCAAATCGGCTCCGCTCGCGCGTGTGAGGCCTGCGTTTCCGCGCGGGCCTGCGATACGACTTCCGGACGTCGTCCTTCCGGAAGTCGTCTCACTTCCTGATCGGGACGCCCTTCGTGGTGAATCGCTGGCCGGCCGGCTGGCGCGCCGGCCGCTGCGGTCCGCGCCCCTTGCCCGCGCCCGACTTGGCCGCGCCCGCCTTGCCCGCACCCAGGCCCGTCCCCGGCGGCTGCGAGAACGGCACGAGCTGGTCGGGCCGCGGCCCGATGAGGTCGGTGCGGCCCATCTCCCGCAGCGCCTCACGCAGCAGGGGCCAGTTCTCGGGGTCGTGGTAGCGCAGGAACGCCTTGTGGAGGCGGCGCTGGCGCAGGCCCTTGATCGCCTCGACCGGCTCGCTGCCGCCGCGCCGCACGCCCTTCAGCGTGTTGACCTCGGTGTGGTACATCGCCGTGGCGGTCGCCATCGGCGACGGCAGGAAGGTCTGGACCTGGTCGGCGCGATAGTCGTTCTTCTTGAGCCACAGCGCAAGCTGCAGCATGTCCTCGTCGGTCGTGCCGGGATGCGCCGCGATGAAGTACGGGATCAGGTAGTACTTCTTGCCGGCCTGCTTGGCCGCCTCGTCGAACATCTCCTTGAATCGGTCGTAGGTGCCGATTCCCGGCTTCATCATCAGGTCGAGGGGACCGCGCTCGGTGTGCTCGGGCGCGATCTTCAGGCGGCCGCCGACGTGGTGGGTGACGAGTTCCTTGACGTATTCGGGGCTGCGGACCGCGAGGTCGTAGCGCACGCCGGAGGCCACCATCACCTTCTTGACGCCCTTCACCTCCCGGACCTTGCGGTAGAGCCGGATCAGGTCGTCGTGCGAGGTGTTGAGGTTCGGGCAGATGTCCGGGAAGACGCAGGACGGCAGCCGGCACGCCGCCTCGATCTTCGGGTCCTTGCAGGCCATCCGGTACATGTTGGCGGTCGGCCCGCCGACATCCGAGATCACGCCGGTGAAGCCCGGGGTCTTGTCGCGGATCCGCTCGATCTCGCGCAGGATCGAGCCCTCCGAGCGGTTCTGGATGACGCGGCCCTCGTGCTCGGTGATCGAGCAGAAGGTGCAGCCGCCGAAGCAGCCGCGCATGATCGTCACCGAGAACTTGATCATGTCCCAGGCGGGGATCTTGGCGTCGCCGTAGGACGGGTGGGGGGCGCGGGCGTAGGGCAGGTCGTAGACCGCATCCATCTCCGCGCTGGTGAGCGGGATCGGCGGCGGGTTCAGCCACAGGTCGCGGTCGCCGTGGCGCTGGACGAGCGGGCGCGCGTTGCCGGGGTTGGCCTCCCGGTGCAGCACGCGCGAGGCGCGGGCATAGGCCTCCTTGTCGTCCTTGACGACGTCGTAGGCGGGGAGCCGGATCACGGTCTCGCCGGCCTTGCGGGAGGCGGCCTCGTCGGCGGAATCGAGGTCGTCGGCGGGCAGCTCGGTGCAGTGCTCGGGCACCCGGCGAAACAGGGCGACGCCCCGGACCGAGTCGAGTTCGTGCGGCGCCTCGCCGGCGGCGAGGCGGTTGGCCACCTCGACCACGGCGCGCTCGGCGTTGCCGTAGAGGAGGAGGTCGGCCTTGGCGTCCGCCAGGATCGAGCGGCGCACCTTGTCGGACCAGTAATCGTAATGCGCGATCCGGCGCAGCGACGCCTCGATGCCGCCGAGCACGATCGGCACGTCCTTGTACGCCTCGCGGCAGCGCTGCGTGTAGACGATGGTGCAGCGGTCCGGCCGCTTCCCGCCCTCGCCGCCGGCCGTGTAGGCGTCGTCGTGGCGCAGGCGCCGGTCCGCCGTGTAGCGGTTGACCATCGAATCCAGGTTGCCGCCGGTGACGCCGAAGAACAGCGTCGGCCGGCCGAGGGCCTTGAACGGCTCGGCCGACTGCCAGTCCGGCTGCGCGATGATGCCGACCCGGAACCCCTGCGATTCGAGCAGCCGGCCGATGATGGCCATGCCGAAGCTCGGATGGTCGACGTAGGCGTCGCCCGTCACCAGCACGATGTCGCAGGCGTCCCACCCGAGCGCCGTCATCTCGGCGCGGCTCATCGGCAGGAACGGCGCGGCCCGTCCGCGGGGCGGCGACGCGCAGGTCAGCGGCGCCACGGTAGCCGGGAGGTGGGGGGCCGGGGATCCGGGGGCCACGGATCGTTCGGCGGAAGCTCGGAGGTCCATGGCGCGCATGAATAGGCCGCCGGGGCCGCGAGATCAACGAATGGCAGGCATGAGGCCGGCCGACGGGCTGGCGACCGGCCGATCGCACGGCCGCCACCCGGCTCCTTTCAACGCTAGACATGACACGCGGGGCAGCACCGAGCCCCAGGCCGAAGGCCCTCGCAGACCCCGGCTCGCGCTTGCCAAGCCTCGTTACATGTCTATACATATTGGGACAGCCAACGGCGCATCGCCGCGCCCGCCTGCGTCGATCGGGCGGGGCACGGGTGGCCGCCGGCGACGGCGCGGCCGCGTCGTCCTTCCTTGCGCCCCGCGCGCGCCGTCGAGCCGAACGAGGACCTCGCCATGACCCTGACCTTCCATCCGGGACACGTGTCGCTCCAGGACCTCGAGCGCGTCTATCGCGACGGCGTGGCGGCGCGGCTGGATGCGGGCTGCGATACCGCCATCGAGCGGGGCGCGGCCCGGATCGCGGCGATCGCCGAGGGCGAGGCGCCGATCTACGGGATCAATACCGGGTTCGGGAAACTGGCCTCGATCCGGATCGCGCCCGGCGACCTCGCCACCCTCCAGCGCAACCTGATCCTGTCGCATTGCTGCGGCCTCGGCGAGCTCCTGGAGCCCGACGTGGTGCGCCTCGTGATGGCGCTGAAGCTGATCTCGCTCGGCCGCGGCGCGTCGGGGGTGCGGCTGGCGATCGTGCGGCTCATCGAGGCGATGCTCGCCCGCGGCGTCGTCCCGGCGATTCCCGGCCAGGGCTCGGTCGGCGCCAGCGGAGACCTCGCGCCGCTCGCCCACCTGGCCGCCGTGATGATCGGCGAGGGCGAGGCCTTCGTCGCGGGCGAACGGATGCCGGGCGGCGAGGCGCTGCGGCGCGCCGGGCTCGAGCCGGTGGTGCTGGCCGCCAAGGAAGGGCTCGCGCTCATCAACGGCACGCAGGTCTCGACCGCGCTGGCGCTGGCCGGATTGTTCCGCGCCTTCCGGGCGCTCCGGGCCGCCCTCGTCACCGGCGCGCTGTCGACCGATGCGGCGATGGGCTCCTCCGCCCCGTTCCACCCCGAGATCCACGCGCTGCGGGGCCATCGAGGGCAGATCGAGGCCGGGGCGGCCCTGCGCGCGCTCCTCGACGGTTCGGCGATCCGCGAGAGCCACGTCGAGGGCGACGAGCGGGTCCAGGATCCCTACTGCATCCGGTGCCAGCCCCAGGTCGTGGGCGCCTGCCTCGACCTCCTGCGCCAGGCCGGCCGCACCCTCGAGATCGAGGCCAACGCCGTCACCGACAACCCCCTGGTCCTGTCCGACGGCGAGGTCGTGTCGGGCGGGAACTTCCATGCCGAGCCGGTCGCCTTCGCGGCCGACCAGATCGCGCTCGCAATCTGCGAGATCGGCTCGATCGCGCAGCGCCGGATCGCCCTCCTGGTCGACCCGGCCCTGTCCTTCGGGCTGCCGGCGTTCCTGGCGCGCAAGCCCGGCCTGAATTCCGGCCTGATGATCGCCGAGGTGACCTCGGCGGCGCTCATGAGCGAGAACAAGCAGCGGTCTCACCCGGCCTCGGTCGATTCGACGCCCACCTCCGCCAACCAGGAGGACCACGTCTCGATGGCCTGCCACGGCGCCCGCCGCCTGCTGGCGATGACCGAGAACCTGTTCGGCATCCTGGGCATCGAGGCCCTGGCGGGCGCCCAGGGCGTCGAGCTGCGCGGCCCGCTGCGGACGAGCCCGGAGCTGGAGCGGGCGCTCGCGGCGATCCGCGCCGCGATCCGTCCGCTCGACGAGGACCGCTACCTCGCGGACGATCTGCGGATCGCCGCCGGCCTGGTGGCGCAGGGCGCGATCGACGCCAGCCCGTCGCCCGGCATCCTGCCGGGCCTGGAGGCGGCATGAGCCCGGTCTCCGTAAGCCCGGTCGAGGTCGCCCGGGGCTCGTCGCCGGTCATCCTGGCCCTGCCCCATACCGGCACGGACGTTCCGCCCGACATCCTCGCGCGGCTGAACGACGAGGGCCGCCGGCTGCGCGACACCGACTGGCACATCCACCGGCTCTACGACGGGCTGCTCCCGGACGCGACGACCGTGCGGGCGACGTTCCACCGCTACGTGGTCGACGCCAACCGCGACCCGTCCGGCACCAGCCTCTATCCGGGGCAGAACACCACCGGCTTGGTTCCGGCCACCGATTTCGACGGTGCCCCGATCTGGCGGGACGGCGCGGGCCCGGGCGAGGACGACGTCGCCGACCGGATCGCGCGGTTCCACGCGCCCTACCACGCCGCGCTCGCCGCCGAGGTCGCGCGCGTGCGGGCGCTGCACGGGGTCGCGATCCTGTACGATTGCCACTCGATCCGTTCGCGGATCCCGTTCCTGTTCCCCGGCACGCTGCCGGATTTCAACATCGGCACCGATGGCGGGCGGACCTGCGACCCGGCGATCGAGCGCGCGGCGGCCGAGACCTGCGCGGCCGCCGCCGGCTACACGAGCGTCGTCAACGGCCGTTTCCGCGGCGGCTGGACGACCCGCCACTACGCCCGCCCCGAGGCCGGGATCCACGCGATCCAGATGGAGCTCGCGCAGGTCTCGCACCTGGCGACGGAAGCGCCGCCCTTCGCCCTGGACGCGGACAAGGCCGCGCGGCTGCGGCCGGTGCTCGCCGCCGTCCTGGGCCGCCTCGAAGCGATGGCCGGCGGCCTGAGGGACGGCGCGCCGTAACGGGCGCGGCGTAAGGCCGAGGGAGACGGGGGCGCAAGCCCCCGACAGGTCGCGGGTTCGCCGGGGCCTGCGAGCGCCGGACGACGCCGGGCAGGCCCGCGGGCGCTCCGGGTGTCAGATGTCGAGCTCGATCTCGTCGGCGAAGACCGCGCGCTCGGAGATGAAGGCGAAGCGGGCCTCGGGCTTGTTGCCCATCAGCCGCTCGACCGTGTCGCCGGTGGCCTCGCGGGCCTCCTCCACCACCTCGACCCGCAGGAGCGTGCGCTTCTTGGGGTCCATCGTGGTCTCCTTGAGCTGCCCGGGCATCATCTCGCCGAGGCCCTTGAAGCGCCCGATCTCGACCTTGCCAGACTTGAAGGTGGTCTTGAGCAGCTGCTCCTTGTGGCGGTCGTCGCGGGCGTAGGCGCTCTTCGCGCCCTGCGTCAGCCGGTAGAGGGGCGGGACCGCGAGGTAGAGGTGCCCGCCCTCGATCAGCTTGGGCATCTGCCGGTAGAAGAAGGTGATGAGCAGCGAGGCGATGTGGGCGCCGTCGACGTCGGCGTCGGTCATGATGATGACCTTCTCGTAGCGAAGGTCGTCGTGCCGGTACTGGTTGCCGAGGCCGCAGCCCAGCGCCTGGGTCAGGTCGGACAGGAGCTGGTTGGCCCCGAGCTTGTCCCGGCTCGCCGAGGCGACGTTGAGGATCTTGCCGCGCAGGGGCAGGATCGCCTGGGTGGCGCGGTCGCGCGCCTGCTTGGCCGAGCCGCCGGCCGAATCGCCCTCGACGATGAAGATCTCGGAGCCGGCGGCCCCGGCCTTCGAGCAATCGGCGAGCTTGCCCGGCAGGCGCAGCTTGCGGGTCGCGGTCTTGCGGGCGACCTCCTTCTCCTGGCGCCGGCGCAGGCGCTCCTCGGCCCGGTCGATCACCCAGTCGAGGAGCTTGTTGGCCTGGGCCGGGGAGGCGGCGAGCCAGTGGTCGAAGGCGTCGCGGATCGCCGCCTCGACGATGCGGGAGGCCTCCAGCGTCGCGAGCTTGTCCTTGGTCTGGCCCTGGAACTCGGGCTCGCGGATGAAGACCGACAGCATCGCCGCGCAGGTCGCCATCACGTCGTCGGCGGTGACCGAGGCCATCCGCTTGACCTGGCCGACCCGCTCGGCATGGTCGCGCAGGCCCCGCAGCAGCGCCACCCGCATCCCGCTCTCGTGGGTGCCGCCCTCCGGCGTCGGGATGGTGTTGCAGTAGGACGAGGAGAAGCCGTCGTCGTTCGACAGCCAGACCATCGCCCATTCGAGCGAGCCGTGGCTGCCGGGCTTCGTCACCTTGCCGGCGAAGACGCCGTCGGCGACCAGGTCCTTGCCGTCGATCTCGCGGGCGAGATAGTCCTTCAGGCCGGCCGGGAAGCGGTGCACGGCCTCGGCCGGCACGGTCTCGACGCCGTCCAGCAGGCTGGGCGCGCAGCGCCAGCGGATCTCGACCCCGCCGAACAGGTAGGCCTTCGAGCGCGCCATCTTGAACAGGCGGCGCGGATCGAACCTGTGCTCGCCGAAGATCTCGGCGTCGGGATGGAAGCGCACCTTCGTGCCGCGCCGGTTCTGCACCCGGCCGATCGTCTCGATCGGCCCCTGCGCGTGGCCGCGCGAGAAGGTCTGGCGGTAGAGCGTCTGGTTGCGGGCGACCTCGACCTCGAGCACGTCCGAGAGGGCGTTCACCACCGAGATGCCGACGCCGTGCAGGCCGCCCGAGGTCTCGTAGACCTTCGAGTCGAACTTGCCGCCGGCATGCAGCGTGGTCATGATGACCTCGAGCGCCGACTTGCCGGGGAATTTCGGGTGCGGGTCGACCGGGATGCCGCGGCCGTTGTCGGTCACGACGAGGCAGCCGTCCTCCTGCAGCTCCACCTCGATGAAGCTGGCATGCCCCGCCACCGCCTCGTCCATCGAGTTGTCGATCACCTCGGCGAAGAGGTGGTGCAGGGCCTTCTCGTCGGTGCCGCCGATATACATGCCGGGCCGGCGCCGCACCGGCTCCAGCCCCTCCAGCACCTCGATCGCCGAGGCGTCGTAGCCGGCCTCCGCGGCGTCCGCGGGCGGGGGCACGGCGACCGGCTTCGTGCGCTTGAGCGCGTCCGCCTTCAGCGGATCCGCAGGCGGCTTTCCTTCGGGAGGCTTGCCGCCCGCGCCGAACAGGTCTCGCGCGGCCTCGCTCACGCGACGGCCTCGCGGTGGGGGAAGGGCTCTGGCAGCATTCGAGGTCATCCTCTCCCTATACCGGAACAAACGCGGAACAAAAAGGGGCTTCCGGTGGCTTCGGGCGTGGCAT
This sequence comes from Methylobacterium sp. ap11, assembly GCF_900110515.1. Taxonomy (NCBI): domain Bacteria; kingdom Pseudomonadati; phylum Pseudomonadota; class Alphaproteobacteria; order Hyphomicrobiales; family Methylobacteriaceae; genus Methylobacterium; species Methylobacterium sp. ap11. Next base: position 275,062 of record NZ_FOEB01000001.1, on the reverse strand, counting down.
GGTCGCGTGGGGCGGCCGGTCCGGGACCGCCGCGCCGCAGAACCCGTACCAGAGTCACCGAGACGTAAACAAATTCCCTTAAGGTCCGGTGACGCGCACGGGCTCGGCCGGAACCTCGGCCATGACCGCCCGTTGCCGAATCGGCCGCGCGATCGCCGGCCGGACAGGCCGCGCCGCAGGAGCGACCCGACGATGAGAGCCGCCAGACGCCAGGTTCGCCACAGCCGGACCCGCCACCTCACCCTCGCCCGGGCCGAGCAGGCCGCCGGCCAGGCCTTCGGCTTCGCCGAGGAGGGTGTCGCCGCCGCGACCGTCGGCCTCGGCCGGATGGCGATGACGGCGACCGGGGCAGCCCTCGCGGTCGCGCTCGCCGCGACCCTGGCCTGGGCGTTCTGAGGCCGGCGCGCGCCCGCCGCCCGCACGTCTCTTCGCGCTCGCCCACGCCGCGGGTCTTCACGCTTGCCCGTTCCGCGGGTCTTCGTGTTTTCCCGCTCCGCGGGTCGGGCCGCTCGTTCCCATCTCCGGGGATCCGGACGCCGCTCCCGACCGGATCCGGCGCGCTTCGGCTCGCCCACACGGCGATTCGACGAAAGTCCTCGGGTCCGTGGCGGCCGGCCATTGCCGGGAGGATCGCCCGCCTTAGCTCCCGCGGCAGGCTCGACCCATTCGAGCCCGGCCATTCCAGCCCTGGCCTTTCGCAGTGCGGAACCTGGGCAGGCCGGCTGAATTTCCCAGAGCGAGGCGGCACCCCACGCCGCTCGCCCTCGCTCTTTGCCCTCACGTTTTCGAAGGATGGTGGCCCGATGCGGCGCGCCCACAGCATGCCATTCGGTGCGGAGATCGGACCGGAGGGTGTGCGTTTCGCCCTATGGGCGCCGACCGCGACGGAGGTCGCCCTGGTGCTCGACGGGAGCGAGCATCCGCTGCCGGATGCGGGCGAGGGCTGGCGCCGTCTGACGGTGCCGGGCGTGCGCGCCGGGGCCCGCTACGGCTACCGGATCGACGGCGACCTCGTCGTGCCCGACCCCGCCTCGCGCTTCCAGCCCGAGGACGTCTCGGGGCTGTCCGAGGTGATCGACCCCGCCGCCTTCCCGTGGACCGACGGCGCCTGGAAGAGCCGTCCGTTCGAGGAGACGGTGATCTACGAGGTCCATGTCGGCACCGCGACGCCGCAGGGCACCTACGCGGCCCTCGCCGACAGGCTCGAGGCCCTGCGCGACCTCGGCGTGACCGCGATCGAGCTCCTGCCGCTCGCCGACTTCAAGGGCAGCCGCAACTGGGGCTACGACGGCGTGCTGCCCTACGCGCCGGATTCCGCATACGGCACGCCCGACGACCTGCGCCGCCTGGTCGACCGCGCGCACGGCCTCGGCCTGATGGTCTTCCTCGACGTGGTCTACAACCACTTCGGTCCGGCCGGGAACTACCTCAACGCCTACGCCAAGACCTTCTTCACCGAGCGCCACCAGACGCCCTGGGGGGCGGGCATCAACTTCGACGGCAAGACCAGCGGCCAGGTGGTTCGGGACTACTTCGTCCACAACTCGCTGTACTGGCTGGAGGAGTTCCACGTCGACGGCCTGCGCTTCGACGCCGTCCACGCGATCCAGGACGATTCGGAGAAACACTTCCTCGGTGAGCTCGCCGAGCGCATCCGGGCCGCGTTCCCCGACCGGCCGATCCACCTGATGCTGGAGAACGAGGCCAACCAGGCCTCCTGGCTCGAACGCGGGGCCGCCGGCCGGCCGCGCTTCCACAGCGCGCAATGGGCCGACGACACCCATCACGGCTGGCACATCCTGCTCACCGGCGAGGAGGCCGGCTACTACGAGAGCTTCTCCGACAAGCCGGCCGCCCACCTCGCCCGCAGCCTGGCGGAGGGCTTCGCCTACCAGGGCGAGCCGTTCAAGACCCTCGACGGCCACCCCCGCGGCGAGCCCTCCGGCCACCTGCCGCCATCCGCGTTCGTCACCTTCCTGCAGAACCACGACCAGGTCGGCAACCGGGCGCTCGGCGAGCGCCTGAGCCATCTCGCCGAGCCCGACAGGCTGGCGCTGGCCCGGGCCGGCCTGCTGCTCAGCCCGCAGATCCCGATGCTGTGGATGGGCGAGGAATGGTCGGCCTCGACGCCGTTCCTGTTCTTCGTCGATTTCGCCCCCGACGAGGAGTTGAACAAGGCGGTGCGCGACGGCCGGCGTCGCGAGTTCAAGAGCTTCGCGGCCTTCGCCGACGAGGAGAAGGCGAAGACGATCCCCGACCCCACGGCGGAGGAGACGTTCCGGCGCTCGACCCTCGACTGGGCGGAGCGCGACCGCTCGCCCCACCGCGAGGTTCTGGCCGACACGACCGCGCTCCTGGCCCTGCGCCAGCGCGAGATCGTGCCGCTGACGAAGACCGCCTGGCAGGGCGGGCGCTACGTCCTGCCGCGGCCCGACGTCGTCGACGTCATCTGGTCCTATGCCGGGGGCGATCTGCGCTTCGTCGCGGTGTTCGGAGGCGAGCCCTTCGCCCTCCCGCAGGCGCCCGCGCGCGTCGTCTGGCGCTCGCCCGGCGTGACGCAGGACGAGAGCGGTTCCCTGGTCCTGCCCGCCTGGTCGGGCGTGTTCGTGAAAGAGGTGCGTTGAGATGGCCGTGACCGAGGATGTCGTCGCGCGGCTCGCCGATGAGGCGGGCATCGCCGCCGACTACACCGACGCCTTCGGCCAGCGCGTCGAGACCCCGCTCGGCGTGCGCCAGGGGCTGCTCGCCGCCCTCGGCCTGCCGGCGGGCACCGAGGAGGAGGCGCGGGCGAGCCTCGGCCGCATCCGCGCCCTGCGCCACGGCCTCGTGCCGCCGCTGGTGCCGGTCGAGGCCAGGCGCGCCGCGCGGGTGCCGGTCCGGCCGGAGGGCGGCTCCGGCACGCTGAGCTGGCGGGTCGTCGACGAGCGCGGCACCGCCCGCGACGGGCGGGTCGTGCTCGCCCCCGGCACCGAGGCGATCGAGCTGCCGCCGCTCACCCCCGGCTACCACCGGCTCGTCGTGACGCTCGGCGAGCGGCGCGCCGAGGCGACCGTGATCGCCGCGCCCCAGCGCTGCTGGCGCCCGCGGGCCCTGGCCGAGGAGGGCGCCCGGGACTGGGGCCTCGCCGCCCAGCTCTACGGCCTGCGCTCCGCCGACAATCTCGGCATCGGCACCTTCGCCGATGCCGGCCGGGCCGCCGCCGATGCCGGCGCGAAGGGCGCGGCCTTCCTGGGGCTCAGCCCGGTCCACGCCCTGTTCTCGACCGACCGCCAGAAGGTCTCGCCCTACTCGCCGTCGTCGCGGCTCTTCCTCGAGACGCTGTTCATCGCCCCCGCCGCCCTGCCGGGCTTTCCCGGCAGCCGGGCGGAAGCGCTCCTGCGCCAGTCCGACTCCGAGATCGCGCGCCTGCGCGACGCCTCGCTCGTCGACCATGCCGGCATCTGGCAGGTGCTCGGCCCGGTGCTGGAGGCTTTGTGGCGGGATTCCCCGGCCCGGGCCGGGCGGGACACCGAGTACCTCGCCTTCCGCGCCGCGGGCGGCGAGAACCTGGAGGCCCACGCCACCTTCGAGGCCCTGGCCGAGCATTTCGCGCAAGGTGGCGCCCACTGGCTCGGCGACTGGCCGGAGGCCTACCGCCGCAACGGTACGCCGGAGGTCGCGGCCTTCGCGGCCGAGCACCAGGAGCGGGTCGCCTACCACGCCTGGCTGCAGTTCCTCGCCGACCGGCAATTCGCCGAGGCCGCCGCGCGGGGCCTCGCCACCGGCATGCGGCTCGGACTCTACCGCGACCTCGCGGTCGGCGCCGACCGCGGCGGCTCGGAGGTCTGGTCGCATCCCGAGCGCTTCGCCGCCGGGCTGTCGATCGGCGCGCCGCCGGACATCCTCGCCCCGAACGGCCAGGATTGGGGCCTGCCGCCCTTCGATCCGCTGGAGCTGGAACGCGACGGCCTCGCGGCCTTCCGGGCGCTCGTGCAGGCCAACATGCGCCACGCCGGCGCGATCCGCATCGACCACGCCTTCCAGCTCGCCCGGCTGTTCCTGATCCCGGTCGGCGGCGGGGCCAAGGGCGGCGCCTACGTGGCGATGCCGTTCGAGGCGATGCTGGCGGTCCTGCGGCTCGAGAGCCACCGGGCGAAATGCCTCGTGATCGCGGAGGATCTCGGCACCGCGCCGGCCGGCTTCTCCGACGCGCTGATGCAGGCCGGCATCCTGAGCTACCGCATCCTGTCGTTCGAGCGGGGGGAGGGCGGCACCTTCAAGCGCCCGGCCGAGTACCCGCGCGACGCGCTCTGCGCCATCACCACCCACGACCTGCCGACCTTCGTCGGCTGGTGGCGCGGGGTCGATACGGAGCTGCGCCAGTCGCTGGGCCTCTACGACGCCGATCGGGCGGGCGCCGAGCGCGACGAGCGGGTGCACGAGCGCCGGCGCCTCGCCGAGGCGCTGAACCAGGAGGGCCTGATCCCGACGAGCGAGGTGCCGACCGAGCCGCCCTTCGAGGCGGCGGTGCGCTTCCTTGCCCGCGCGCCTTCGGTTCTGACGGCAGTGCAGTACGAGGACATTTTGGGCGAGGTGAGCCAGGCCAACATGCCGGGCGTCACCGAGGGCTACCCGAACTGGCGCCGCAAGCTCGACCGCGACCTCGACGCGATCGCAGCGCCCGGCGGGCCGCTCGCCAAGCTCGCCTCCTCGCTCTCGGCCGAGGCGCGGGGTCCGCGCTCGGGTGCCGCACGCCTCGCCTCGCCGCCGCCGCGGGCGACCTACCGGCTGCAGTTCCACAAGGACTTCACCTTCGATCACGCCGCCAGGATCGTCCCGTACCTGGCCAAGCTCGGCATCAGCCACGTCTACGCCTCGCCGATCCACAAGGCGCGGCCCGGCTCGATGCACGGCTACGACATCGTCGACCACCGCGAGATCAACCCGGAACTCGGCGGCGAGGAGGCGTTCGTCCGCTTCAGCGACACGCTGAAGAGCCACGGCCTCAAGTTCCTGCTCGACATCGTGCCCAACCACATGGGCGTCGGCGGGGCCGACAACCCGTGGTGGCTCTCGGTGCTCGAATGGGGCGCGCTGTCGCCGGCGGCGGACGCCTTCGACATCGACTGGGGCCGGCTGGGCGCCCGCAACAAGCTCGTCGTGCCCTTCCTCGGCGACCGCTACGGCGAAGCCCTGGAGAAGGGCGACCTCAAGCTCGCCTTCGACCCGGAGGAGGGCGCCCTCAGCGTCTGGCACTTCGAGCATCGCTTCCCGGTCAACCCGCTGAGCTACCCGATCGTTCTCGACCGGACGCTCGCCGCGCTGGCGGAGGTCGGCGACGAGGCCTCGGCCGAGGTGCTGTCGATCTCCGAGCGCCTGCGCCGGATGGCCGACGAGGCCAACGTCGAGCGTCAGGCCGGCTATCCGGAGGAGGCCGAGGGGCTGAAGCGGCGCCTCGCCCACGCGGTGGCGTCTTCGCCCGATCTGAAGGCCGCGATCGACCGGGCGGTGACGCTCGTCAACGGCTTCAAGGGCCATCCCGACAGCTTCGGGGCGCTCCACCGCATCCTGGAGGCGCAGGCCTACCGGCTCGCCCACTGGCGCGTCGCGGCGAGCGACATCAACTACCGCCGCTTCTTCGACGTGAACTCGCTCGCCGGGCTCAAGGTCGAGGATCGCCGGGTGTTCGAGGGCGCCCACGCGATGCTGTTCCGCCAGATCCGCGAGGGACGGATCGACGGGCTGCGCATCGACCACATCGATGGGCTGGCCGATCCGGCCGGCTACGCCCGCGCGCTGCAGGCCGCGCTCGGCCCGGGCTTCTACATCGTCGTGGAGAAGATCCTGGAGCCCGGCGAGAAGCTGCGTCCGTGGCCGATCGCCGGCACCACCGGCTACGACGTGCTCAACCAGATCGACGGGCTGTTCGTCGACCAGGGCAAGCGCGAGGCGGTGGCCGGGCTCTATGCCGGGGCGACCGGCATGGACGAGCCCTATCCCTGGCTCCTGCGCAACGTGAAGGGCGAGATCCTGGAGACCAGCTTCGCCAGCGAGCTGGAGGTGCTCACCTCGGACCTCAAGCAGGTGGCCGACGCCGACCGTCGCACCCGCGACTTCTCGGTCAACGCCCTGCGCCAGGCGCTTTCCGAGATCGTCGCCCGGTTCCCGGTCTACCGCAGCTACCTGCCCCAGGAGCTCGACGAGAACGAGATCGAGCCGGAGGACCTGAAGCTCATCGGCGACACCGTACGCAAGGCCAAGCGCCGGTCCAGGCTGCCCGACCGCTCGGTGCACGACTTCGCCGAACGGGTGCTGCTCGGACGCCTCGATACCGAGGGGCCGGGCCGACCCGATCCCGAGGTGGTGCGGCGCTTCCGCCGCCGCTTCCAGCAGCTCACCGGCCCGGTGATGGCCAAGAGCCTGGAGGACACGCTGTTCTACCGCTTCGTCGCGCTCCTGGCGCTCAACGAGGTCGGGGGCGATCCGGGCGAGTACGGCCTCACCGCGGAGCATTTCCACGGGCTCCAGGCCGCCCGGGCCCGCGACTGGCCGAACGCGATGATCACCACGGCCACCCACGACACCAAGCGCGGCGAGGACGCCCGCACGCGGCTGCTGGCGCTCTCCGAGATCCCGGGGGAGTGGGCGCAGGCCTGGGACCTGTGGGGGCGGCTGGCCGAGCCGCACCTCACGGAGGTCGAGGGCGAGCCGGCGCCCGACGCCAACGACCAGTGGATGTTCCTGCAGGCGATCCTCGGCGCCTGGCCGCTGGAGCTGCTGGGCGAGAACCCCGACCCGAAGGACGTCGAGGCGTTCCGCACCCGGCTCGGCGCCTATGCCGAGAAGGCGATGCGCGAGGGCAAGCGCCGGTCGAGCTGGGTCAACGTCGACGAGGCCTACGAGGGCGCGGTCGCGAAGCTCTTCGACGCCCTGGTGGCGCCGGGCTCGGAGTTCCTGCGGGAGTTCCGGCCCTTCGCCGAGCGGCTGGCCCGGGTCGGGATGGTGTCGGGGCTCGCCCGCTCCGTCCTCAAATGCACCCTGCCGGGCCTGCCCGACATCTACCAGGGCACGGAGTTCTGGGACTTCTCCTTCGTCGATCCCGACAACCGCCGCCCGGTCGACTACGCCGAGCGCGAGGCGGCGCTCGGGCAGGAGACGGCCCTGGAGGATCTGCTCGCCGCCTGGCCGGACGGGCGGATCAAGCAGCGGGTGCTCGCCCGGCTGCTCGCCGACCGCGCCGCGCATCCCGGCTTCTATGCCGAGGCCGACTACACCCCGGTCGCGGCCGAGGGGCAGGGGGCGGAGCGCGTCGTCGCCTTCCTGCGCCAGGACGCGACCGCGGGCGCGGAGGCCGGCGACCTCTTGGTCGCGGTGCCGCGCCAGGTGGTGAACGACGCGGCCGGCGAGGCGCCGGACGGGGACGGCACCCGCCTCGACGGAGCCTTCGCGGACGTTCTCCTGCCGGTGCCGGAGGGCAGCGCCTGGCGCGACCTCGTCACCGGCGACGAGGTCCGGGCCGAGGGCGGGCATCTGTCGGTAGCCCGACTCTTCGCGCGTCTCCCCCTGGCGGTTCTGCGTCGCTCCGCCACTTGAGACCCCGGGCTCGCGTGCCCCGAGGGGGCATGCGAGCCCGCCCGAGATGATTCGAGAGAAGCAGGCAGGACCGGGCCGATGAACGTACCCCGCACCAGCACCAAGCCGGCGAAGCGCACCCGCGAGGTGACGCCGCTGCCGGCCACCCTGGCGCCGCTGGCGGCCGGACCGCGGATCTACAACCTCTTTCCCCTCCTGGTCGGCCGGGTCTCGGCCTGGACCGCGGAACTCCCCCGGATCGCCGCGCTCGGCTTCGACTGGGTCTACCTCAACCCGTTCCATCAGGCCGGCGGCTCGCGCTCGCTCTACGCCGTGGCCGACACCGACCGCCTCGACGAGCGCCTGCGCGACCTCGACGGGACGCCGGACGACGAGCAGGTCCGCCGCTTCTGCGCGGCGGCCGCCGGGCACGGCCTGAAGATCATGACCGACCTCGTGGTGAACCACGCCGCCAACGACGGCCGGCTGGCGCACGAGCGCCCGGACCTGTTCGTGCGCGACGAATCCGGCGCGCCGGTGAGCCCGCACGCCGTCGATCCCGACGATCCCTCGAAGATCACCGTCTGGGGCGACCTCGCCGAGTTCGACTACGTCGAGGCCGGTCCCCGCACCGCGCTGACCGAGCTGTGGGACGGCTACATCGCCCGGCTCCAGGCCCTCGGCGTCGCCGGCTTCCGGTGCGACGCCGCCTACAAGGTGCCGCCGGACGTCTGGCGCAGCCTGATCGGCGCCGCCAAGCAGCGCGACCACGCCGCGCTCTTCGCCGCAGAGACCCTGGGCTGCACCTTCGAGGAGGCACGGGCCACGGCGGAAGCCGGGTTCGACTACCTGTTCAACTCCTTCGCCTGGTGGGACCTCGAGGCGCCCTGGGCGCTGGAACAGTACGAGCGCCTGCGCATCCTGGCGCCCTCGATCGCGTTTCCGGAAAACCACGACATGCCGCGGCTGGCCGCCTCGCTCGAGGGAGGGCCGGAGGCGGTGGCGGCGGAGCTCAAGAGCCGCTACGCGCTCGCCGCCTTCTTCTCGGCCGGCGTGCTGATGCCGATCGGCTACGAGTGGGGCTACGCCAAGCCGCTCCACGTCGTGGACACCACCCCGGAGAGCCGCGAGCACCACACCGGCATCGACATCTCGGGCTTCGTCGCGGCGGTGAACCGCCTGCGCGCCGACCTGCCGGCGGCCAATGTCGAGGGCGCGCAATGGCGCCTCTCGGCGCCGGACGCGCCCTACGTCGCGCTGATCCGGATCGATACCGGCCATACCGGCTCGGCCGAGAACGCCGTGATCGTGCTGCACAACCCGACCGACGCCCCCGTGGCCGTCGATCCGGCGCCGCTCATCGCCGGCACCGGCGGCGAGTTCGGCCCGTTCCAGGACCTGACGCCCGAGGCCGCACCGCTCGCCTTCCGGGCCGACCAGTCGATCGGCCTCGAACCCCGCGCGGTGCGCATCCTGGCCGCCCGCCGCATCGGCGCGATGCGCCGGCCCCGCCGCACCACCCCGGACGGGGAGGGGCGCGTGATCATCGAGGCGGTGAGCCCGGAGATCGACGGCGGCCGCTCGGCGATCAAGCGGGTCGTCGGCGACCAGGTCCACGTCGAGGCCGACATCTTCACCGACGGGCACGACGTCATCAACGCCGCGGTCCTGTCGCGTCTGGCCGGCGAGACCGAGTGGCGCCGCGACCCGATGCTGTTCGTCGACAACGACCGCTGGCACGGCCACTTCCCGCTCACCCGCAACGCCCGCTACGAGTACACGGTCGAGGCGTGGCGCGACGACTTCTCGTCCTGGCTGCGCGGCCTCGAGAAGAAGCGCAAGGCCGGCATCGACGTCCGGCTCGAGACGATCGAGGGCGTCGGCCTGGTCAAGCGGGCGGCGGCCCTGGCCGAGGGCAGCGACGCGGCGGCGCTCGGCGCCCTCGTCGCGGCGCTCGAGGCCGACGAGGCGGGCTCGGCGGCGCAGCTCCACCGGCTGCTGGAGCAGACGGCCCCGATCCACCGCAACTCCGAGCGCGTGAACCTCTCGCGCTATCCCGTGGTGCTGGAGGTCTTCGCCGACCGCCTGGCAGCCCGGTTCTCGGCCTGGTACGAGATTTTTCCGCGCTCGCAATCCGGCGACCCGAATCGCCACGGCACCTTCGACGACGTGATTGCGCGGCTGCCGGAGATCCGCCAGCTCGGCTTCGACGTGCTCTACTTCACGCCGATCCACCCGATCGGCCGCACCAACCGCAAGGGCAAGAACAACTCGCTGAAGGCGGGCGAGGGCGACGTCGGCTCGGTCTACGCCGTCGGCGCACTGGAGGGCGGCCACGAGGCAGTGCACCCGGATCTCGGCACCCTCGACGACTTCCGGCGCCTGGTGGCGGCGAGCCATGCCCACGGCATGGAGGTGGCGCTCGACTTAGCCATCCAGTGCTCGCCGGACCATCCCTGGATCAAGCAGCACCCGGAATGGTTCGACTGGCGGCCCGACGGCACGATCAAGTTCGCCGAGAACCCGCCGAAGAAGTACGAGGACATCGTCAACGTCGATTTCTACCGCGACGGCGCCTTCCCGTCGCTGTGGACCGAGCTGCGCGACATCATCGTCGGCTGGGTCGAGCTGGGGGTGAAGATCTTTCGGGTCGACAACCCGCACACCAAGCCGATCCCGTTCTGGGAATGGATGATCCGCGACGTCAACGACCGCTACCCGGACGTGCTCTTTCTCGCCGAGGCCTTCACTAGGCCCAAGATGATGAAGAAGCTCGCCAAGGCGGGCTTCCAGCAGAGCTACACCTACTTCACCTGGCGCAACACCAAGGACGAGCTGGCGACCTACGCCACCGAGCTCGCCGGCGAGATGGGCGAGTACTACCGCCCGAACTTCTTCGCCAACACGCCGGACATCAACCCGGTCTTCCTCCAGACCAGCGGCCGGCCGGGCTTCGTCATCCGGGGCACGCTCGCCGCGACGCTGTCGAGCGTCTACGGCATCTACAACGGCTTCGAGCTCTGCGACGCCGCGCCGGTACCGGGCAAGGAAGAGTACCTCGACTCCGAGAAGTACGAGCTGCGGGCCTGGGACTACTACAAGCCCGGCAACATCCGCGACCACATCATCGCATTGAACCGCATCCGGCGCGAGAACCCGGCGCTGTGGGACTTCCGCAACGTGGTCTTCACCCCGGCCTGGAACGAGCAGATCCTTGCCTACCTGCGGATGACGCCGTCGGGCGACAACGCGGTGTTCTGCATGGTCAACCTCGACCCGCGCAACCGCCAGGAATGCACCTACGAGGTACCGCTGTGGCAGCTCGGGCTGCCCGACGACGGCGCCGTCGAGGTCGAGGACCTGCTGCTCGGCTACAAGTTCGAGCTGCGCGGCAAGACCCACCGCATCGCCCTCGATCCGGCCGAGCGGTCGGTGGTGATCTGGCGCCTGCGCCGCCCGGCGCGGCTTGCGGCGGCGGGCGGCGCGTGGCAGCACGGCTCGGCCTAGCCGACGTGCGTATCAGGCGCGGGCGGGCGACCGTCCGCGCCGGCAGGCATTCCGAACTCTCCCCGGCGCCCCGCGTTGAGCCCGAGCATGGCGACAGCCGCAAAGGCCCTCAGCCCGGCGCCACGACCCGATCGAATGAGGCTCTGACGCGATGATCGATCGTACCGATCCGCAATGGTACCGTGACGCCATCATCTACCAGGTGCACGTCAAGTCCTTCTTCGACGCGAACAACGACGGCATCGGCGACTTCGACGGCCTGACCGCGAAGCTCGACTACATCCGCGACCTCGGCGTGACCGCGATCTGGGTGATGCCGTTCTACCCCTCGCCCCTGCGCGACGACGGCTACGACATCGCGGATTACCGCGACATCAACCAGTCCTACGGCACGATGGACCAGTTCCGGACCTTCGTGGACGAGGCCCATGCCCGGGGCCTGCGGGTCATCACCGAGCTCGTCATCAACCACACCTCGGACCAGCATCCGTGGTTCCAGCAGGCCCGCAACGCCCCGAAGGATTCGGAGTGGCGCAACTTCTACGTCTGGTCGGACACCGACGAGAAGTACACCGACACCCGCATCATCTTCCTCGACACCGAGGCCTCGAACTGGACCTGGGACCCGGTCGCCAAGGCGTATTACTGGCACCGTTTCTACTCGCACCAGCCCGACCTGAACTTCGACAACCCGAAGGTTCTCGACGCGGTCATCGAGGTGATGCGCTACTGGCTCGACATGGGGGTGGACGGGTTGCGCCTCGACGCGATCCCCTACCTGATCGAGCGCGACGGCACCAACTGCGAGAATCTGCCCGAGACTCATACGGTCATCAAGAAGATCCGCGCCGCTCTGGACGAATCCTACCCCGACCGGATGCTGCTCGCCGAGGCCAACCAGTGGCCGGAGGAGACCGCGCAGTATTTCGGCGACGGCGACGAATGCCACATGGCGTTCCACTTCCCGCTGATGCCGCGGATGTACATGGCGATCGCGCAGGAGGACCGGCACCCGATCACCGACATCATGCGGCAGACGCCGGAGATCCCGGACGGCTGCCAATGGGCGATCTTCCTGCGCAACCATGACGAGCTGACGCTCGAGATGGTGACCGACAAGGAGCGCGACTACCTCTGGAGCTTCTACGCCGCCGACCGGCGCGCCCGCATCAACCTCGGCATCCGCCGCCGCCTCGCGCCGCTGCTCGAGAACGACCGGCGCAAGATCGAGCTGATGAAGTTCCTGGTCCTCTCGATGCCCGGCACCCCGGTGCTGTATTACGGCGACGAGATCGGCATGGGCGACAACATCTATCTCGGCGACCGCGACGGTGTGCGCACGCCGATGCAATGGTCGCCCGACCGCAACGGCGGCTTCTCCCGCTCCGACCCGGCCCGGCTGTTCCTGCCGACGATCCAGGATCCGATCTACGGCTTCGACGCGGTCAACGTCGAGGCGCAGGCCCGTGCCCAGACCAGCCTGCTCAACTGGACCCGGCGGATGATCGCGATCCGCAACAACCACGTCTCGCTCGGGCGCGGCGGCTTGCGGTTCCTCTACCCGGACAACCGCAAGGTGCTGGCCTGGATTCGCGAGCACGACAACGAGCGCGTGCTGTGCGTCGCCAACCTGTCGCGGGCGCCGCAGGCGGTGCAGCTCGACCTGTCGGATCTCCGCACCGCGGTGCCGGTGGAGCTGACCGGCGGCACCTCGTTCCCGCCGATCGGCGACCTGCCGTACCTGCTCACCATGCCGGCCTACGGCTTCTACTGGTTCTCGCTCTCGACGGCGAATGCCGGCACGATGGGGCCGAGCCCCGAGGCGCCGGAGCTGTTCACCCTGGTGCTCACCGGCGGCGTCGAGACCCTGATGCGGGGCCGCGAGCGCCAGGCCTTCGAGCGCACGGTCGCGCCGCGCTTCATCGGCTCCCGGCGCTGGTTCGGCGCCAAGGGCTCGCGCATCCGCTCGGTCGAGGTCGCCGACAGCGCGATCCTGCCCTCCGCGACCGGCACCGGCGGCTTCCTGCTGCCGCGCATCGCCGTCTCGCTCGGCAACGGCGACACCCAGGACTACTTCGTGCCGCTCGCGGTCGACGAGGGCCGCGAGGACGAGTCGCTGATGGACCACGCGGTCGCCCGGGTGCGCCGCGGCCCGCGGATGGGCCTCCTCTACGGCGCGGCCTCCTCGACCGACTTCGCCCTCGCGATGGTCGACGCGATCCGCCACAACCGCGACATCGCCTCGGAGAAGGGCAGCCTGCGCTTCCGGGCGACCTCGGCCTTCGATCCGGAGGTCGAACTCGACCCGGCGGACATCCGCCGTCTGTCCGCGGAGCAGAGCAACACCTCGATCGCCTTCGGCTCGCGGCTGATGCTGAAGCTCCTGCGCCGGCTCCAGCCCGGCGACCACCCGGAGGTCGAGGTCGGCCGCTTCCTCACCGAACAGGCCGGCTTCAAGAACACCCCGGCGCTCCTCGGCGTCGTCGAGCATGTCGGGCCCAACGGCACCGCCACCGCGCTCGGCCTGCTCCAGGCCTTCGTGCGCAACCAGGGCGATGCCTGGACCCTGATGCTCGAATATCTCCGGCGCGACCTCGACACGTTCGTGCTGGTGCCCGAGAGCGAGGCTCCCTCGCCCGAGGACGCCTTCGCCACGCATCTGCGCTGGGCCGCGTTGCTCGGCCAGCGCACCGCCGAGATGCACCGGGCGCTCGCCACCGAGACCGACGACCCGGCCTTCGCCGCCGAGCCGTTCACGGCCGACGACCTCGCGATGCTGGCCGCCGACACGCGCCGCCAGGCCGAGAAGGCGCTGCGCGCCTGCAACGGGCTGGGTGCCGCGGCCTCGGAGGGCGCCCGCGAGGCGGCCGAAGCGGTGCTGTCCGCCAAGAGCAAGATCGAGGCGCTGATCGAGGCCCTGAGCCGCGAGGCCCCGGCCGGGGCCCACCGGACCCGCATCCACGGCGACTACCATCTCGGCCAGGTGCTGGCCTCGCAGGACGACCTCATCATCGTCGACTTCGAGGGCGAGCCGTCGCGGCCGGTGGACGAGCGCCGGGCGAAGTCGACGCCCCTGCGCGACGTCGCCGGGATCCTGCGCTCGTTCGCCTATGGCGGCGAGACCGTGAGCCGCGAGGTCGCCTCGCGCTTCGCCGAGGCCGGCGACCGGGCGAAGGCCGCCGTCGACGCCTGGCGCGGCATGGTGAGCGGCGCGTTCCTCGACGCCTACGCGGCCACCGTGCAGGGCAGCCGCGCGGCCGTCACCGATGCGGCGACGCAGGAACGTCTGCTGCAGCTCTGCCTGCTGCAGAAGGCGCTCTACGAGATCGACTACGAGGCCAACAACCGCCCGGACTGGATCGAGATTCCGGCCCGCGGCGTCCTGGCCATCCTGGCCGACTGACCCCGCGCGGGCGACGCCCAGCCGAGGCGTCGCCCGCGTCGATTCCCGTGGTCGCGAGGTGGTGCGAGCCCCCCGACCATGTCGACGAAAACCCGCTTGGAGAGGTGCGAGACCCATGGACGACGAGACCAGCGCCCGGAAGCCGGCCGCTCGCCGGCGCCCGACCGCCCGCCCGCCTGAGCCGCGCGCGACCGAGACCGTGACGACCCCCGCGGCACCGACCGACACGGCCGCAGAGGCCCAGACCACCGAGGCGACGCGCCGGGGCGCGGCCTCCGGCAAGCCCGTGTCGCTGCGCGTCGCCGCCATGCAGGCGGCGGCCTCGCCCCGCGTCTCGGGCCCGGCCCCGGGCCGGCCCGCCCGTCCCCCGGTGCCCGGCCGCGCCTACGCGGTCCCTCCCGACGCCGTCGAGGCGATGATGCGGGCCGAGCACGGCGACCCCTTCTCGGTGCTGGGCCCGCACGAGACGGCCGAGGGCCAGTGGGAGATCCGCGCGGTGCTGCCGGAGGCCCGCGCCGCCACGGTGGTGATCGGCGAGACCCGCGTGCCGATGGAACGCCGCCACCCGGCCGGCTTCTTCGTCGCCGGCGTCACGCATCCGCAGCGGCCGGATTACCGGATCGCCGTCGAGGGCTGGGACAACACCGAGCGCCTGCGGCGCGACCCCTACGAGTACGGCGCCACCCTGGACCAGCAGGAGATCGGCCTCCTGCGCGACGTCGGCAACGACGCCGTGCATCGGGTGCTGGGCGCGCAGGAGGTCGAGATCGGCGGCACGCCGGGCTTCCGCTTCGCTGTCTGGGCGCCGAACGCCCGCCGCGTCTCGGTCGTCGGCGACTTCAACGACTGGGACGGCCGCCGCCACCCGATGCGGCTGTGGCAGGATGGCGGCGTCTGGGAATTGTTCATCCCCGAACTGAAGCGGGGCGGGCACTACAAGTTCGAGATGCGCGGACCCGACGGCGCGCTCCTGCCGCTCAAGGCCGACCCGGTCGCCTTCGCGGCCCAGCAGCCGCCCGAGACCGCCTCCCGGCTCGAAGGCCTGCCGAAGCTCGCCTGGCGCGACGGCGCCTGGATGGAGAGCCGCAACGCCATCGACCACCGCCACAGCCCGATCTCGATCTACGAGGTCCACCTGGGCTCGTGGGCACGGGTACCGGAGGAGGGCAACCGCTACCTCACCTACCGCGAGCTCGCCGCGCGCCTGATCCCCTATGTCAAGGAGATGGGCTTCACTCACATCGAGCTGTTGCCGATCACCGAGCATCCGTTCGACGGGTCCTGGGGCTACCAGCCGGTCTCGCTCTACGCGCCGACGAGCCGCTTCGGCTCGCCCGACGACTTCTCCGAGTTCGTCAACGCGGCGCACGAGGCCGGCATCGGCATCCTGCTCGACTGGGTGCCGGGCCACTTCCCCCTCGACGCCCACGGCCTCGGCCAGTTCGACGGCACCCACCTCTACGAGCACGCCGACCCGCGCCAGGGCTTCCACCAGGACTGGGGCACCTACATCTACAATTTCGGGCGCACCGAGGTCTCGGCGTTCCTCGCCTGCAACGCCCGGTTCTGGCTCGAGCACTACCACCTCGACGGCCTGCGGGTCGATGCGGTGGCGTCGATGCTCTACCTCGACTACTCGCGCCGGGCCGGGGAGTGGATCCCGAACCAGTACGGCGGCAACGAGAACCTGGAAGCCATCGACTTCCTGCGCAAGACCAACGAGGCGACCTACAGCCACGCGCCGGGCACGATGACGGTGGCGGAGGAATCGACCTCCTGGCCCGGCGTCTCGCACCCGACCTATACCGGGGGCCTCGGCTTCGGCTTCAAGTGGAACATGGGGTGGATGCACGACACCCTGCGGTTCATATCGAAAGAGCCGGTGCACCGCCGCTACCACCACCACGACCTGACCTTCGGGCTGCTCTACGCCTTCTCGGAGAACTTCATCCTGCCGCTGTCCCACGACGAGGTGGTGCACGGGAAGGGCTCGCTGCTCGGCAAGATGCCGGGCGACCGCTGGCAGAAGTTCGCGAACCTCCGCGCCTATTTCGGTTTCATGTGGGGCCATCCCGGCAAGAAGCTGCTGTTCATGGGCGGCGAGTTCGGCCAGGAGAAGGAGTGGAACCACAACCAGAGCCTGGACTGGCACCTGCTGGAAGACCCCTTCCATGCCGGCGTCAAGGCAGTGGTGCGCGACCTCAACCACCTCTATGCGGCGACCCCGGCGCTCTACTCGCGCGACACCGAGGCCGCCGGCTTCCAGTGGCTGATCTCGGACGACGCCGAGAACAACGTCATCGCCTGGGCGCGCAAGGGCCGGAAGGAGGGCGAGATCGCGATCGTGATCTCGAACTTCACCCCGGTGGTGCGCCACGGCTACCGCATCGGCGTGCCGGCGGCCGGCCATTACCGCGAGGCGTTCAACTCGGACGCCGAGCAGTATGGTGGCAGCAACGTCGGCAATTACGGCGGTGTCGACGCGGTGGCGGAGGCCTCGCACGGCCAGGACCACTCGCTGACCCTGTCGCTGCCACCGCTCGCGACGGTCATCCTGGTGCGCCAGGGGTGAGGACGCGGAACCCCCGGTAAAGCCTCGCGCGGGGTCCCCGTCCACCGGGGACCCCGCGCATCTCGGCTGGCCGAACGACCGGCCCGGAGCGGTACACGGCGACCTCTCACCCAAATATTGACGAGTGTCGGCGGGATCTCGGCACTCCGCCACCGGGACGCTTAACCGAGAAACCGGAAGCCGCTTCGGCCCCCCGACCCCGACCTGCTATGACCGTCGCAGCAATCGGGGTGAGGGATCTTCCTTCCATGTTGACGGCATTGTCGAAGCAATTGATGCCGCCATGGATGCAGTCCATGGCGCGGCGGGCCAAGCTGGAGCGCTCGCTGAAAACCTTCGAGCGGCGCGTGGTGACGCACCGCTTCGGTGGGATCGATCTGACGGTCAGCCTGTGCGATCCGGTCGGCGCCGAATGGTACGACCACGATTCCGGAATGCTGGCCGAGATCGCGTTCTTCAAGGAGAACGGGGCACTGACGGACGGGGCGACGGTGTTCGACCTCGGCGCGCATCAGGCGGTGGTGGCGCTGCAGCTCGCCCACCATGTCGGCCCGACCGGCCGGGTGGTGGCGCTGGAGGCCAACCCGCACAACGCCCGCGTCGCCCGCGAGAACGTCGCGCAGAACGGCGCCCGCAACCTGACGATCCTCCACGCCGCCGCGGCGAGCGAGGACGGCGTGCTGGAGTTCAACGAGAGCCTGAACGGCCAGGTCGACGGCGGCGCCGGCACCCACGGCAAGATCCGGGTCGAGAGCCGCTCGATCGACAGCCTGGTCCGGGAATTCGGCACCCCCGACATCGTCTACGTCGACGTCGAGGGCTTCGAATGCGCGGTGCTCGACGGCGCGGGTGGCTCCCTCGACCGGATTCCGAACTGGTTCATCGAGGTCCACGGCGGGGCGGGCCTGGAAAAGTTCGGCGGCTTGGTCGAGCGGCTGCTCGGCTTCTTCCCCGCCGACCGCTTCGCGCGGCATTTCTGCCGTTCGGACGAGGGGCCGTTCCTGCCGCTCGCCGAGACCGGCTCGCTCGGTGGCACGCGCTGGTTCTTCATCGCCACGCGGATCTGACGCGCTCGCGCCCCGGCTTGCGCCGGAGCGTCCCGCTTGCGATGCCTGGGCCTCTCGTCCCATCCGGTGAGTCCCAGCATGACCGTGACGCCCCTGCCCGACACGATGCCGCCGGTGAGCCGCGAGGCGGCCGGGGTGTGGCCGAGCGGCATCGGCGAACTCGTGGCCTACGGCGTCGAGCGGCCCGGCCTGATCCCGCTCTGGGTCGGGGAGGGCGACCGGCCGACCCCGGCCTTCATCGCCGAGGCGGCCCAGCGGGCGCTGCGTGACGGCGCGACCTTCTACACCCGCATGCTCGGCATTCCGCCGCTGCGCGAGGCCCTGGCCGAGTACGTGTCGCGGGTCTACGGCGATCCGGTCGGACCCGAGCGGTTCTTCGTGACGGTCGGCGGCATGCACGCCTTCCACACCGCGATCCGCATCGCCGCCGAGCCCGGCGACGAGGTGGTGCTGCCGACCCCGACCTGGTCGAATTTCTTCGGCGCCATCGCGATGCAGGGCGCCCGGCCGGTCCCAGTGCCGATGCAGTTCGACGCGCACGAGGGCTGGAGCCTCGACATCGCCCGGATCGCCGCGGCGATCACGCCCCGCACCCGCGCCATCGTCCTCAACACCCCGGCGAACCCGACCGGCTGGGTCGCGACCCGGGCCGACCTCGAAGCGGTGCTGGCGATCGCCCGCCGCCACGACCTCTGGATCGTCGCCGACGAGATCTACGGCCGGTTCTGCTTCGATCCGGCGCACGAGGCCGATTCCCACGAGGGTCTTGGCCGGGCGCCCTCGATCCGCGACGTCTGGCAGCCGGAGGACCGCGACCGGGTGCTGTTCGTCCAGACCTTCTCCAAGAACTGGGCGATGACCGGCTGGCGCGTCGGCTGGCTCGAAGGCCCGGCTTCGATCGGCCGGATCGTCGACGGCCTCGTCCTCTACGGCACGTCCGGCGTCGCCACCTTCCTGCAGCACGCCGCGATCACGGCGATCCGCGACGGCGAGGCGCTGGTGGCCGAGCAGGTCGCCCAGGCCCGCGCCGGCCGGGCGATCGTCTGCGACGCGCTGCAGGCGGTGCCGGGTATCGAGCTGCCAGCGCCCCCCGGCGCCTTCTACGCCTTTCCGCGGGTGCCGGCCGAGCCGGACGACGTCCGCTTCGCCAAGCGCATCGTCGATCAGGCGAATGTCGGCCTCGCCCCCGGCTCGGCCTTCGGCGCCGGCGGCGAGGGGTTCCTGCGGCTGTGCTTTGCCCGCTCGGCGGCGGATCTCACCGAGGCGATGCGCCGGATGGTGCCGGTGCTGGCGGGGCGCTGACGCCCGTTCCGATCGAACAAGGTCGGAGCGGGCAGACGCTGCCGGGCGGTGGTGACGCTGGACCATGCCGCCTGGCACAGCATAGAGAGAGCTTCGCGATCGCGAAGCTCTCCAGATTTTCGATTTTGCCACGTTTTCTTCGACGAAGCGTTATCCGCTTCGTCGAAGAATACTCTAGCGCGCCGCCGAGTACAGCGAGGCGCCGGAGGCGATCGGCGAGGTGACAGTGGAGAAGACGCTGAGCACCTTCTGGACCTCGGTGAAGGGGGCGTTCGAGACGTAGACGAGGTCGCGGTTGCGCATCCGGAACGCCTGGCTGACGAACAGGCTGTTGGGATCGCGCATGTTGATCCGGTAGACCACCGGCACGAAGTTCGACGAGACGAGCGGGCTGTTCGGGTGCAGGCGGCGCACCACCGAGGCCGGCTCGAACCGGAACACGAACACGCCGGCCGGGTCGGCCTGGAAGTCGCGCAGGCCGCCGGACTTGGCGAGCGCCTGGGCGAGCGTGATGCCCTCGGCCGAGAACGGGATCTCGTAGTTCGCCCCGGTCGCGCCGACCGCCAGGAAGGTCTGGGGATCGCGCACCAGGGTGAGGGTGTCGCCCGGCCGCAGGAAGATGTTCTCGCGCGGGTTGGAGACGACGGCGGTCAGCGGCACCGTCGCGGTGGTGGAGCCGCGCGACAGCCGCACGAAGGTCTCGTTCACCGGCGCTGCGACGCCGCCCGCCGTGGCGATGACGTCGAGCAGGCGGTCGCCCTTCTCGGTCAGCGGCACGCGGCCGCCGCCGAGGTTGGAGACCGGACCGCCGCGGCTCGCCGCCGCCAGGCGGGCGCCGCCGCCACCGGCCGCCGCCGCCTCGCCCAGCACCGTCACGCTGGTGCTGAGCGGCGAGTTCACCGTCAGGAGCACCTGCGGCTGGATCGCCTTGCCGGCGAGTTCCTGCTCGATCTGGGCCTGCACGTCCGGGGCGCGCTTGCCCGCCACCTTGATCCGGCCGGCATACGGCACCGAGATCGTGCCGTCGCGGGCCACGATCTGCTCGGGGATGGTGGACGATTTCGAGCCGGTGGACAGGCCCCCCATCATCGGGGCGGAGAACAGGCCGCCGCTGCCGGCCTCCCAGATCGTCACCGTCACGGCGTCGCCGACGCCGATCACCGGCTGCACCGAGGGGCGGCGGTCGCCGAAGGAGGCGAGCAGGCTGTCGAGGGGCCGGCCGCGCAGGGCCTCGACCACCGCGGCGTCGACGTCGATGATCTCGTAGCGGGCGAGCAGGCCCTGGTCGGTGGCGACGTCCGCCCCGTCCGCGATCGCGCTCGCCGTCGGGCCGGAAGCGGGCAGGAAGCCGCTGCAACCCCCGATGAGGCAGGCAACCGCCAGGACCGCTGGCATTCCGACGCGCACCATGCATCACCCTCCGAACCACGCGGGGCCGTCCGCGACGACCGCTCCGGTCTCTCTCGCTCGACGCTGGGCCCGCCGCGAGCCGCCCGGCATCCGGTCCGACCCGCGAATTCCCGGCGGGCGCGGCCGCATGCGGCCACGCTTCGCCACCCTTCCTCTAGCACTCCGAACGGCTGCGATCGAATCGACGGACCGCTGCGGGGGCCCCCGGTGTGCACAAGTCTCGCCGGTGTGGCCCGTCGCCCACGGCCCGCGACCCGGCCGGGGAGCCCGTCGGCCGGAAATGCGTCGCGAGCGTGGCGGTTGGCGGCCCGACCGTGACGCGGATGCACCAACCGTGTGGATCACGGGCATGACGCCCGCCGTCTCCATGTTCCTGCCCAGATCACAGGCCTAATGGCGGGCGTCGTCCGATGGACGGCCGACCCTCCGGGACGCCGGGCATTGACGTCGTGCAACACCGCGAATTTTTCGAGACTGTTGCAATCCGGCCATTGTCCGCACCGGGGTCGTCGGTACTGTCCGCCTCGTCAGCGGCTCGCGCGCGGTTCGCGCGCCCCGAATGTCCGTCCGGGCAGGCTGCATCCGCGGCCCGCTCGGGCCTTCGCCGTCCCAGGGCTCAGCCGGCAGGTCGTCTGCGGCCGCCGGCCCCGCCCAGACCCGAGGTGTGCCCGTGAGTGCTGATCCCGTGCGAAACGTCGAACCGGCCCGCCAGGACGTCCGCTCTCAGGATTTCCACTCTCAAGACGCCCGCACCCCGCAGCCGGGCCAGCGCCAGGTCTTCCTGTTCCTGCAGGGCCCGATCACGCCGTTCTTCGCCCGGGTCGCCGACGCCCTGGAGGCGCGGGGCCATCGCTGCCTGCGGGTGAACCTCTGCTTCGGCGACTGGATGTTCTGGCGCCGCGCCGGCGGGGTGAACTTCCGCGGCACTCGCGAGACCTGGCCGGCCTTCATCGCCGACCTGATCGACCGCGAGGGCGTGACCGACCTGATGCTGCTCGGCGAGCAGCGCTACTACCACAAGGTCGCGGTCGCCGCCGCCAAGGCCCGCGGCCTGAACGTCACGGTGACGGATTTCGGCTATCTGCGGCCGGACTGGATCACGCTCGAGCGCGACGGCATGTCGGGCGACAGCTGCTTCCCGAAGGATCCGGAGGCCGTGATGGCGCTCGCCGCGAAGGCGCCCGAGCCCGACCTGGTGCCGCGCTACCGCGACAGCTTCTGGCTCCAGGCGGTCTGGGACATGGCCTACCACCTGATGAGCAACTGGCTGTGGTGGCTCTATCCCGGCTACAAGTCGCATCAGGTGCACCACAACGCCCTGATCTATCTCGGCACCGGCCTGCACATGCTGCGCTCCAAGCGCACCGGCCCGCGGGTCGACGCGCTGGTGCGCCGCCTGCGCGAGGCCGGCACGACCTACTACGTGCTGCCGCTGCAGATGGAGAACGACTTCCAGCTGCGCGCCTACTCGCCGTTCTTCGACCTGAAGACGCCGATCCACGCGGTCATCCGCTCGTTCTCCGAGCATGCCCCCGCGGAATCGCGCCTGCTGGTCAAGATCCACCCGCTCGATCCCGGCATCCGCAACTGGGCGCGCATCGTGCGCCGCTCGGCGGAAAAGTGGGGCGTCACCGACCGGGTCGACTTCGCCGACGGCGGCGACCTCGGCAAGATGCTGGACGGCTGCCGCGGCGTCGTCACGGTCAACAGCACCGTCGGCCTGTGGTCGATGCGCGCGGCCAAGCCGACCATGACGCTGGGCGCGGCGATCTACGACATCCAGGGCCTGACCTACCAGGGCGCGCTGGAGACGTTCTGGACGCAGGCCGAGCCGCCCCGGCGCGAGCTGTGGGACGCCTTCATCAAGGCGATCGTCGCCAACATCCAGATCCGCGGCGTCTACTACAAGGGCGAGGGCATGGCGGCGGCGGTCGAGGCCACCGCCTCGCGCCTCGACCTCACCCAGGGCGCCTGGCTCGAGACCCGCTCCCGGGCGCGCACCCTCGACGCCGGCGACGAGATGCCGGGCCTCGAGGCGCTGCAGAACGCCTGACCCCGACACGCATCGAGCGAGAGACCCGACGGGGCCGGAAACGGCCCCGTTTTTTCATGCCCGAGGGCCACCCAGCTCCGATCATCCCCGCCGCAGCACGCGGCGCCAGACCACCGACCAGACCTGCTTGAGCACCGCCTCGGGGGTACGGGCGCGCCGCGCCAGCTCCGGGTCGCCGGCGGCGAGGCGCTGCACCAGCACCTCGGCCGGGCAGGGCAGGCCGGTGCGCGGATCGACGTAGCGCGGGTAGAGGATCAGCGCGCCGGCCACCAGCTCGTCGAGGGTGAGGCGGCGGGTGCGGCGCGGACTGCCCGGATCGTCGGTCAGGCCCCAGCCGGCGTAGAACGGCAAGCCGTGGGTGGTCACGGCCTTGCCGCGCAGGAGCGCCTCGAAGCCGATGAGCGAGGTCACGGTCTCGACCCGGTCCGCCGCCTCGACGGCGTCGATGGCCGAGACGTCGCGGAGCACCACGTCGGCATGGGCCGCGACCACGTCCGGCGGCACCCAGCCCGGGCGCAGGCCGGCCTCGACGTCGGGATGCGGCTTGAAGGCGATCACGGCGTCGGGGTTGCGCTCGCGGGCGAGCCGCAGGAGCGCGGCGTTGCCCGAGACCGTCCCACCGCCGAGGCGGATCGAGGCGTCGTTCTCGACCTGGCCTGCGACCAGCACCACCGGGCCCGGCCGCGGCATCGGCGGCATCGCGGCGCTGCCGACATTGTACTTGCTCACCCGCGCGGCGATCACCGCCTCGCGCAAGGCGGCGGCCCGGGCGAGGAGGTCGTCCGGGAAGGTGCCGGTTTCGAGCAACTGCTCAAGGTCGCTCGGACCCGTAGCGTCGTAGTAGACGCCGGTGGCGTCGAGGACGTGCGAGGCGCCCGGCCGCAGGGCGACCCCGAGGCCGATCGAGCGCAGGAAACCGTCCTCCATGCGCAGGAGCGGCACGCCCGCCCGGGCACAAGCCTCCTCGGTACCGGCCGGCATCCGGCTCGCCCAGGATACGACGCGGCCGATCCCCGCCAGCTCGCCGGTGCCGACCGGCGCGTCGCCCCGGCGCACCACCGGGCGGTGACCGGGGGCCGACAGGGTCCTGGTGATCCAGTCCCGCTTCCAGGCCGAGAAGCCGACGCAGAGAGTCGGCACCGCGTTCTCGCGCCAGCGCGACGCGACGAGGTCGAGCACCTCCACCGCATCCTCGAACCGGGACGGCGCGCCCGTATAGGGGTCGAAGTAGCGCGAGCAGACCAGGTAGGCGGCGGCGAAGACCTCCTCCGGCTTGCGCCGGCGGGTGCGCCGGGGCAGGTGCAGCCGGTCGTCGGTGAAGCCCCAGCCGGCGTAGAACGGCAGGCCGAAGCAGGTCACCGGCGTGCCGGCGAGCGCCGCCTCGAAGCCGGAATGGGCCGAGACGACGTAGACCCGGTCGCACTCCTCGGCGACCGACCAGGCGGTAACGGGATCGCGCACCAGCCGCGCCCCGGCCGCGGTCGCGGCGGCCTCGTCGATGTGGCCGCGCCGGCCGATCGCCGACCCCGGATCCATCACCACCAGGCGCTCGGCCTCCGGCGCGTCCGCGGCGGCCGCCTCCAGCATCGCCCGGAAGGCGCTCGCCCCGGCCAGACCGAAGCCGACCGTCGGATCGCCGACCGCCTGGTCGACGATCACGACGCGCCGGCCTCCCGCTTTCCGCTCCGGCAGGTCGCGGCGGCGCGGATCGTTGTCGAGGCCGAGCCGCCGCTCGCGCAGGCGCGCGATGCCGGCGCGGGCCCGGGCCATGAGCTCGTCCGCCTCCCAGCCGCCTTCCTCGAGCATGACCTCGAGCTCGCTCGGCGCGGTGGCGTCGTAGTGGATGCCGAGCCCGTCGATGATGTAGCTCAGCGAGCGCTCGGCGCGGACGTCGCCGAGGCGCAGGAAGCCCTCGTCCCAGCGGTCGCTCAAGCGTACCCGCCGCGAGGTCGGCTCGCTGCCCAGGCGCCGCGAGCGGCGCGGGCCGGGCCCTTCCGACTCCGACGGCATCCGGGGCCACAACCGCTTCAGCTTGCCGCGATCCATCCGCCTCTCACTCACTGCGGACCGTGCCGCCCAGGCGCTCGCGCCCCGGAGCAGGCGCCGTTCCACACTCACCCCGGCCCCGTCAAGCACGGCGCGCCCGTCGGAGGCGGCGCCGGCCGTCTCGGGGCCGGGCGCCGCGGCCGCGGTCCCGCGCCCTCTCTCCTTAGACGAATTCCGATGACCTCTTCCTTGCCGCAGGGGATTTTTTCGCGCGTCGGCCGAAGCCGGCATGCTACAGGCGCCCCCCAGGCCGTGCCCAACGCCGCCGCGGGCCTGCGCACTATGCCCGCGGGCGCCGCGATGCCGCCGCGTTCCGATCGTCCGGGAGAGAAGCCATGCCCGTCATCCTGATCACCGGCGCCTCGAGCGGCATCGGCGCGGCGCTGGCGCAGCATTACGCCGCTCCCGGCACCACCCTGGTCCTGAACGCCCGCGGGGCCGAGCGGCTGGAGGCGGTCGCGGCGCTCTGCCGGGGCAAGGGCGCGACGGTCGAGACCCGGGCGCTCGACGTGCGCGACCGGGACGGCGTGCGGACCTGGATCGCCGAGGTCGACGCCCGCAGCGGTCTCGATCTCGTGATCGCCAATGCGGGGGTCAATGGCGGCCATCCGCAGGGCGGCCTCGAGACCGAGGAGACCGCCTTCCTGGTCCTCGACGTGAACCTGATGGGCGCCCTCAACGTGGCGCTGCCCACCGTCGCCCGGATGGCGGAGCGGGGCAGGGGGCAGGTCGCGCTCATCTCCTCGCTCGCCGCCTATGCGCCGCTTCCCGACGCCCCGGCCTATAGCGGCACCAAGGCGGCGCTGCTCGCCCACGGCCTGGCCCTGCGCGAGAAGCTGGCGCCGCAGGGCGTGCGGATGAACGTGGTCTGCCCCGGCTACGTGAAGACCGCGATGGGCGCCGATTACGAGGGCTGGCGCCCGCTCGAGATGAGCGCCGAGGCCGCGGCCAGGCGCATCGCCAAGGGGCTCGCCCGCGACGAGGCGGTGATCGCCTTCCCGGCGGCGCTCGCCGCGGCGGCGCGGGGCGCCGCGCTGATTCCCGAATCCTGGCGCCGCCTCGGCATGCGCGGCTTCAGCTTCCGCATGAGCGAGCGCCAGCAGCGCTGATCCTCTCGGAGCAGCCCGCGGATCGCCGACGCGTTCGGGGTGACGGAGAAGACGGTGCGGCTGTGATACCGTGCCGTCCAGAGCGGCGGCCCCGAAGCCTTGCGCGGCCGGTGAAGGCCAAGGCCGCCCCGCGGGTCACCGCTCCCGCCGCCGAGCGCGCCGGTGGCGGCGCGGACCGACCGGACCCTGGATCGCCCGGCCGGCGACATCGAACGCCGGACAGGCGTCTCGATCACGTCGGCCGCCCTCTCGTCGTCACGCACCGGACGCCGCACCGACGACGCTGCGGCCCGCAAGCGGCCCCTCGCACGGTCGAGCCGACGGGACCGGGGCCTACCGCGCCACCCGCCGGTTGCGGGCCTCCTCGACGCTCGCCACCTCCTGCGCCCGCAGGCGGTCGACGAAGACCGTGGCGGCCCGGGCGATGTGCTGGCGCGAGAGCCGGTCGGCGGCCTCGCCGTCGCCGGCCGCGATGGCGGAGAGGATCGCCGCGTGCTCGTCCCAGATGCGAGCCGGCATCGCCTCGTCCTCGCGCAGCACCTCGCCCATGATCCGCTTCAGGTGGTTGAAGTGCGGCACCGCCGTCTCGACGATGATCGGGTTCTCGGCGATCTCGCCGAGGAAGCGGTGGAAGGCGATGTCGGCGGCGATGAGGTCAGCGACCGAGCCGCCCTTCGCCGCCGCCTGCCCGGCGGCGACCAGCGGCGCGCCCTCCCGGGCGGCGCGGGCCGGATTGCGCTCGGCGGCGAGCCGGGCCGTCAGACCCTCCAGCACACCCCGGACCTCGTAGAGGTTCTGCACGAACGACGCCTCGAGGGGCGCCACCACGAGGCCGCGGCGCGGCGCGTCGCGCACGATGCCGTGGTTGCGCAGGAGCAGCAGCGCCTGCTGCACCGGCTGGCGCGACACCCCGTAGGCCTCCGCCAGCTCGTCCTGGATCAGCCGGGTGTTGGGCGCCAGCCGCCCCTCGGTGATCTCGCTGAAGATCGCCCCGTAGACCTGCTCGACCAGCCGGTGGCGCGTCAGGCTGCGGGCATCCGTCTCGACGGCCATGGCCGGATTCCTCACGCGGGTACGCTCCGCGAACCGTGTTGCGCAAACCGGGCGCCCGTGCAATACCGAATTCCAAATTCGAATTCCGAATTCAATAATGCCGCGACGCCATCGCGAGCATCGGGATTCCCGAGGGAGAGACGCCATGACCAATAAGAGGCTGACCGATCCGCACCCGACCGGCCTGCACCGCCGCCGCCTGCTGGCCACCGGGCTGGGAGCGGTCGCCCTCGCGGCCGGCAGTTTCCCCCGGCCCGCCCTGGCCCAAGGCCGGACGCTCGCCTTCAAGCTCGGCACCGACCTGCCGGTGCCGCATCCGGTCAACGTCCGGCTCAAGGAGGCGATCGCGGCGATCGCCAAGGAGACCAACGGCGCGGTCGAGATCAGCCTGTTTCCATCGAACCAGCTCGGGAGCGACTCGGACATGCTGTCCCAGATCCGCTCTGGCGCGCTCGAACTCGCGACCTTCCCGGGCACCGTGGTCTCGACCCTGGTGCCGGCGACCTCGCTCACCGGCATCGGCTTCGCCTTCACGAGCTACGACACGGTCTGGGCGGCGATGGACGGCGAGGTCGGCGGCTACATCCGCCGCGCGATCGAGAAGGCGAATCTGGTGCCGTTCGAGGCGACCTGGGACAACGGCTTTCGCCAGATCACCACCAGCACCAAGCCGATCCGCACGCCCGACGACCTCAAGAACTTCAAGATCCGCGTGCCGGTGGTGCCGCTCTGGGTCTCGATGTTCTCCGCGCTCGGCGCCGCGCCGGTGAGCATCCCGCTGAGCGAGGCCTATTCGGCGCTCCAGACCCGGATCGCCGACGGCCAGGAGAACCCGCTGGCGCTGATCAACTTCGCCAAGTTCTACGAGGTGCAGAAATACTGCTCGCTCACCAACCACGCCTGGGACGGGTTCTGGATGATGGCGAGCGGCCGCATCTGGAAGGGCGTGCCGGCCGACGTGCGGGCGATCATGGAGAAGCACCTCAACGCCGCGGCCTTGCGCGAGCGCGACGACATCGCGAAGGCCAACCGGGACGTACAGAAGGAGCTGGAGGGACGGGGACTCGTGTTCAACACCACCGACCCCAATGCCTTCCAGTCCACCCTCAAGGCGACGAAGTTCTACGGCCAGTGGCGGGAAAAGTTCGGGCCCGAGGCCTGGGCACTGGTTCAGAAATACGCCGGCGACATCGGGTGAGCACGATTACGGCAGTCTATGCGCCGGCTTGATTTTCACTGCGTCATCCTGGGACTCGCCGTAGGCGAGAACCCGGGATCCATCATCGCTGACGATGCCTGCTCAAGGCGACCGGCGCTCCGCCCAATTCTGAAAGGCCGGTGGCTATGGATCCCGGGTTCCGCTCCGCGGCCCCGGGATGACCTGGAGGGTGGCACGGCCGTCCACAATACCGAACCCATCCCGCGCCGAGAGACCAGACGAGGACGACCACGATGAGGGATGTGCTCACGCCCGGGCAGATGCTCGCCGTCCAGGCGCGCCTGCAGCCCAACCGGATCGGCGCGCGCGACCTCGAGCGCGCGATGACGTTCCGGCAGTGGAACGCCCGCGCCTGCCGCCTGGCCAACGCGCTCCTGGGCTTCGGCCTCGCGAAGGGCGAGCGGGTAGCGGTGCTGGCCTACAACTGCGTCGAGTGGCTGGAGATCTACGCCGCGATGGCGAAGGCCGGCCTCGTCGCGGTGCCGATCAACTTCCGGCTCGTCGGGCAGGAGGTGCGCTACATCCTGGAGGATGCCGAGGTCTCGGCCCTCATCCTGCAGGACGAGCTCGCCGGCACGATCGAGGAGATCCGTGCCGACCTGCCGGTGGCGGAATCCCGCGTGGTGTGGTTCGGGGCCACGCCCTGCCCGGCGGGTTTCTCGGCTTACGAGGACCTGATCGCGCGGGCCCGCGAGGACGAGCCCGGCATCGCCATCGATCCGGCCGATCCGTGGATGCTGATGTACACCTCGGGCACCACCGGCAAGCCGAAGGGGGCGATCCGCTCGCATCGCGGCGCCGCGATGCTGTCGCTGATCACCGAGATCGAGCTCGGCATCCACCGGCGCGATTCGGCGCTGCTAGTCATGCCGCTCTGCCACGCCAACTCGCTCTACTTCTTCGGCGCCTTCAGCTATTGCGGCGGCGTCACCAGCGTCTACTCGCGCAAGAGCTTTGATCCGGAGCATTGCGTGCGGGCGCTGGCCGAGGGGGGTGCGAGCTTCACCTCCCTGGTGCCGACCCACTACGCGATGATGCTGGGCCTGAGCCGGGAGGCCAAGGCGCGCTACGACCTCACCCGCATCACCCGCCTGATGATCTCCTCGGCGCCGGCCCGGCCCGACACCAAGCGGGCGGTGATGGAGTTCTTTCCCAATTCCGGGCTCTACGAGCTCTACGGCGCCACCGAGGTCGGCTGGGCGACGATGCTGCACCCGCCCGAGCAGTTCACCAAGCTCGGCTCGGTCGGGCGCGAATGCGTCGGCTCGGCGCCGATCAGGCTCCTCGACGAGGCCGGCCGCGAGGTGCCGGACGGCGAGGCGGGCGAACTGTTCTGCTCCAACCCCTACCTGTTCGACGGCTACTGGAAGCTGCCGGAGAAGACCCGGGAAGCGTTCCGCGGCGAGTACTGCACCGTCGGCGACATGGCCCGGCGCGACGCGGACGGCTTCATCCATCTCGTCGATCGCAAGAGCAACATGATCATCTCGGGCGGCGAGAACATCTATCCCTCCGAGGTCGAGGCCCTGCTCGGCGGCCACCCGGCGGTGCACGACGTCGCGGTGGTGGGACTGCCCGACGAGACCTGGGGCGAGCGCGTCCACGCGGTCGTGGTGCTGCGGGACGGCGCCTTGGCGACCGAGGCCGAGATCCTCGGCTGGTGCAAGGATCGGCTCGCCGGCTTCAAGCGCCCGCGCACGGTCTCGTTCCTGGAGGACGCGGCGATGCCCCGCACGGCGACGGGCAAGAACCTGCACCGCAAGCTGAAGGAACGGCTGGTGCGGGGGGAGGGGTAGGGCCGAGAGCATGAACCCTCCCCCCTCTGCGGGGGAGGGGTCACGCTCTCGGCCGTCGCTCCGGCACCCGCTCTACAAGGATGCCCCCTCATTCGGCACGAATACCTCGGCCAGCACGACGCGCCCAAGGCGCGACCAACGATGTAACGGGAGGAAACCATGAGCCAGCAGGCCACCGTCCAGGACCTCAACGCCGACGCGCAATCCTGCGCCGCCTGGATCGCCCGGTTCCTGAAGGCGCGAGGCGTCGACCGGGTGTTCGGGCTCCAGGGCGGCCACATCCAGCCGATCTGGGACCATTGCGCCCGCCTCGGCATCCGCATCGTCGACGTGCGCGACGAGGGCGCCGCGGTCCACATGGCCCACGCCCATGCCGAGCTGACCGGGGAGCTCGGCGTCTGCATGGCGACCGCCGGGCCCGGCGTCACCAACTGCGTCACCGGCATCGCCAACGCCTCGCTCGCCCGCGTGCCGGTGCTGCTGATCGGCGGCTGCACCTCGCGGGCCCAGGCCAATCTCGGCCCGCTCCAGGACATCCCCCACGTCGACATCCTGCGCCCCGTGACACGCCAGTCGCGCACCGCCCGGGTCGCCGACCAGGTGATCCGCGAGCTCGACGAGGCGGTGGCCCGCGCGATGGGCGACCTGGCTGAGCCGGGCCCGGTCTACATCGAGATCCCCACCGACGTGCTGCGCGCCAATGTCCCGCCGCAGCTCGTCCTCGACGACTGGATGCGGCCGAAGGCGCCGCGCGTCCTGCCACCGGATTCCGCGGGCGTGGCGCAGGCCGTCGACGCGCTGTGGGGGGCGCGGCGCCCGCTCGTGGTGAGCGGGCGCGGGGCCAAGCAGGCGGGGCCCGAGCTGATCCGCCTCCTCGACGCGCTCGGCGCGGTCTACCTCGACACGCAGGAGAGCCGCGGCCTCGTCCCGGCCGACCATCCCGCGACCGTCGGCGCGATGCGGGCCGCGGCGATGACCGAGGCCGACGTGGTTCTGGTGGTCGGCCGCAAGCTCGACTACCAGCTCGGCTACGGCTCGCCGGCGGTGTTTCCCAACGCCCGCTTCGTGCGCATCGCCGACACGGCCGGGGAGCTCGTCGACAACCGCCGCGGCGAGCCGGAGCTGCTCGCGACGCCCGCGCTGGCGCTGGCCGCGATCGTCGAGGCCGCCGGCAACCGGGCGCCCGCCCTTGAGAGGGAATGGGCGCAAGGGCTGCGCGCGCGCCACGTCGCGCGCTCGACCGGCGCCGCGGTCCCGCAGACCGGGGGAGACGGCCGCGTCCACCCGGCGGCGATCTTCGCGGCGATCCGCGAGGTCGCAAGCCCCGACTACATCGCGGTGGCCGACGGCGGCGACCTCCTGAGCTTCGCCCGGGTCGGCCTCGAGGCGCGGACCTACCTCGATGCCGGCGCCTTCGGCTGCCTCGGGATCGGCGTGCCCTACGCCACCGCGGCCTCGCTCGCCCATCCGGACCGGCAGGTGATCTGCGTCACCGGCGACGGGGCGTTCGGCATCAACGCGATGGAGATCGACACCGCGGTCCGCCACGGCGCCAAGCCGGTGATCATCGTGTCGAACAACGCCGCCTGGAACATCGAGCGCTACGACCAGGAGTTCAATTACGGCGGCCGGGTCGTCGGCACGCTGCTCGCCGATTCCGACTATGCCGGGCTCGCCCGGGCGCTCGGCGCCCACGGCGAGCGGGTGACGCGGCCGGAGGACCTGGCCCCGGCGATCGCGCGGGCGCTCGCCAACGCCCCGGCGCTCATCGACGTCACGACCTCGCAGGTCGCGGTGTCGTCGGACGCCCGCAAGGGCCTCGGCTTCGTGCCCGACTACCAGCCGCTCACCGCCTGGGACGACGCCGAGCGGCGCCGGCGCGGCGAGAGCGTGTGAGGGCACGGCTCACCGCGGTGCGCCGGGGGACCCCTCCGGCGCGCCGTCGGCGGCGCCGAGCATGAACCAGACCACGGCCGCCGTCTTGATCGAGAACGGCGAGTCGCTGATCACCAGGAGCAGGCAGGTATAGATCGCCATGGCGCAGCGCAGGCGCCAGGCATCCCGGTTGCGCGCCGGCATCAGCACGAACAGGCCCCAGGCCACGAGCGCGCCGGGCACCCCGACCTGGGTCAGCGCGTAGGCGTAGCCGGAATCCGACAGGAAGAGCTTGTCGGGCAGGATGCCGAACACGCCCTCGGGCGGCAGGGAGGTGATCAGCAGCGCGGCCCAGAGCAGGCGGCCGGCCATGTCGTTCTGCCAGGTCACCTGCATGCTCTCGAAGCCGTAGACGGCGAGCGCGAGCAGGACGGCGAAGGGCAGGGCGAACCAGAGCAGGCGCGGCAGGCGCCAGCCCACCCACATCGCTCCCGTGATGGCGACGCAGACATAGGCGCCGAAGCGGGCATCGGCCAGGATGACGGTGAGGGCGGCGCAGAGGAACAGCCAGGCCCGCCCCCGCATAGTGCGGCGGTAGAGCGCCCAGGCGAACAGCACGGCGCCGAAATTGCCGGCCGAGACCGGCTCGAGGAAGACCGACGAGACCCGGTGCGGCCCGAGGAAGGGCAGGATGGTGCGCGAATCCGGCCGGATGCCGCTGGTGAACAGCGAGCCGGTCAGCTCGTTGATCTCCGACGGGGACATGCTGCCGCGGGCCACGTAGTAGCGCACGATGTTGAAGTATTTCTGGTAGACGTCGAACAGGCCGTACTCGAACAGGCCCATCGCCACCACGATCACGCCGCAGGTCAGCACCGCCCGGTCGGCGTCGCGCAGGTCGGGATTGCGCATCCCGAGATTGTAGAACACGACCGGGATCAGGAAGTCGCGCACGCCCTTCACGTCGGTCGAGCCGCGCAAAGCCAGGAGCAGCAGCCCGTAGGTGACGAGCCCGGCGAGGATCAGCCACGGGCCGGCCCGCTCGTCGAGGGCAAAGCCCAGGGTGAGCGCGATGATCGCCACCTCGGCGCCGATCACCGTGCCGCCGGAGACCGGGAAGCCCGCGGTGTTGAGGAAGCACAGGACGGCGTTGAAGACGAGGGCGGCGACCAGCAGGGCGTGCGCGGCCCGGGCCTGGTAGGGCGCCCGCCCGTCCGCCGCGGGCAGCGCGAGGACGGCGCCCCCCTGGTGCGCGGGTCCCATGCGGCTCACGCCGCCCGGACCCGGCCGGGCCGGCCTTGCCCCTGGCCGGGCTGGAGGCCGGGCAGCGCCGGCGCCCGGCGGCGCGCGGCGGGGCGCCGCCGCGCCTCGACCGCCACGAGGCCGAGGAGCCCCTGCGCCCGGAAGCGGCCGGCCCCGTCGAGGGTGGCGAGCAGGCGCTCGAGGCGGCTTCGCGTCATCCGGCCGGGGGCGACGACGAGGAGGATCGCGTCGGAGGTCTCGGGGATCGACAGCCAGCCGTCGCCGTGGCCGACGTCCCGCTCGGCCACGATGATCTCCGGCCGGGTCATCCGCTCGACCCCGCGGGCGGGATCGAGCACGGCTAGCCGGCCGCGCACCGGCGCGTCGCCGGAGGGGCCGTCGCCGAAGCCGAGGCGGGCATGGGCCTGCTCGGGCACCAGCAGGGCCGGCTCGCCGAGGCGGAGCAGGAGGTCGGTGAGCACCTCGGCCGCGTGCAGGCGCTCGGGGCCGAGCCCCTCGGACACCACCGTGACGACGACCGCCTGGGCCCGGCCGGACAGCCGCGTGCGCAGTTCGCGGGCGGCGGTGACGAGGGCCTCCTCGGCGCTGGCCCCCCGGCCGGCCCGGCCCGGCCGCGCCAGCCGGGCCCAGACCGGCGCCCCGGCGGCGCCGAGGGCCGCGACCGTCGTGATGTTGCCGCGCCACAGGTCGTACAGGAAGCAGAGGATCAGCCCGAGGACCGCCCCGAACAGGCCGGCCGCCACGACGACGATCGGCGCCGGCGTGTCCGAGGGCTTGAGCGGCACGGTGGCGCGCGAGACGATCTGCGAGTTGCTCGGGTTGATCGATTGCTGCTGCTCGAGGTCCTTCGTCCGGTCGAGGACGAGGTTGTAGGTGCGCCGGATCGCCTCCGCCTCGCTCTCGAGCTGGCGCAGGCGGATGCCCTCCTGGTTGCTGCTGGTCTGGGTCTGGATCAGCCGCTCGGCCCGGGCGCGCAGCTGGCGCAGCGATTCCTCGCCGCGGCGCAGGTCCTCCTCGATGGTGCGGCGGATCCGGTCGGCCTCGGCGGCGATCAGCCGGGCGGTCGCGGCGCGCTGGGCCGACAGCGCGATCATCTGCGGGTGGTTCGGCCCGAGGCTGCGGGAGAGCTGGGCGATCTCCTGGAGGGTCTGGGCGTACTGGGTGCGCAGGGACACCATCACCTGGGAGGTGTCGGATTCCGGCACCGCCTGGCCCTGCCCGTCGGGGGTGCGCAGCTGGCGCACCACCTCGCGCCGGGCCGAGAGCCGGGCGAGGTTGGTCTCGGCGGCGGTGATCTGGGTGTAGAGGTCCTTGAGCTGCTGCGAGACCAGGAGGCCGGCATCGCCCGAGCCGATCAGGCCCTTCTCGGCCCGGTAGCGCTCCACCGCCACGTCGGCCCGGTTGAGCTGGGCGCGCAGGTCGGCGGCCTGGGTCAGCAGCCCCTCGTTGGCCCGGCGCACCGCCGAGACCCGGTCGCGGGCGCCGATCTCGAAGAACTGCGCCGCGATGGTGTTGGCGATCTCGGCGGCGCGCCGGGCATCCGGGTAGCCGACGGTGAGCTGGAAGTTGAACGAGTTCTCGACCCGGCGCACCACGATGCGCTTGCGCAGCGCCTCCAGCGCCACGACCGCCGGATCGGCACCGGGGGGCGCCCCGCGGGTGAGGACCGGATCGTGGTCGAGGCCGAGCTGCGCCACGACCGCGTCGAGGAGCTTGGTCGAGAGCAGGATCAGGGACTGGCTCTCGAGGTTGGCGAAATCGAGCTGGGCCGGAGCGTCCTGGCGCGACAGGCCGCGCCCGACGATCTGCAGCGCCTGCGGGTCGATCAGGAGCTCGACGGTGGCGCGGTAGGTCGGCACCTGGCGCAGGGCGAAGAGGCCGCCGAGCAGTCCCATCGCGCAGGCGCCCGCGACGATCCACAGCGCGCGCCGGCGCGCCGAGCCCCACAGGTCCGCGAGGGTGCCGCCGGTCCGGCGGGGGAGCGCCGCGGCGGGCTCTGCCGTCGCCATCTCGTAGCCCTGGCTCATGCGATGTCCGATCGATGGCTCCGCGACGCGCGACACCGGTTTCCGTCTCGGGGCGACGATCGCCGCCGACCCCGACTTGCCGAGATCCCACTTACCGGGATCCCACTTGCCGAGATCCCGCCGAATCAAAGGCCGGACCCGATCACTCCGGGACCGGTCGAGACCTCGTCCGATCCCGATGCCGGATCGGAGCGACCCGATCCCGCGCGTATCCGGATCGACGATATCTTGCCCCTGACCGGCCAAACACCGACCCACCCCGGCCGTCCACCGGCGAAGAGGCCTCCTTCGACCGCTTCGCACCCGGTGGGGTGTGGCAGACAACTTAGTCGCGGTTCGGTTACCGATCCGGCCGCCGCTCCGGCGCCCGGACCATGCCAATCTGAGACATCCCGGCGGTCAGGGCGTCAGCGCCGCGGGCGCACCCGTCGCGAGGCGCCCGACGGGCCCGGCCTCGGCGAGGCGCGCGTCGTTGCGCCGGAACCAGGCGAGGGCCGGGCGCTCGATCAGGCGGTGGGCCAGGGCCGCGAGCGGCACCGTGGCGGCGACGAGGCCGGCCGCGACCGCGAGGTTCGCCGCCCCGGAGCCGAAATCGAGGTAGCGGTCGTGCCCGAGGACGACCGTCCGGGGCAGGCCGGTGCGCGCCTCGAGGGCGTGCATCGCGGTGGTGAAGACCTGGATCAGCGGGACGTGCAGCAGGTAGACCGAGAACGACCACAGGCCGAGGCGCTGGGGCAGCCCGGCGCGGGCGAGGCCCGACACCGCGCCGCGCTGGTGCGAGAACAGCGCGATGGAAGCGGCGAAGACGAGGCTTACCCCGTAGGCGAGGGGGCCGGCCGGCATCGTCGCCACGAGGAGCGCCACGGCGAGGACGGCCCCCGCCTCGGCCGCCGTCGCAGCGGGGCGGCGGAGCCGGACGGCGTCGCGCAGGGTGTAGGCGAGGCAGCCGAGGAACATGTCGAACAGGCAGCGCACGATGCCCCAGTTCTGGATCACGAACAGCGTGCGCGGGCTCACCCACCACAGCGCCAGCGCGCTCGCGCCCGCCAGGGCCGCGAAGACGAGACGCGCCCGGGGTCCGGCCGCCAGCACCGTCAGGGCGAGGAGCAGCGAGGCGTAGAACTCGACCGCGATGCTCCAGGACGGGAAGTTCCAGCTGTAATCGCCGAAGGTGCGGAAGTTGTGCAGGAAGGTCAGGTGGGTCAGGATCTCGACCGGCCGGTGCCCGGCCCCGAAGGGCGGCGTCGCCACCGGCAGGCCGGCATGGTGCGAGAGGTAGACGTGGCGCGCCCCCTCGAGCGCGACCATCAGGGCGAGCGTCGCGGCGTGCAGCGGCCAGAGCCGGCCGAAGCGCATCAGCCCGAAGCGCCACACCTGGCGGCCCGTCGCCAGACGGTCGCCGTAGGCGTGCAGCAGCACGAAGCCCGACAGCACGAAGAAGATGTCGACGCAGACCTGCAGGTTCGGGAACCAGGCCTGCCCCTGAAGCGGGTGGGCGAGCGGCATGTGGAAGAACGCCACGCCGAGCGCGCAGACGCCCCGTACCCCATCCAGCGCCTCGAATCGATCTGAGCCGTCACGCCCGCGCATCGCCCGCCATCCGTCCCGTTTCCGCACGACCCCGACCGATTCCGGGAATCCGGGTACGGTCATCGCGCCGGACCCGCAGGATCGGTGCCGACGGCGAGATCATCCGCCCGGTGAAACGGCTTAACCAGATTGATATAAGGGATTTGATTTCCGGACTGTAACGCTCTAGTCTACCACACCAGTCGATGAGGACGGGTCATGGTTTCTGCGCAGGACATACGGACGATTCTGGCGCGCCACGGCACCCTCGGGATCACCCTCGACCGTCTCTCCGAGGACGACGACCTGTTCGACAACGGCCTCGACTCGTTCGGGGCGGTCCAGGTGATGATGGACCTGGAAGAGCATTTCGAAGTCGAGTTCCCGGAAGACCTCCTGAACCGCGACGTCTTCTCTACGATCCGCTCGCTGCGGGACCTTGTGTCGTCGCAGGTGCTGCGCAAGGCGGCGTGATCTCGCGTCGACTTGCGTCGGCCACCCTTTCATCCGCGGCAGCACTCGCCTCGCGGAACAAGATCTTACGTTTAGAGCCTGTTCGACCGGCTCGGCCGGATCACGACGCCCCCGTCACTCAGGGGCCGCGTCGCGGAGCCCGGAAGCCGGACATTCGGCGATAATCTCCTCACTCCTGCGCGGCTCAAGACCCCGGGATCCGCTTTCGCGGCGAGACTAGTACGGGTTTCCCCTCTCCCCGCGAGCGGGGAGAGGCCCGAGCTCCGAAGGGGCCCGGGAAGCGGCGAACCGCGGGTTCGCCGCGAGGGTGAGGGGGTGGTGCCGCGGGAGCCTCCTCCGGTGACACCCCCTCACCCTCGCTTCGGCTTTCGCCTGCGCTCACTTCACCCCCGACAAGGGGGGTGAAGTCCTCTCCCCGCCCGCGGGGGGAGGGGGAAACCCGCGCCGGGCGAAGCAGGCGCGTCAGTTGAACTTGCCGCTCGCCGCCGCGCCGTCCGGCCCAGTGATCTGGACGACGCCCTTCGGGTTTGCGCCGAGCGCCACCTCGGCCTCTCCGGCGAGGCCGGCCCCGGACGGGGCCAGGACGACGCGGGCGGGCTTGCCGCCGACCACCAGGATCGCCGTGCCCTTGAAGCCGGCCGGGGCCACGGCCTTCTCCTTCGCGTCGTAGATCGTGACCTCGACCCGCCGGTCCCTGGTCACGAGCTCGATGTGATAGGGACCCGCATCGGCGATGCGCCCGCCGTTGTGGCCGGTGCCCTCGTGGGCGCAGGCGTGATGGGCGCAGAAGGGCAGGGCGACGGCCAGGGTGCCGGCGGTGAGGAATCGGCGGATCAGCATCGTGTCTCTCTCCGGGTGAGGGGGAATCAGTAGAGGTCGGCCGGCGCGGCGCCCGCCGGCGCATGCGCCGGCGTGGCGTCCCGCGCCGCCATCAGGCGCTCCAGGGGGCGGCGGCCGAAGCGCAGGATCAGCACCGGTGTCAGCAGCGCGTCGAGGAGGGTGGCGCTGACGAGCCCGCCGAAGATCGTCACCGCCACCGGATGCAGGATCTCCTTGCCGGGGCTCGCCGCGTCATAGAGGAGCGGCACCAGGGCGACGCCGGCCGAGAGCGCGGTCATCAGCACCGGGGTCAGCCGTTCCAGGCTCGCGCGCACCACGAGGCCGGGGCCGAACGGCACGCCCTCGTGCAGCGCCAGGTTCAGCGTGTGGCTGACCTTGAGGATGCCGTTGCGGGCCGCGATGCCGGTGAGCGTGATGAAGCCGATCATCGAGGCGACCGAGAGCGGCTGGCCGGCGAGCCACAGGGCCGCCACCGAGCCGACCAGCGCCAGCGGCACGCTGCCGAGGATGATCAGCGCCAGCGCGGCCGAGCGGTAGCGGCTGTAGAGCAGCGCGAAGATCAGGCCCAGCGAGACCAGCGACAGGGCCCCGATGGTGCGGCTCGCTTCTTCCTGCGCCTGAAAGGTGCCCTCGAGGCTCGCGAACGCGCCCGGCGGCAGGGTCTCGGCGGCGACGGCCTTGCGGATCGCCGGCACGATGTCGGCCATGTCGGACCCGGGCACGGTGTTCGCCATCACGACGAGGCGCCGACGGCCGTTCTCGCGCAGGATCTGGTTCGGGCCGTCGGTCTCGCGGATGTCGGCGACCTGGCGCGCCGGCACCCAGCCGGACGGCGTCTCGACCAGGAGGTCGCTCAGGGTCGCGGTGGTGCGCTGCGCGTCCGCCAGGCGCAGCACCACGTCGAAGCGGCGATAGCCGTCGATCACCGTCGAGACCAGGCGGCCGTTGGAGAGCCGGCTGATCTGCTCGACCAACGCCGCCGGCTGCACCCCGTAGAGCGCCGCCCGGCCGTAATCGACCCGGATCTCGAGCTGCGGAATCCGGGTCTGCTTCTCGATCTGCAGGTCGGCGAGGGCGGGAATCGCCCGCATCCGCTCCTGCAGCGAGGCCGCGACGCGCCGCAGGGAATCCAGGTCCTCGCCGAAGATCTTCAGGGCGATCTCCGCCCGGACGCCGGACAGCATGTGGTCGAGCCGGTGCGAGATCGGCTGGCCGACATTGACCGAGACTGGCAGCACCGCCAGCCGCCGGCGGATCTCCGCCACCAGCTCGGCCTTCGGCCGGCCGCCGCCCTTGAGCGCCACCTCCAAGTCGGAGGAATGGACGCCCTCGGCATGCTCGTCGAGCTCGGCCCGGCCGGTGCGCCGGCCGACCGCCGCGACCTCCGGGATCTCCATCAGCAGCCGCTCGGCGATCGCTCCGACCCGGCTGCTCTCGGTGAGCGAGATGCCCGGCGTGAACGCCATGGTGACGGTGAACGAGCCCTCGTTGAACGGCGGCAGGAAGGCCCGCGGCAGCTGCGAGGCGGCGAGCCCTGCCGCCACGACGAGGGTTGCGACCGTGCCGACGAGCAGCCGCTGGTGGCGAAACACCACCCCCAAGGCCGCCGCGTTGAGGCGCTTGAGCGCCCGGATGAACCGGCTCTCGTGCTCCTCCAGGCTCTTGAGGCCCGGCAGCAGCCAGGAGGCGAGGACCGGCGTCAGGGTGATCGAGACGACGAGGCTCGCCAGGATCGACACGATGTAGGCCTGTCCCAGCGGCGCGAAGAGCCGCCCCTCGATGCCCGAGAGGGCAAAGAGCGGCACGAAGACCAGCACGATGATCGCCGTGGCGTAGACGATGCCCGACCGCACCTCGTTCGAGGCCGCCACCACCACGTCGAAGACCGAGCGCGGGTTGCCGGCGGCCCGGTTCTCGCGAAGTCTCCGGAAGATGTTCTCGACGTCGACCACCGCGTCGTCGACGAGCTCGCCGATCGCGATGGCGAGCCCGCCGAGCGTCATCGTGTTGATCGACAGACCCAGCAGATGGAACACCAGCGCCGTCGTCAGGATCGAGACGGGAATCGCGGTGAGCGAGATGAGCGTCGTGCGGACGTTCAGCAGGAAGGCGAACAGCACCAGCGCCACCACGGCGATCGCCTCGACCAGCACCCGCTCGACGTTGCCGATCGAGGTCTCGATGAAGTCGGCCTGGCGAAACAGGATCTTGTCGGCGGAGATGCCGGCGGGCAGCGAGGGGGCGAGGTCCTTGAGCGCCGCCTCGATCGAGCGGGTCAGCGCCACGGTGTCGACGTCGGGCTGCTTCTCGACCGAGACGATGACCGCCGGCTTGCCCTGGTAGCCGCCCTCGCCGCGCTTGGCTTTTGCCGCGAAGGAGACGTCCGCCACCTGGCGCAGCCGCACCGGGGCGTTGCCGGCAGCCCCCACCACGAGGTCGCCCAGGTCCTCCAGGCTCATCGTGCGGCCGATGTTCCGGATCAGGTACTCGCGCGAATACTGGTCGGTGAAGCCGCCGCCGGCATTGGTGCCGAATTGCTGGAGCGCCGCGTCGAGCTGGGCGTTGGTGAGCCCGAGCGCCCGCATCGCCGCCGGGTTCGGGGCGACGCGGAACTGGCGCACCTCGCCGCCGATCGGGATCACCTGCGCCACGCCCGGCACGGTGAGGAGGCGGGGCCGGAGCACGAAATCGGCGGTCTCGCGCAGCTCCATCGGGCTCACCGACTCGCCCGTGACCGCGATCAAGAGCACCTGGCCCATGATCGAGGAGACCGGGCCCATCTGGGGCGTGACCCCGCGGGGCAGCTGGTCCTGGACCAGGGCCAGGCGCTCGGCGACTTGCTGGCGGTTGCGGTAGATGTCGGTGCCCCAGGCGAACTCGACGTAGACCACCGCGAGGCCGACGCCGGAGACCGAGCGCACCCGCGTCACCCCGGGCAGGCCGTTGAGGCGGGTCTCTACGGGATAGGTCACCATCTGCTCGACCTCCGGGGGCGCGTAGCCCTCGGCCTCGACCATGATGGTGACGGTCGGCCGGTTGAGGTCGGGGAAGACGTCGACCGGGAGACGCGTGAGGCTGAACGCGCCGTAGAGCACCAGCACGAGGGCCAGCGCCAGGACGAGCAGGCGGTTGCGCAGGGACTGCGTGACGAGGAACGAGAACATCTGCCGCGTTCCCCTTACCGGACCTGGTCCAGGAGCTCGGCGCCCTGGACCACCACGCGGGTGCCGGGCACGATTCCGGCCTCGACCAGGACCCGGGTGCCGTCGAGGGGCGCGACGCGCACCGGCTTCGCCTCGTAGCGCTCGGCCCCACTGTGGGCGTAGACCACGTCCTGGCCGTTGGCGGTGCGCACCACGCTCGCCCGCGGCAGGGCGAGGCCGTGCCGCTCGGCGTCGGTGGCGGCCAGCACGGTGACGAACTGGCCGACCCGCAGGCCCTGCGAGCCGCCTTGGATCGCGAATTGCACGGGGATCGCCTGGTTGCGGTCGGCGAGCCCCGCGCCCTGGTAGGCGAGCGGCAGGGTCCGCCC
Source organism: Methylobacterium sp. ap11 (assembly GCF_900110515.1). Classification (NCBI taxonomy): domain Bacteria; kingdom Pseudomonadati; phylum Pseudomonadota; class Alphaproteobacteria; order Hyphomicrobiales; family Methylobacteriaceae; genus Methylobacterium; species Methylobacterium sp. ap11. The sequence goes on along the minus strand of NZ_FOEB01000001.1, from coordinate 233,394 downwards.
GTCGGCCATCCGCGCGGTGGCATCCGCCGCGGGCGTCAAGGCATCGAAGCTGAGCGCCTCGACCCAGAGCCTCTGCGGATCGACGATCTGGAACACCATCTGGCCGGGCGCGGCCATCTGTCCGGCGACCGCCGCGGCCTCGGCGATCACGCCGGCCACGGGAGCGACCAGCACCTCGGGCTCCTGGCGGATGCGGTCGAGGGCGGTGCGGCGGTCCTTGAGGCCCTTCAGTTCGTCCTGCGCCTCGTCGAGCTGGACCTGCGCGACCGCGCCGCTCGGGCTGAGCTTGAGGTAGCGGTCGACCCGGCGCTGCACGATGGCGATCTGCTGGTCGAGCTCGCCCTGGCGCTGGCGCATGTCCGACAAATCGACCCGCTGCACCGGCGGGGTGACCAGCGCCAGCACCTCGCCCGCGCGGACCCTGGTGCCGAGCCGCGGGAAGGTGCCCGATGGCGGCGGCGCCAGACGCCCGCCGACCGAGGACTGCACCACGCCGCTGGCATTCGGGTCCGGGATGATCCGGCCGGGGAGGGCGATGGTGCGGCGGAACGCGCCCTCGGCCGCGACCTGGGTGCGCAGGGAGAGCAGGCGCTGGGTGGGTTTCGGCACGAACACCGCGCCGTCGGCGAGGCGCTGGGCGAGGTCGGTGGGCGGCGGGACGAGCGCCGTCCGGGTCTCGGGATGGTCCCCGTCATGCGCGAAGGCGGTGGCGCCGAGCACCAGGGTGGCGGCCAGCACCAGCACGGCGAGGACCGGCGCCCGGCGCCCGGCCCGCATCAGCGCCATGGCGGCGAGCCCGAGCACGAAGCCGCCGGCCGCGAAGAGGCCGGCGCCCGGATCGCGGGCGGCGAGTTTTTCGGTCAGGCGCTCCCCGAGCACCTGGACCCAGCCCTCGTCGTCGTGCCCGGCATGCGCCGGGTGCCCGGCTTGTGCAGGGTGCCCGGCCTGCGCCGACGCGGCGGCATTGCCGCCCTCGGCCGGGGCCAGGGCCACCGCCAGCGACAGCACGTCGACATCGGCGCCGGCCGTCACCGTGACGACGAGGTCGAGATGGGCCCGGCCCGGGTCGCGCGTCGCCAGCCAGGGCGCGGGAAGGCGGTAGCTGCCGTCCGCGGCGGCCTCGGCCGTGGCGGGGCCGGCCGGCGTCTCGACCTCCAGGGTGGCGTCGGTGATCGGCTCGCCCGTCGCGAAGCGGTCGAGCCAGAGCACCAGGGCGTCGCCCCGGGGGATCGCCACCAGCTCGAAGGCGGCGGACGCCGCCTCGCCGCGCGGCGCGATGGTCTTCGAGACCGGCGCCTGCGGGGCGCCGTGGTCGTGGCCCTCGTGGGCATGGGCGACGGTGGGGAGGAACGGCAGCGCCAGCAGGGCGAGCGCCGCGGCCAGCGCGCGCGGCGCGGCCGGCAACCGGAACGGAACCATGGGGGGATGAACCTTCGCGAACGGACGGCGAGAGGCGCCCGCGGGAGCATCCACCCGTCGGGGCGGCGTGCCGGCGCGGGACGCGGGCGTCAGGCGAAGGATCGAGGGGGACGTGCGGGGGAATCCGGCACGATGCCCGGCGGCACCGCCTCCGCGGCGGCCGTGAGCCGGCGGGCCGGGGTGGGGGCCGGGAAGGCCGCCAGGGCGTCGGGCAGCAGGCCCGGCACGCAGCAGGACGCGCCCATCAGGCAGCACAGCCCGTTGCAGGGCCGGGCGACCGGCGTCGCGTCCGGGTCGGCGGCGGTCAGGCGCGGCCCCTGCGCGGCGACGCGCGCCTCGGCGAGCGTCAGCGCCGTCGGGGCAGGCGCGTCCACGGTCCTGTCGTGGTGGGCGTGACCCTGATGCGCATGGCCCTGATGGGCCTGCGCCGCCGACGCCCCGACCACGGACGCGCTGACGCACGCGGCGATCATCACGATCACCGCGGCCAGCAGCCGCGCGAGGGGACGGGACAGGGTCATGCCGCCAGGATACCAGATTCCCGGGCGCTGGAAAGCCGAAGCCTGAAGCATTTTCCGACGACCTGGATGCCGGCTCGTCGCAGAAAATGCTTCGAGATCAATGATCTAGAGAGCCTCGCGATTGCAACGCGATCGTGAAGTGCTCTGGTCTGTCAGCCCGGCCCGGGCGTCTTGTCCGGATAACGGCACAGGTCGGCGATCGGGCAGCGCCAGCATTCGGGCTTTCGGGCCTTGCAGACGTAGCGCCCGTGCAGGATCAGCCAGTGGTGGGCGTTGAGGCGGTAGGGCTCGGGCACGATCGCCTCCAGCCCGGCCTGCACCTTGTCGGTGGTGGAGCCGGGCGCGAGCGGCACCCGGTTCGAGACCCGGAAGATGTGGGTGTCGACCGCGATGGTCGGTTCGCCGAAGGCGACGTTGAGCACCACGCTGGCGGTCTTCTTGCCGACGCCGGGCAGCACCTCCAGGTGCGCGCGCTCCCGCGGCACCGCGCCGCCATGCTCCTCGATCAGGATGCGCGAGAGCGCGATGACGTTCTTGGCCTTGGTGTTGAACAGGCCGATCGTGCGGATGTGGTGGCGCACCGTCTCCTCGCCGAGCGCCAGCATCGCCGCCGGGTTGTCGGCGCGGGCGAAGAGCGGCGCGGTGGCGATGTTCACGCTCTTGTCGGTCGCCTGGGCCGAGAGCACCACCGCGACGAGCAGCGTGTAGGGGTTGAGGTATTCGAGGTCGGAGCGCGGCTCGGGGTTGGCGGCGCTCAAGCGGGCGAAGATCTCCCTGAGCGTCGCCGCGTCGACCGGCTCCGGCGTGGACGCGCGGGCGGTGAGCGGTTTGACGAGCGCCGCCTTCGTGGAGGCTCCCTGCGCGGGGGCTCCTTTGGCGGGAGCTGCTTTGGCGCCTGCCGACGCGGCGCGCCTCGCCCCGGCGGGTGCGGTGATTTGGTCGGGGGCGGCCTGCTTTCGGCGAGTCATGGGTGCCTTATATGGGGCACATGGCGAGCGGCAAGGCACCCGACGACGCAAGGACGCGGCACCCCTACGGGCGCGACCCGGACGCGATCGAGCGCCCGGTCTATTCCGCCACCATCCGGCCGCATTGCTCCTTGTCGCGCCTCGGCTTCCGGGTCGTGATGATTTTTTGCGGCGGCGTCGCCTTGGTGACGGGGATCGCGTTCCTGCAGATGGGGATGTGGCCGGTCACCGGCTTCTTCGGCCTCGACATCGCGGCGCTCTGGCTGGCACTCACCCTCAACGCCCGCCGCGGCCGCTCCTTCGAGGAGGTGGTGATCAGCCAGATCGAGGTGCTGGTCGCCCGGGTCAGCCATCGCGGCGAGCGGGCCGAGTGGCGCTTCAACCCGCTCTGGACCCGGCTGCACAAGGTCGAGGACGACGAGTACGGCCTCATGTCGCTCGCCTTCGTCTCGCGCGGCCAGCGGGTGCTCGTCGCCCGCGACGCCTCCCCGACCGAGCGCCAGGTGGTGGCCGACGGGCTGACGCGGGCGCTCGCCGAGGTGAAGAAGGGATATTGAGAGTTTGAGAGCCCGTTTGACTTGCGATGACACAATCGCGAGGGGATTTTCTATCCTGCTCTCCACCTCATCCTGAGGTGCGGGCGATCGAAGATCGCTGAGCCTCGAAGGAGAGATCCAGTGATCTCGGAGGCTTCTGGAGCCCTCCTTCGAGGTCAGTCGATCACAGATCGACTGACACCTCAGGATGAGGTTGCTGGTGGGATAAATTATGTCGATCAGAAAAACAGGCCCTGAGTTGGCCGACCGGCTTGAAACCCTCGATGTCATCCTGGGGCCGCACAGCGGAACCCGGGATCCATGACCGCTGATGGTGCAGGATGAAACGGAACGCTGACCGCCTCATTCGACCGCGTCGGCGGTTATGGATCCCGGGTTCTCGTCTTCGACGAGCCCCGGGATGACATGGAGGGTGTCAATCTCGTCGGATCTCATCGCAGACAGGCCCTTACTTTCTCTTCTTCGCCGGCTTGCGCAGCCACTCCGCCAGCTTGGTGAACCGCGGCTTCACCCCGCCCCGCACCGCGACCGCCACGGCCTTCGGTTGCGCCACCAGCACCACCAGCCGCTTGCCCCGGGTCACGCCCGTATAGAGCAGGTTGCGGGCGAGCATCGTGTAGTGCTGCATCGCCACCGGGATCACCACGGCGGGGTATTCCGAGCCCTGCGATTTGTGGATCGTGACGGCGTAGGCGGGGCTCAGGGCGTCGAGCTCGCCGAACGGCCAGGCCACCTCGCGCAGAACCACGGCGCGCGACGCCGCATCGCGCTCCTCGAAGCCCGCGACCAGGATTTCCTCCTCGAGATCGACCCGCAGCACCACCCCGAGATCGCCGTTTAAGACCTCGCGGTCGTAGTCGTTCTGGCCCACCATCACCCGGTCGCCGGGGGCGAAGACCCAGCCGAAGCGCTCGACCGAGACCGGGGGGTCGGGGTTCAGCACCCGCTGGAGCGCCTGGTTGAGGTGGCGGCTCCCGAGCGCCCCGCGGGTCATCGGGCAGAGCACCTGCACGTCCTTGACCGGATCGAGGCCGAAGCGGCGCGGGATGCGGCGGGTGACGATCTCGACGAGCGTCTCGGCCCCGGCCTCGGGATCGTCGATCTTGACGACGAAGAAGTCGCCGTCGGGTGTATCGGCGCCCTCCGGCATCTGCCCGGCATTGATCCGGTGGGCGCCCGTGACGATTCGGCTCTCGGCGGCCTGGCGGAAGACCTCGGTCAGGCGCGCCACCGCGACCCGGCCCGAATCGATCACGTCGGCGAGCACCCGGCCCGGCCCGACCGAGGGCAGCTGGTCGACGTCGCCGACGAGCCAGAGCGCGGCGTGGCGCGGCAGGGCCCGGGTCAGCGCGTTCATCAGCGGCACGTCGATCATCGACGCCTCGTCCAGCACCAGGAGGTCGCAGGCGAGGGGGGAATGCTCGTTCCTCTGGAAGCCGCCGTGATGCGGATCGATCTCGAGCAGGCGGTGGATGGTCTTCGCCTCGCGCCCGGTCTGCTCGGTCATGCGCTTGGCCGCCCGGCCGGTGGGGGCGGCGAGCAGCACCCCGGCCCCCGCCGCGTCGAGCATGCGCAGGAGCGCGTCGAGCGTGCTGGTCTTGCCGACGCCGGGGCCGCCGGTCATCACCGCGACCTTGGCGGCGAGCAGCGTCGCGGCCGCCGCCCGTTGCGAGGGCGAGAGCGGCCGGCCGGTCTCGGCCTCCACCGTCGCGAGGGCGGCCCCCGCATCGATCTCGTCCCAGGGCAGGGGCGCGTCGTCGAGGGCGATCAGCCGCTCGGCGATCGCGGATTCGGCCGCGTGCAGGCCGCGCAGGAACAGGTGCGGCACGCCGGCAATCGTGTCCATCACCACCGACTCGCCGCCGATCTCCTCGACGAGGGCGGTGCGCAACAGGCTCGCGTCGACCGCCAGCAATTCTGCGGCGCGGGCGACGAGGTCGGGCACCGGCAGGGCGCAGTGGCCGTCGTCCATCGCCGCCTGGAGCGCGTAGGCGAGGCCGGCGCGCAGGCGCTCGGGCGCCGTCGGCAGGAGGCCGAGCCTGCCCGCGATGGCGTCGGCGGTGCGAAAGCCGATGCCGCGCACGTCGCGGGCGAGCCGGTACGGGTCCTCGGTCATGACCGCGACCGACTCGCTGCCGTAGGTCCTGTAGATCCTGACCGCCCGGGCGGTGCCGACGCCGTGGGCGTGGAGAAACACCATGATCTCCCGCACCGCCTTGTGCTCGGCAAAGGCGGCCGTGATCCGCGCGGCGCGCGTCGGGCCGATGCCGGCGACCTCGGTCAGGCGCTGGGGTGCCTCCTCGATCACCGCGAAGGTCTCGGCCCCGAAGGCCGCGACGATGCGCTTGGCCATCTCCGGGCCGATGCCGCGCATCTGGCCCGAGGCGAGGTAGCGGCCGATGCCTTCGACGCCGGTGGGCGGGGCCGCCGCGAGCGTGTCGGCGCGGAACTGCAGGCCGTGCTCGCGGTCGCTGACCCAGGCGCCGGTCGCGGTCACCCACTCGCCCGCCGCCACCGCGGGCGCGTGCCCGATCACCGCCACGAGGTCGCGCCGCCCCCGCGCCTTGACCTTCAGGACGCAGAACCCGCTCTCGGCGTTGTGGAAGGTGACGCGCTCGATCGACCCGGCGAGGGCGTCGGGGGAGCGGGAGGGCGGGGGAGCGGGACGGGCCATCGGCCCCCTTGAGATCGGGAAGGGGCGAGGGGGCCGCAAGGGCCGGCGCGCTACCCCTCCCGCTCGAAGATCAGGTTCAGGCGGGTCTGGGCGATGCGGCGGTAGCCGTGCTGCGTGAGGAGCGCCGACAGGTCGGTCTGCCACAGATCGGTGCCGTCCTCGATGACGAGGAGGCGCGGCAGCAGGGACGGGGGCGCCTGGCGCAGGAACGGCTCGAGGATCAGGTCCTCGGCGCCCTCGACGTCGAGCTTGACCGCGTCGATGCGGGTCAGGCCCTCGCCGCGCACGAGGTCGAGGAGCGGCACCGCCGGCACCCGAATCGACGCGCCCTCGTTGGTGCCGACCACCTTCAGGCTCGACTCGCCGCGGTTGCGGGGATCGACGAACAGGGTCATGTCGCCGGCCTTGTCGGCCACCGCGCAGGCCACCGCCTTGATCGAGCCGAACGGGTTCTGGGCGATGTTGAAGGCGAGCTTGTCGAAGATGTCGGGCTGGGGCTCCACCGCCAGGATCCGCGCCCCGGGCCCGGCGAGCGCCGCCACGAACAGCGCGTAGGCGCCGACATTCGCCCCGATGTCGAGGAAGACGCAGTCCGGCCCGATCCGGCCGGCCAGGAGCCGGCGCTCAAGCGGATCGAAGAACTGCGGGGTGAAGAGCACCTTCTTCTCGCAGTTGTTGTTGTAGGGGTGCAGGCGCATCCGCGCGCCGTAGCGCTCGACGTCGAGGGGCCGGCCGCGCAGGAGCCGGATGGCGGTGCGGCGCATGAGCAGGGCGAGGCGCCGGGCGCCCCAGTTGTCGTCGGGCAGGCGCTCGGTGCGCGAGAGGATCCAGCGCACGAGCCCGGCGGGCGCGTAGGTGCCGAAGGGGTGGGTTGCCTGTGTCATCGTGCCGGGTTCGGGCCGCGGGCGGCCGCCCCGCGCGGGCGCGGGGCTGGTGGAAACGGGATGGCGCCCCTCATGCCACCCGGTCGGTCGGGCGGCAACGTGCGGGGTCAGACGAGGGGGCCGGGGATCGCCCGCTCGGCCTCGAGGGTCAGCCGCTCCTCGTGGCGGCGCACGAACAGCCACAGGGCGATGCCGCCGAACACCACGAAGGCGAGGAGCCCGAGCCCGACCGGACCGGCGATGTGCTCGATCGAGCGGCCGCCCCAGTAGGCGCCGAAGCCCATCAGCGAGGCCCAGGCGATGCCGCCGGCGGCGTTGAACAGGAAGAAGCGGCGGGCGTCGAACTGGTTCACTCCGGCGAGCAGGGCCGCGTAGGCGCGCAGCATCGCGGTGAAACGGCCGAAGAACACGATCTTGCCGCCGTGACGCCGGAAGAGGTACTGGCCGAGCTTGAGCCGGCGGTGGTCGAGGGCGATCTTGGACCCGTGCCGGAGCAGCAGCGGCATACCCCAGCGCCGGCCGACCCAATAGCCGAGATTGTCGCCGATGATCGCCGCGAGGGACGCCGCCAGCACCACGAGGCCGATGTTCAGCCGGCCGGTGGACCCGGCGTAGACGGCCGCCGAGATCAGGGCGGTCTCGCCCGGCATCGGCACGCCGGCGCTCTCCAGGGTGATGACGAAAAAGATCGCCCAGTACCCGTATTGCGAGATCAGGTCGGCGATCGGCAGGTCGTGCAGGAAGTGCATGCTGGTAACCGTAGGCAGGCCGGGGCGGCGCCGTGCCGCGCCCCGCGAGCGGGGGTTTAGCGAGGGGATCGTGGCCCTTCGAGGGCGGTCGCGCCGGGGCAGCGCTCGGCTGGCGTTCAGCAATCGTGACGCAACATCGTCGTCGTACTGGCGACGCATTGCCGTGCGGACTAGGCGGGGAGCGGGCGCGGGACCGTCGGCGGGCGGCGCCCGCGGAGGCGACGTGCCGCAGGCGCCATCCGGACTGCCCGTACGACATGAAGGGCGCGAGCCGGGGGGCCGCGCTCTCCGACAGTGTTTCGAAGGTCCGTCTTGGTTTCGAAGGTCCATCTTGGCGTGAGTCCGGGTTATCCAGGTCGATGAACGAATTGTCTCCCATCCGGACCGACGACGCGGTCGCATCGCCCCCCCGCCGGCGCGGCCGCGGGCTGGCTTGGCTCCTGGTGCTCCTGGCGCTCTCCGGCGGCGGCTACTGGGCCTGGCGCACCTATTTTCCCGACGGCTTCCGGAAGGCCGAGACGCAGCAGGCCGGCACCGGCCGGCGCGGCGGGCGCCGCGGCGCGGGCGGGGAGGGGCCGCAGGCGGTCGGCATCGCCACCGTCCAGAAGGGCGACATGCCGGTGGTGCTCTCGGGGCTCGGCACCGTGACGCCGCTCGCCACCGTGACGATCCGCTCGCAGGTGAGCGGCTACCTGACCCAGATCGGCTTTCGCGAGGGCCAGACCGTCAAGGCCGGCGACTTCCTGGCCCAGATCGACGTGCGGCCCTACGAGGCGCTTCTCGCCCAGTACCAGGGCCAGCTCCTGCGCGACCAGGCCTTGTTGCAGAATGCCCGCCTGGATCTGACCCGCTACCAGACCCTGAACCGGCAGGATTCGATCTCGAGGCAGAACGTCGACACGCAGGCCGCCACGGTCAAGCAGTACGAGGGCGTGGTCGCCTCCGACCAGGCCCAGATCGACCAGCAGAAGCTCAACATCCAGTACGGCCGCATCACCGCGCCGGTCGAGGGCCGGGTGGGCCTGCGCCAGATCGACCAGGGCAACTACGTCACCGCCGCCTCGACCGGCATCGTCGTGGTGACCCAGCTCCACCCGATCTCGGTGCTGTTCACCCTGCCCGAGACCGTGCTGTCGCGGGTGATGGACCGGCTGCGCGCCGGCGCCACCCTGCCGGTGCGGGTCTTCGACCGCTCGGACACGACGGAGATCGCGAAGGGCAACCTCGACACGGTGGACAACCAGATCGACGTCACCACCGGCACGGTGAAGCTGCGGGCGCTGTTTCCCAACAAGGACGACCGGCTGTTTCCCAACCAGTTCGTCAACGCCCGGCTCGACGTCGACACCGTGCGCGACGCCGCGCTCGTGCCGGCCGCCGCCGTGCTGCGGGGCACGCCCGGGACCTACGTCTATCTCCTCACGGCTGAGGACAAGGCCGCGGTGCGCCCGATCGAGATCGGCGAGAGCGACGGCGTGCGGACCGTGGTGACCAAGGGGCTCGCGGTCGGCGACCGGGTGGTGGTGGATGGGACGGACCGGCTGAAGGACGGGGCGCAGGTGAGGGTGACCGGCGGGCGGCCCGAGAAGGCGGCCGGGTCGGAGGCGGAGGCCGCGAAACCGGCCACGCCGGCGGAGGGGGAGGGCGCAACGCAACCGCGTCCGGAGAGCCAGCGGCAGGAAGGACAGCGTCCCGAGGGCGAGCGTCCCCATCGCCGCCGGCAGCAGAGCCAGAACCCGTGATGACGTGGCACGCCGCTATGAACCCTCCCCCGACGGAACTCGGGCTTGCCCGAGTTCCGCATCCCTGTGCCCAAGTCGGGCAAGCCCGACTTGGGATGGGGGAGGGTGCCCCACGAAGTGGGGCGGGAGAGGGGAACCACGCTTCCGGATCTAACGGAACCGTTCTGACGGGCTCCCTCTGGTCTGGCGTCGCGCTGCCCCTCTCCCGGCCTGCTCCGCAGGCCACCCTCCTCCGCAGAGGGGGGAGGGTTCGTAGCGGCGCGCCCTTTGAGGGGATGTTCAAATGAACCCCTCCCGCCTGTTCATCCTGCGCCCGGTCGCGACCACGCTGCTGATGCTGGCGATCCTGCTCGTCGGCATGATCTCCTACTTCAACCTGCCGCTCTCGGCGCTGCCGTCGGTCGATTACCCGACGATCCAGGTCCAGACCTTCTATCCGGGAGCGAGCCCCGAGGTGATGACCTCGGCGGTGACGGCGCCGCTGGAGCGGCAGTTCGGCCAGCTCGCCAACCTGAACCAGATGACGTCGCAGTCGTCCGCCGGCGCCTCCGTCATCACGCTCCAGTTCAACCTCGATCTCGGCATCGACATCGCCACCCAGGAGGTCCAGGCCGCCATCAATGCCGCCGGCAACCTCCTGCCGGGCGACCTGCCGGCCCCTCCCGTCTACGCCAAGGTCAACCCGGCCGACGCGCCGATCCTGACGCTCGCGCTCACCTCCAGGACCCTGGCGCTGACGCAGGTGCGCGACCTCGCCGAGACGCGGCTCGCCCAGAAGATCAGCCAGGTCTCGGGCGTCGGCCTCGTCTCGATGGCGGGCGGGCAGCGGCCGGCCGTGCGGGTGCGGTTCAACGCCTCGGCGCTGGCCGCCTACGGCCTCAACATCGACGACCTGCGCACCACCATCAACAACCTCAACGTCAACACCCCGAAGGGCTCGATCGACGGGCCGACCCAGTCCTTCACCATCAATGCCAACGACCAGATCCGCGACCCGAACGCCTACCGCGACGCGGTGATCGCCTACCGCAACGGCGCGCCGGTGCGGCTCTCGGCGGTGGCCGAGGTGGTGGAGGGGGCCGAGAACACCCAGCTCGGCGCCTGGATGGACACCACCCCGGCGGTGATCCTCAACATCCAGCGCCAACCCGGCGCCAACGTCATCGCGGTGGTCGACCGGATCAAGGCGCTGCTGCCCCAGCTCCAGGCGACCCTGCCGGCCGCGATCCAGGTGACCCCCCTCACCGACCGCACGGTGACGATCCGCGCCTCGGTCGAGGACGTGCAGTTCGAGCTGCTCCTCGCCATCGCCCTCGTGGTGCTGGTGATCTTCCTGTTTCTGCGCTCGCTGCCCGCGACCCTGATCCCGAGCCTGTCGGTGCCGCTCTCGCTCGTCGGCGCGCTCTCGGTGATGGACCTGTGGGGCTTCTCCCTCGACAACCTGTCCCTGATGGCGCTCACCATCGCGACCGGCTTCGTCGTCGACGACGCGATCGTCGTCATCGAGAACATCGCCCGCCACGTCGAGGAGGGCGACAGCCCGATGGAGGCGGCCCTCAAGGGCTCGCGCGAGATCGGCTTCACCATCATCTCGCTCACCGTCTCGCTGCTGGCCGTCCTGATCCCGCTGCTGTTCATGGGCGAAGTGGTGGGGCGCCTGTTCCACGAATTCGCCATCACGCTCGCCGCCACCATCGTGATCTCCGGCGTCGTCTCGCTGACGCTGGTGCCGATGCTGTGCGCGCGGCTCCTGCGCCACGAGGCCCCGCAGGCCCGCGCCGCCGGGCGCCTGTCCAACGCCGGGCGCCGGCTGATGGAGGGCGGCATCGCCTTCTACGGCCGGACCTTACGGGGCGTCCTCGCCCACCAGTGGCTGACGCTGCTGGTCGCGGTCGGCACCCTGGTGCTCACGGTCTATCTCTACGTCGTGATCCCCAAGGGCTTCTTCCCGGTCCAGGATACCGGGCTGATCCAGGGCATCACCCAGGCCGACCAGACCGTCTCCTACGGCGCCATGGCCGAGCGCCAGAAGCGGCTGGCGGAAGAAATCCTGAAGGATCCGGACGTGGTCAGCCTGTCGTCGTTCATCGGCGTCGACGGCCAGAACGTGACGCTCAATTCCGGCCGCTTCCTCATCAACCTGCGCCCCCGCGAGGAGCGGGTGGAGAATGCCGGCGCGATCATCCGGCGGATCAATGCCCGGGTCGCCGACGTGCCGGGCATCGCCCTGTTCATGCAGCCGGTCCAGGACCTCACCATCGACACGGCGGTGAGCGCGACCCAATACCAGTTCATCCTGGAGAACCCGGACCCGGCCGCCTTCGACACCTGGGTCCCGCGCCTGGTCGAGCGCCTCAAGGCCATCCCCGACCTCGCCGACGTGGCGAGCGACCGGCAGGCGAGCGGGTTGGCGGCCTACATCACCATCGACCGGGCGACGGCGGGGCGCTACGGCATCACCCCGGCCTCCGTCGACAACGCCCTCTACGACGCCTTCGGCCAGCGCATCATCTCGACGATCTTCACCCAGTCGAACCAGTACCGGGTGATCCTGGAGGCCGATCCGGCGCTGCACCGGACGCTCGACTCGTTGCAGCGGATCTACCTGCCGTCCTCCACGGCCTCGAACGGCCAGGTGCCGCTCACCGCCATCGCCCAGGTGAGCGAGCGCCGCGCGCCGCTCCTCATCAGCCATCTCGGCCAGTTCCCGGCGACCACGATCTCGTTCAACCTCGCGCCGGGCGCCTCGCTCGGGCCGGCGGTCGCGGCGATCAAGGCGGCGGAAGCCGAGCTCCGCATGCCCGACAGCTTCCGGCTGATCTTCCAGGGCTCGGCGCTGGCCTTCCAGGCCTCGCTCGACAACACCCTCTTCCTGGTTCTCGCCGCCATCGTGACCGTCTACATCGTGCTCGGCGTGCTCTACGAGAGCTTCGTCCACCCGATCACGATCCTGTCGACCCTTCCGTCCGCCGGCATCGGGGCGCTGGCCGGCCTGATGCTGTTCGGGCACGACCTCGACATCATCGGCATCATCGGCATCGTGCTGCTGATCGGCATCGTGAAGAAGAACGCCATCATGATGATCGACTTCGCGCTCCAGGCCGAGCGCGAGGAGGGCATGACCCCGCGGGACGCGATCTACGAGGCCTGCATCCTGCGCTTCCGCCCGATCCTGATGACGACCTTCGCGGCGCTCTTCGCCGCGATCCCGCTGATCCTGGGCACCGGCACCGGCTCGGAGCTGCGCCAGCCGCTCGGCCTGTCGATCGCCGGCGGGCTGATCGTGAGCCAGATCCTGACGCTCTACACCACGCCGGTGATCTACCTCGCCTTCGACCGGCTCGGCCGGCGCCTCTCGGGACGGCGAAGCAGCGGGCTTGCGCCCGGGGAGGCGGTGCCGTGAGGGTCGCGCTTCTGAACCCTCCCCCCTCTGCGGGGGAGGGTGCCCGGCGGAGCCGGGCGGGAGAGGGGCAGCGCGACGCTGCTTCAGGTGGCGCCCTTCATAACGGTTCCGCCATCTCCGGACGCGTGGTTCCCCTCTCCCGGCTCACTCCGTTCGCCACCCTCCCCCGCAGAGGGGGGAGGGTTGAGGGCGGCGCGCGTGGGAGAACCGGGTGAACCTCTCCGCCCCCTTCATCCTGCGCCCGGTCGCCACCACGCTCCTCACCCTCGGCGTGCTGCTGGCCGGCCTGTTCGCCTTCGTGCGGCTGCCGGTGGCGCCGCTGCCGCAGATCGACTTCCCGACCATCCTGGTCCAGGCCTCGATGCCCGGCGCCAGCCCCGACACCATGGCGACCACCGTGGCCGCGCCGCTCGAACGGCGGCTCGGCCAGATCGCCGACGTCGACCAGATGACCTCGACGAGTTCCGTCGGGCAGACCCGGATCGTGCTGCAATTCGGGCTCGACCGGGACATCAACGGCGCCGCCCGCGACGTGCAGGCGGCGATCAACGCCGCGCGGGCCGACCTGCCCACCGCGCTGCGCACCAACCCGACCTACCGCAAGTTCAACCCGGCCGATGCGCCGATCCTGATCCTCGGCCTGACCTCGAAGACGCTGAGCCCCGGCGCGCTCTACGATTCGGCCGCGACGGTGCTGGCCCAGAAGCTGTCGCAGCTCGAGGGCATCGGCAACGTCGACATCGGCGGCTCGTCGCTGCCGGCGGTGCGGGTCGAGCTCGATCCCAACGCCCTGTTCCACTACGGCATCGGGCTCGAGGGCATCCGCGCCGCCCTCGCCAGCGCCAACGCCAATTCGCCGAAGGGCGCGATCGAGGCCGGCGAGCGGCGCTACCAGCTCTACGCCAACGACCAGGGCCGCAAGGCCTCCGACTACCAGGACATCGTCGTGGCCTACCGCAACGGCGCGGGCGTGCGGCTGCGCGACGTCGGCCAGGTGGTCGACGGCGTCGAGGACCGGCGCAACCTCGGCCTCGTCAACGGCCAGCGCGGCGTGCTGCTGATCGTCTACAAGCAGCCCGGCGGCAACGTCGTCGAGACGATCGACCGGTTGAAGGCGGCCCTGCCGCAGCTCAAGGCGGCGCTGCCGGGCGACACCGAGCTGATCGTCACCGGCGACCGCTCGCTGACCATCCGGGCCTCGCTCGCGGAGGCCGAGCGCACGCTGCTGATCTCGGTCGGCCTCGTCATCCTGGTGGTGTTCGGCTTCCTGCGCTCGGCGCGGGCCACGCTGATCCCGGCGGTCGCGGTGCCGATCTCGCTCGTCGGGACCTTCGCGGCCATGTGGCTGTGCGACTACAGCCTCGACAACATCTCGCTGATGGCGCTCATCATCGCGGCCGGCTTCGTCGTCGACGACGCGATCGTGGTCCTGGAGAACATCCAGCGCCACATCGAGGACGGGCGCTCGCGGATCGAGGCGGCCCTGCTCGGCGCCCGCGAGGTCGGGTTCACCGTCCTGTCGATGAGCCTGTCGCTGATCGCGGTCTTCCTGCCGATCCTGCTCGCCGGGGGCATCATCGGGCGGTTCTTCCAGGAATTCGCCGTCGTCCTGTCGCTGGCGATCCTGATCTCGCTGGTCGTCTCGCTCACCACCACGCCGATGATGTGCGCGCGCTTCCTCAAAGCCGAGGTGCACGGCGCCCGGCCGGGCCCGGTGGCGCGGGTGCTGGAGGGCGCGTTCAACGGGCTCCTGTCGGGCTACCGCGTCACCCTCGACTGGGCGCTCCGCCACGGCGTCGTCGTGATGCTGGTGCTGCTCGGGGCGGTCGTGCTCAACGTCTACCTCTACGTGATCGTGCCGAAGGGGTTCTTTCCCCAGCAGGATACCGGCCAGATGATCGGCGGCATCCAGGCCGACCAGCGCATCTCGTTCCAGGCGATGAGCGCCAAGCTCCGGCGCGCCACCGCGATCGTCCAGGCCGATCCGGCGGTGGAGAGCGTGGTCGGCTTCACCGGCGGGCGCGGCACCAACTCGGCCAACGTGTTCGTCGGCCTGAAGCCCCTCGGCCAGCGCGACCCGATCAGCGACGTGATGACCCGCCTGCGGCCGAAGCTCGCCGCGATTCCAGGCGCCCGGCTCTACCTGTTTCCGCGCCAGGATTTCTCCGTCGGCGGGCGCCAGAGCTTCTCGCAGTACCAGTACACGCTGCAAGGCGACACCAGCGAGGAGCTCTATACCTGGACCCCGAAGCTGCTGGAGGCGCTGCAGAAGGACCCGACCTTCACCGACGTGACCTCGGACCAGCAGCAGGGCGGCCTGGAGACGCGCCTCGTCATCGACCGGCCGACCGCCTTCCGGTACGGCCTGACCCCGGACCAGATCGACAACACCCTCTACGACGCCTTCGGCCAGCGCCAGGTCTCGACGATCTACAACCCGCTGAACCAGTACCACGTCGTGATGGAGATCGCGCCGCGCTACCTCGACAACCCCGAGACGCTGAAGCTGATCTACGTCTCGACCTCGGGCGCGCGGGCCCGCGGCTCGGCCACCACCAACGCGGTCGCCGGCACGGTGGCGAGCGCCGCGACCGCGCCCACCGATGCGGGCAGCGCGGCCGCCGCGGTCGCGACCGACTCGGCCCGCAACGCCGCCACCAACTCCATCGCGGCGGCCGGCCGCTCCAGCGCCTCGTCGAGCGCCGCGGTCAGCAGTTCCAAGGAGACGATGGTGCCGCTCTCGGCGTTTGCCGGCTTCGAGACCGGTTCCACCCCGGTCCAGGTCAGCCACCAGGGCCTGTTCGTCGCCACCACGCTGTCGTTCAACCTGGCGCCGGGCAAGAGCCTGAGCGACGCCACCGCGGCGATCGACGCCCACATGCGCGACCTGCGCCTGCCCGCCACCATCCACGGCGAATTCGCGGGCGCGGCGAAGAGCTTTCAGTCCTCGTCCTCGCGCCAGCCGCTGCTGATCCTGGCGGCCCTGCTCGCGGTCTACGCCGTGCTCGGCATCCTGTACGAGAGCTGGGTGCATCCGCTCACCATCCTCTCCACCCTGCCGTCGGCCGGCATCGGGGCGATCCTGGCCCTGATGCTGGCCGGCGAGGAGTTCGGCGTCATCGCGCTCATCGCCGTGATCCTGCTCATCGGCATCGTGAAGAAGAACGCGATCATGATGATCGACTTCGCGCTCGACGCCGAGCGCACGCGCTCGCTGAGCCCGCGGGAGTCGATCCGCGAGGCCTGCCTCTTGCGCTTCCGCCCGATCATGATGACAACCCTGGCCGCATTGCTCGGCGCGCTGCCGCTGATCTTCGACGGCGGCGAGGGCTCCGAGCTGCGCCGTCCCCTCGGCATCGCCATCGTGGGCGGCCTGATCGTGAGCCAGATCCTGACCCTCTACACCACCCCCGTCGTCTACCTGTACCTCGACCGGTTCCGGCTCTGGGTCCGCCGCCGCCGGGGCTCCGCCACGCGGGCGCTGCCGGCCGAATGACCTTCTCCACCGATTTCATTGCCCAGACCGATGCCGCAGCGCCGAACCCTCCCCCCTCCGCGGGGGAGGGTGCCCGGCGGAGCCGGGCGGGAGAGGGGAACCCCGCTTCCGGAGAGGTCGCGACCTTCACGACGCGCGCGACCACTTCGGAAGCGGCGTCCCCTCTCCCGGCCCCTGCCGACGCAGGGGTCACCCTCCCCCGCAGAGGGGGGAGGGTCATGGGCGGCGCCTCGCATCTCGCGGCGGCGATCGTCCTCCCCCTGGCGCTGGCCGGCTGCCTCGTCGGCCCCGATTATTCGCGCCCCACCGTCGAGACCCCGCCCGCCTTCAAGGAGGGCGGCGCGCGGCCGATGCCGCCGCGCAACTGGCGGCCGATCCGGCCCCGGGACGAGGTCGATCGCGGCGACTGGTGGCGGGTGTTCCGCGATCCCACCCTCGACCGGCTGATCCGCCTGGTCGACGTCGACAACCAGACCCTGCGCGGCCAGGTCGCCGCCTACCGGCAGGCCCGCGCCCTGGTGCAGGAGGCCCGCGCCCAGCTGTTTCCGACGGCGCTCGGCGCCCCCTCGATCGGCCGCACCAGCACCGGCGGGGTCGAGCGCACGGTCCTGACGCTGCAGGGCTCGGCGACCTGGGAGCTCGACCTGTTCGGCCGCATCCGCCGCACGATCGAGAGCGACGTCGCCGCCGCCCAGGCGAGCGCCGCCGACATCGCCTCGGTGCGCCTGGCGCTCCAGACCCAGCTCGCCACCGCCTATTACCAGCTGCGCTACCAGGAGGCGCTGCAGCGGCTGCTGGAGCGCACCGCCCAGGCCTACCAGCGCTCGCTCGACATCGCGCAGAACCAGTACGCGGCCGGCGTCGCCGCCCGCTCCGACGTCATCACGGCCCAGACCCAGCTCCAGACCACCCAGGCCAACGCCATCGCGGTCGGGCTGCAGCGGGCGAACCTGGAGCACGCCATCGCGACGCTGATCGGCCGGCCGCCCTCCGAGGTGTCGCTCGCCCGCGGCACCCTGCCGTCGAGCCCGCCGGCCGTGCCGGTCAAGCTGCCCTCCGACCTCCTGGAGCGCCGGCCCGACGTGGCGCTGGCCGAGCGGACCGTCCAGGCGCAGAGCGCCCAGATCGGGGTGGCGGTCGCGGCGTTCTATCCCACCGTCACCCTGTCGGCGAGCGGCGGCATCACGGGCGATCCGGCGCGCAACTTCTTTGCCGCCGCGAACTCGTTCTGGTCGGTGGCGGCCTCCGGCAGCCAGGTGCTGTTCGACGGCGGCGCCCGCACGGCCGCCCTCCAGGCCGTCGAGGCGGCCTACGACGCGGCGGTCGCCAATTACCGCCAGACCGTGCTCACCGCCTTCCAGCAGGTCGAGAACGGGCTCGCCGGCCAGCGCATCCTCGCCCGCCAGCAGGGCGCGCAGGACCTCGCGGTGCAATCCTCGCGCCGGGCGGTGGAGATCGCGCTCAACGAGTACCGGGCCGGCACCCAGAACTACACCACCGTCGTCACCGCCCAGGCGCTGGAACTCAACAACGAGGTCACGGCGCTCCAGGTCCGGCTCAACCGCTTCACCACCGCGGTGTCGCTGATCGGCGCGATCGGCGGCGGCTGGGACACCAGGAGCCTGCCGAGCGGCGAGGAGCTGAAAGCTTTCCAGCCCCTGCCGATCGACAGCGGCCAGGCGCCGCGGGTGGATGAGTGAGAAAGCGGCTCTCTCCGCTCATGATCTCGCCCTCCACTCTCGACCTCATCCTGAGGTGTTGGTCGATCGAAGATGAGCTGACACCTCAGGATGAGGTAGCGGATGGGATGGAAGGGAGCGAGACTGGCTCGCACGCCCGCCTCGCTCTGGACCCCACCGCCCCGGTTCCCGCCCGCCCGCGAATGCCCTAAACCGGTCCACCGGCGCGCCGCCGCCCTATCTCCGAGCCGATGACCGACCCGCTCCTCTCCGTCCAGGACCTCTCCGTCGCCTTCCGCCAGGGCGGGCGCGAGACCCGCGCCGTCGATCGCGTCTCCTTCGCCATCGCCCCGGGGGAGACCGTGGCCCTCGTCGGCGAGTCGGGCTCCGGCAAGTCGGTGACGGCGCTGTCGATCCTGCGCCTCGTCGACGGCGCGGTGCCGGAGGGGCGCATCCGGTTCAAGGGCCGCGACCTGCTGACCCTCCGCGAGCCCGAGATGCGGGAGATCCGCGGCGCCGACATCACCATGGTGTTCCAGGAGCCGATGACCTCGCTCAACCCGCTGCACCGCATCGCCGAGCAGGTCGGCGAGGTGCTGCGGCTGCACAAGGGGATGGGCGGCGAGGCGGCCCGGGCCCGCACGCTCGAGCTCCTGACCCTCGTCGGCATCCGCGACGCCGAGCGCCGGCTCGGCGCCTATCCGCACGAATTGTCCGGCGGGCAGCGCCAGCGGGTGATGATCGCCATGGCGCTCGCCTGCGAGCCCGACCTGCTGGTGGCCGACGAGCCGACGACCGCGCTCGACGTCACCGTCCAGGCCCAGATCCTGTCGCTGCTGGCCGAGCTGAAATCGCGGCTCGGTATGGCGATGCTGTTCATCACCCACGACCTCGGCATCGTGCGCCGCGTCGCCGACCGGGTCTGCGTGATGCTGCAGGGCCGCATCGTCGAGACCGGCCCGGTCGCCGAGGTTTTTGCCAATCCCCAGCACGACTACACCCGGCGCCTGCTCGCCGCCGAGCCGCGCGGCCGCGGCAACCCGGTGCCGGACGGCGCGCCGATCCTGGTCGAGGCCGGGCCGATCCGGGTGCATTTCCCGATCAAGACGGGCCTGCTCCGGCGCACCACCGGCCACGTCAAGGCGGTGGACGGGGTGAGCGTGAGCGTGCGCGAGGGCGAGACCGTCGGGGTTGTGGGCGAATCGGGCTCCGGCAAGACCACGCTGGGCCTCGCCATCCTGCGCCTCATCGCCTCGCAGGGACCCGTGGTCTATCTCGGCCGGCGCATCGACGGGCTGTCGTCGGGCGCGATGCGGCCCCTGCGGCGCGAGATGCAGGTGGTGTTCCAGGACCCCTACGGCTCGCTCTCGCCCCGGATGTCGGTGGCCGAGATCGTCGCCGAGGGGCTCGAGGTCCAGGGCAAGGGCCGCACCGACGCCGAGCGCCGGGAGATCGTCGCCCGCGCGCTCGCCGATGTCGGGCTCGATCCCGCCGCGATGGACCGCTACCCGCACGAATTCTCCGGCGGCCAGCGCCAGCGCATCGCCATCGCCCGCGCCATGGCGCTCGATCCGCGCTTCGTCGTCCTCGACGAGCCGACCTCGGCGCTCGACATGTCGGTCCAGGCCCAGATCGTCGAATTGCTGCGCGAGCTCCAGGCCCGGCGCGGCCTCGGCTACCTGTTCATCAGCCACGACCTCAGGGTGGTCCGCGCGCTCGCCAACCGCGTGATGGTGATGCAGGGCGGCCAGGTGGTGGAGGAGGGCGCGGCGGACGAGATCTTTTCCGCACCCCGCACCGCCTACACCCGGGCCCTGTTCGCCGCCGCCTTCGACCTCGCGGCGGCCCCCGCCGGGGCGGTGAGCGAATGACCCGCGCCCTTCTCATCGTGCTCGATTCCGTCGGCATCGGCGGCGCGCCGGACGCCGCCGCCTTCGGCGACGCGGGCGCCGACACGCTCGGCCATATCGCCGAGGCCTGCGCGGCGGGCCGGGGCGACCGGGCGTCCTTGCGCGCCGGCCCCCTGCGCCTGCCTCACTTCGCCGGCCTCGGCCTCGGTCTCGCGGCGCAAGGCGCGAGCGGCCGGATGCCGCCGGGCCTCGCGCCGGCCGGCCCCATCGCGGGCGCCCACGGCCACGCGGTCGAGAGTGCCGAGGGCAAGGACACGGTGTCGGGCCACTGGGAGATCGCCGGGGTGCCGGTGGATTTTTCCTGGGGCCACTTCCCGGCGACGCGGCCGTCCTTCCCGCCGGACCTCGTCCAGGCGCTGATCGCGGAGGCGGGGCTCCCGGGCATCCTCGGGGATTGCCACGCCTCCGGCACGGCGATCATCGACGAGCTGGGGGCCGAGCACGTCCGGACGGGCAAGCCGATCTGCTACACCTCGGTCGACAGCGTTTTTCAGATCGCCGCCCACGAGGAGGCGTTCGGGCTCGACCGGCTCCATGCCCTGTGCACCATCGCCCGGCGCCTGTGCGACCCCTACCGGATCGGCCGGGTCATCGCCCGGCCCTTCGTCGGCGACGAAGCCTCGGGCTTCACCCGCACCGCCAACCGGCGCGACTACGCCGTGCCGCCGCCCGCCGACACGCTGCTCGACCGCCTCGAAGCCGCCGGCCGGACGGTGGTGAGCGTCGGCAAGATCGGCGACATCTTCGCCCACCGGGCGACCGGCCGCGAGGTCAAGCCCGGCGGCAACGACGCCTGCCTGACCGCCGCCCTCGACGCGCTCGCCGGCCTGCCCGACGGCGGGTTCGTCTTCGCCAACCTCGTCGAGTTCGACACCGAGTACGGCCATCGCCGCGACGTGCCGGGCTACGCCGCCGCGCTCGAGCGGTTCGATGCCAGGATCCCGGAGATCCAGGCGGCCTTGAGGCCCGGCGACCTCTGCCTCGTCACCGCCGACCACGGCAACGACCCGACCTGGACCGGCACCGACCACACCCGCGAGCAGGTGCCGGTGCTGCTGTTCGGGCCCGACGTGACGCCCGGCCCCCTCGGCCGGATGGGCTTCGCGGCGATCGGGCAGCGGATTGCCCGCCATCTCGGGTTGGCGGAAGGATTGGCGGGAGCGGGGCCGGTCGCGTAAGCCTTCGGGGAGACGCCGCCGGAGACGCCCGCCCGTGACCCTGACGTTCGCCGCAGAGGCCTACGCGCCGCCGGTGCCGGACCTCGCCGAGCGGGTCGGCTGGCTCGGGCTCCTCGGCGCGTTCCGGCGCAACACCCTGGAGGCGTTTCCCCGCGCCTGCCTCGACGCGCCGGTGGTGACGATCCCGCTACCCGGCGGCCGGATGGTGCTGCTCTCGACGCCGGCCGGCGCCCGCCACGTCCTGCTCACCGCCGCCGACGACTTCGAGCGCCTGCCCGCCGGCCGGCGGGTGCTGGGGCCGATCGCCGGGCGCGGCCTGGTGCTCGCCGACGGCGAGGCCTGGCGCCACCAGCGCCGGGTGCTGGCCCCCGCCTTCACGCCCCGCACCCTGCCTCTGATGCTGCGCTTCGTCGCCCGCAGCGCGGAGGAATCCTGCCGCCGGCTGGAGGCGGGCCTCGGCGCTCCCGTGGACCTGCGGGGCGAGATGCAGCACGTCGCCCTCGACATCGCGACGACCTCGATGTTCTCCCTCGAGACCGGTCCCCTCGGGGCGGAGATCCGGGACCTGATCTCGGGCTATCTCGGCCGGCTCGGCCGGCCGACCGTCGCCGACTTCCTGCTGCCGCCGGCCTGGCCGACCCCGTCGAGCCCGCGCCGGGCGCTGTTTCGCCGCCGCTGGCTCAGGACCGTGCGGGCGGTGCTGGCGGCGCGGCGCGCGCAAGGGCAAAGGCAAGAGCAAGGGCAGGGGGACGGGATGCGCCGCGACGGGCCGCGGGACCTGTTCGACCTCCTCGACGCGGCCCATGGCGATGCTCCCGGCGGGCTGCTCGCCGACGAGATCGGCACCCTGATCGTCGCCGGCCACGAGACCACCGCCTCGACGCTGTTCTGGGCCTGCACGCTGCTCGCCCGCGCGCCTGCCGTGCAGGACGCGCTCGCCGCGGAGGCGCGGGGCCTCGACCTCACGGAGGCGGGCGCCGCCGACGCCCTGCCGCACCTTCGCCTCGCCCGGGCCGTGGCGCAGGAGGCGCTGCGGCTCTATCCCCCGGTCTACGTCATCGCGCGGCGCGCGGCGCGGGCGAGCACGGTCGAGGGCGTCACGGTCCCGGCGGGCAGCATCGTGATGGTCCCGACCTGGATCCTGCACCGCAACCCGCGCTGGTGGGACCGGCCGGCGGCCTTCGATCCCGGCCGCTTCCTCGACCGGCCGGAGCCGGACCGCTTCCTCTACCTGCCGTTCGGCGCCGGCCCCCGGATCTGCATCGGGGCGCAGCTGGCGCTGGCCGAGGCGACCCTGGTGCTGGCGCGGCTCGCACGCGACTTCCGCCTCGCCCTCGACGGCGACCGTCCGGTCCTGCCGGTGGCGACGACGACCGTGCGGCCGGACCACGTGCCGCGCTTCCATCTGGCCCGCCGCGCCGGTTGAGCCTGCCGCCGGCGCCAAAATGCATTATGGCAGCGGGGAGCGGCCGGCCCGGCCCCGTGAAGAGACAGACATCACCGTGCGACCCTGGCGCAGCGACCCGTCCGACCGGCGCGGCTACCATCACGGCAACCTCAAGGAGGCGCTGATCGAGGCCGCGCGCCGCTTCATTGCGGAGCGGGGCATCGGCGGCTTCACCCTGGTCGACGCGGCCCGCCTCGTCGGCGTCTCGCCCGCGGCGCTCTACCGCCACTTCCGCGGCCGCGAGGCGCTCCTGGAGGAGGTCGCCGAGCGCGGCTTCACCGAGCTGGCCGAGCGGCTCGCCCGGGTGCTGCGCGGCCCCGGCACGCCGCTCGAACGCTTCACCCGCATGGGCGAGGCCTACCTGACCTTCGCCGAGGAGGAGCCGGGCTACTACGCGGCGATCTTCGAGGCGCGCCCGATCGGCCCGGACGGCTGCAAGCCGGTCCAGGCACCGCGGGACCGGAACGCCTTCGAGCTCCTGGTCGAGGCCCTGCGGGCGACCTTTCCGGACGGGTTCTCGGCCGGCGTCGATCCGCGCTTCGTCGCCCTCGAGGTCTGGGCGCTCTCCCACGGCATCGCGACCCTCGCCGCCGCCGGCCGGCTGCCGACCGGCCCGGGCCTGCCGAGCAAATACGACCTCCTGCGCGCCGGCGTCGTCGCCATGGTGCACGGGGCGACGGCGCGGGCGGGGTAGGCGGCCCGGATCGCGGGGCATTTTCACGCTCATCCCGCCCTCCACCTCATCCTGAGGTGCGGGCGATCGAAGATCGCTGAGCCTCGAAGGAGGCCTTCAGAAGTCTCCGCGATCCCTGGAGCCCTCCTTCGAGGCTCACGTCGTGAGCACCTCAGGATGAGGTCGCGGGTGGGAGGAAACCAACCCCCCACCACGCGCTGCCGGATCAAGCGGCCGCTCAATGCCCCGAGGCGAGCACCGCCCCAGGCTTGTCGTGGGTCCCGAGCTTCTCGACCAGCGTCGCCGAGGCCGCGTTGAGGCCGACGATCTCCACCGGCACGTCGTGGTGGCGGAACTTCAGCACCACCCGGTCGAGGGCGTTGACGGCGGTGAGGTCCCAGAAATGGGCGTCCGTCAGGTCGATCACGACGCGCCCCAGGTCGTCCTCGCGGAAGTCGAAGCCGGCATGGAAGGCCTCGGCCGTGGCGAAGAAGATCTGGCCCGTCACACGGTAGGTGCGGACGGCGCCCTCGCGCGCGGAGGTGATGGCGAAGAACCGCGTGACCTTGTGGGCGAAGAACAGCCCGCTCAGCACCACGCCGAACAGCACGCCCTTGGCGAGGTCGTGGGTGGCGACCACCACCGCGACGGTCCCGAGCATCACGATGCTCGACGTCGTCGGGTGGGTGAGGAGGGTCTGGATCGAGCGCCACTGGAAGGTGTTGATCGACACCATGATCATCACGGCGACGAGCGCCGCCATCGGGATCTGCGCCACGTAGGGGCCGAGCACCACGATCAGGAAGAGCAGGAAGGCGCCGGCCCACAGGGTCGAGAGCCGGCCGCGGCCGCCCGACGAGACGTTGATCACCGACTGGCCGATCATCGCGCAGCCGGCCATGCCGCCGAACAGGCCGGCGGTGACGTTGGCGAGCCCCTGGCCGGCGCATTCGCGGTTCTTGTTCGAGGTGGTGTCGGTGCGCTCGTCGACGATCGCGGCGGTCATCAGGCTCTCGAGCAGGCCGACCATCGACAGCGTCAGCGCGTAGGGCAGGATGATCCGCAGGGTCTCGAGGGTGAGCGGCACCTGCGGCAGGGCGAAGCTCGGCAGCTCGCTCGGCAGCGCGCCCATGTCGCCGACGGTGCGGATGCCGAGGCCGAGGCTCATCGACAGCGCGGTGAGGAGCACGATGGTGACGAGCGCCGAGGGCACGGCCTTCGTCAGGTAGGGCAGGCCGTAGATGAGCGCGAGGCCGGCGGCGGTCATCGCGTAGACGACCGGCCCGCGGCCGAGCAGCTCCGGCATCTGGGCCATGAAGATCAGGATGGCGAGCGCGTTGACGAAGCCGGTGACGACCGAGCGCGAGACGAAGCGCATAAGGTTGCCGAGGCGGAGGGCGCCCGCGGCGAGCTGGATCAGGCCGGTCAGGATCGTCGCGGCGAAGAGGTAGCCGAGGCCGTGGTCCTTCACCAGCGTCGTCATCACCAGCGCCATCGCGCCGGTGGCGGCCGAGATCATCGCCGGGCGCCCGCCCGCGATGGCGGTGACGACCGCGATGCAGAACGAGGCGTAGAGCCCGACCTTCGGGTCGACCCCGGCGATGATCGAGAAGGCGATGGCCTCGGGGATGAGGGCGAGCGCTACGACGGTGCCGGCCAGGATTTCGCGCGTGACGTCGGGCGCCCATTCGCGCCGGAGGCGGACGAGATTCATGGAGTGTGAGCTTTCGGGACGAGGCGCGACGAGGCGCGCGAGGAGGATCCGCCGCGCAGGGCGGACGGGCACGGAGAACGGGCGTGGAGAGAGGACGCGGGAGAGCGGGGCGCTACGGCGGCGTGGGCCGCGAGACCAGTCTGGCTCGATCCTGCATCATGGGTTGTGCCCTAGCACGGAGTTTCGCTGCGCCGCAACCGGAGGGCGGGAATAAACTCACGGCCCGCGGACGAAGCAACCGGGGCGATGATGGCGCGGGCCGTCTCCTCTCCCCGCGGGCGGGGAGAGGGCCGTGTCGCCGTGCAGGGGACACGGCAAGCGCAGGCGAAGCCGAAGCGAGGGTGAGGGGGTGTTTCCGGAGGAGCCACATTCGGCGCTCCCCCTCGCCCTCGGCTGCCGCCTCGCTGTGTTCCTTGAACAGGAACACAGCCCTCTCCCCCCCGCCCGCGGGGAGAGGCGAAACCCGCGCCATCCATGAAAAAAAAAGCCCGCCCCTCGGGGAGAGGGGCGGGCCTCGTCATTATCGGCTCTTCTCCCGGCCCTCAGGCCGGGATCAGCGGATCGCGCCGCGCCGCGTTCTCCGGCGCCCCGTCCTTGGCCTTCTGCTTCGGCGGCGGCCCGAGGAAGGCCGGGACGATGAAGAAGGCGGCCACCAGGGTGAAGAACAGCGACAGGGCGAGGAGCTTGCCCATGCTGGCGGTGCCCGGGTGGCTCGACAGGACCAGCGAGCCGAAGGCGGTGCCGGTGGTGAGCGCCGAGAAGAAGATCGCCCGGGTCAGGCTCGAGGCCAGCATGTCGGCGACGCCGGCCCGCCAGGCGATCACGTAGTAGATGTGGAACGCCACGCCCACCGCCAGCATCAGCGGCAGCGCGATGATGTTGGCGAAGTTGAGCGGCATGCCGATCAGGTAGAGCGCCTCCAGCGTCCACAGGGTGGCGAGCACCAGCGGGCCGAGCGCCATGGCGACGTCCCAGGGGCGGCGCAGGGCCACCGACAGGATGATGAAGATCGAGAGCAGCGCCAGGAGGCCCGCCTCGACGAAGGCGCCGAGGATCGTGTGGCTCGACCGCGTGGTGGCGACCGGCGCGCCGGTCGCGTGCGGGGCCACGCTCAGGACCTCCTTGGAGAACTGGCGCAGGACCGCGTTGTCGTTCGAGTTGCCCTTGGGCTGCACCTCGATCCGGGCCTTGCCGTCGGCGGCGATCCAGTCGGAGCGGATCTGCGCCGGCAGGTTCTCGAGCGTGACCTTCTCGGGCGAGAGCAGGCCGCGCAGGCGGGTGAGCAGGGCCTTGAGGTTCGGCACCGTCGCGGCGGCGGCGGCCTCGCGCACCGACGGCTCGGCGCCGGCGAGTCGGTCGAGGGTGTCGGTGAAGCCCTGGATGGTGGCGAGCGGGCCGGAGGCGCCGCCCTGCTGGGCACCCTGGGAGATGCCGCGCAAAGCCGCGACCGCGTTGCGGATCGCCGTCACCGTCTCGCGGTCGTTGGGAGCCGGGGCGACGCGGGGCGGGTTCAGCACCGGGCCCATCACCTGGGCGGCGTCCTCGATGGTCGCGAGCTTCTGGTCCTGGTCGGGCGGGACGAAGGTGTCGATGTCGATCACCCCGGAGACGCTCGGCAGGGCGGTGAGCCGCTTCACCATCGGGGCGATGGCGTCGCGGTTGGGCACGATGACGTCGATGGTGTTGGGGCTGGTCTTCGGGTCCTTGGTCAGGTCGAGATAGGTCGCGACCGATTCCACCTTGGCGCTGCGCAGGTGCATCGGGTTCGAGTCGAACGGCAGCCAGTAGAGCAGCGGCAGGCCCGCGACCGTGACGAGGCCGGTGAGCACCAGGACGAGCTTGCGGTTGGCCAGGATCCAGTGGTCGACCGAGGCCATGCCGGCGGTGCCGACCTCCTGCTTCTCGCCCGGCGGCCGCAGCACGGCGATCAGCGCCGGCAGCATGGTGAGGGAGAACAGGTAGGCGACGATCATGCCGGCGCCGGCGATCAGGCCGAGCTCGGACACGCCGCGGAAGTCGGTGGGCAGGAACGAGAAGAAGCCGGCGAGCAGCGACACCGCGGCGAGCGTCAGCGACCAGCCGACGCCGCGGGCGGCCGAGCGGATCGCCCGTTCGAGGTTCTCCTCGGTGAAGCGGTCGGCGCGGTAGCGCACCGCGAACTGGATGCCGAAATCGATGCCCAGCCCGACGAACAGGGCCGCGAAGGCGACCGAGATCGGGTTGAGCTCGCCGACCATCAGGAGGCCGAGCGCCGCCGTGACGATGAGCCCCGCGAAGGTGGTGATCAGCACCGCGACGACGAGGCTGCCGGAGCGCAGCGCCAGCCACAGGAACAGCACGATGGCGCCGCCGGTGACCGAGTAGTTCAGCGCCGCGTCGTCGGCGAGCGTCGCGAACTCGTCGTCCGCCACCGCGACCTGGCCGGTCAGGCGCACCCGCACGCCGTTGGCCTCGGTCAGGCCGAGGCTGCGGGCGGTGTCGCGGATCAGCTGGCTCGCCTTCTCGCCGGGCTGGAGGGCGTCGTAGTCGAGGACCGGCTGGGCGATGACGAAGCGGCGCAGGTCGCCGGGCTCCGCCTTGCCGCCCGACAGGAGCAGCTGCCAGGACAGCTGGGCCCGCTCGCCCTTGAGGACGCGGTCGAAGACCTCCTTCATCTGGCCCATCGGGCCGACGAGGTCGTCGGGCTTGGCCTGGCCGGCCTTCACCCCCTGAGCGCCCATCACCATCGCCTGCATGATGCCGCGCAGGGACGGGTCGGCCGAGAGCGGCCCGAGCAGGCCCTGCTGCTGGATCAGCTTCTCGGTCGTCTGCTCCAGGTCCTTCTGGGGCATCAGCAGGAGGCCGTTCTTGTCGAAGAACGGGCCGCCGTCGGGCCGGTAGACGACCGGCAGCAGGTCCTTGTGGGTCGAGAGCGCCTTAGTCAGGCGGTTCGCCGCCTCCTCGGCCTGTTCCGGGGTCTGCCCGTCGACCACCGCGACGAGCAGGTTGCTGCGCTGCGGAAAGGTCTTCTCGAATTGGATCTCGTCCTGGCGCCAGGGCACGTCCGGCGTGATCAGGCGCTCGACGTCGGTGTTGATGCGGAAGAGGTGCGCCGCCGTGCCGGCGCTCGCGACGGTGAGCAGCAGCGCGGCCACGAGGACGAGCCAGCGCCGGTGTACGGAAAACGCCACGAGCCGTTCGATCACGATGCGAAGCCTGCCTCTAGCTCGCGGGCCGCGCGGCGGAATGCGGCGGCCCGGTGGAATCCCCTGGATCGGTCCGGCCCGATGGCCGGAACGGCGACGATCCCCGCGGGCCCGCGCCGGCCGGGACCAGTATAGCGCGCAGGGCGGCGGCGCCCATGGTCACGGCCCGCAACCCGCCTCGCTCCTGTACCGGAAGCGCGTCCGTGGCGCGCTAGGTAATGACCCGCAGGCCCGATTGCAACGCGTTGGACGCAAACGCATCCCCGGCCCGGACGGCCGTCCGGGCGGGCCGCCGCGGCGCGCCCGCGGCTTTACCGGGCCGCCGGCCCCACCCTACACCTCGGCGGGACGGCCGGGTTCCGCCCGGCGGCACAGGTCCCGGACACGGGCACCGGAACGGAGGCGCGGAGGGCGCGTGGCGGGGACGCGGGACAACGGGATCGACCTCGTGCTGGCCCAGCCCAGGGGCTTCTGCGCCGGCGTGGTGCGGGCCGTCGAGGTGGTCGAGCGGGCGCTGGCCCGGGACGACGGCCGCCCGGTCTACGTGCGCCACGCCATCGTCCATAACGGCCGGGTCGTCGCCGACCTCGAGGCCAGGGGCGCCCGCTTCGTCGAGCGCCTCGACGAGGTGCCCGACGGCGCCGTCACGATCTTCTCGGCCCACGGCGTCGCGCGGGCGGTGGAGTCGGAGGCCTCGCGCCGCGGGCTCCCGGTGATCGACGCCACCTGCCCGCTGGTCGCCAAGGTGCACAGGCAAGGGCAGCTCTACGCCGCGCAGGGCCGCACCGTGGTGCTGATCGGCCATGCCGGCCACGCCGAGGTCGAGGGCACGCTCGGGCGGATCGACGGCGCGGTCCACCTCGTCGGCAACGTGGCGCAGGCCGAAGCCCTCGACCTGCCCGCCGACGCGAAGCTCGCCTACGTCACCCAGACGACGCTCAGCGTCGACGACACGCGGGCGATCGTCGCGGTCCTGCACCGGCGCTTCCCCGACCTCGTCGGGCCGGAGACCCGGGACATCTGCTACGCGACCCAGAACCGCCAGGCCGCCGTGCGGGCCCTCGCGGCGGTCGCCGACCTGATCCTGGTGGTGGGGGCGCGGACCTCCTCGAACTGCAACCGCCTGCGCGAGGTCGCGGCCGAGGCCGGGCGGCCGAGCCACCTCGTCGAGGGGGCCGAGGACCTGGCGGAGGTCGACCTCGACGGGATCCGCACGCTCGGGCTGACCGCCGGCGCCTCGACGCCCGAGGCCTCGATCGCCGAGGTGATTGCTGCGCTGCAGCGTCGCACCCCGGTGCGGATCTCCAGTTTGCCGGGCATTGTCGAGGGCGTGAGCTTCCCGCTTCCGTCGAGTTTGGGCCACAGTTAGGCGCTTTGGCACCCAGCCTGGACCCTTTCGAACCTAGCTTGCTGGAAATCCGCCACTTTTCGGGCTAATCAGCCCGCTTGGCACAGCACCCGACACGAACCACGACACAAGGAGCCTTGGTCTTGGGCATTCCTCTCCGGTACGTCGCGAAGATCGGCGGCTACATCCTCAAGCAGCACCTCACCGGCCGCAAGCGTTACCCGCTTGTCATGATGATGGAGCCGTTGTTCCGGTGCAATCTCGCCTGCGCAGGCTGCGGCAAGATCGACTATCCGGACGAGATCCTCAACAAGCGCCTGCCGGTCGACGAGGCGCTCGAGTCGGTCCGCGAGTGCGGCGCACCGGTGGTGGTCATCGCGGGCGGCGAGCCGCTGCTGCACAAGGACCTGCCGCAGATCGTCGAGGGCATCATCGCCCAGAAGAAGTTCGCGATCGTCTGCACCAACGCGCTTCTCCTCGAGAAGAAGATCGCGCAGTACAAGCCGAGCCCGTACTTCACCTGGTCGATCCATCTCGATGGCGACAAGGAGATGCACGACCAGTCGGTGTGCCAGCGCGGCGTCTACGACAAGGCGGTGGCTGCGATCCAGAAGGCCAAGGAGATGGGCTTCCGGGTCACGATCAACTGCACCTTCTTCAACAACTCCTCGGCCGACAAAATCGCGGACTTCTTCGACAGCGTGACCCGGATGGGCATCGACGGCATCACCGTCTCCCCCGGCTACGCCTACGAGCGCGCCCCCGACCAGCAGCACTTCCTCAACCGCCGGGCGACCAAGGACCTGTTCCGCGGCGTGTTCCGCCTCGGCAAGGAGAAGGGCCGCGAGAAGTGGACCTTCCAGCAGTCGGGCCTGTTCCTCGACTTCCTGGCCGGCAACCAGACCTACCACTGCACCCCGTGGGGCAACCCGACCCGGACGGTCTTCGGCTGGCAGAAGCCGTGCTACCTGCTCGGCGAGGGCTACGCCAAGACCTTCAAGGAGCTGATGGAGACCACGGACTGGGATTCCTACGGCACCGGCAACTACGAGAAGTGCGCCGACTGCATGGTGCATTCCGGCTACGAGGCCTCCTCGGTGGTCGACTCGGTGAAGAAGCCGTGGAAGCCGGTGATCTACGCGCTGCGCGGGATCAAGACCGAGGGCGAGATGGCCCCCGAGATCTCCCTCGAGAACCAGCGCCCGGCCGAGTTCGTGTTCTCACGCAACGTCGCGCAGAAGCTCTCCGAGATCCGGGACGCCAAGGCCGACGCCAAGAAGCGCGCGACAGCGGCCTAACGCGGCGAAGGCCGCCGACGAGTCGCGGGCGAGGCGGACCAGCCCGCTCACCGTGGCTCGGCGGCGCGCCAGCGCCGCCAGAACGGCGAGGATGTCGGGCTCGCCGTCCGGCTTCAGGGCCTGGGCGATCGCCGCCGGAAGGGCGCGGTCGGCCGGGTCGCACACCACCCGCACGGCGCAGAACGGCAGCCCGTGCGCCTCCGCGAAGGCGGCCGCGACGTGGGATTCCATGTCGACCGCCGCCGCCCCGGTCTCCGCCCGCAAGGCCGCCTTGGCGTGCGGCGACAGCACCGCCGCCTCCACCCCGACGACATCGGCGAGCACTACCCGCACCGGCGCGTCCGCGAGCCGGCGGGCGAGGGCCGCGACGACCTGCGGGTGCGCCGGGTGCCGGACGCCGCCGGCGCTCACTCCCGTCGCCACCACGACGTCGCCGGGCACGAGATCGGGCGCGAGCCCGCCGGCGATGCCGAAACTCATCACCGCCCGGCAGCCCGGGGCCGCGCGCCCCTTGAGCACCTCCCGCAGCCGCTCCGGGTTGCCCCCGGCCCCCACCGTCGCCACGCCGGGCCCCGCGGCGAGCCGCGCCTCGCGGGCGAGGCCGGTGACGGCGAGCACGGGATGGGGCCCGCGCGGGCAGGTGGTGTCCTCGACGACGGTCATGCGGGGCTCGGGGAAAGCTGTGGGGAGGAGGGGTCAAGCTCTCCCATACCAGAGCGGGCGAGGCGAGCATGTGGCGCTGCTGACACGGGGCGACGGCGCCGCCGTCGCACTCCGTTCCACGAGCTATCCTCGGGTTTCGCGGCTGTGCGTCGCCGCGAGCGGGGCGGGGCGAGCCTGCGCGCGCAAGCGCCTTCCTGGAGGTGCCGGATGACCGCGACCAACGATGACGCCGACCGGGCACTCGCCGCGCATGTGAGCGGCGTCTTGCGGCATATCTGGGACCCGATCGGTATGAGAACGGAGGGGCCACGGGACGCGTATGATCGGTACATCCCGGGCATCGTCGCCCTGTTGCGGGGCAGATCGGCCTACGAGACCGCAATCGTCGAGCACCTCATTCGCATTGAGAACTTGGAGATGCGGCTTTCCGCCCGGGCACGGGTGATGTCGACTTCGACCCGGGCGGCCCGTGCCTTGCTCGGTCTGCGTGAAGCCTGCCTCGAGGCGCCCCACACGCTCGTCGCTCAGATCATCAGCCGGGACGGGCTGCACTGCATCTGGATTTTCCGGCGGTCCGATGGCCTGCACAGTTACCGGCACGCCTTGTTCCGGAGCGAGAACGACGAGAACGGCGAATACAGCTGGTGGGCCGATGCCGGGGAGGGGCGGCCGGGCCTTTTCTCGACCGCGACCGCCGCGGAGGCCGAAGCACGCGCGATGATAGGCTGGCTGCGGACGCGCGACGGCTGAATGGCGTGCCCGTCTCCGGATTGGCGAGGCTGCCGCCGTGCCCCTACGCCTCCGGATCCGCCCGGTTCGAGAACCGGTCCCGCGCCGTGAAGCGGTCGGCGGGCAGGCCGGAGGGCAGGGTGCCGCGGTAGATCTCGCGCGACAGGAACGTGCGCTCGATCTCGATCTGCTCCTCGTCGAGGTCGACGTACCAGCAGCGGCGCCGGGGCGACCAGCGGTAGTTGCGGTCCTTGAGCCGGTCCTTGAGGGCGATCGGGGCGTCGGAGGCCCAGAGCCGCACGGTGGGGCGGCGCGCCGCCTCGAGCAGCGCCGTGAAGGCGAGGCGGCCGGAGGTGCGCAGCGGCCGGGCGAGGATGGCCAGCAGCGCCTCGCAATCGTCGATCGCCCGGTGGCCGTTGTGGAAATGGCCGTGGTCGGCGAGCAGGTGGCCGAGCCGCATCCCCTCGTGGCCCTCCGCCCGCCAGGGGATCTGGTGGCAGGAGCAGGCCCAGTTGCGCGAGACGAAGACCGGCCAGCGGCGCTCGCACATCTGCCGGTCGAAGCGGGCGTTGTGGGCGATGACGACCCGGGCCTCGGCGGCGAGCGCCTCGACCGCCGCGTCGTCGATGCGCTGGCCTGCGACGTCGGCATCGGTGATGCCGGTCAGGCGCACCACCGCCTCGGGGATCGGGATGGAGGGCTGGTGGAGCTGGTTGAACCGCTCGAGTACCCGGTAGATCCGCCCGCTGGCGCCGTACTCGAACTTGATGATGCCGAGCTCGATCACCTCGTCGGCGGTCACGTCGATGCCGGTGGTCTCGGTGTCGAGGATCAGGCCGACGAAGGTCGGCTCGTCGGGCTCCGCGGCCGGGGGCACGAAGGGGCCGAGGCGGCGCAGCACCCGGTAGTCGCCGGTGCGCTCCAGGATGGCGGCGATGTCGTCGAGCGCGTCGGTCAAGCGGCGGTCACCCCGAAGCCCAGCGGCCGCGCGGCGGCGGCGCATGTCGTTGCTTGGGGCAAGGCTTACCCCCGGGCCGGCCGTCCGGCCAAGAGCCCGGCCGCCACGCTCCACCGCAATCGCCGCCCGGCAAACGAAACCCCGCGACCCTGTGGGCCGCGGGGCAAGCGGAGGAGATCCGAGGAGCAGAAGGCCCCCGCCGGCCGGGGAGGAGGCGTGGCGGGCGGGGGCGCCGGGCCCGCTCGCGCGGCCCGACCCACCCCCGACCGGCCGCCGCTTCCCCGGTGTCGGGGGCGGCGGAGAAAGGTCCGCGGGAGTAAACCTCGATCAAGCCGGGCCGTGCGAGACGCCGGAATTCGGCAGCAAGCGCCGGGATGCGGCGTGACGGCGACGGGGCCAGGATGACGCCGTCGCCCGGACAGGAAGGCACGAGGCCCATGCGCAACCCGGACCCCGCCGCCGCTTCCCCGCCCCTCGACGACACCGCGCGCTTCGCCGCGGTGGCCCGGCGCGACCGGGCGGCGGACGGCCTGTTCGTCTACGCGGTGCGCACGACCGGGGTCTATTGCCGGCCGAGCTGCGCCGCCCGGCCGGCCCGGCCCGAGAACGTCAGCTTCCACCCGACCTGCGCGGCGGCGGAGGCCGCGGGCTTCCGGCCCTGCCGGCGCTGCCGGCCGAACGAAGCGAGCCTGGCCGAGCGCCAGGCCGAGGCGGTGGCCCGGGCCTGCCGGCGGATCGAGGCGGCGGAGACATCGCCGGCGCTCGCCGACCTCGCGGCGGCGGCGGGCTTGAGCCCCTACCATTTCCATCGGGTGTTCAAGCAGGTCACCGGGGTGACGCCGCGGGCCTACGGCGCGGCCCGGCGGGCGGCGCGGGCGGCGGACGGGTTGCGGCAGGAGGACAAGACCGTGACGGATGCGATCTACGAGGCCGGCTACGGCGCGGCGAGCCGGTTCTACGACGCAGCGCCGGAGCGCCTCGGCATGACGCCGACCGCCTATCGCCGGGGCGGGGAGGGCGCGGCGATCCGCTTCGCGGTCGGCGCCTGCTCGCTGGGCCACGTCCTGGTGGCGGCGACCGAGCGCGGCGTCTGCGCGATCCTGCTCGGCGACGAGCCCGACGCGCTGCTGCGCGACCTCCAGGACCGCTTCCCGAAGGCGGCGCTGACGGGAGGCGACGCGGCGTTCGAGGCGACGGTGGCGCTGGCGATCGGCCTCGTCGAGGCCCCGGGCGCCGCCCCGGCCCTGCCGCTCGACATCGGCGGCACCGCCTTCCAGCAGCGGGTCTGGCAGGCCCTGCGGGCGATCCCGCCCGGGCGCACCGCGACCTACGCGGAGATCGCCCAGGCGATCGGCATGCCCAAGGCCGCCCGGGCGGTGGCGCTCGCCTGTGGCGCCAACCCGATCGCGGTCGCGGTGCCGTGCCACCGGGTGGTGCGCCAGGACGGCGGCCTGTCGGGCTACCGCTGGGGCGTCGCCCGCAAGCGGGCCCTGCTCGACCGGGAGCGCGACGCCGGGGACGGGCCGCGGGACGGGACCTAACGGCGCTTCGCTCCCGCTGCGGAACTTTCACGAGAGAGGCAGGTTGTGGCGGCGAAGGGGCGTCAAGCTTTCGCAGTGCGGTCATCCGTACGGCAAAGCTATACACGAATGGACTCTGTTCAATGTCTCGCACTGCACTTCTGGCCGCGCTCGCCGTGACGGTCGCCGGCAGCCTGCCGGCCGCGGCCCAGAACCTCGTGATCTTCCCGAACGACCGTCCGGCGGCCGAATCCACCGAGGCGTTCCGGGCCGAGGCCCTGCGCAGCGACGCCTACAACATCGAGGCGAGCCGCCTCGCGCTGCAGAAGTCGGGCAACCGCGCCGTGCGCGGCTACGCCGAGCAGACGATCGTCAACCGCCAGGCCACCACCGACGCGCTCCTGCCGCGGGGCACCTCGCTGAGCCCGGCCGGCACCGTGGTGGGCGATGCCGGCAACGGCGGCCTCCTCGGCTCGGGCGGCATCCTGACGGCGCCGCTCGCCATCGCCACCGCGCCGATCGCGGTGGTCGGCAACGTGCTCCAGGGCCAGCCGGCCTTCGGCCGCTCGCTCGTCGACACCAACCCGGGCACCCCGGGCCGCCGCGTCGCCCTCGACCCGGCCCGCGAGCAGCGCCTGGCGCGCCTGCAGGCCGCTCCGAGCGGCAAGCGCTTCGACGCGCTCTACACCGCCGACCAGGCCCGGGCCCAGGGCGACAGCGTACAGCTCTACGAGACCTATTCGCGCTTCGGCGACAGCCAGGTCGGCCGCACCTTCGCCAACGAGGCCAAGCCGATGCTGCGCGAGGATGCCGGCGAGGCCGACCGCCTGGCCGACCGCTACTCGAACGCCGACTCGCTGTTCTGATCGCAGCGGGTCGACGGGACCGGCCGGGCGGAGGTTTGCGCCCGGCCCGGGCCGCGCCCGGCCATCCGGCGCGGCCCGTCCCAGGGGAGCATCGTAGGACAGATCCTGTCTCCGGACGGGCCTCCGGGACCGAATTTACGCTGGGGACGGATCGTTGCGCGGAGATCGGCGTTCTCTCCCCGACCCCCTGCCGTCGTGCTTCGGCGCCAGGCCCGATACCACTCCGTCGTGCGAGCTTCCCCGTGGAGCGCCAACCCATGTCGTGCCGCCACAACGCCGTCGCTCCCCAGCCGCACCTGATCGCGACCGCGCCGTCGCACCTGCGCAAGTGGCGCCGCTTCCCGAGCGCGCTGCCGCAACCGGCGAACGATAACGGCCGCGCCGGATACAGCGCCGAGGCCGGCCTGTGGGCCGCGGCGCTCGGCGCCACCGCCACGATGGTGGCGGTGCTGATGGTCGGGATGATGCTGTAGGCCGGATCGCCGGCTCAGCGCCCGGTCTTCTGCCGCCAGGCCGCAAAGTCGGCCTTCGCCTGCTCGTCGATCAGCGGATAGAGGCCGATCACGCCGCGGCCGTTCTGAACCTCCTCCAGCACGAAATCCTCGAACACCGTCATCTCGGCCGCCTCCGCGGCGATCTCGTCGGCGATCTCCGCCGGGATCACGATCACGCCCTCGCCGTCGCCCACCACCACGTCGCCGGGAAACACCGCGACGTCGCCGCAGCCGATCGGCACGTTGATGTCGAGCGCCTGGTGCAGGGTCAGGTTGGTCGGGGCGGACGGGCGGTTGTGGTAGGCCGGGAAGGGCAGGGCGCCGATCTCGGGGGAATCGCGAAAGCCCCCGTCGGTGACGACGCCGGCCGCGCCCCGCTTCATCAGCCGCGTCACCAGGATCGCCCCGGCGGAGGCCGCCCGCGGGTTCTTGCGGCTGTCCATCACCAGCACCGCGCCTTCCGGACATTGGTCGACCGCGACGCGCTGCGGATGCCCGGGATCGCGAAAGACCGCGAGCGTGTTCAGGTCCTCCCGGGCCGGGATGTAGCGCAGGGTGTAGGCTTCGCCGACCATCGTCCCGGCCTGCGGGTTGAGGGGGCGCACGTCCTGGATGAACTGGTTGCGCAGGCCGCGCTTGAACAGGGCGGTGGCCAGGGTCGCGGTGCTGACGGTCTTCAGCGTCGCGCGGGTCTCGGGGCTCAGGGGCATCGGGGCTCTCCGGTCGGGCGCCGAGGCCGCGGGCGGGAGAAAGCCCGTGGGACGCCGTGCCGCCACCGATCCTCCCCGCCACCCGGACGACTTCGCCGCTCCGCGGCCGCCGGTCCGGCAGCCTATGACGCGCCATTGAAGCACTAATGTTTTAGTACATCAACCGGTTTGCCAGGGCATGGCCGGGGCAAGACCCTTCTCGCGCGGGAGGCCGAGCTGCCCGGGAAAAATCTCTTTTAAAATCAAGCGCGGGATCCCCTCTCCCGTGTGGGAGAGGGGTAGGGGCGATCGAAGATCGCACGAGGGTGACACGCTGCCGAGTGAAGCGCTGACCGTTCCGCTGCCAGCACGACACTCAGCGTTTCATACTGAAGCGTGTCTCCCTCACGCGGGATCTTCGATCGCCCGACCCCTCTCCCACACGGGAGAGGGGAGACGCGCCACAGCTTTCCCCAGACAGCCCTGCGCGGAAGGGTCCGGACAGGGGTGCGTCTTACTTCTTGCGCGGCGCCGGGGGCGGGGGCGCGGGGGGCTCGTCGCCCCCTTCGTCGGCCTCGCCGCCGCCGATGGTGGTCTTGAGCGCGAAGGCGACGAGCGGGCTCGCGACGTCGACCACCTCGGCCTTGGTCAGGCCGTCCTTGGCGTCGTAGCTGCCGACCAGCATCACGGTACGGTTCTCGCTCTTGGCGAGGTCGAGACCGTCGCCGGAGACGGCCACCGGCTTGCCGGCGATCTCGTCGGCCTTGCGGTCGTTGGTGAACAGCACCGTGACCTTGCCGTCCTTGACCACGCCGACGTAGCAGATCTCCTCCGGCGTCCGGCACGGAAACAGCATCGCGGCGACGGGATCGGGCGGGGGCGCCTCCTTGGGCGGCGGCGGAGCCTTCGGGCCCTTCGGGGCCGGTTGGGCGGCGGCCGGGGCAGCGGCCGCCAGCGCGAGCAGCGTGAGGGCGAGCGCGGAGCGCATCTGTCTCGTTCTCCCAAAATTGCCCTGTCGGAAGGCGCGAAGTGGCGCGCCGCCGCCGGAGGTTCAAGGGCGGGGTGGCCCGGGACGCCTCACGCCTGCGAGAGATCGCCGTCGAGGTCGGCGGCCGCCACGAGCGCCCGCGTATAGGCCTCGCGCGGGCGCGCCAGCACCGCGTCGGTCGGGCCGCGCTCAACCTCGCGGCCGGCGCGCAGGACCAGCACGGTGTCGGCGAGCGCGCGCACCACCGCGAGGTCGTGGGAGATGAACAGGTAGGCGAGGCCGTGCGCCGCCTGGAGGTCGCGCAGCAGGGCGACGATGTCGCGCTGCACCGTGCGGTCGAGGGCCGAGGTCGGTTCGTCGAGGACGACGAGGCGGGGCCGCAGGATCATCGCCCGGGCGATGGCGATGCGCTGGCGCTGCCCGCCCGAGAAGGCGTGCGGGAAGCGGTGGCGCCAGGCCGGATCGAGGCGGACCTCCGCGAAGGCTTCCGCCGCCCGGGCGTCGCGCTCGGCGGCGCCCAGGTGCGGCGCGTGGACCCGCAGGCCCTCCGCCACGATCTCGCCGGCGGTGAGGCGCGGCGAGAGCGAGCCCATCGGGTCCTGGAACACCGGCTGGAAGCCCCGGCGCAGGGGGCGGAGCGCTGCCCGGTCGAGGGCGGTCAGGTCGCGGTCCTCGAACCGCACCAGGCCGTGGGAGGCGGGTTCGAGGCGCAGGAGCGCCCGGCCGAGGCTCGACTTGCCCGAGCCCGATTCGCCGACGACCCCGATCGTCTGGCCGGCCCGCAGGGTCAGGTCGATGCCGCGGACCGCGAGGCGCGGCGGCTCCGCCCGCAGGAAGCGCCGCCGGCCGGGATAGCCGACCGACACGCCGCGCGCCTCCAGCACCACGGGGGCCCCCGCCGGCACCGGCGCCTTGCGGCCCGCCGGCTCGGCGGTCAGCAGATCGCGGGTCTCGGGCGCCCGCGGGTTCCGGAACAGCGCCCCGGTCGGCCCGGTCTCGACGAGGCGCCCGGCGCGCAGGACCGCGGTACGGTCGGCGATGCGCCGCACCAGCCGCAGGTCGTGGGTGATGAACAGCAGCGCCAGCCCGAGGCGCCGCTTCAAGTCGGCGAGCAGCGCCAGGATCTGCGCCTGGACGGTGACGTCGAGGGCCGTCGTCGGCTCGTCGGCGATGAGGAGGTCGGGCTCGCCGGCGAGCGCCATGGCGATCATCACCCGCTGGCGCTCGCCGCCGGAGAGCTCGTGCGGATAGGCCGAGAGGCGCGAGCCCGCATCGCGGATGCCGACGAGGTCGAGGAGCTCGCGCGCCCGCGCCGCCGCCTGGCGCCGGCTCAGGGAGCGATGGGCGCGCAGCGGCAGGGCGATCTGGTGGCCGACGGCGAAGAGCGGGTCCAAAGCCGTCATCGGCTCCTGGAACACCAGGCCGATGCGGGCGCCGCGGATCCGGTCGAGGGCGGGGCGGTCCAGCGCCGTCAGCTCGGTCCCGTCGAAGCGCACGCTCCCCGAGACCCGCGCCTGGGGCGGCAGCAGGCCGAGGATCGCGAGCGCGACCTGGCTCTTGCCCGAACCGGATTCGCCGACGAGGGCCAGGGTCTCGCCGCGTGCGAGGTCGAGGTCGAGACCGTCGAGCGCCGTCACGCCGGCCTCGGGGTAGCGCACGGTCAGGCCGCGCAACTGCAGCAGGGTCATACGCTCACCCCCGCACGTCGAGGGCGTCGCGCAGGCGCTCGCCGAGCAGCGTCAGGGCGAGCAGGGTGGCGACGAGGAACGAGGCCGGCACGATCAGCATCCACGGCGCGGTCTCGAGGGAGCGGGCGCCGTCGGCGATCAGGACGCCCCAGCTCGTCGCCGGCTCCTGCACGCCCAGACCGAGGAACGACAGGAAGCTCTCGAGCAGGATCACTCGCGGCACCATCAGGGCCGCGAAGGCGACGACGGGGCCGAGGAGGTTGGGCACGACGTGCCGGCGCAGGATCGCGCCCGTCGAGAGGCCGAGCGCCTCGGCCGCCCGGACGTAGTCGCGCCGGCGGATGGCCTGCGCCTCCGCCCGGACGATGCGGGCCATGTCGAGCCATTCGACGGCGCCGACCGCGACGAAGATCAGCGCCACCGAGCGGCCGAAGAACACCACCAGCATGATGACGAAGAACACGAAGGGCAGGGAGTACAGGATGTCGACGAGGCGCATCATCGCCGCGTCGACCCGCCCGCCGAGCGTGCCGGCGAGCGCCCCGTAGGCCACCCCGATGCCGAGCGCCACCGCGGTCGCCAGCAGGCCGAGCGCCAGGGACAGGCGGCCCGCCGTGAGCGTGCGGGTGAGGAGGTCGCGCCCGAGCGCGTCGGTGCCGGCGAGGAAGCGCAGAGCGCGCAACGGCGCCTCGACGGTGAGCCGCCGCCCGTCCTCCGACCGCCCGAGGAGGCGGGCCTCGCCGAAGGTGTCGGAGCGGGAGAAGAAGGTGAGCACCCGGTCGTCGATCGGCCGGTCGGAGGCGAGCGTCAGGCGCACCGCCTCCCCGGTGACCGCCACGTCCTCGGCCCGCACCCGCATGCGGAGGGCGAGCCGGTCGAGGGCCGGACCCACGGCCTCGGGCCTGGGGTAGAGCGCGAGCGAGGGCGGGACGCCCGGATAATCGTAGTAGAGCCGGTCGTAGGGGTGGCCGGTGACGAAGGGCCCGAGAAGGCAGGCGAGCGCCACCACGGCGAGGAGCGCCGCGCAGGCCCGCGCGAGCCCATCGCCGAGGAGGCGGCGCCGGGCGCGGGCGAGGAGCGAGGCCTCGGCGAAGGCGAGGCCGGACGGGGACGGGCTCACCCGAAATCCCTCAGGCGGGGATCGATGAGGGCGCAGGCGAGGTCGGACAGGAGGTTGAGCACGAGGACGAAGACCGCGATCAGCACCACCGTGCCGAGCACCAGCGTGTAGTCGCGGTTGATCGCCCCGTCGACGAAGTAGCGCCCGACCCCGGGCAGGCCAAAGACCGTCTCGACCACCACCGAGCCGGTGAGGAGCCCCGCCGCCGCCGGGCCGAGATAGGAGACGACGGGGAGCGCCGCGCCGCGCAGGCCGTGGAGCGCCAGGGTGCGGGGCGGGAGCCCGAGCGCCCGCAGGGTGCGCCAGTGCGGCCGGTCGAACACTTCGACGAGGCCGGCCCGGACGAGGCGGGCCACCACGGCGACCTGCGGCAGCGCCAGGGTGACGACCGGCAGGACGAGGTTCTTCGGGCTGCCGTCGTCCCACCCGCCGACGGGGAGCCAGTGCAGCGACAGCCCGAAGGCGATCTGGAGGAGCGGCGCGACCACGAAGCCCGGCACGGTGAGCGCGAAGGTGCCGAGCGTCGTCATCGCGTGGTCGAGGGCCGAGCCTCGCCGCAGG
Organism: Methylobacterium sp. ap11; assembly: GCF_900110515.1. Taxonomy (NCBI): domain Bacteria; kingdom Pseudomonadati; phylum Pseudomonadota; class Alphaproteobacteria; order Hyphomicrobiales; family Methylobacteriaceae; genus Methylobacterium; species Methylobacterium sp. ap11. The sequence goes on along the minus strand of NZ_FOEB01000001.1, from coordinate 192,273 downwards.
GCCGACAGCCCCCCGAGCAGCGTGCCGAGAACGAGCGAGACGAGGAGGGCGAGCCCACCCAGCGTCATCGAGACCGGCAGGCCGCGGGCGAACAATTCGGCCACCGAGAGGTCGCGCACCGAGAAGGACGGCCCGAGATCGCCCCGCGCCAACGCCGCGAGGTAGCGGCCGTACTGGACGAGCAGCGGCTGGTCGAGGCCGTAGACCCGGCGCAAATTCTCCATCGCGGCGGCCGGCAGCGGGCGCTCCAAGTCGAAGGGACCGCCCGGCGCCAGCCGCACCAGGAAGAACGACAGGGTGACGACGACGAACAGCGTCGGGACGGCCTGGGCGAGGCGGCGCAGCACGTAAGGAATCATGCGCGGGGCATCACGCGAGCGACAGCCAGCGCGTCGGCGAGACGCCGCGCAGGTTGGGCTGGAAGCCGCGCAGGCGCGGGCCGATCAGGTGCTTGTGCCGGTAATGCAGCAGCGGGATCCAGGGCAGGTCGGCGAGGAAGAGTTCTTCCGCACGGTAGAGGATCCGGGCGCGGGCCGCGAGATCGGTCTCGCGGGCGGCCTCGCGCATCAGGGCGTCGTAGGCCGGGTTGGCGTAGCGCCCGGAATTGAAGCCGTCGTTGCCGCTCTCGACCAGGAACAGGAAGTTCTGCGGGTCGGCATAGTCGGCGAGCCAGCTCATCCGGGCGAGGTCGAACGGGCCGCCGTCGCGCAGGTAGGCGAAATGGGTCTTGGCGTCGGTGGCGGCGAAGGCCGTCGCGACGTTGAGCGGGCGCCACATGTCGGCGATCGCCACCATGGTGTTCCGGTTGTTGTCGGTGATGTTGTAGCGCAGCTCGACCGCGAGCGGGGTCCCGCCCGGGCCGTAGCCGGCCTCGCGCAGGAGCGCGACCGCCGCATCCTCGCGCTCGAGCGGCGAGAGGTCCCGGCCGGGCATCGTCGGCGGGGGAAGCGCGTTGTCGAGCCCGGCCGGCGTCAGCGAATAGGCCGGCAGCATCGTCTCGCCCCACACGGCCTCGGCCAGGAACTCGCGGTCGAGGGCGAGCGACAGGGCCCGGCGCACCCGGGCGTCGCCGAGGGGGGCTTTGCGCACGTTGACCATCAGCGCCAGCACGCCGAGGGCGGGGTTGAGCACCACGCCCGCGCCGAAGCGGGTCTTGAGCGCCTTCACCTGGTCGGCCGGCAGGTCCTCGAGGGAGTCGATCTCGCCGGCGGCGAAGCGGCGCACCGCGGCGGCGAGGTCGGGGGTCGGGATGTACTCGACCCGGGGGATCGCGATCGCGGCGGCGTCGCGGTGGTGCGGGTTGCGGACCGCCGTGATCCGGTCGTTGGGCGAGAAATCCTTCAGCACGTAGGCGCCGTTCGACACGAGGTGGCCGGGCCGCGTGAAGGCGTCGCCGTATCGGGCGAGGGACGGCCGGTGGAGCGGCGTGCTCGCCTGGTGCGCCATCAGCTCGACGAAGTAGGGGGTCGGCTGGGCGAGCCGGATCACCACCGTGAGCGGGTCGGGCGCCGCGACCCCGACGGCGTCGACCGGCATCGCCCCGCGGTTGACCGCCTCGGCGTTCAGGATCGGCGCCAGCACGCTGGCGTATTTCGCCCCCGTCGCCGGGTCGAGCATGCGGCGGAAGCCGTGCACGACGTCGTCGGCGACGACCGGGTCGCCGTTCGACCAGCGCCCGTCGGGGCGCATCGCGAAGGTCCAGGTGAGGCCGTCGGCGGAGGTGGTCCAGCCCGCGGCCGCCCCCGGCATCAGGTCGCCGTCGGCGCCGTAGGTGCTCAGGCCCTCGTAGAGGTCGAGGAGGATCGTCGCCTCGGCCACCGTCGAGGTCTTGTGCGGGTCGAGGGTCTCGGGATCGGCGCCGTTGCCGCGCCGGTAGGCGGCGGGGCCGGCCGCGCGGGCGGGGACCGCCGCGCCGAAGGGCGCAGCGCCCAAGGATGCGGCGGCGAAGCCCGCGAGGACGTCCCGGCGCCGCATCGCCGGGCTCAGGCGCCGGCCTGGGCCTGGAGGCCGGCGGCCTCGATGCCGGCGAGCGCCGCCTTCTCGTCGTTGTCGGACGTGTCGCCCGAGATGCCGACCGCGCCGAGGAGCACGCCGTCGCGCTTGATCAGCACGCCGCCCGGGACCGGGATCAGGCCGGCGGGGCCCGCCACGTGGGTCACGGCGGCGACGAAGTAGGCCTGCTCCTCGGCCCGCTTGGCGATGGCGCGCGAGCCGATGCCGAGCGCCAGGGCGCCGTTGGCCTTGCCGAGGGCGATCTCGGCCCGCTTGAGGCTGGTGCCGTCCTCGACGGAGGCCGCCTTGAGGGCGCCGCGGGCGTCGAGCACCACCACCGCCAGGGGCTTGAGCCCGAGGTCGCGGCCGGCCTTGAGGGCGGCGGTCACGAGGGTCGAGGCGGCGTCGAGGGTGAGGTCGGACATGGTGTCGGGAACTCCGGGTCGTCGCGGGGACGGGCTGCCCTTGAGCGACGCGCGGCCAGGGACTTACCCCGGCAGGACCGGCAACGCCAACCCGTGCGGCAAGCGCCGCATCACCGCGGAGCCCGGGATCGCGCGCGATCCCGTCGCAGGCCGTGCGCTATCCCCCGCGCGTCCGCTCGCGATAGGCCTGCCGCAGCGGATCGAGGACACGCCGCAGGCCGCCGGTCCCGAGATCGAACCGATGGTCTCCGATCCGCGCCACGGGCACCACCTCGTAGGCCGTACCCGTTGCGAACGCGCCGTCGAACGCCGCGATGTCCGAGAGCGCGACGTCGGCGACCTCGACCAGGATCGAGAGAGCAGCGGCCAGGGAAACGATCTCCTGGCGGGTCAGGCCGTCGAGGGCATGGTCGGTGGGCGGGGTCACGAGGGTCCCGTCGCGTACGAAGACGATGTTGGCGCCCGACAACTCGGCCACGTGCGTGCCGTCCGGCGCGAGGACGAGCGCGTCGTCGAAGCCGTGGGCCCGGACCGCGGCGACGTTCATCGACCCGATGGCGTAGAGACCCGACAGCTTGGCCTGGAGCGGCCACATGGTCGGCGCCGGCCGGCGCCAGGGACCGATACCGAGCGACAGGCCGGCCTCTGCGGCACCGGGATGGGGTCCCGACCAGTCCCAACCGGCGACGGCGAGACGGCAATCGGTGGAACGGCCGACGATCCCGAGTTCGTCGGCGCCCCGCCAGGCGATCGGCCGGAGATAGGCATCGTCGAACCGGCACGCCCGGGCATAGGCCTCGATCTCCGCGACGAGGCGATCCACGTCGAAGGGGAGCGCGATGCCGACCGTCCGGCACGAGAAAGCCAGCCGCTCGCAATGCTCCCGTAGCTTGAACGGCCGCCCGCCATAGACCCGTACCCCCTCGAACGCGGCGGTGCCGTAGTGCAGGCCGTGGCTGAGGACGTACAGCGTCGCCTCGGGCCAGGGAACCCGGCGGCCGTCGAGCCAGATCACGCCGTCGCGCAGGTGAAGGGGCGTCATCGCGGAGCCTGCTTCGATGAGAGGAGACGCATGCGGGGACGATCGAGCGTCGCCAGGGCCACGCCGCCGAGCGCCAGGCATCCGCCGAAGATCTGCTGGATCGCCGGGGCGTGGCCCAGCACGAGAGCTGCCAGGGCGACCGCGAAGGGCGGCATCAGGAAGGTGAAGATGCCGGTCCGGGATGCACCGAGGGCCTTCACGCCCTGGTTCCACCAGAGATAGGCCAGAAGCGTCGCGAAGATCGCCAGGTAACCGATCGACAGCCAGAAGGTCCGGGAGGCGTGCGCGAGGTCGAGAGGCTCACCCAGCAGGAGCGGCAGCGGGAGCAGGAAGAGCGTTCCGAACCCGAACGACAGCGTCGTCGTCTCGAGCGAGCTCAGCCCGTCCGGAGCGAACTTGGCCGACACGGCGTAGCAGGAGAAGGCGGGGCGGACAGGACGATGACGACGTTGGACGACAGCGCGACGGATCCCCCCGCATCGTGCGTGATCACGAGGATCGCCCCGACCAGCCCGCAGGCGAGGCCGAGCCAGAGCTTCGTCGGCACCGTCTCCCGGAGAACGATCCCACCCAGGACGGCGGTGAAGACCGGCTGCGTCGTCGGGATCAGCAGGGCGGCATTCGCCGCCGTGGAGTGGCGCAGCCCGAGATGCAGCAGGATCGTGTAGGCGGCTACACCGAAGAAGCCCATGGCCGCCAGGACCGCCCAGTCGCGCCCGGCGAGCCCCCTCAGACGCGCGCCCAGAGGGCCCTGCTGCCCGCCCGCGGCCAGGCACATCGCGACGTTACAGACGGTCGTGACGACGAAGCGCACGACCGCCGTCGTCGCGGCCGGCTGCTCATGGAGCGCGATTTCACTCGCTACGAAGGTTCTTGCCCAGAATATCTGCACAAGAATCAGCTTGATGATAATATTTTTTGCATTTTCCTGTCGCAACATGCGCCCGATCTCAAGGATAAGCATGAAGATTATGCGCTTATATCCCTACGTCAATAGTCCGCCATCGACAGTCAGGCAGGCGCCCGTCGTGAACGAGGCGTACTTCGAGGCGAGAAAGTACACCGCGTCCGCGACCTCCTCCGGTCGCGCCAGGCGGCCGAGCGGATGCAGGCGCTCGCGCCGCCGCCGTCCCTCGACCGCATCGGCCTCGCAGGCCAGCGCGCGATCGGTCATCGGCGTGTCGACGACGGCCGGAGCGACGGCGTTGACCCGGATGCCGGACGGGGCGAGTTCCGCGGCGAAGGCTCTGGTCAGGGAGAGCACGGCGGCCTTGGTGGCGCTGTAGATCCCGTCGCCCGGCCAAGTGCGGAACGATGCGACCGAGGCCAGATTGACGATGCTGGCGCCGTCCGTGCCCGTCATCAGCGGCAGAACGGCGCGCGAGCAGAGAAACACAGATCTCACGTTGACCGAGAACAACCTCTCGTAGTCGTCGAGACTGAAATCGATCAATGGACCGGCTATCTCGATCCCGACGTTGTTGACGAGCGTGTCGACGGCACCGCAGGTCGCCGCAATGCGCGAGAAGGCGGCCCCCACCGATGCCGCGTCGGCGACATCGGCCGAAACCGCTTCCGCCACGCCGCCGCGGGCGGCGATGTCGGCGACGAGGACGGCGACCGCGCGCGCGTCGACGTCCATGGCGACGACCCGTGCGCCACGCCCGGCGAAGCAGAGGGCGGTCGCACGTCCGATGCCCGATCCGGCCCCCGTGACGACGACCGTGCGGAGAGCTTCGTCACGGCGGCTCATGCGCGCTCCCGCTTCGGACGGAGGTTCCACCGGGGCGGAATGAAGACGTTGAGCGAGGATGCGGCCGGTCCCTCGTCGTTCCAGCCCGAATGAGGTACGTGATCAGGGGCGTGGTACACCGCCTCCGGCCCGAAGGTCCGAACCTCGTCGCCGACCCTCATCGTGTAGGTGCCCGCGACGCCGATCCCGATCTGGGAGCCGCGATGGGTATGGAGCGGCATCACCGCCCCGGGCGCCAAGTGCGAGAGCATGATCTCGAACCAGGGTCCGACGAAGAAGCTGACAGCGAGGCCGCCCTTGACCGCACGCGCCTCGGTGAGGGGCAGTACGACCGTGCCGGACGCGCCGCGTGTCAGCTGCCCCTCCTCGCTGGGGATCGGCTTGCGCTTGATGTCCACCGTGACGGCCGTCGTCCCGCTCTCGTTGCGCGCGCCATGTGGCGTGCCGCCCGGCGCGAAATAGGCGCGTTCGAGTGCCGGCATGGGGTGGTCGCGCCCATCGACCTCCATGACGAAGCGACCGCGGAGACAGAGGCCGATCTGATGCTCGTCATGGGCGTGGACCGGCACGACGGCTCCCGGCGCGACTTCGGCGATCATGACGCTCGTGTCGGCCGGATCTCCGAGCGTGTAGACCACCGCGCTGATCCCGGGAAACGGATGGATGCGTCGCCCTTCCGGAAAATACGGACTCGTGCCGCCGGCCCTCCCTGCGCGAAGACGTTCCACGTCATCTGGATGACGATCCCGACCCCCGAGGATTCGAGCCCGAACTCGGCAATGGTCGAGAGATTGCACAGCGCCATGTCGGCGTCGTTCACCAGAACGGCGCGCGCGGCCGCGACGGTGGAGCAGTAATGGGCGACCCTGAACCGGGATCCCGCCGGCAGGATCCGCGGGATGAGATCGACCGGCGCGGGATGGCTCGCGATGAGCGGCATGGCGCAAGAGCGCTCGGGATCGACGCCGTCGCGCAAGGTGCCCGCTCCACGCCGCCACGCGACATGATAGGGCGGCGTATCGTGGCAGAAGCAACCGATCAGCTCGATATCCTCGGCCATGAAGAACTTGTGCGCACCCGCGAACGCGCTCGGAACGATAACCAGGCGGCCACGGACCTGGCGGTCGCCGTGAAGGATGTCTTCGAACTTGTCATGCAGAACGATCGCCAATTCGAGGGACATCGCCGCCATGAAGTGCCGGGCCGCGAGATGGCTGCTCGTCGATTCCGGCCCGAGGGTATGCACCGACGCGAACGCCGCGAGATCCAGGCCGTCCGATCGCCTGCTGAATCCCGATGCGACCGCCGCGCGCCGGGTCGTGCCGCTACGAACCGGGAGAAATTCTCGATCGTCGTGCATGCCATCCGAACCTCAATAAAATTCGTGCATGGAATTTATGATTCGACGATAAATTTCGTCAATCTCGCGATATGAAAATCTATTTCTAGATAAAAATAGAAATCGTGGAAATGTACTCTTATCTTTCATTCTGAGCTTATTTATTCGGCACAATTTCGCAGAACCGGCAGCCGGCCTCGATCCGGTGCCGCCAGGGCATCGGGCCTGGGCGATCGGGACGCGAGGGTTTGCCGGGCTCGAACGGCCGTGATACCGGCCCCGCGCACCATCGGCGCCTTGAGGGACATGTCGGACCGCGACCCCGCTGCCGCGGGCCTCTCCGAGGGCCTGCATCTCACGCACACGATCGACCTGCCCGGCCAGGGGACGCTCGCGGGCGAGATCGACCTGCGGGAGAATTTCGCCGCCTGCCTCGGCGATGTGCAGCTGCGCGGCCGGCGGGTGCTCGACGCCTGCGCGCTCAGCGGCTTCACCAGCTTCGCCATGGAGGCCCTGGGCGCCGAGGTGGTGTCCTACGACCGGGCCGGGGGCCGGCACTGGGACCTGGTGCCGTTCTGCGACGGCCTGCCGGCCTCCCACCTGGTGCCGCTCCTCGACGCGCACCAGGCCCGGATCGCCCGCGCCTACCGCCACTGCCACGCCGCCCTGGGCTCGCGGGCCGAGCGGATCGAGGGCGACCTCTGCGCTCTGCCCGAGGCGATCGGCCCCGTCGACCTCGCGGTGGTAGGGGCGCTGGCGCATGTCCGCGACCCGTTCCGGGCGCTCCACAGCGCGCTGCGCCTCGTCCAGGAGACCGCCGTGGTCACCGGCATGCTGCCGCGCCGGCCGTGGTACGACCCGGGCCGGCTCGTCGACGACGGCTGGCTCGGCGATCCCCGGCACGGGCCGTTCGGGCGCGAGCGGCTGGCGGACCGGCGCGCCGACGCCCCCCTGGCCTTCCTGCCCCGCAGCGGCCAGGGCAACCCGTTCGCGGCTTGGTGGCAGATCCCGCCGCGGACGGTCGTGCGCTGGCTCGAGGTCATCGGCTTCGGCGAGACGCGGATCGCCTATCACCGCCGCCCGGTCGCCGGCCGGATGCGCACGCTCTACGCGGTGGTCGGCCGCCGGACCCAGGCGAACCACGCGGCGATCTGAGAAGGACGGCGATGTTCCATATCGGGCAGGACGGCTGGCTGTTTCTGACCGTCGGCACCAACCGGGCGGCGGACCTCTACGCCGACACCCCGGAGGTCTGGCGCATGCTGCGGGGCTGGCGCCGGCTGCTGCTCGCCCGCGCCGACAGGGCCGCGCGGCTCGACGCCCGCTACCTGCACCTGTCCTCGCCCGAGAAGCTCAGCGTCTACGACCACAAGTTCTTCGGCCCGGGCCCGGTCCGGGCCTCGCGCTCGCCGACGCGCCGGCTGGGGCAGCTCCTGCGCCTGTCGCCCAAGGGGCGCCGGCTGTGGGTCGACGCGCTGGCGCCGCTCCGGGCCGGGCGCGACGCGGCCGAGCTGTACTACCGGACCGACACGCACTGGACCTCACAGGGCACCTTCGTCGCCTACCGGGCGATCTGCGCGGCCTGCGGCGCGGCACCGATCGCCGACCTCCTGGAGACGCGGCCGGCCCACACCGCGACCCGCCGCATGGATCTCGGCGAGAAGCTGCAGTTTCCGGTGACCGAGACCTCGACCTACCGGGCGATCCGCCGGACCGCCTGGGTCGCGGAAGCAGGCCGCCTCTACGGGCTGGCGGAAGCCCACCCGGAGCTCGCCCTCCACACCGGCGTGCGGGTCGGGTTCCGCAACGGTGACCCGGCGGCGGATCCGCGCTCGCTGCTCGTGTTCGGCTCGTCCTATTCGGGCTACGGCGGCCTGGGGCTTACCAGCATGCTCGCCGAGACCTTCCGGCGCGTCGACTTCGTCTGGTCGGCGGAGGTCGACTGGGGCCTCGTCGCAAAGCTGCGCCCGGTGATCCTGCTCACCGAATCGGCCGAGCGCTACATGGCCCGGCTGCCCGACGACGATCGCTTCGACGTCGGGCGCTACGAGGACGAGAAGCTCGCCGGGCTGCTCGCGGAGAATCCCGGGCTCGCGATTCCTAGAGCATTTTCCGACGAAGTGGAAACCGGTTCGTCGGAGAAAATGCGACAAAACAAAGACTTAGAGAGTTTCGCGATTGCAACGCGATCGTGAAGCTCTCTAGTCCGTGAACACCACGGTCTTGCGGCCGTTGGCGATCACCCGGTCCTCCAGCACGTAGCGCACCGCGCGGGCCAGCACCCGGCGCTCGATGTCCCGGCCCTTGCGCACGAGGTCGTCCGGGGTGTCGCGGTGCGAGATGCGCTCGACGTCCTGCTCGATGATCGGCCCCTCGTCGAGGTCGCCGGTGACGAGGTGCGAGGTGGCGCCGATCAGCTTCACGCCGCGCTCGTGCGCCTGGTGGTAGGGCCTCGCGCCCTTGAAGCCCGGCAGGAACGAGTGGTGGATGTTGATGCAGCGGCCCGCGAGCTTGTGCGAGAGGTCGTCCGACAGGATCTGCATGTAGCGGGCGAGGACCACCAGTTCGGCGCCGGTCTCCTCGACGAGGCGCCACAGGGCGGCCTCCTGCTGGGGCTTGGTGTCGGCTGTGATCGGCAGGTGGTGGAACGGGACGCCGGCGAGATCCGCCGCGCCGTAGATCTCCCGCGGGTAGTTCGAGACCACCGCGCAGACGTCCATCGGCAGTTCGCCGATGCGCCAGCGGTAGAGGAGGTCGTTGAGGCAGTGGTCGAAGCGCGAGACCAGCAGCATCACGCGCCGCCGCTCGGCCCGGTCCCGCAGGGTCCAGTCCATGCCGAAGCGCTGGGCCACCGCCTCGAAGCCGGACGCGAGCGCGTCCCGCCCCGGCGCGCCCTGCACCGGGTTGAACACGATCCGCATGAAGAAGCGGCCGGTCTCGACGTCGTCGAATTGCTGCGCGTCGAGGATGTTGCAGCCGGCCTCGAACAGGTAGGCCGAGACGCCGGCCACGATCCCCGGGACGTTGGTGCAGGAGAGGGAGAGGACGTAGGAGGGGGAGGTCATGGGGAGCCCGGGCCGGAAACGAGAATCGGCCCCCGCCCTAGGCGATCGCCTCGGGCGCGTGAAGCCCCTGCGCCGCTTCCCTGACGAAAGCGATCCGGTCCCAGGTCACGCCGGGGCGCCCGAGCAGGGCGTCGTCGTCCGTGCGGCAGAGGAGGCAGCGCAGGCCGCACCCGCGCGCGAGGTCGATCGTCTCGGCCGCCGACACGTCGAACATCCGCCGCCCCTCCGGCACGGGACCGTGGCGCAGCGACAAAGCCATCACGCCGCCGACCCGCATCAGGGCGGCGAGGCGCGGCATCGCGCAGCGCCGCTCGGCCTCGTCGAGATGCATCCAGACGGCGGTGAGCATCACGACGTCGAAGCTGTCGCCGCGCCCGGAGAGGGCGGCGAGGTCCGGCAGGCCGTCGTCCAGCCAGTCGATCCGCGGGGACGGGTGCAGGAGGACCGCCTGCCGGCGCAATGCGAGCGTCGGCTCGACGGCGGTGACGCGGTAGCCGAGGGCGGCAAAGCCCGCGGCATCCCGCCCGGTCCCGGCGCCGATGTCGAGGACGTGGGCCGGGGGCGCGGGCAGCAGCGGCAGGATCGCCGCGTGGATGTCCGCGAAGGCGATGCTCTCGTATTGCGAGACCAGCCGCTCGGCCTCGGCGGCGTAGCCGGCGGTACCCCGGGGAGCGCTCCCGTCCGTCACGCCTCCGCCTCCAGCTCCCCGCTCACCTCCAGCCACTCCTCCTCGGCGCTGCCGAGAGCCGCGGCGGCCTCGGCCCGCATCCGGGCGAGCTCGCCGGCCTTGGCGGCGTCGGTGCGGAAGGCGGTGCCGTCGGCGAGCGCCGTGTCGATCTTGGCGATGGCGGCGGAGAGCTTGGCCATCCTGGCCTCCACCGCCTCGAGCTTGCGGCGCAACGGCGCCAAAGCCGCCCGGCGCTCGGCGTTGGAGCGGCGCTCCACCGCCTTGGCGCCGCCGGTGGGCTCCTGGGCCTTGGCGGTCTCGGCCTCGGGGCCGGCCAGCACCAGGCGGCGGTAATCGTCCATGTCGCCGTCGAAGGGCTTCACGGTGCCGTTGCGCACCAGCCACAGCCGGTCGGCGCAGGCCTCGACCAGGAAGCGGTCGTGGCTGACCAGGATGACGGCGCCCTCGTAGTCGTTGATCGCCTCGACCAGCGCCTGGCGGCTCTCGATGTCGAGGTGGTTGGTCGGCTCGTCGAGGATCAGGAGGTGGGGCCCGTGGAAGGCGGCGAGCCCCATCAGGAGCCGCGCCTTCTCGCCGCCGGAGAGCTGCGAGACCGGGGTGTCGGACTTGTGGCCGGGGAATCCGAGGCGCGCCGCCGCGGCGCGCGCCTTCGCCTCCGGCACGTCCGGCATCAGGTCGCGGACATGGGCGTAGGCGCTCTCGGCCGGGCGCAATTCGTCGAGCTGGTGCTGGGCGAAGTAGGCGACGTTCATCTTGCCCCAGCGCCGTACCTCGCCCGAGAGCGGATCGAGCCGCCCGCCGATGAGCTTGCAGAAGGTCGACTTGCCGTTGCCGTTGGCGCCGAGCAGCGCCACCCGGTCGTCGGGGGCGAGCGTCAGGTTGAGGCCGGTCAGCACAATGCGGTCGGGATAGCCGGCCTGGACCCGCTCCATCGCGACGAGCGGCGGGGACAGGGCGCGTTCCGGGCTCGGCAGGTGGATCACCGGCACGTCGTCCTCGATGAGCGCCGCGATCGGCTCCATCTTGGCGAGCCGCTTCATCCGCGACTGGGCCTGGCGCGCCTTGGTCGCCTTGGCCTTGAAGCGGTCGACGAAGCTCTGGAGATGGGCGCGCTCGGCCTCCTGCTTCACCCGGGCCTTGGCCTGGAGGGTGCGCTTCTCGGAGAGCTGGCGGGCGAACGAGGTGTAGCCGCCGCGATAGAGCGTGAGCTTGCCCCGATCGAGGTGGAGGATGTGGTCGACGGAGGTGTCGAGGAGGTCGCGGTCGTGGCTGATGATCACCGCGGTGCGCGGATAGCGCTCGAGGTAGTCGTAGAGCCAGAGCGTGCCCTCGATGTCGAGGTAGTTGGTCGGCTCGTCGAGGAGGAGCAGGTCCGGCTCGGAAAACAGCACGGCGGCGAGCGCCACCCGCATCCGCCAGCCACCGGAGAAGTCGGAGCAGGGCCGGCTTTGAGCCTCCGCGTCGAAGCCGAGGCCGTGCAGGATCGCGGCGGCCCGGGCCGGAGCCGAATGGGCGTCGATGTCGACGAGCCGGGTCTCGATCTCGGCCCGGCGCAACCCGTCGGCGGTCTCGGCCTCCGCCATGAGGCGCGTGCGCTCGGTATCGGCGGCGAGCACCACCGCGTGCAGGGTCTCGGGGCCGGCCGGGGCCTCCTGCGCCACGCCGCCGATCCGGGTGCCCTTCGGCAGGCCGATCGAGCCGCCCTCGGTCGGGATCTCGCCCTGGATGATGCGGAACAGGGTGGTCTTGCCGGCGCCGTTGCGCCCGACGATCCCGACCCGCGCCCGCTCGGGCAGGGCGAAGCTGGCTTGGTCGAGGATCAGGCGGTCGCCGATCCGGTAGGTGAGGTCGTTCACGCGGAGCATGGCGGCGTTGTGGGGGCGGCGCGACCGGGTGGCAAGGGGCAGACGGGTGAGGCCCCCGTGTTGACAGCGCCGCCCCGCGCACCGTGTAAGCGGAGCCATGAGAGCCGACCTGACCGCCGAGCCCGGACCCGCGATGACGCTCCCCTCCGAGACGACGTCCCCCGCCGGGACCCTCGGCCGGCTCCTCGCCGAGCGCCGGGCCCTGATCGGCATCGTCGGCCTCGGCTATGTCGGGCTGCCGCTGGCGCTCGCCGCCCTCAGAGCCGGCTTCTCCGTGCTCGGCTTCGACGTCGATCCGGGGCGCGTCGCGGCGCTGAACCGGGGCGAGGGGGCGTTCCACCACATCCCGGGCGACGCGCTCGGCCCGGCGCTGGCGGCCGGCACCTTCCAGGCCACCGGCGACATGGCGCGTTTGTCCGAGCCCGACGCGGTGCTGATCTGCGTGCCGACGCCGCTCACCCGCCACCGCGAGCCGGACCTGTCCTACGTCGAGGCCACCGCCGGGGCCATCGCCGCGCGGTTGCGGCCGGGCCAGCTCGTGGTGCTCGAATCGACCACCTATCCGGGCACCACCGACGAGGTGATGCGGCCGATCCTCGAGGCCGGCGGCCTGCGCTCGGGCCGCGACTTCTTCCTCGCCTACTCGCCGGAGCGCGAGGATCCGGGCAACGGCGAGTTCGACACCGCCCGCATCCCGAAGGTGGTGGGGGCGGACGACGACGCCGCGCGCACGCTCGCGGAAGCGCTCTACGGCGCGCTGGTGGTGCGCACCGTGCCGGTCTCCTCGGCCGCCGCGGCGGAAGCCGTGAAGCTCACGGAGAACATCTTCCGCTCGGTCAACATCGCCCTCGTGAACGAACTGAAGCTCGTCTACGACGCGATGGGCATCGACGTCTGGGAGGTGATCCAGGCCGCCGCCACCAAGCCGTTCGGCTTCATGCCGTTCCAGCCCGGACCGGGCCTGGGGGGGCACTGCATCCCGATCGACCCGTTCTACCTCGCCTGGAAGGCGCGGGAATTCGACGTGCCGGCCCGGTTCGTGGAACTCGCCGGCGAGGTCAACACGCGGATGCCCTACCACGTGGTCGAGCGCCTGGCGGCGGCCGTCGACCGCACCGGGCGGGCCTTCTCGGGCGCGAGCGTGCTGGTGCTGGGGCTCGCCTACAAGCGCAACGTCGAGGATACCCGCGAGAGCCCGGCGCTGAAGCTCATCCGGCTGATCGAGGCGCGCGGCGCGACCGCGCTCTACCACGATCCCCTGGTGCCGGTGCTGCCGGCGACCCGCGAGCACCCGGAGCTCGCCGGGCGGGCCTCGCAGCCCCTGACGCCCGAGACCCTGCGGGCCGTCGACGCGGTGCTGATCGCCACCGACCACGACGGCGTCGATTACGGGCTGGTGGCGCGCGAAGCCCGCCTCGTCGTCGACACCCGCAACGTCATGGCGCGCCATGGACTCACAGGTGCGACGATCGTGAAGGCGTAATCCCGGGAAAAGCCCCGGGATCCCCGGCACATGACCCCGGCGCGAGCCCCCCGCGCCCTGGCGAGCGCGGCCGCGCCGGGCTAAGAACGCGGGAGCAACACCCGCGACGCCTCCGCGGGGTCGAGGGCATGTGATGGGTCGGCTCGCAGGGTTTCCGTTCTTCAAGGACGCGGGCGTCGACCTGACCTCCTACGAATCGCGCTGCATCTGGCGGCGGTTCGACGCCAACGAGATCCTGGTCGATTTCGACGATGCCTCGACCGACGTCTACCTGCTCGCCTCCGGCGAGGTGCGGATCCTCAACCGGACGCAATCCGGCAAGGAGGTGATCCTGGGCGAGATGCGGGCCGGCGAGTTTTTTGGCGAGCTCGCCGCCATCGACGGGGTCAGCCGCTCGGCCAACGTCACGGCGCTGACCCGCGGCGAGCTCTGCGTGGTGCCGGCCGCGGTCTTCCGCGAGATCGTCTTCGCGGCGCCCCCGATCGCCGACAAGCTGCTGCGGCTGCTCGCCAAGCGCGTGCGGATGCTCAACGCCCGGCTGATGGAGCACGCGGTCCTCGACCTGCGCCACCGCCTCTACGCCGAATTGCTGCGCCTCTCGGCGCCCCGGCCCGGCACCGAGGGCGAGCGGGCGGTGAGCCCGCCGCCCTACCACCACGTGCTCGCCGCCCGCATCGGCTGCCGCCGCGAGCAGGTGACGCGGGAATTCACCGTGATGGCCCAGGAAGGCCTCGTCGACCGCACCCGCGGCGCGCTGATCCTGCGCCGGCCCGACATCCTGGAGGCGCGGGTGGCGGAGGCGCTGCGGGAGGATTCCTGAGGCGCCCCATGCTGAAGGCCGTCCATGCATAAGACCTTCACGGCCCATCGCGAGGACCGCCCCGGTGCGGCGTGGCTCGCGCGGTTCCGGGCTGGATGGGACGAGGCCGCGCGGTGGTATCTCGGCGACGCCGCCGCCCCGCTCCCGGCGGAGGCCTGCCGCGCCGCCCTCGTCCGGCACATGCCCGAGCTCGTCCCGCATTACGACGCGGCCTGCGGGCTCGTCGGCGACGACGACCTCGCCCACAGCATCCTCAGCCATTACCGCCCCGCCGCCCACCGGCAGGGCTGCAGCCAGGCGGTGTGGCTCGGCGAGGACGGCCCGGCGCTCGTGCGCAACTACGACTACCCGCTGACCTCGATCACCGGCCGGATCGAGCGCACCGCCTGGTCGGGCCGGCAGGTGATCGGGATGGGGCAGCGCCCCTGGGGCGGCTGCCTCGACGGGATGAACGACGACGGGCTCGTCGTCAGCTGCACCCTCGGCGGCATCGCCCGGCGCGGGGAGGGCTTCGCCATCATCCTGATCCTGCGCTACCTCCTGGAGACCTGCGGCTCGGTGGCCGAGGCGACCGAGGCGTTGCGCGGCCTGCCGCCGACGCAGCTCCACAACGTCACGCTCCTCGACCGCACCGGCGACCACGCCACGGTCTTCCTCGGGCCGCGGCGCGCGGCGGCGGTGACGCGCCAGCGCACCTGCACCAACCACCAGGAGCGGGCCTCGCCCGCCTCGCGCTCGGCCCTGCGCCAGGGGGTGCTGGACGAGGCCCTCGCCGATCCCTCGACCACGCTCGCCGGCCTGACCGCGCGGTTCTTCGATCCGCCGCTCTACTCGCGCAAGGCGGCCTTCACCACCGCCTACACGGCGGTCTACCGGCCGGCCGAGGGACGGGTGGACTACCTCTGGCCCGGCCACCGCTGGAGCCAGAGCTTTTCCCGGTTCGAGGAGGGGGCCTACACGCACGATTACGGCGCGCTGGAGCCGTAGCGGCGGACCCGCGCGGACGGGATCGGGGACCGGACGGTCCGGCGGATCGGGGACGGCGCATGCGGATGCTGGTGCTCGGCGGCACGCGATTCCTGGGTCGGGCGGTCGCCGCGCGGGCGGTCGGGCGCGGCCACGCCGTCACCTGCGCGGCGCGGGGACGATCCGGCGACGCCCCGCCGGGCGCCCGCTTCGTGGCGATCGACCGCGACCGGGCGGACGGGCTCGACCCGCTCGCGGGAGAGACCTTCGACGCCGCCGTGGACGTGGCGCGCGACCCGGGCGGGGTCCGGCGGGCGCTGGCGGCGTTCGCGGGCCGGATCGGGCACTGGACCTTCGTGTCGACGACGAGCGTCTACGCCGACACCGCCACGCGCGGGCAGACGGCCCACACCGCGCCGCTCCTGGCGCCGTCCGACGACGGATCCTACGGGGCCGCCAAGGTCGCCTGCGAGCGGGCCTTCGACCGCGATGCCCTGATCTGCCGGGCGGGCCTGATCGTCGGCCCCGGCGATCCGACCGGGCGGTTCTCGTAATGGATCGCGCGGGTCGCCCGGGGCGGGGAGGTGCTGGCACCGGCAGAGCCCGACGATCCGGTCCAGTGGATCGACGTCCGCGACCTCGCGGCCTGGATCGTCCACGCGGCGGAACGTGGCCTCGCCGGGCCGTTCGACGCGGTCGGGCCGCCTTGCACCCGTCGCGCCTTCCTCGACGGCTGCGCCAGTGCCCTTGGCTCCTCGTGCCGGTACGCCTGGGTCGATCCGGCCTTCCTCGACCGACACGGGGTGAAGCACGAATCCGGCCCGTTCTCCCTGCCGCTCCCGCTGCCGGACACGATCGGCGACGCGTCGCGCGACGTCGCGGCGACGCTGGCGGCGGGCCTGAGCGTGCGGCCCCTGGGGGAGACCGCCCGCGACACCCTGCGCTGGCTGGAGACGACCCGCGGTCCCATCACGGGTCTGACGGCGGGCGAGGAGGCGGCCCTGCTGGCCGCCCGGCACGCGGAGCGGGGCTACCGCCCCTCCGGCCCGTAGGCCGCGAGGAAGACCCGCACGGCCTCCGCCACCCAGTAGCTCGTCTCGGCCTCGGTCGGCGGGTCGCCGACGGCGAAGAGCAGGCGGCGCATCGTGGTGGCGGCGCAGAGGTCGAAGAAGTGGCGGGCGGCGAGGTCGGAATCCATCGCCCGCAGGCGGCCGGCGGCGACCTGGGCGTCGAGATAGGCCCGCAGCCGCGTGCGGCCGAGCAGCGGCCCGGCCTCGTAGAAGGCCCGGCCGAAGCGCGGGAATTTTTCCGCCGCACCGATCACCATCCGCACCGAGGCGATGTGGTCGGGCCGGACCATCGCCTCCATCAGGCTGGTGCCGAGGCGGCGCAGGACGGCGGCGATGTCGGGGTCGTCGTGGTCGAGCCGGCAGATGTTTTCCGCGAGGCTGCGCTTCTCCTCGATCGTCAGCGCCTCGAACAGCGATTCCTTGCTCTCGAAATAGACGTAGAGCGTGCCCTTCGAGACCCCGGCCGCCTTGGCGATCGCCCCCATGCTGGCGCCGTCGAAGCCGCTGGCGAGGAACACCTCGCGGGCGCCGTCCAGGATCTGGCGGCGCTTGTCGGTCTCGGCGGCGGTATCGGCGGTCTTGGAGTCGGTGCTCATGATCGGAGCCATTGTGGGGGCGCGGAGGCCGGGGTCAACCGGGCGTGTGCGCTGCACACGGCATCGATTGACCGAACGGTTCGGTCAACGTAGTATCGCGGCCGTTCGAGAGCCGTCAATCGACTCGAATCTTGCGATTCGAATCGGGCGATTCGGGTCGGCGCGGCTGGGACGGATGACGACGATGGCGTTTCGAGACGATTACGCGCAGGGCCGGCCCGCCGGCGAGGCGCCCACCAAGGCGGTTCCCCAGGCCGAGGCCCCGGCGCCCGCCCCGCCCGCGGGCGCGCCCGCCACGCGCAAGCGCCCCTTACGCCGCCTCGTGCTGCTGGCCCTCGTCGCCGGCGGCGGCGCCTACGGCGCCTCGGCGGGCCACGAGTGGTGGACGACCGGCCGCTTCTTCGTCACCACCGACGACGCCTACGTCCAGGCCGACATCTCGACCCTGGCCGCCAAGGTCTCGGGCTACCTCGAGGCGGTGCCGGTGGTGAACGGCCAGGCGGTCAAGGCCGGCGACGTCGTCGCGCGGATCGAGGACGGCGACTACCGCCTGGCTCTCAAGGCCGCCGAGGACAAGCTGGCGACGCAAGGGAGCGTGATCGCCCGCATCGCCCGCCAGGCCGAGGCCGCCCGGGCCCAAGTGCTGCAGGGACGGGCCCAGATCGACGCCGCCAAGGCCGACCAGGTCCGGGCCGCCGCCGACTACCAGCGCCAGACGCAGCTCGCCCTCTCCGAATTCGCCGCCAAGTCGCGCCTGGAGCAGTCGCGGGCCGACCGCGACCGCTCGGACGCCACCGTCAAGGGCGCCGAGGCCAACCTGATCGCGCTCCAGGCCAACGTCGCGGTGCTGGAGGCCCAGACCCTCGAGGCCGAGAACCTCGCCGCCGAATTGCGCACCGCCGTCGACCGGGCGAAGCGCGACCTGTCCTTCACGGTGCTGCGCGCGCCCTTCGACGGGGTGATCGGCAACAAGGCGACGGAGGCCGGGGCCTATGTCGGGCCGGGCTCGCGCATCGCCGCGCTCGTGCCGCTCCAGAGCGCCCGGGTCGACGCCAACTTCAAGGAGACCCAGCTCGGCCGGGTCCGGGTCGGCCAGCCGGTCCACATCCGGGTCGATGCCTGGCCCGATCGCGACATCCTCGGCACCGTCGAGAGCCTGTCGCCGGCCTCCGGCTCGGTGTTCAGCCTGCTGCCGCCGGACAACGCCACCGGCAACTTCACCAAGATCGTCCAGCGCCTGCCCGTCCGGGTGCGGGTGCCCGAGGAGGTCGCCCGCGAGGGCCTGCTGCGGCCGGGCCTCTCGGTGGTGGTGCGGGTCGATACCCGCGGCCTCGACGAGACCAAGCCGCCGGCCCCGATCGAGCCGCACCGGGCGGTGTCGGAGGGTGGGGCGGCGGCGGTGCGCACGGCGGGTCGTTGAGGCGGAAACGAGCGCCCCCGAAGCCCGTGGACCAGACGTGACACCCTCGGCGTCATCCTGGGGTTCGCCGAAGGCGAGAACCCGGGATCCATAAACGCCGAGGGCGCCGAACGGGGCGGGACGCGATCTGCTCCATCCTGCAAGGGCGGCGGTTATGGATCCCGGGTTCCGCTGCGCGGCCCCGGGATGACCCTGTGAGGTGGAAACGCCTCCGCACACTCGATCATTTTCTTCCCTAGCAGGCTTATCCGACATGGCCGCGACCCCCGCGCCCGCCGACGCGCCGATCGACCGCCGCCGCATGGTGGCGTTCGTCTGCATGGTGTTCGGGATGTTCATGGCGATCCTGGACATCCAGATCGTCTCGGCCTCGCTCGCCGAGATCCAGGCCGGCCTCTCGGCCTCGGCCGACGAGATCCCGTGGGTGCAGACGAGCTACCTCATCGCCGAGGTGATCTCGATCCCACTGTCCGGCACCCTGTCGCGGGTCCTCTCGACCCGCTGGATGTTCGTGATCTCGGCCGGCGGCTTCACCCTGATGAGCCTGATGTGCGCCACCTCGTCGACGATCGGCGAGATGATCTTCTGGCGCGCCCTGCAGGGGTTCATCGGCGGCGGCATGATCCCGACGGTGTTCGCCTCGGCCTTCACGATCTTCCCGGCGTCCAAACGCAGCATCGTCTCGCCGATGATCGGGCTGGTCGCGACGCTCGCCCCGACCATCGGCCCTACCGTCGGCGGCTACCTCACCGACCTGTTCAACTGGCACTGGCTCTTCCTCGTCAACATCGTGCCGGGCATCTTCGTCACGGTCTCGACCTACCTCCTGGTCGATTTCGACAAGCCGAACCTCGACCTCCTCAAGCGCTTCGACTGGGCCGGCCTCGGCCTGATGGCGGCCTTCCTCGGCTGCCTCGAATACGTGCTGGAGGAGGGCCCGACCCACGACTGGTTCCAGGAGGAGGCGATCTTCGCCGCGGCCATCGTCTGCGGGGTCGCGGGCTTCGGCTTCTTCTGGCGGGCGCTCACCGCCGAACAGCCGATCGTGGACCTGCGCGCCTTCTCGGACCGCAACTTCGCCGGCGGCTGCCTGTTCAGCTTCGTCATGGGCATCGGCCTCTACGGCCTGACCTACCTGTACCCGGTCTATCTCGGCCGGGTGCGCGGCTACTCGGCGCTGCAGATCGGCGAGACGATGTTCGTCTCGGGCCTCTGCATGTTCGCCACCGCGCCGATCGCCGGGCGCCTCTCGGCCAAGGTCGATCCGCGGATCATGATGGCGATCGGGTTCACGGGCTTCGCCGCCGGCACCTGGATCGTCACCGGCATCACCAAGGATTGGGACTTCTACGAATTGCTGTGGCCGCAGGTGCTGCGCGGCTGCTCGCTGATGCTGTGCATGATCCCGATCAACAACATCGCGCTCGGCACCCTGCCGCCGGCCCGGATGAAGAACGCGTCCGGCCTCTACAACCTCACCCGCAACCTCGGCGGCGCGGTGGGCCTGGCGCTGATCAACACCGCGCTCAACGACCGCTGGGATCTGCACCTCGCCCGCCTGCACGAGCGCTTCACCTGGACCAACCCGATGGTGCTGGAGCGCCTCGACAGCATGGCCAAGGGCTTCTCGGGGCTCGCCGGCAACCCGGACGCCATGGCGCTGAAAGCCATGATGAACACCGTGCGGCTGCAGGGCCTCCTGATGAGCTTCTCCGACGTCTTTCTGATCCTGACCGTGCTGTTCGTGCTGATGGCCTGCGCCACGCCGATGATCCGCCGGCCGCGCCCGGGCGGGGCGGGGGCGGACGCGCACTAGAGCATTTTCCGACGAGGTGGATGCCGGCTCGTCGAAGAAAATGCGGCAGAATCAAAAACCTAGATAGCTTCGCGATTGCAACGCGATCGTGAAGCGCTCTATGCGCGGGAGACGGCGCACGAGAAAAGGCGCCCCTGCCCGGATCGGGGCAGGGGCGCCAAGTCTATGACACGTCTCGGGAGGAGATGCGGAGGCCGCCCGGGTCGAAGGACGCGGCGGGCGGAATCAACGCGTGTCGGAGGCAAAGCTACACCCGGTTTTCCCGGTTCCACAAGTCTCCGCGGCCCTCGACCTTGGTCCGGGGCGGGTGACCGGGGGTTACTTCTGCGTCAACCGGGCGCCGGGAACCGGCCGCGCGGCACCCGGGCCGGGCGCCAGGCCGTTGATTCCCGAGGCCTTTTCCACCCGCGGCCGGCCGGTTCGGCGACGGAGGCGACCGGCGGTCCTTTCCAGGCGGCCCCGACCCGCGATAAGTGTCGTTCTCCCGCCCGCCCGCGCCGCCCGGACGACGTGACGACGCCTCATCCCTCCGCGATCCCGCCCGCCACCGGCCACCTCCGCTTCGAGGCGGTCACGAAGCGTTTCGGTGCCCATCCCGCCGTCGACGGCGTCGACCTCGACCTCGCGGCGGGCGGCGTGTTCTGCCTGCTCGGCCCGTCGGGCTGCGGCAAGTCCACGCTGCTGCGCCTGGTGGCCGGGTTCGAGGAACCGAGTTCCGGAAAAATCCTCCTCGACGGGCAGGACCTCGCCGGGGTGCCGCCGCACCGCCGGCCGGTCAACATGATGTTCCAGTCCTACGCCCTGTTCCCGCACCGGGACGTGGCGGGCAACGTCGCCTACGGGCTGGAGCGGGAGGGCCTGGGCCGGAGCGAGGTCGCCGCCCGGGTCGCCGAGATGCTGCGCCTCGTCCAGCTCGAGGCCTTCGGCGCCCGCCGGCCCGACCGGCTCTCCGGCGGCCAGCGCCAGCGGGTCGCGCTCGCTCGCGCGCTGGCCAAGCGGCCCCGGGTGCTGCTCCTCGACGAGCCGCTCGGCGCCCTCGACCGGGCCCTGCGGGAGGAGACGCAAGCCGAGCTGCGGACGCTGCAGCGCCGGCTCGGCACCACCTTCGTGGTCGTCACCCACGATCCCGCCGAGGCGATGGTGCTCGCCGACCGCATCGGCGTGATGGCGGGGGGCCGGCTGGTCCAGGCCGGCGCGGCGGCCGACCTCTACGAGCGTCCGGCCACCCGCTACGTCGCGGGGCTCCTCGGCGACGTCAACCTGATCGAGGGCCGGCTCGGGGCGGGCGGGGCCGGAACCGTGCGCGGCCTCGACACGCCGCTGGGAGCGCTCCGGGCCTTCGACCACCACGGCGCCGGTGAGGCCGGCACGCCCGGCCTCCTGGCGCTCCGGCCCGAGCGGCTGGCGCTCGCGGCCGAGGGGCTGCCGGGCACGCTCCTGGACACGATCTATCTCGGCGACAGGATCGTCTGCCGGGTCGGGATGGCGGACGGGCGGGTGCTGCGCGCCGCCCTGCCTCCCGGCGCCGGCCCGGCCCCGGGCGCGGCCGTGCGCCTCGCCTTCGCGCCCGAGGCGGCCTCGCTGCTGCCGGGCGGACCGGCCTCGTGAGCGGGCGGCTGCGCGCCTCCCTGCGGCGGCTGGCGCTGCCGGCGGTGCCGCTCCTGTGGCTCCTCGCCTTCTTCGGCCTGCCCTTCGCGGTGGTCGTGAAGATCAGCCTGTCCGATCCGGCCACCGCCCTGCCGCCCTACACCCCGGTGCTCGACTGGGATGCGGGCCTGGCGGCCTGGGCCGACGTGCTCGCCGCCCTCGACTTCGAGAACTACCGCACGCTGATCGCCGACCCGCTCTACCTCGACGCGGGGCTGACCTCGCTGAAGGTCGCGCTCGGCGCCACCCTGCTGCTGGTCCTCGTCGGCTACCCGATCGCCTACGCGATGGCGCGGGCGCCGCGGGCCTGGCAGCCGCTCCTCGTCGCCCTGATGGTGATCCCGTTCTGGACGAGCTTCCTGATCCGGGTCTACGCCTGGATCGCGATCCTGAAACCCGACGGGCTCCTCAACCAGGCGCTGGTCGGGCTCGGGCTCGTCGCGACGCCGGTCGAGATCCTCAACACCCCGGCGGCGGTGATGATCGGCATGGTCTACGCCTACCTGCCGTTCATGGTGCTGCCGCTCTACGCGGTGCTGGAGCGTCTCGACCGCGGCCTCGTCGAGGCCGCCCGCGACCTCGGGGCGAGCCGGCTCGCGGCGTTCCGCACCGTGACCCTGCCGCTGTCGCTGCCCGGCCTCGTCGCGGGCGCGCTCCTGTGCTTCATCCCGATCACCGGCGAGTTCATCATCCCGGACCTGCTCGGCGGCACCGACACCCTGATGCTCGGGCGGGTCCTGTGGAGCGAGTTCTTCTCCAACCGCGACTGGCCGCTCGCCTCCGCCGTGGCGGTGGTGCTGCTCGTCCTCGTCGCCGGCCCGGTGGTGCTCTTCCGCGAGGCCGAGGCGCGGCGCCTGGAACGACCCGAGACGGGCGATCCGCGATGAGCCGCCCGCATCCCCTCGCCTGGGCCGCGCTCGCCCTGGGGCTGGCCTTCCTGTACGGGCCGATCCTGCTGCTCGTCGCCTACTCGTTCAACGCCTCGCGGCTCGTCACGGTCTGGGCCGGGTTCTCGACCCGCTGGTACGCGGGCCTCCTCGACAACGGCCCCCTGGTCGACTCCGCCCTCGTCACCCTCGAGGTCGCCTTCGCGTCGGCGAGCCTCGCGACGTTGCTCGGCACGCTCGCGGCGCTCGCCCTCGACGGCCGCCGCCGCTTTCCCGGCCGGCCGCTGCTCACCGGCCTCGTCTACGCCCCGATGGTGATGCCGGAGGTGATCACCGGCCTGTCGCTGCTGCTGCTGTTCGTCGGCCTCGGCATCCCGCGCGGGTTTTGGACCATCGTGGTCGCGCACGCGACCTTCACGCTGTGCTTCGTCGCCGTCGTGGTGCAGGCCCGCCTGCGCCTCCTCGACCGCGCGCTCCTCGACGCCGCCGCGGATCTCGGGGCCGCGCCCGTCACGGTCTTCCGCACCGTGACCCTGCCGCTGATCGCGCCCGCGGTGATCGCCGGCTTCCTGCTGGCCTTCACCCTCTCGATGGACGACCTCGTGATCGCGAGCTTCGTCTCGGGGCCGGGCGCCACCACCCTGCCGATGCGCCTCTACAGCCAGGTCCGCCTCGGCGTGACCCCGGAGATCAACGCGATCTCGACCCTGCTGATCGGGGCGGTGAGCCTCGCGGTGCTGGGGGCGTCCGTGCTGACGGCGCGGGGTCGTTAGCCGGGCGCGCCGAGGGTGACCCGAAAACGGCCCCGATCCTGCAACGCCCCGTCCGGACGGCCTCCCGCTGCCCACCGGAACCCGGAGCCTTGCGCATGGATGTCGGCGTGTTCATCCCGATCGGCAACAACGGCTGGCTGATCTCGGAGGCGGCCCCGCAATACAAGCCGAGCTTTGCCCTCAACAAGGCGATCGTGCAGAAGGCGGAAGCGCACGG
This sequence comes from Methylobacterium sp. ap11, assembly GCF_900110515.1. Taxonomy (NCBI): domain Bacteria; kingdom Pseudomonadati; phylum Pseudomonadota; class Alphaproteobacteria; order Hyphomicrobiales; family Methylobacteriaceae; genus Methylobacterium; species Methylobacterium sp. ap11. The sequence continues at coordinate 168,409 of NZ_FOEB01000001.1, read as the reverse complement.
GCTCGATTTCGCCCTCTCGATGATCAAGCTGCACGGCTTCGGCGGCAAGACCGAGTTCTGGGACTACAACCTCGAATCCTTCACCCTGATGTCCGGCCTCGCGGCGGTGACCGAGCGGATCAAGTTGTTCGCCTCGACCGCGGTGCTGACCCTGCCGCCGGCCCTCGTCGCCCGGATGGCGACCACGATCGACTCGATCGCCCCCGGCCGCTTCGGGGTGAACATCGTCTCGGGCTGGCAGAAGGCCGAGTATTCCCAGATGGGCCTGTGGCCCGGCGACGACTATTTCGGCTACCGCTACGACTACTCCACCGAATACGTCCGGGTGATGAAGGAGCTGTGGGAGACCGGATACTCGGACTTCCGGGGCGAGCATTTCCGGATGGAGGACTGCATGATGAAGCCCGCGCCGTCGGGCCCGATCCCGATCGTCGCCGCCGGCCAGAGCGGGCGCGGCATGGAATTCGCCGCGCAATACGCCGACTACAACTTCGTGCTGGGCTCCGGCCTCAACACGCCGACCGCCTGCGCGCCGACCTGCGCCCGGCTGATCGAGGCCGCGGCGAAGACCGGGCGCGACGTCGGCTCCTACGTCCTGATGATGGTGATCGCCGACGAGACCGATGCGGCGGCCGAAGACCGCTGGATGGCCTACCGCCAGGGGGCCGACGTCCAGGCGCTCGCCTGGATGCTCGACCAGAGCAACCAGGACAAGGACGCCTCTGCCGATTCGACCGCGACCTGGATGAACCTCCCCGAGGGCGCGGTGAACTTCAACATGGGCACGCTGGTTGGCTCCTACGCCAAGGTGGCGCGGTTGCTCGACGAGGCGGCCACCGTGCCGGGCGTGAAGGGCATCATGCTGACCTTCGACGACTTCCTCGCGGGCCTCGACGCGTTCGGCACCCGGATCCAGCCGCTCATGGCCTGCCGCCGGGATCGTCGGGAGATGGCCGCGTGAGCGTGTCCGACTCGCTCATCGCCCGCACCATCCTGGCCGGCACGGTGGCGGAAGGCGCCCCGGCCCGGGACCTGCCCTCGGCCTGGGACCGGGACGCGCCCGAGCCGGCCCAGGCCGAGCGGTGCCTGCGGCAGGCCGCCGAGGCGACCGGGGCGGCGACGCCCACGATACCGCCCCTTCCGCCGGTCGAGGCGGGCCCGCTCCACGCCCTCGGGATCGGCGCCCTCCAGGCCGCCTTCGCGGCGGGGAGTACCGACCCGGTGGCGCTCCTCGCGGCGCTCCAGGCGCGCATCGCCCGCCACCCCTCCGGCCGCGACGCGGTGCTGGCGCCGGTCCCGGGGGCGCGGGAAGCGGCCGAGGAGAGCGCCCGCCGCCTCCGGGCCGGGCAGGGCCGCCCCCTCGAGGGAATCCCGTTCGGCATCAAGGACATCGTCGACTGCGCCGGCGCACCCGTGACCTGCGGCTCGCGCCTCACCGGCGACCGGGTGGCGGAGGCCGACGCGACCGTGGTGGCGCGGCTCAGGGCCGCCGGGGCCATTCCGCTCGCCATGCTCGCCACCACCGAGTTCGCCTGCGGCTCGGCCCACAACCCGCGCTACGGCGCGGTCGCCAACCCGTGGGACCGGACGCGCTGGACCGGCGGCTCCTCCACCGGCTCCGGCGCGGTACTCGCGGCCCGGCTGATGCCGCTGGCGCTCGGCACCGACACGGGAGGGTCGATCCGGGTGCCGTCCGCCTGGTGCGGCGTCACCGGCCTCAAGGCCACCCGGGGGCTCGTGCCCCGCACCGGCGTCGCGCCCCTGTCCTGGACCCTCGACCATGTCGGCCCGATGGCCCGCTCGGCCGCCGACCTCGCCCGGGTAATGCCCTGGATCGCCGGCCCCGACGGGGCCGACCCGCACGCCGCCGGCCGCTACGACGCCTCACGCGCCCGGGATCTCGCGGGCCTGCGCGTCGGCGTGCCGGACGGCTGGTTCACGGCAATGCAGGACGACGCGGTGCTGGCCGCCTGGGAGGCGATGCTGCGCCTGCTGGAGCGCCGCGGCGCCCGCCTCGTGCCGGTCGATCTCGGCGCCGTCGCGACCGCGCACCAGGACGGCTACACGATCGTGATGGCGGAACTGGCCTCGCTCCAGGAACCCGACCTCGACCGCGCCGCCGCGCTCGATCCCGGCACCCGCGCCCGGCTGGAGCAGGGCCGGCTCTTCTCCGCCGCCGACTACCTGCGTGCGCTGCGCCGCCGCCCCGTGGTGCTGGCCCGGGTGCTCGACGCGCTCGCCGACGTCGACGTGCTGGTCACCCCGGGCCTCGGCGGCGAGGCGGCGGCGCTCGACACTCTGACGGTGGAGGTGAACGGCGCGGCCCACCCGCTCCAGGCGGTGCTGCCGCGCAACACGATGCTGTTCGACTATACGGGTCTTCCGGCCCTGATGCTGCCGACCGGACGCGGCCGCACCGGGCTGCCGGTCGCCGCGCAGGTGGTGGGGAAGCCGTATGACGACGCTGTATGCTTGAGCGTGGGGGCGGCGTTCCAGCGCGAGACGGGGCATCACCTCGCGGCGCCGTCGGAGGCGGGGTGACGGCTCACCGCCCGAGGGTCGTCTCCGCGGCAGCGACGAGCCACGCCGCCATCGCGGGGGCGACCGTGTCGGCCTGATCGCACCAGCGCGCCACCTGGACCTTCGACGAGGGCCGCATCTGAGGCACCCGCACCAGCCGGGTCAGGCGGCGCCGGCGCAGCGCGTCGGCGACGAGGAGCGAGCGCGCCAGCACGATGCCGTTGCCGTCCTGCGCCGCCTGCAGGGCCGCGCCGATGTCGCGAAAGCGCATCGCGAGCGGGCGCACCCCGTCATCCCCGAGCCACGTCACCCAGGACCATTCGTTGCCGATCCCGTCGGCGGCCTGCCCCTTGCCGAGCCGCGGCAGCCGGCGCCAGTCCCGGCCCGGACAGGCGCGGCGCAGCACGGGCGCGACGACCGGGAAGACGGTCTCGACCGGAAAGGCCAGCTCGCACCGGCCGCTCGCCTGCCCCTCGCGCGGGATCCAGAGCAAAGCCAGATCGGTCTCCTCCGGCACCGTGCCGGGCCTGCCGTCCCAGAGGCTGCTCTCCCGGGTCGTCACCTCGATCGTGACGGCCGGAAACGCCGCCGCCAGGTCGGGCAGGCGCGGCGAGAGCCACCAGGCGAGGAGCGCGTTGCTGACGCCGATCCGGAACGGCCGCGGGGCCCGCCCGCCCGCGACCCGCTCCCGCAATCCCGCCAGCGTCCCGAGCAGCGGGGCGAGGTCTTGCGCGAGGCGCTCGCCCGCCGGCGTCGGTCGCAGGCCTGGATTCAGCCGCTCCAGCAACGGCGCGCCAAAATAGTCTTCCAGCCCGCGCAAGCGATGGCTGACGGCACTCTGGGTCAGGCCGAGTTCGGCGGCGGCCCGCGTCACGCTTGCGTGCCGCAGCACGGCGTCGAACGCCACGAGACCGGGGAAGGGGGGCAAGCGGTGCATCGGCCTCGTCCTGTGCCCGACACGACGAGCCATGAAACGAGTTCATACGGGCGGTTGCAACTCTCATTTGCTTCGTCTGCCCCGGCTCCGACTGATCGGGGCCATGACCATTCCCCGCGAACCCGCCGTCACCCCGCCTCCCGTCACCTTGCCCTCCGCCGCCTGGGATCGGCGTGCGCGCCTCACCGCCGGCGTGCTCGGCCTGGGGGCCTTCCTGACGCAGTTCGACGTGACGGCCCTGGTCGTCGTCATGCCGGAGATCGGCCGCGACCTCGGCCTCGGCATGCCGAGCCTCGCCTGGGTCATCGACGCCTACAGCCTCGCCTTCACGGCCGCCCTGCTGGCCGCCGGGGCCCTGGCGGACCGCCACGGCCGGCGCCTCGCGCTGCTCCTCGGGAACGCGCTGTTCGCCGCCGCGTCCGTCGCCTGTGCGCTCGCCTCGACCGCGCCCTCCCTGTGCGTCGCTCGTGCCGCGCAGGGCATCGGCGCGGCCTTCCTGATCACCGGCGCGATCGCGTCGATCGCCGGCAGCTTCCCGGATCCCGCCCTGCGGGCCCGTGCGCTCGCCCTGACCGGGATCCTGTCGGGCGTCGCGATGGCGCTCGGTCCGACGCTGGGCGGCCTGCTCGCCGCCCGGCTCGGATGGCCCGCGATCTTCCTCGCCAACATCCTGCCCTGCGGGGTGATCGCGCTTGCCGTTCCCCGCTTCGTCGGCGAGGAGCGGAGAGGGGGCGGAAGGCCGATCGACTGGCCGGGATTGCTCGTCCTCATCGCCGCGCTCGGTCTCGCGGTCGAGGGAGTCCTGCAAGTTCACGCCGCCCCGACGGCGGGCCTGGCCGGCGTGGCGGCCAGCGTCGCGCTCACGGTCGCCTTCGCACGCCGGCAGCGCCGGCGGGAGCATCCGCTGATCGATCCGGCCCTCGTATCGGATCGCGGCGTGCAGGCCGTCGTCGTCCTGCTGCTGTCCGTCTCGGCCAGCTACTGGGCCGTCCTGGTCTCCCTGCCGGCCTTCCTGATCGCGGCCCACGGGCTGGGCCCGCAGGAGGCCGGGGTGGCGCTGCTCGCGGCGGCCCTGCCGATGCTGGTGCTGCCCCCGGTCGGCAGCCGCATGGTCGGGCATCTCGGCTGGCGGCGCACGTTCGGGAGCGCGCTCACGCTGATCGCCGTCGGGAACGCGATCCTGGCAGGGGCGGCCGGCGCCTCGGCCATGGCCGGCGCGCTCGCCGGCATGGCAGCGCTCGGCGCCGGGGCGGCGCTCGCCCATTCCCAGCTCACGGGGGCCGTCGTGGCCCTCGCGCCGCCCGGGGCGACGGGCATGGCCTCGGCCGTCACGATGGTGGCGCGTCAGGCCGGGTTCGCGCTCGGCGTGGCGGGGCTCGGCGTGCTGACGCCGACGACGCCGGGCGGCGCCGGCTACGCGGCCGTCTTCGCCGTCGCCGCCAGCGCCGGCCTGATCGGGCTCGGCGCCTGCCTCGCGCTACCGGACATTCCGAATCGGCCGCGATGAGAGTGTCGCGCCGAATGCACGCGCATCCGGCTCAATACTCCCACTCCGCGCCCACGCCCACGGCCGTCCGCCCGTCGGCGCCGGCCTCGCCCTGCACCTTGATCCGCCCGGTCACGTCGTACGTGATGGTCGCGGCGCTGTCCTCGGGCCGGGCGCCGGCGCGCACGCCGACATTGACCCGCTCGCCGAGCGCCCGCGACAGGCCGACCGCAGCGCCGCCCTTGGCGCCGGCCTGGATGTCGAGACTGTCGAGGCCCAGGCCCTTGCGGGCGCTCTCGAACACGTCGGGGCCGCCGGCGCCGCCGGAGAGCTGGGCCACGGCCTGGGCCAGCTGCAGCGCCTGGAACGGCGAGAGGCCGCCGGACGCCTTCTTGAACAGGAGGCGCGACAGCACCTCGTCCTGCGGCAGCGGCGGCTCGGAGGAGAGCGCGAAGTCAGGCTGGTTGGCCGGGCCGGTGACGGCGATCTTGGCGGTCACGTCGCCGGCCTGGGACTGGGCCAGGAAGTCGAGCTCCGGCGCCGTCAGGTCGCCCGCGAAGGTCAGGCGGCCGCGGGTGAAGTCGAGGCGCTGGCCAACGACCTGGATCCGGCCGCGGCGCATCGCGAAGGCGCCGTTGGCCACCGGTGCTGCCGAGGTGCCGGTGAGGCGCAGAGACCCGCCGAGCTCGGCATCGATGCCGCGGCCGCGCACGGTGATGCGGCCCGGCGCGTTCACCGTCAGGTCGAGGGCGGCGAGGAAGGGCGGCGCCTTGCGGCCGCGCCGCGCCGCCGCCGCGCGCTTGGCCCGCGCGTCGAGGCGGGCGCGCATCTGCGGCGGGGTGTTGACGTGGCGGATGCCCGGCAGCGGCTGCACCGTCGCGGGCAGGCGGTCGGGCACCGAGACGTCGAGGGAGACGACGTCGACCTGGCCGCTCACCCGCGGCGTGCGGGCGAGCGGCCCGGTCAGCGACAGGTTGAGGCCGGTGATCAGGGTCATCAGCGGGCTCGACACCAGCTCGGCCCGGTCGGCCCGGATGGTCAGGCTGCCGGGAAAGCCGGCGGCCGGCTCGACCGCGACGCGGCCCTGGACCTCGAGGGTGCCGCCGTTGCGGGTCGCCGCGGTCAGGCGCTCGATCACCAGGCTGTCGCCGCGGCCGGTGACGCGGCCCTGGATGTCGGTGAGGCGCACGCCGTTCAGCGGGTCGGTGAAGCTGCCGCCGGTGAGGACCGCCGCGCCGTCGATTTTCGGGGACTGGAGGGTGCCGGCGACGCCGGCATCGAGGGCGACCCGGCCGGTCACCCGCTGGCCGCCGGTCGCCAGCAGCGAGTTGGCGAGCGCCGCATCGAGGGTGCCCCGGGTGCGCAGGGCGAGCGCGCCGCCGGGCTCGACCGGCACCGAGCCGGAGAGCGCGAGCTGCACGCCCTTGCCCGCCGTCACCGTGCCGTCGAGGCCGGCGCGGCCGTCCTCGATCCGCCCGGAGGCCCTGGCGTCGATCGGCGGCAGGCCGGCGGAGCGGGTCTCGGGCGTCACGAGGCGCGAGACGCTCAAGGAATAGCGGCCCTCCGGGCTCGCCGCCGGGCCGGCAAGCGCGGCCTCGCCGTCGAGGGTGCCGGACAGCGCCAGGCTCGGCGCGGCGATGCGGGCGAGCGAGAGCGGCACGGCCTTGAGGCCGAGGCGCATGTCGAGGCGCTTGCCCAATGTCCCGTCGAGGCTGGCCCGGCCGGATCCGGCGGCGATGGCGAGCCCCGAGACGGTCACGCCGTCGTCGCCGAAGGTGATCCGGGCCGGGCCGGCGAGCGCCAGCCGGTCGGCCCCGCGCACGGCCGTGAGGCGCGCGAGGTCGAGGCGCGGGGGCTCGGCCGGAATCAGCCGGGCGGCGCCGTCGAGGGCGAAGCCCCGGGCCCGGGCCTGGAGCACGAGGTCGCTGCCGTCGGAGGCCGGCTTGGCGTCGAGGCGGATCGCCTCGATCGTCTCCGAGCCGGCGACGAGCCGGTCGGCGTTGAGCCTGCCCGAGACCCGCGGGCTCGCCCACAGGTCGGTGCCGGCGAGGTCGGCGTCGAGGCGCGACAGCGCCAGGGAGGCGGCACGCACGCCCTCGCCGGTCGCCCGCACCCGGGCATCCTGGCGGCCGCCGGCGCGGCTCAAGCTGATCGCCGCGTCGAGGCGGCCGGAGAGGCGGGTGAGCGCCAGGGCCGAGAGGTCGTCGAGGTTGCCGGCCTTGACCGCCACCTCGCCCTCGGCGAGGCGCGTGGCGGGATCGACGGCGGCGCGGCCGGTGAGCGCGACCGAGCCGAGGCCGAGATCGAGCCGGTCGAGCAGCCAGTCGGCGCCGCGTCGGGCGAGGTGGAGGTTGCCGGCGAGCGGCTTGCCGTCGACCCGGCCGGACAGGGTGAGCGTCCCGTCGAGGGCGCCGGTGGCGTCGGTCACGCTCGCCTTGGCGAGAAGGTCGCGGACCGGCCGGCCCATGGCGCGGGCCTCCGGCGCCGCGAGCGCCAGGGCGAGGTCCGGGTGCTCGAGCGAGCCGGTGAGGCGGGCGTCGAGGCCGGCCTTCCCGGCGAGCTCGGGGTCGAGGGTGGCGAGGTCGGAAAGATCGACCCGGCCGGTCATGTCGGCCCTGGTCTCGGTGGCGCGGCCGTCGAGCGTCGCGGTGAGCGCCTGCCCGGTGAGCCGCGCCGCCTGGACGGCGTAGCCGTCGGGCAGCCGCGTCAGGCGGCCGGCAAAGCGCAGGTCGCGCCCGAGCGTCCGGTCGAGGGCGGGCGTGCCGAGATAGAGCTTCTCGGTGCTCGCCTCGACGTCGGCGGTGACGCCGGCCCGCCCCGGATCGCCGGAGAGCAGCGCCTTGGCGGCGACGCGGCCGCCGAGCGGCCGCCCGGCGGCGAGCGAGAACGCCGCGAGGTCGGGCAGGTCCGCCGTGAGCGTGCCCGCCACCACGTCGCGGCCGATCCGGCCGGTGTAGCGGGCGCTGGCGGTGGGGGCCTCGATCGTCATCGCGTCGAGGTCGGCGACGCCGTTCGGGTCGAGGCGGCCGACGAGACGGAACGACGCCTTCGGACCGACCGCGCGGCGCAGGGCGGGGTCGGCGAGGTAGAGGCCCTCGACCTCGGCCTCGGCGGCGAGCCGGAAGGCCTGGCCCTCCTTCGCGCGCGGCAGGGGCGCGACCGTGAGGTCGGCGCTCGCCCGGCCGAGGCGGCTGCCCGCGGCCGAGAGGCCGGCGGCCTTCAGGGTGCCGCGCACGGCCGGCGCGTCGAGGGGCCCCTTCAGGCTCGCGTCGAGCATCAGCGATTCGAGGGTCGACTCGCCGGCCTTGGTGACGCCGCCCTCGGTCGGCAGCGCCCGGGCCTGAAGGGTCAGGTCGGCGTTGCGGGCGGCGTCGACGGCCCCGGCGAGAGCCAGCCGGGCGGTGCGGGAGGTGAGGTCGAACCGGTCGACCCGCACCGCCCCGTCGTCGGCGAAGCGCAGGGAGCCGTCGAGGCGGGTGGTGCCGGAGAAGACCGCGGCGAGGGGGCCGGGCATCAGCCCCTCGACCCGCGAGGCGAGGTCGAGGGTCATGCGCCGCTCGGGGCCCGCCCGGTCGATGCGGGCCCGGCCGTCGGCGCCGATGCCCTCGCCGGCCTTGAAGGCCAGGGTGGCGTTCCAGGCGTCGAGGGTGCCGTTGCCGTCGAGGTCGAGGGTGACCGGCGGCAGGCCGGGCAGGTTCATCAGCCGCGCGGCCAGCCCGCCCGCCGGCTCGTCGTGGGCGAGCTTCAGCTCGAGCCGCGCGGTGTCCGGCACGTAGGCGAGCTTGAGGGTGACGGTGCCGGGCTTGTCGAGGCGGCGCAGGCCGAATCCGAGGTCGAGGCCCTCGCGCGGGTCGCCGAGGGTCGCCTGGCCGGCCCCGCCGATGCGGGCGGCCTCGCCGAGGACCGGCTCGCCGATGACGAGGTCGGTGAGCGCGAAGGCCTTCACCACCACCTTGACCGGCAGGTCGGGCAGCAGGGCCTCCTTGTCCTGCGCGGGCGGGGTGGCCGAGGGCACCGGCCGGCGCAGGACCTCCAGGCGCCCGATCTCCAGCCGGTCGATCTCGAGCCGGCGCGACAGGAGCGCCGTGCGGCGCCAGATCAGCCGCGCCTTGTCGAGCCGCAGCCAGACCCCGTCGCGGTCGGCGATGGCGACGTCCCGGATGGTCGCGTCGGACGACAGGGCCCCGTCGACGGCGCCGATCGAGACCCGCGAGGTCGGGGTCGAGAGGGCGCGCGACAGGAGGTCGCCGAGGATCGTGGTCTCGCCCTCGGCCGCCTCGCCGGTGGCGGCGTGGCCGAGCCAGGCGAGGGCGAGGAGCGTCACCGCGACGGCGGCGCTGAGGAGGCGGGATGCCGCCCCACCCTTTCCCGGACGACGAGAGCGAAGCGGCAGGAGATCCGGGAACCAGGGGAGATGTGCCGCGAAGCGGCTCCCGATGCCGCACCGTTGCAGACGGGCGGACGCTTCGCGACTTCTCATGCTGGATCCCGGATCTCCTTCCGCCGACGCTCCAGTCGCCCGGGAAAGGGGGGAAGCGGACAAGTCCCGCGCACGTCCTCGCAGCTGCATCATCAGAAGGCCTGGCCGAGGCTGATGTAGAGGGCGACCGGCGGCTGCTTGAGCTGCTTGTCGGGGTTGAGCGGCACCGCCAGATCGACCCGGATCGGGCCGATGCCGGTGTAGTAGCGAAGACCCAGGCCCGCCGCGATGCGGATGCGCTCGTCGAAATCCGGCAGCGACCCGGCGAACGCCGTGCCGGCATCGACGAAGGGCACGATGCCGATCGTGTCGGTGATCTTGATCCGGCCCTCGACCGAGCCCTCGAGCAGCGAGCGCCCGCCGATCGGCAGCTGGTAGGGGCCGATCGGCCCGACGGTGCGGTAGGAGTAGCCGCGGATCGAGCCGCCGCCGCCGGCAAAGAAGCGCAGCGAGGCCGGCACGTCGGCGAGGTTGGCGCCGCTGATCGAGCCGAAGCCGAGGCGCGCGGCCAGGATGTAGCGGCCCGCGTCGTCGAACGAATAGTAGGTCGAGCCTTGCGCCTTGGCGAGGAGCAGGTCCGGGCTGTTGCCGAGACCCGCATAGGGCGTGAGCGAGGCGGTGACGCGAAACCCCTTGGTCGGGTCGAGGAGGCTGTCGGTCGAATCGTAGGTGACGCCGGCATTCAGGCCGACGAGGCCGTAATCGACACGGCCCAGCGCGTCCCGGTCCGAGCCGAAGCGGCCGTCGAGCCCGACCTGGGCCGAGAAGGCGTCGGCGAAGCGGCGCCGGATCGCCACCGTGCCGCCGGCGGCGTCGCTGAGATAGGATTGCTGCACCTCGCGGCCGACGAAGGCGCTGGCGAGCAGGTCGTTGCGGGTGCCGAACAGGGCGGGCTTGACGAAGGTGGCGGCGAGCCGGCCGCCCAGCCCGTTGGTCTCGATGCCCGCGAGCTTGCGGCGCCGGGCGTAGAAGTCGGTGCCGAGCCCGAGATAGGACAGGTCGGCGTCGATCCGCAGGGTCTCGCCGCCGCCGAACAGGTTGCGGTCGGCCCAGTAGGCGCGCACGCCCGGCCCGTCGACGGTGGAGTAGCGTGCCGAGACGCCGACGATGTGGCGCGCCCGCTCCGTCACGTCGACGAAGACCGGCAGCGTGCCGTCGGGATCGAGCGCCGTGCCCTCGCGCACCCGCACGCCGCCCAGCGCCTCGATGCGCGAGACCGAGCGGCGGATGTCGGACAGCGCCTGCGGCGAGTAGGGATCGCCCGGTTCGGCGTAGATGAACGAGCGCACCACCGCCGGATCGACGGTCTTGGTGCCGCGCACCGTCACGGCGCCGATCGCCGCCTTGGGGCCGGGATCGACCACGAAGGTCACGTCCATGACGTGGGCGGTGTCGTCCACCACCGGCTCGCGGCGCAGCACCTTGGCGAAGGGGTGGCCGTCGCGGCGGAAGGAATCGACCACGGCCGCCTCGCGGGCCAGCACCGTGGCGGAGCGGGCCGGCACCTCGCCGTCGACCCGGGTCAGGCGCTCCGGCACCGCCCCGGGGCCGAAGGGCAGGCCGGACGGATCGAGCACCGCGATCCGGCGCAGGTGGTAGAGCGGACCCTGGTCGACCGTGATCCGCACCGCCACGAGGCTGCGGTTGCGCGCGGCCTCGGCGGCCCGCACGGCGGAGCGCGCCGCCGCGTCGCCGCCCAGCACCACGTCCTCGATGCGGAAGGTCGCGGTGCCGGCATAGTAGCCGAAGCCCGAGAGCGCATCGACGAGGCGCGGCGCGTCGGCCTCGGCCCGGCGCAGCAGGCCCTCGCCGTCGGGCGGCGCGTCGTTGCGCAGGCGGTAGAGGCCCGACGTGTCCTTGAGGGCCTGGAGCAGGTCCTCGTCCTCGACGCCCTGGAAGCGGACGGAATAGGGCAGGGCGGCCGGGCTCGGGGCCGGCGGCGCCTCCTCGGCGCCGAACAGCCCGAACAGGTCGAAGGCCCGGGCGGGCTCCGCCGTCCCGAGGCCGAGCGCGAGCGCGATCCCCACCGCTCCGGTGCGACCCAGTCCGCGACCACACCTGGACGGACGCTCCCGCAGAGCGCCACGACGTTCGACCCGACTCCGCATGCCCCCCGGCCGTGCTGCCGGCGCCGCCCGACGGGACGGTGCCGAAAAAAACCCACCTCACGCCCGCGGCGCGCCCGATTGAAAACCCGCCCGTGGAATGCCACGATCGGCAGGTCCATTCCTCCCAAACACCGCCTTCCGCAACGGCTCCCTGCCGCAAGGACCACGTCCGAGGGTCGGGGGAATTCGTGTCCAAACCGTGTCCGCTGCCGGGCATGGTCCGGGGACAAGCTAGAGCATTCATGCCTCCGAGGGGAGGCGGCGGGGCCCGGAAGCGGGGTTCCGGCCGTGACCGCGGGGGGCGCCAACCCGCGGGGAGGACGGCAGGATCGCCGATGCCCGCGGCGCGCGGTCGCGCCCGCCCCCGGGCCGGCCGGCGCGTTGAGCGGGTCCGTGCCATCCCCGCTGTCCACAGGGCCGACCGCCATGCTCCCCGTCGTGTTCCATCCGGCCTACGAGGCGCCGCTGCCGGAGGGGCATCGCTTCCCGATGGGAAAGTACGGGCGCCTGGCCGAGACCCTGCGGGAGCGCGGCCTCGTACCCGAGGGCTTCGTGACGCCGCAGCCCGCGGGCCCGGACCTGATCCGCCTCGCCCACGACGCGACCTACGTCGAGCAGGTCGTCACCGCGACCGTGCCGCGGGCGATCGAGCGGGCGATCGGCCTGCCGGTCGACGACGGGGTGGCGCGCCGCTCGCTGGCCTCGGCGGGCGGCACGCTGCTCGCCGCCCGGCTGGCGCTCGAGCACGGGCTCGCCGGCAGCACCGCGGGCGGCAGCCACCACGGCAGGCGGGCGGCGGGCGGGGGGTTCTGCGTCTTCAACGACGTGGCGGTGGCGGCGCTCGCCCTCACGCGCGAGGGCACGATCCGCCGGGCGCTCGTCCTCGACCTCGACGTCCACCAGGGCGACGGTACCGCCGACTGCCTGACGCACGAGCCCGACCTGTTCACCTTCTCGATGCACGCCGAGAAGAACTACCCGACCGACAAGGTGCCGGGGGACCTCGATGTCGGCCTGCCCGACGGGCTGGGCGACGACGACTACCTGGCGGCGCTCGCCCGCCACGTCCCGCGCCTCCTCGACGGCTTCCGGCCCGACCTGGTGTTCTACAATGCCGGGGTCGATCCCCACCGCGACGACCGCCTCGGCCGCCTGGCGCTCACCGACGACGGCCTGCGCCGGCGCGAGGCTTACGTGGTCGGCGAGGTGCGCCGGCGCGCCATCCCGCTCGCCGCGGTGATCGGCGGCGGCTACGCCACCGACGTCGCGGCGCTCGCCGCCCGCCACGCCCTGGTGTTCGAGGCGATGGCCGAGCGGGCCTGACGGCGGGCGAGAGCGCGTCAGGGCGCGGAACGGCCGAGGCTGTTCGACCGTTGATGCCCCGAGACCGCAACGCCAGACCACTCGGAGGACACGATGAGCCTGATCGGCCGGATCGTCACCAAGATCCTGGGCAACGACGACCCCCGCATCCGCCCGGACGGACGCAGCCCCTACGACGACCGGGTCGCCTACAACGACTCGGGCAACCTCGTCGGCCGCCTGGTGACCAAGATCCTGCGTCGCTGACGTAACGATCTTCGACGCGTCCACAGCACCCCCGCCGGTCCCGGCGGGGGTGCTTTCGTTCCGGGGGGATCGGTCCGGCTTCACGGAAAATCCACCAACGTGCGTTTTCGCACTTGCGAAGGCTGCCCCGGTCCTTATTGTCTCATGTGCAGGGACGCGATGGCGTCGCGGCCCTGCAGCCCTCTTTGGGCGTTTCCTCCCTAGACTTCGGGCCGCCTCGCAAGGGCGGCCTTTTTTCTTTGCCGCGGACCGTTCGCGACCGGGCTCCGGGGCCGCCTCAGGCCGACGCCAGATGGCGCCGCTGGGCCCGTGCCACCCGCGCCACCGCCCGGGCCGCCCGCGTCCGCGGCACCGCCGCCTCGCCGGCGAGGACCCGCCGCTTGAGCGCCACCAGCTCCGGATCGCCGAAGCACGCCAGCAGCGCCTCGAACGCCGCGTGGCGCGCGAGGTCGTAGCCGCCCCCGTCGAGCGGGTGAGGCGGGTGGAGATGGATCACCGGGGCGAGGCCGGCGGGAATCGGCGCCGTGGCGGCGTGGAGCCGGCCGAGGCGCAGCAACCGGTCGAACCACTGCGCCCGCGGGCCCGGATGGGCGTCCGGCAGAGCGACCTCGATGCGGTCGCGGCCGCTTTCCGCCACCAGCACGGCGCCGAGCGCCGGCAGGGCGGCCCAGAGGGCGGCGTCGGCCGGGCGGCCGCAGGCGGCACGGAGTCGCGAGACCGCCTCCTCCCGCACCCGGGCCATGAGCCGGGCCTGGCGCAGCGGCAGGCCGAGGCAGAACAGCACGCCGTCGCGATCCCCGTCCCGCGCCGCCGCGTCGTCGCGGCCGCGCTCGCTCACGACCGGGGCGGGGCGGGGCGGCAGGAGGGGGAGCGGCCGGCACAGGGCGAGGGCCTGGCTCCAGGCCTCGCCGCCGAGCGCGGTCTCGTAGGCGACCGGCACGAGGGTGTCGGCCTCCCCCAGCACCAGGGCGCCGCGGGGCGTGACGAGGCCGGGGCGCCCGCCGCAGGGCGGGGTCGCGGGCTCGCCGGGATCGCGCCGGAAGGTGGCCCCCGCCCCGTAGCCGCCGAGGCTCCAGCCCATGGCCGGATCGGCGAGCGCCCGGTCGAGGACGGCGCGCAGCACGGTCCTGGGTCCGGCGGGATCCGACAAAGGGTCTTCCCCGCCTTGAGCGCAACGCAGCAAACCGCTACCTCTTCACGGGCAGGGGGCGCCCGCCCGGGTCGAGAATCGCACATCGTGTCGGAACCGTCGCCGCCGCTCGCCGATCCGGATTCTCCGCTCGCCCGCAAGCGGGTCAGCGTCCGGGGACGGCTGCGAAACTACTTCTTCACCGGCGTGATCGTCGCCGGCCCGCTCGCGATCACGATCTACATCACCTGGTGGTGCATCAGCCTGATCGACGGCTGGGTCAAGCCGCTGGTCCCCTCGGCCTACCTGCCGGACCATTACCTGCCCTTCAGCGTGCCAGGCCTCGGCCTCGTCATCGCCTTCGTGGCGCTGACGACGCTCGGCGCGCTCACCGCCAACCTCGTCGGCCGCTCGGTGGTGGAGTTCGGCGAGGTGCTGCTCGCCCGCACGCCGGTGATCTCGGGCCTCTATCGCGGCCTGCGCCAGGTGTTCGAGACCCTGTTCTCGACCAGCGGCACCTCGTTCCGCACCGTCGGCCTGGTCGAGTTCCCGGTGAAGGGCACCTGGTCGATCGTGTTCCTGTCGGCCCCGGCGGGCCCGGACGTGCAGGGCGCCCTCGGCGCCGGGAACGAGCATGTCGGGGTGTTCCTGCCCTGCGCCCCGAACCCGACCACCGGCTTCTTCTTCTACCTGCCCCGGTCCGAGGTGATCGAATTGTCGATCAGCGTCGACGATGCGGCCAAGCTCGTGATGTCCGCCGGCGTGATCCAGCCCGAGGACCCGCAGAGCCGGCTCCAGGCGATGGCGGCGGGCCTGCGCGTCGCGCAGGTGGGGCCGATCCAGCCCAGACCCTCGGCCACTTCCCCGGCAGGCTCCCCGGCAAGCCCCGCGGCGATGCCGGCGCGGGACCGGATGGACGCCTGACCGGACGGGCCTCCCGCGCATCGACATCGCCCCGCTTCCGTGCTCCCTGTCGTCATCGGCCGGAGCAACAGGCCGGACACGGGGGGATGGGATGCGGACCACGCGGATTCTGGCCGGCGCGCTCGGCTGCTCCCTCGGCGGCCTCGTGATGGCGGCGCCGGCCGAGGCGCGCATCACGGCGATCGAGGTCACGGCGATCGAGCCTTTCGCCGAGGGTGCCGCCTGGGGCGAGGCGGGGGCCTACGAGCGCGTCGTCGGCACAGCCCGGGGCGAGCTCGACCCGGCCGATCCGGCCAATGCCGGCATCGTCGACCTCGTGCTGGCGCCCCGCAACGCGGCCGGGATGGTCGAGTACGCGACCGACCTCTTCCTGCTGCGCCCGAAGGACCCGGCCCGCGGCAGCGGCACCCTGCTGTTCGAGGTGCCGAACCGCGGCCGCAAGTTCCTGTTCAACTGGATCATGGACGCCAGGCCGGCCGCCGGGCTGACGGCGATCAACGATCCGCGCAGCGCGGCGGATGCCGGTACCGGCCTGTCCCTGCGCCGCGGCGACACCCTGGTCTGGGCCGGCTGGGAGGCGAACGCCCTGCGCCAGCAGGGCGGCATGGCGATCGACCTGCCGGTGGCGACCCGCAACGGCCGGCCGATCACCGAATGGGTGCGCGACGAACTGGTGAGCGCCACCCGCGGCCCGCCGGAGGCGCCGTTCTACCTCGCCTTCGAGGCGACGCAGGACGTCGTCCCCGATCCGGACGACGCCCCCCGGCTCACCGTGAAGCGCCGCGAGCCCGACGCCGCCCGGCCGGTGCCGCCGCAGGCCTGGCGCCTCGCCGGCCCGCGCCAGGTCGAGCTGCTGCCCAAGGGAACGAAGCCCGGCCCGGGCACGATCTACCAGCTCACCTACCGCACCACCGGCCCGAAGGTGCAGGGCATCGGCTTTGCCGCCGTGCGGGACGTGGTGGCGCACCTGCGCACCGGGACCGAGGCGGGCACGATCCGCCACACCGTCGCGCTCGGCATCTCGCAGAGCGGGCGCTACCTGCGCGACTTTATCCACCAGGGCTTCAACCGCGACGAGAGCGGCCGGCGGGTCTTCGACGGGGTGCTGGCCCACATCGCGGGAGCGGGCGGGATCTTCCTCAACGCCCGCTTCGCCCAGCCCTCGCGCACCAACACCCAGCACGAGGACCACCTCTATCCAGAGAACGCCTTCCCGTTCTCGGCCGCCATGCAGCACGACCAGGTCACCGGCCGGCGGGGATCGCTCCTGCGCGGCGACGCCTCGGACCCGCTGCTGATCGAGGTCAACACCAGCACCGAGTACTGGCAGAAGGGCGCCTCGCTGCTCACCACCGATCCCCTCGGGCGCGCCGACGTGGCGCTGCCCGACAAGACCCGCGCCTACCTGATCGCGAGCGGCTTCCACAACGGCCGCGCCCACCAGACCAACGCCAGGGGCGCCTGCCTGAACCCGCGCAGCACGCTCAGTTCCGGCCCGGCGCTCCGGGCGCTCCTCGTCGCCCTGGAGGAGTGGGTCGCGACCGGCCGCGCCCCACCCGAGAGCCGGGTGCCGCGGGTCGCGGACGGCACCCTGGTCGCGCCGGAGGCGATCGGCTTTCCCTACATCCCGGGCGTGCCGGTCCCGGGCGCCGTCAACGCGGTCGCGCGGTTCTCGACCTACCTCGATCCGCGCCCCGAAGCCGGGCCGCAATACCGGCCGCTGGTCCCGCGGGTCGATGCCGACGGGCACGAGGTCGCGGGCATCCGGCTCCCCGCCTTGGCCGCGCCCCGCGCGACCTACACCGGCTGGAACCTCTACGCCGACCCCTACCCGACCGGCGTGCTCTGCGACCGGGACGGCAGCGAATTCGCGCTCGCCCGCACCCGGGCGGAGCGGGAGGCGAGCGGCGATCCGCGTCCCTCGCTCGAGGAGCGCTACCCGGACAAGGCGGCCTACGCCGCGGCGGTGGCGCAGGCGGCGGACGCCCTCGTCGCCGAGCGGCTGCTGCTGCGGGAGGATGCCGACCGGATGAGCGCGGCGGCGCAAGGGGAGGGGCCGTAGGGACCGCCCGCGGGCGATCGTGCCGCGGCGCCGGGCGGGCGGGCCGCCCTTCCGCCCGGCGCTAACAATGCTATGGGGACCGACCGGAGAGGCGACTCACGCCTCGCCCGAGGATCGTCGGTCTCCCGGCCCGTCGCGGCGGCGGCCTTCTCGCCCGGCGCCGGCAGGTTCCTTGCGCTCAACCCTCGTCCCACCCGTCGCTCCGGCCTTGCTCGCGGCCCCGTGCGACCGCCCGACAGACAGGATCGTCCCGCCCCCGTGACCGACCATGCATCGACCCCCGCCGCATCCAGCCGGGCCGGGGACGGGACCTCCCGGCCCGACGTCGCGGCCCTCGCCCGCGAGGTCGCCCGCCACTGCGCCGCCTACCGCGACCCCGTCCCGCGGCTCGCCGTGCGGCAGGTCGCCAACACCCTGCTGCCCTACCTCGCCGTCTGCGGCCTGATGCTGTGGGCGGCCGCCGCCGGCTACGCGCTCTGGGCGCTGCCGCTCGCCGTGCCGGCCGGCGGCCTGCTGGTGCGGCTGTTCATCATCCAGCACGATTGCGGGCACGGCTCGTTCCTGCCCTCGCGCGCGGCCAATGACGGGCTCGGGCGGGTCTTGAGCCTCCTGACGGTGACGCCCTACGACAGCTGGAAGCGGGCGCATGCCCTCCACCACGCCTCGACCGGCGACCTCAGCCGCCGCGGCACCGGCGACATCCACACGCTGACCGTGCGCGAATACCTCGCCCTGTCGCGCTGGCAGCGGCTGCGCTACCGCCTCTACCGCAACCCGTTCATCCTGATCGTCCTCGGTTCGCCGCTCAACTTCCTGGTCCTGCAGCGGTTTCCCTCCGGCGTCGGCCTGCCGTGGCGCACCGCGTGGCGGGACGTGCTCGGCCTCGACCTCGCGCTCGCCGGGCTCGTCGGGCTGCTGGCGCTTGCCACCGGCGGGATCGGGCCGGTGTTGTGGGTGCTGCTGCCGGTCGTCAGCGTCGCCGCCTGGATCGGCGGCTGGCTGTTCTACGTCCAGCACCAGTACGAGGAGACGGTCTGGGAGGGCCCCGAATCCTGGGACTTCCACCGTGCGGCGCTGGGCGGCAGCTCGTACTACGTCCTGCCGCGGGTGCTGCAATGGTTCACCGGCAATGTCGGCCTGCACCACGTCCACCACGTCAACAGCCGCATCCCGAACTACCGCCTGCAGGAATGCCTGGATGGCCACGCGACGCTGGGCGAGGTCGGCCGCCTGACGCTCCGCGACAGCCTGCGCTGCCTCGGGCTCGCCCTGTGGGACGAGGAGGCGCGCAAGCTGATCGGGTTCTCGGGGCTGCGGACCGCGGCGGCGCAAGGAGCGTGACCGGGCGGGGGCCGGCGATCCCGTCGGTTCCCCCGAGGGCCGGCCCGGCCTTGAGCGCCTAGGCCATCCGGGCTAGTCCTCCGCCTCGACGCGGCCCGGACGGCCGCGCGAATCCCAGGGAGGCTCCATGCCCATGCGTCTGATCGGTGGCGGACTCGTCGGACTCACCCTCGTCGCGGCGAGCACGCTGGCCGCCGCCGAGACCCTGCCGACGCGCAAGGCCGGCCTGTGGGAGAGCAAGACCGTCTCGGCCGAGGGCAGCACGACGGCGCGCCAGTGCATCGACGACAAGACCGACAAGCTGGCGCAGGGCGCGCTCGGGGCCGGCCAATGCGCCAAGCGCGTCTTCACCAAGACGAGCGCCGGCTACACCGGCGAGACCGAGTGCAAGATGGGGGCGATCTCGGCCTCCGGCACCAGCGTGATCACCGGCGACTTCGCCAGCAAGATCCATCTCGACGTGGACACGACGCTCACCGGCATCCCCGGCATGAAGGAGCCCGTCCGCCGCAAGATGGCGATCGACGCCACCTATCTCGGCCCCTGCGAGGCGGGACAGAGCCCGGGCGACATCATCCTGCCGGACGGCAAGATCGTGAAGATGCCGCCGGGGGCGGGGCGGTAGGGGTCGAGCGATCCTGCCCTGCCGCACCCGAGGCCGGGGGGGGCGTAATCGCTCCTCGCTAAGACTTTCCCGGCCTTATGGAGCATATGCACTACGGATGATGGTATTTGCCATTGTATGCGGGGTACTCGACCCGAATAGCGGGTTCATTTAAAAGGGTTCGGGTAAGTGTGGCTCACATGCGCTTCTGTGTCGTCTTGACGCGCTATGATGTCCTGCATAGCGTCCTCGAAAATCCTGGTTGGCCAACCAGGATTTTTATCAAATCTCGGTTAGCTCGAAAAGCGACGCCTACTTTACCCCCCTCGTGCCGGAACCGTGTTCCCATCCCTGGCCTTAACTGTGGCGGCAAGCTATATGAATGCCTTCAGCCCCCTAGCCGGCTTTCGTTCTGAGAAGGCCGCTCAGATCGCAGCGTATATAATCAAGGCTCACAAGGGCCATATGGAGAAACTTGCCCTCATTAAGATGATTTACATCGGAGAGAGGGAGAGCATCCGCTCGCGTGGGCGCCCCATGATCTACGACGAGCTTTACTCTCTGAAAGACGGTCCGATATGCAAAAGCGCTCTAGACGGCATCAATGGGCACATTGACGAAAAGGTTTGGGAAAAATATATAATCCTACAGGGCGACAGAGATGTTTATTCGGTCAGGGGCGGCGCAGAAGATCTAGATCAATTAAGCAGATCCGATTTTAAAATTCTAGATCTAGTGATAGCAAGACATCAAGGCTGGTCATCTTCTCAGCTGAGAAACTGGCTCCATGACAGTAGGAACTGTTCTGAGTACGTCGAAGTTTTTGGAAAGCAGCGCGCCCCCATAGAATACGGTGAACTGGCGTTAGCTGTTGGTATTGAAAACCCGATAGATGTAGAACATGAAATAAAGGCGTACCGCGCTTCAGAGTCCCTAATCCCGAGGTCGTAATCCGATGACTCTAACTATCGGCGATGCATTCCAATATCCTGGAACGGGACCCGCGCACAATCCAAAGCTCAACCACGTTCACGTCATTGTAAAAATCGCAAATGGTGACGTGTACTGCGTACCGATAAGTAGAGAGCCCAAAAATTGGGATCCGGCATGCGAGATAAGCCTAAGCGATAACGTTCCAGGAGTAATCCAAAAGAGCTTTATAGCGTACTACCACGCCAAAAAGACAGCACAAATAGGCTTAGAGCAACAGATAGCCCATGGAAAGTGCAAGGCCATCGGATCTGTTTCATCTGGGGTCCTTCAGAGGATTATAGCAGGCATCTCAAGCTCCGACGATTGTGAGCCCTGGTTTGAGCACGAAGTTTGCCCTAAGCCGGCCGTTCAGAGAAAAATACTAAAAAGCGGCCCTTAATTGATCGGCCCCTCTACTGGATTTAATTTCCATAATCCAGCAATTTTAAGCTTCTCTGCATCAACTATCCGGCTATACCGGGCAGCCCGTGCGAGCGATTGTATAAATCTGTAAGCCACAGCCTTTCTTAATTGGATGTCATTCTCATTCTAGTCCTTTGATTGCATAACAGCCGCAGCTAGTTCCCTTGTTGAGAGCGGACGCCCGGCTTCCTCAAACGCAGCCTTAGACAGCTTGAACATCTCCCCGTAAGCGAACAGCCGGTTGAGGTGAGCAGAGGCCGGGAAACGGGCCTGTGTGGCTGGGGACAGATCGCAAAGTGCAAGAACGGCCGTCACGCTGGATAGGTCGCGCTCTGCCTCCGCCAGTTGGCGCCGTAGCTCGGCAATTTGTGCCTCAATCTCATCTCACTTGGCGCGAAGGGTGGTGACGACCTATGGGAGCGCCATTACTTCACTCCCTTTGGCAGGCGGTGGCGCTGCCAGTAACCGCGGAAGCTCTCAGACTTCGCCGACACAAGGACGAGGCGTAGGATGCGGGAGAACGCTTTGCCGTTTTTGAGGCAGCGGTGATCCTCCTTTCAGGCCGCCTCGTTGGCGTACTAGTAGAGGTAGCTCGCCGAGACAAAATGGTGCTGGCCGCTCACCATGCGGCGCAGGCGGGCGAAGAAGCTCTCGGCTTGGTCGTGTTGCAGCTGTCGTCCGAGTACGCCTGAGAGTGGTTGATGCGGCCCGCGTCGGGGAAGTGGGCGTGGAGGGCGTCCCAGTGGCTCGCCTCGTCAGAACACCTTGGAGCCCGGCGCGACGTGCTGAGCCGCCAGAGCCACGCCAGCAGCCTCCTTTCGCTCAACTAACGTCAGGGGCCGGCCGGCACGCTGGCGCATGATGATGACGACTCGGCGCTCTTCGCTTTGGTTCTCCTTGAGGCGACGGTCCTTGCAATCCTCCTTGCAGTTCTCGGGGCGAACATGACCGCCGAAGTAGGCGCCATCAATCTCGACCTCACCCTCAAGGACGAAGCCCTTCATCTCAGCCGACAGCGCCTCGCGCAGCTTGTGCGCAAGGACCCACGCCGTCTTGTAGGAGACGGAGAGGTCACAGCCGAGTTGGAGCGCGGACAGGCCCTTCACCGCGTTCACGAAGATCGCGATGCCGGCGCAGAGGTTCATGAACGAGAGCTTGCGCGAGGCAAAGATCGTCCCGCTCGTCACTGAGTACTGGTGACGGCAGCCAGCGCACTTGAAGCGGCGGCGGGTCGCAATGTCGTAGTGGTCCAGGCAGCTGCAGCGCGGGCACACGGGCTCGCTATCCGTCTCGGGCCAGCGAAGGCGCCGAAAGGTCGCGTAAGCCTTGTCCTCGCCGCCCTTGTAGATCGCCGTGAGCGAGAGGGTGCGGGCTTGGGCCGAGAGGAGGAAGTGTTGAGCCATTGCCATTGCTTCCGATGCCTATGCATCGCATATGATGACATATCAGCATCGTAGTCAAGGGCAATCGCATCGCATATGATGACACTCGCAAGCGTATGGAGTGCATCATGGCTGAGGGTAATGAGGAAGCGTGGGACGCCCGCGTGAAGGGCATTCTCAAGGCGGAGTTGAAGCGCAAGGGCATAACCTATGCTCAGCTTGTTGAGAAGCTTGATGCTATCGGCGTTGAAGAAAGCGAACCAAACGTTCGGAACAAGCTGGCTCGCGGCAAGTTCACCGCAGTCTTCTTTTTGCAATGCCTATCTGCTATTGGTGCGAAAGAAATCAGAATAGAATGAAATTATTATTTTTTATCAGGCGCAGGCTGCGATTGCTCTTGTGGGCTAAAAAGATTTTTGGCTCTATCAGCAAGCCTGTTAAGATCAAACTGAGCATAAAGTCCCATAATTATAACGATTGTTAGCGCAAACCAAATAAAATTAGCCGTGACGCTGACAACAATATCTACAAGCGCGGCAGTAAGCCAGTTGTTTTTAGTTCTTGTTTTAATTAAGCTTGAAAGGCTTTGTGCCCTCACTACGCTGGCGTTTGAATGCGCGTCGACTTGATCGGCGATTTGGCGGAACAATGCCTGAAAAACTTCCTCTTTAAGATCTTCTGTGGTTGCAGCAATGATATTTTCAATAAAATTATCTATTTCTTGTTTAGCTGCAGCAAATGTTCTTTCGATATTTAGATCACTCCAGCTTGACACATAGAAATCAAGCTGCTCAGGCGTCGGCTTGACGCCATTGTTTTTCGTCCCCTCGGTTATCCAAGCTCTTTTTTCATTCTTATACATCGAGTACGCGACGCATGCTAAGACAAGTGGAACCGGATTATTTTCCGCCTCCACTCTGTCCATCATGCGCTGATATACTGTGTTGTGCCCCTCGCCTCCAATGCCCGGAGGGCGTGGGAAGAGGCTAGCGGTCTCGTTTCCCGTTGCGGATTGAGAACTTGTATCGATCGTTGAGGGCATTGCTAGCCGACTTCAAAGAGCTATCTATGTGCTTCTTGAGATCAAGACGCACTTCGCCGGCTCCGGGAACCTTAACTTTGATATACCCATCTCCGCTGACAGGGCGAGAGGTAATTTTTGTGGCCATGTCGGCACCCTCACCCTTGCGGCTGGCTGTCGGCTTGAAAAATGGGTGACGAGGCTTGGCCATACTCAGACGCTGCCAAGCTCGGGTTTACACACTATGAACGCTGCGCTGGCCTCGGGTGCGCGGCCCTGTCTCGTTCGCGATACCCACAGGCAGGGCCGGAATTCCTGTGGATAACAGGTCTAAAGATGGTGTCCAGGCAGCCGTTGGGTAGGGGGCCACAAACCTATCAAGTGTGACATCGCACGCACTCTGTACGCATCACAAAGAGTGGCTAACGCCACCGTATGTGGTGCATCTGCTCCATAAGGCCGGACTTTCCCTCTTCCGGATCCCCTTCCGCTGTCACGACAGCCGCCCGGGAAAGGGGGACGGGTCGAAGCCGTCCCCACGCCCCTCACGCCGCCTTCTTCCGCGTGATCAGCTTCACCAGATCCCGCAAGATCCCCGTCGTCTCCTTCAGCCGCTCCGCCACCGTCGCCAGATCGCGGATGAACACCACGCTCATGTCCGGGCGCACCTTGGCGAAGGAGCGCTGGTCGGCGATGTAGCCGGCGAGCTTGGCCGGGTTGGCGAAGGAGCGGTCGCGGAAGTGCATGACGATGCCCTTCGGGCCGGCTTCGACCTTCTCGACGTTGGTCTGGCGGCACAGGATCTTGATCGTCACGATCTTCAAAAGCTCTTCCACCTCCGGCGGCAGCGGGCCGAAGCGGTCGATCAGCTCGGCGCCGAAGCTCTCGAGCTCGCGGTCGTTCTCCAGCGTCGCGAGGCGGCGGTAGAGGCCGAGCCGCACCGAGAGGTCCGCGACGTACTCCTCCGGCATCGTGACGGGCGCGCCGAGCGCGATGGTCGGCGACCATTGCTCGTCGGTCGGCAGCGCGTTGCCGGACTTGAGCGCCGCGACCGCGCTCTCCAGCATCTGCTGGTAGAGCTCGTAGCCGACCTCCTTGACGTGGCCGGACTGCTCGTCGCCGAGCAGGTTGCCGGCGCCGCGGATGTCGAGGTCGTGGCTGGCGAGCTGGAAGCCGGCGCCGAGCGTGTCGAGGGACTGCAGCACGCTCAAGCGCCGTTCCGCCTGCACCGTCAGGGGCTTGCCCTCCGGCGTGGTGAACAGCGCGTAGGCCCGGGCCTTGGAGCGGCCGACGCGGCCGCGCAGCTGGTAGAGCTGGGCGAGGCCGAACATGTCGGCGCGGTGGACGATCAAGGTGTTGGCGGTCGGGATGTCGAGGCCCGATTCGACGATCGTGGTGGCGAGCAGGATGTCGTACTGGCCCTCGTAGAAGGCCGTCATCACGTCCTCGAGCTGGCCCGCCGCCATCTGGCCGTGGGCCACCGCCACCTTGGCCTCCGGCACCTCGCGGTCGAGGAAGCGCTTGACCTCCTCCAGGTGCTCGATGCGCGGCACGACGTAGAAGGCCTGGCCGCCGCGGTAGCGCTCGCGCAGCAGCGCCTCGCGGATCGAGAGCGGATCGAACGGCATCACGAAGGTGCGCACCGCCAGCCGGTCGACCGGCGGCGTCGCGATGATGGAGAGTTCGCGCACCCCCGTCATGGCGAGCTGGAGCGTGCGGGGGATCGGCGTGGCGGAGAGCGTCAGGACGTGGACCTCCGCCTTCAGCGCCTTCAGCCGCTCCTTGTGGGAGACGCCGAAATGCTGCTCCTCGTCGATGATGATGAGGCCGAGATCCTTGAAGGCGATGTTTTTGGCGAGCAGCGCGTGGGTGCCGACCACGATGTCGACCGAGCCGTCGGCCAGGCCCTCGCGGACCTTCTTCAATTCGGCGTTGCTGACGAAGCGCGAGGCCTGCGCGACGTTGACCGGCAGGCCCTTGAAGCGGGCCTCGAAGGTGCGAGCGTGCTGGCGCGCGAGCAGCGTGGTCGGCACCACCACCGCCACCTGCTTGCCCGAGAGCGCGGTGACGAAGGCGGCGCGGAGCGCCACCTCGGTCTTGCCGAAACCGACATCGCCGCAGACCAGCCGGTCCATCGGCCGGCCCGAGGTGAGGTCGCCCAGCGTCGCGGCGATCGCCGCCTCCTGGTCCTCGGTCTCCTCGTAGGGGAAGCGGGCGGCGAACTCGCCGTAGGTGCCTTCCGGCGGGGCCATCCTGGGCGCCGACTTCAGGAAGCGCTCGGCCGCGACCTTGATGAGGGCGCCGGCCATCTCCATGATCCGGCGCTTGAGCTTGGCCTTGCGGGCCTGCCAGGCCCCGCCGCCGAGCTTGTCGAGGGCGACGTCGGCATCCTCCGAGCCGTAGCGGGTCAGGAGTTCGATGTTCTCGACCGGCAGCAGCAGCAGGCCGCCGCTATACTGGATCTCCAGGCAGTCGTGGGGGGCACCCGCCGCCGTCACGGTCTTGAGCCCGATGAAGCGGCCGATGCCGTGATCGGCATGGACCACGAGGTCGCCGGGCGCCAGCGCCTGCACCTCCAGGATCACGTCCTGGGGGCGCTTGGCCTTGCGCTTGGGCCGCACCAGCCGGTCGCCGAGGATGTCGCCCTCGGCCACCACGGCGAGCTGGCCCGCCGAGAAGCCGGCCTCCAGGCCCCAGACCGCGACGCCGAGATCCTGGCCGCGCTTCATCGCCAGGATGTCGGAGAGCCGCGTGATGGTCTTGGGCTTGGGCAGGCCGTGCTCGGTCAGCACACCGCAGAGCCGGTCGCGCGAGCCCTCCGACCACGCCGCCAGGACGACGTGATGGCCCGTGCCTTGCAGCTCGCGGATGTGGGTCACCGCCGCGTCGAAGACGTTGACGCCCTCCTGCGCCCGCTCGGGGGCGAAGCTGCGGCCGGGCGTGCCCTCGCCGTCGATGAGCTTGCGGCCGGAGACCTCCGGCACGTCGAAGGGGGCAAGCCGAGCGACGGTCGCGCCCTCGATGCGCTTCGCCCACTCGTTCGGCGAGAGGTAGAGCGCGTCGGGCTTCAGGGGCTTGTAGGGCGCGGTGCCACTCTGGCGTTCCTTCAGGGCCTCGCAGCGGGCGTCGTAGTATTCCTGCACCTGGCTCAGGCGCTCGGCCACCGCGTCGTCGACCTGGTGGTCGAGGATGAGGGGCACGCCGGCGACGTAGTCGAACAGCGTGTCGAGGTGGTCGTAGAACAGCGGCATCCAGTGCTCGAGGCCGGCATAGCGCCGGCCCTCGCTGATCGTCTCGTAGAGCCGGTCGTCCCGGGTCGCGGCGCCGAAGGTCGTGACGTAGCCCTGGCGGAAGCGCCGGATCGTCTCGGTGGTGAGCTGCACCTCGCTCATCGGCACGAGGTCGAGGGAGCGCAACTGTCCGATGGTGCGCTGGGTCTCGGGATCGAAGGCGCGGATCGATTCGAGGGTGTCGCCGAAGAAGTCGAGGCGGACCGGGTTCGGCAGTCCCGGCGGCGACAGATCGATGATGCCGCCGCGCACCGCGTACTCGCCGGTGTCGCGCACGGTGCCGGTGCGCAGGAAGCCGTTGGCCTCGAGCCAGGCGACGATCTGGTCGGTATCGAGCGCGTTGCCCGGCGCGGCGGAAAACGTCTCGACGGCGATGCGGGATTTCGGCGGCACCCTTTGCACCAGGGCGTTGACCGTGGTGGTGAGGATGCGCGGCTTCTCGGCCGAGGAGCGGGTGCGGGCAAGCCGCGACAGCGCCGTCATGCGCTGCGCCGCGATGGCCGGGTTGGGCGAGATCCGGTCGTAGGGCTGGCAGTCCCAGGCCGGGACGCTCATCACCTCGATCTCGGGCGCCACGAAGGACAGCGCGCTGGCGAAGGCCGCCGAGCGGGTGCCGTCGCGCGCGACATGGACCAGGACCGCAGGCCCCTCGGAGACCTGCGACAGGGCCCGGGCGAGGTCGGCCACCACCAGGGCGTCGAACCCGTCCGGCACCCGCGCCAGCGTCGCGCTGTCGCCGGCCTTCAGCGCCTCCACGGCCTTGGTCAGCGCCGCGGATTTCGGCAGGGCGAAGCGGGCGGCCGCGGGCTTCTTGACCGGCGCGGGCGGGGCGGGGGCTTTGGGGGCGGGCTTGGCCATCGGGTCTGAGCGGGTCTTTTCAGGCGTACGGGCCGGTCAAGGAACGGCGAGGGATTTCGGCGAACATATTGCTTCAGGATGAAGCGCGGTTTCCCCTCTCCCCGCGGGCGGGGAGAGGGTCACGGCCCCCTCGTCGGGGCCGTGACGAGCGGAGGCGCAGCCGAAGCGAGGGTGAGGGGGTGGTGCCGGAAGAGCCTCATTCGGAGACACCCCCTCACCCTCGCCCTTCGGGCTTGTCGCATCCCCTGGACGGGGACACGACCCTCTCCCCGCCCGCGGGGAGAGGAGAGAGCCTGCGCCTCACCTTGAAACCTCGCGCTTGTTAGGACCGCCTCACAGATCCACCGGCGCCCCGTGCTGGTGGAACGCTTTCATCCGGCGATAGACCGCGGTGTCGTAGTTCGACGGCGCCTCGGCCTCGTCGGTGATCCAGCGGAAGAGGTCGCGGTCGGGCACTTCGATCAGGAGCTCGAAATCGTCGAGTTCCTCCTCCGTGAGGGTCCCGATCTCGGCATCCGCGAAGCGGCCCATGATCAGGTCCATCTCCCGGGTGCCCCGGTGCCAGGAGCGGTAGAGCGTGCGGCGGCGGCGCGGATCGAGGTCGGCGCTGGTGCGGGTGGTGCCGGTCATCGCGAGACAAGTCCTCGGGCTGGTCCGGACGGCTTTACCGTCCGGGGCGCGGGTGCGAAACCCTTCCCCGCCCATATGGGGCGCGAAGCACGCGATGCGACACGCAGCGTCCCGCAGCCGCGCCGCCGTGGTGTATAGAGCCCCCGACCTCCCTCCGCTCCCGCCCCGATGTCGCTGCGTCCCTCCCTGCTCGATCCCCTGTTCGCCCCCGCGACCGTGTTGCCGGGGGCCGGTCCCAAGGTCGCCGTGCTGATCGACAAGCTCGTCGGCACGCCGGAGCGCCCGGCCCGGGTGGTCGACCTCCTGTTCCACCTGCCCCAGCGCGGCATCGCCCGGCAGCTGCGCGGCTCGATCGCCGAGGCGCCGCCCGGCGAGCCGGTGACGCTCGGCGTCACGGTGGTGGCCCACCGCCCGCCGCAGACGGCGGGCCGAAAGCCGTTCCGGGTGCTGGTCGAGGACCAGACCGGCGACATCACCCTGGTGTTCTTCAACCTGCCCCGCGCCCGCATCGAGAAGATGCTGCCGCTCGGCAGCCACCGCTACGTGTCGGGCCGGATCGAGCTGTGGGACGGCTTTCGCCAGATGGTCCACCCCTCCCGCATCCTCGACGAGAAGGGGCTGGCCGACCTGCCGGCGGTGGAGCCGATCTACGGCGCCACCGAGGGCCTGACCTCGCGGGCGATCGGCAAGCTCGCGGTCTCGGCCCTCGACCGGCTCCCCGTCCTGCCCGAGTGGCAGGACCGGGCCTTCCTCGACCGCCAGGGCTGGCCGGCCTTCGCCGATGCGCTGCGCACCGAGCACCGCCCGGCGGAGGCCGCCGAGACCGAGGAGGACCTCAAGACCCCGGCGCGCCGGCGCCTCGCCTACGACGAGCTTCTGGCCTCGCAGCTGGCGCTGGCGCTGGTGCGCAGCCGGATGCACCGCCCGCCCGGCCGCACCAATGTCGGCGACGGTGTCCTGTCGCGGCGGATCGAGGCCGCCCTGCCGTTCGGGCTCACCGGCGCGCAGACCCGCGCGCTCGCCGAGATCCGCGGCGACATGGGCTCGGACCGGCGCATGCTGCGCCTGCTGCAGGGCGATGTCGGCTCGGGCAAGACCGCGGTGGCCCTGCTCGCCATGGCGTCGGCGATCGAGGCCGGGCGTCAGGCGGCCATGATGGCGCCGACCGAGATCCTGGCCCGCCAGCACGCCGAGCGCCTGCGGCCGCTGGTCGAGACCGCGGGCTTGAGGCTGGCGCTGCTCACCGGCCGCGACCGGGCGGCGGAAAGGCGCGCGACGCTCGCCGGCCTCGCCGACGGCTCGATCCACGTCGTCGTCGGCACCCACGCCCTGTTCCAGGACGACGTGGCGTTCCACGATCTCGGCCTCGCGGTGGTGGACGAGCAGCACCGCTTCGGCGTGCACCAGCGCCTGGCGCTCGGCGCCAAGGGCGCGGCGGTGGACGTGCTGGTGATGACCGCGACCCCGATCCCCCGCACGCTCGCGCTGACCTGCTTCGGCGACATGGAGGTCTCGGTCCTCGACGAGAAGCCGGCCGGACGCCAGCCGATCAAGACCGTGCTGGTCTCGACCGATCGCCTGGAGGAGGTGACGCTCGGGCTGGAGCGGGCGCTCGCCAAGGGCGACCGGGTCTACTGGATCTGCCCGCTCGTCGCCGAATCCGAATACGTCGACCTCGCCGCCGCCGAGGAGCGCTTCTCGGCCCTGCGCGAGCGCTTCGGCGAGGCGGTCGGCCTCGTCCACGGCAAGATGGCCGGCAAGGACAAGGACGAGGCGATGGAGCGCTTCGTGACCGGCGACACCAAGATCCTGGTCTCGACCACGGTGGTGGAGGTCGGCGTCGACGTGCCGGCGGCCACCGTGATGGTGATCGAGCACGCCGAGCGCTTCGGGCTGGCGCAGCTGCACCAGCTGCGTGGCCGGGTCGGGCGCGGCTCGGGCGCCTCGACCTGCCTGCTGCTGTTCAAGGGGCCGCTCGGCCAGGTGGCGCGAGCGCGCCTCGAGATGATGCGCGAGACCGAGGACGGCTTCCGCATCGCCGAGGAGGACCTGCGCCTGCGCGGCGAGGGCGAGGTGCTGGGCACCCGCCAGTCGGGGCTCGCCGCCTTCCGCCTCGCCCGGCCGGAGGTCGACGGCGACCTGATCGTGGCGGCCCGCGACGACGCCAAGCTCGTCGTCGAGCGCGATCCGGGGCTGAAGTCCGAGCGCGGCCGGGCCCTGCGGGCGCTGCTCTACCTGTTCGAGCGCGACGCGGCGGTGAAGCTGCTGCAGGCGGGGTGAGGGAACACGAGGCCGTCCGCGGCCTCGTGCCGAGGCCAGAGGCCCGGGGACGACCGGGACGGTCCGGTCGTCGGGATCAGAATTCCGGCTCGTTCAGCACCCGCGTGCCGATGCGGCTCTGCAGGTCGATCGGGGCGCCGGTCTGCTGGCCGGCGGCGTCGACCTCGATCACCGGGACGCCGGCACCGCGCAGCCGCTCGCGCAGGCGCTCGGACTGGAGGCGGAAGGTACCGCCGGTGTCGCGGCGCGGGACGTGCAGCAGCACGGCCGCGGGGTTCGGCATCATCGCCAGAACATCGTCCGCCGCCTCGAGGGAGGCGGTGACGCTGGCATAGCCCAGCTCGGCCAGCTCCGCGGAGAGGGCCCGGTCGACGGCGCGGTGGCCATCGTCCACGACGAGAACTTTTTGCAGCGCACCCATGTTCAAGCGTTAGCCGATCGCGCGCCTTTCGTGAAGGCACCGGGGCAGTAACGCCGTGAGCCGACAAAGGTTCACCGTCCGGGCGGCCGCCGGAAGGCGTCCCGGGCCCGGACAGGCGCCCTGGACCACCCGTCAACCCTTTGAAGAAAATCGACTTTCTCGACCTCGGGGCGGGGCCGGAATTTTGCCGGCGCCGGATCAGACCTCCGCGACCGCCGTGGCGACGCCGGCGAAGAGCGACGGCCGGAAGCGGGAGGGCATCCACCCATCCTGATTTTCCTCCCGCGTGATACCGCGATGCAACATCCGGGCGGTGCAGGCCGCGCCCCGGAAGCTCAGGCGGCCGTCCGGATCGCGGCGGAGCTGGACCAGCCCGGTACGGTCGGCGGTCCTTTCGGGAATCGGGGCGACGCGCTCGGGCGCCAGGGCGGCCCGCTCCGGGGCCATCGCGGCCCGCTCGGGGGCCAGCGCGGCCCGCTCGGGGGCCAGCGCGGCCCGCTCGGGGGCCAGCGCGGCCCGCTCGGGGGCCGCCAGGACGAGGCCGACATCCTGGGCGTCGCGCCGGCCGCACAGGAGCGCGGTCTCGTCGAAGGCCAGGATGTCGACGACGCCGGCCCGGCCCGGCAGGCGGCCGCTGAGGCGGCAGGGCGCCCGGTGGACGTAGGCGAGGGTGCGCAGGCGGCCCGCCACGGTGGTGCGGGCGAAGCCCGCCTCCATCCAGGCCGGGGCGACGAGGTGGGTCGGCACCGGCTGGTCGAGGGCGGCCGAGAGGGTGCCGGCCTCGAAGACCGGGTGGCATTCGAGGGTGGCACCGGCGAGCAGCGCGGCGGCGAGCCCGGTGGCGAGGCCCTTGAGGTCGCTCGGCGGCATGAGGCTGAGGATCCGGTCGCCGGGCTCGACCCGCATCGGCGCCAGGCAGCCGGCGGCGGCGGCCGTCAGCGCCTCGGCCTCGCGGCGCACCGCCACGGGGGCGCCCGCGGGCTCGGGCGGCGGGCCGGCGGGCCCGGCCGGGGGAGCGCCGGGCAGCGCGAAGGTCACGAGGCCGGCGGCCGGCCCGGTGCCGAGGGCGGCGGCGTCGCCCCGGTGGTCGAGGACGACCTGGTCGAGGCTCAGGACGCCGTCCGGGACGTGCGGGCCGAAGGCGGCGACGAAGCGCAGCGGGAAGTAGCGCATCGCGACCCGGCACATCGTCTCGGCGGGCCGCTCGGCCCCGAGCACACCCTGGGTCAGGATGGCGAGGATCTGCGCGGACTCGACGGCCTGGAGCAGGCGGTCCTCGTCCCAGGTGACCGGCAGCAGGCAGGGGACGTGGCCGGCCTGCTCGATCGCCAGGAAGGCGAGATGCGCCTCGGCCATGCCGGCCATGCACAGGCCGACGGGGCTCCGCGGCGGCAGCCGGAGCTGCTGCAGGCCTTCGGCGAGGCGTGCGACGATCTCGCGGGCGGCCGCGAAGGTCCAGGCGATGGCGGGGCGGCCGCACCAATCCGGCTTGCTCGCCTGGTCGACGAAGGCGATGCGGGCGGGGTGCCGGTCGGCGACGGCGGCGAGCAGCGCGCACAGCCCCATCGGCGCGGCGGCGGGCACGGGCGTCGCGGCCGGCATGTCGGGCTCCGCGGCGCCGAGGAACGACGCGTCGTCTCGTCTCATCATCGCCAGAGCCGCCACCGCCGTCACCCCGCCCGCCCCTTGAGCCCACCGGGCATCCTGCCGTCGCATGGTTAAGGCCGCTTTAAGCCGCCCGGCCCCCTCGCGGTCGGCGGCCGTATCGGCTAAGGGGCCCTCGGCCGGCAGCCGGCAGGCCTTGCCTTCGCCTCAATCCGGGGGAAAGCAGGCGCCCCGGAGGCCGGGCGGAGCCCTGCGGTCGCGCTCCGCTGCCGCCGGCGCACCCGTCCCGCGGGTCCGCGCGCCATCGGCCACCGACGTTCTTGCCGTTCGGCTTTCTGCCGCTTGAGGGGTCCACTCCTGATGTTCTTCGCGAATCGTCCCGCGCGCCCGCACCAGGTCGCCACCGCTTTCGCCCTGGCCGGCCTCGGGCTCGGTCTCGCGACCGCCCCGGCGCTCGCCCAGCCCAAGAAGCCCGCCGCCCCGGCGCCGGCCGCCCCCGCTCCCGCGGCGCCCGCCGCGCAGGGCCAGCAGCAGACCGGCCCGATGGTCGTGCAGGTGAAGGCCGAGCCGTCCCAGGCCGACTGGACCAAGGTCTGCGGCAAGGACCAGGGCAGCGGCAACGAGGTCTGCTACACCACCCGCGACTTCGTCTCCGACCAGGGCCAGGCGGTGCTGGCCGTGGCGGTCTACGACATGAAGGGCCCGCAGGGCACCAAGGTGGTGCGCTTCCTGATGCCGCTCGGCCTGCTGCTGGCGCCCGGCATCCGCTTCACCGTCGACAACGGCCAGCCGACCCCCGGCCGCTACGCCGTCTGCTTCCCGAACGGCTGCTTCGCCGAGGCCCCGGGCCTGAAGGACGACGTCGTCGCCGCGATGAAGAAGGGCACTACCCTGAACGTCAGCGTGCAGAACCAGATGCAGCGCGAGGTCACCTTCGCGGTGCCGCTGGCCGGCTTCGGCAAGGCGTTCGACGGCGCCCCGATCGACCCGAAGGTGCTCGAGGAGCAGCAGAAGAAGCTCCAGGCCGAGCTCGAGAAGCGCTCCGAGGAGATGCGCAAGCAGCTCGAGCAGAAGGGCGGCGCCCCGGCGGCGGCCGCGACCCCGGCGAAGTAAGGGCCGGGCCGAGGATTCGGTCGGCGTCGTGGGCCCTCTGCCCGCGACCCGCTACGGGAAAGGGCCGGGCGGCGACGCCCGGCCCTTTCCGTTTGGGTGACGACTGGAGAAGGGCGAGGGACGCCTCCCGGCCTCAGTTCGCCGCGTCGCCCCGCATGCGGTAGCCGCCCTGCGCGTCGCGCTCGAACATCTCGGCGATGCGGGCGTGGCGCAGGGCCTCGCCGGATTCGTCCGGCACCAGGTTCTGCTCCGAGACGTAGGCGACGTACTCGGTCTCCTGGTTCTCGGCGAGCAGGTGGTAGAACGGCTGGTCCTTGGACGGCCGCACCTCCTCGGGAATCGCCTGCCACCATTCCTCGGTGTTGGCGAAGACCGGGTCGACGTCGAAGATGATGCCGCGGAACGGGTAGATCCGGTGGCGCACGACGTCGCCGATGTTGAACCGGGCGAGGCGGATGACCGCGCCGGACGGCGCGGCGTCGGGCTGCGGGGCGGGCATGGCGGAGATGGTCTGTCCGAAGGGCATGGGCGTCAACATAGGATGACGGGGGCGGGATTGCACCGGCGCGCGGGCCGCGCCGCGCCGGGTCCCGCCCCCTCGGGCCTCACGATGCCGGGAGCGTCACGCCTCCAGGCCGTAGGCCCGGGCGAGGTCGGGGTCCTTGGCGGCGACGAGCTTGGCGAGGTTCACGATCACGCTGGCCTGCTTCCAGGTGGCGTCGTCCTGCATCTTGCCGTCGAGCATCACCGCGCCGGTGCCGTCGGGCATCGCCTCCAGGATGCGCCGGGCGAAGGCGACCTCGGCGGTGTCGGGGGCGAAGACGCACTTGGCGATGGCGACCTGGCTCGGATGCAGGGTCCAGGCGCCGGCGCAGCCCATCAGGAAGGCGTTGCGGAACTGGACCTCGCAGGCGGCGGCGTCGGAAAAGTCGCCGAACGGGCCGTAGAACGCCTTGAGGCCGTTGGCCTGGCAGGCATCGACCATCCGGGCGATGGTGTAGTGCCAGAGGTCCTGCTGCACGCTCGACCGCTCGGAGACGCCGGGCGTCGGATCGGCGATGACCTTGTAGTCGGGGTGGCCGCCGCCGACCCGGGTGGTCTTCATGCCGCGGGACGCCGCCAGATCCGCCGGCCCGAGGCTCATCCCGTGCATGCGCGGCGAGGCGCAGGCGATGGCGTCGACATTGGCCACGCCCTCCGCGGTCTCCAGGATGGCGTGGATCAGGATCGGCTTCGTCACCCCGGCCCGGGCCTCGAGCTGGGCGAGCAGCTGGTCGACGTAGTGGATGTCCCAGGGTCCCTCGACCTTGGGCACCATCACGACGTCGAGCTTGTTTCCCACCTCGGCCACGATCTCCAGGAGGTCGTCGAGCAGCCACGGGCTGTTGAGGGCGTTGACGCGGGTCCACAGGCCGGTGCCGTGGGCGGCGAAGTCCACGTCCCGCGCCATTGCGATGAAGCCCTTGCGGGCGTTGAGCTTCTGGTCGGCCGGAACGGCGTCCTCGAGGTTGCCCAGCACCACGTCGACCTGCGTCGCCAGCTCCGGCACCCGGGCCCGGACCTTGTCGTTGTGCGGCGGCACGAAGTGGATCATGCGCTCCAGGCGCACCGGCAGCTCGCGGAACGGGGCCGGGGCCCCGGTGGCCAGGGGCTGGAAGAAGCGGCGCGGCAGTTTCATGGGCGTATCGTCTCCGACCCCGGCGAGCCCGTCCTCGCAACGAGCGCGGCCGTGCCCGAGGGTTAGTGCAGGCGCGCCGCGGCCGTAAAGGGCCTGGCGTCTCGGCAGAAGGTCGGGCGGGAGGACGGCCGGTCCCGGGCCCGCCCACGGGAAGGAGGCCCGCCCGCAGGCACGCACCCCGGAGCCGGCCGGGCGGCGATCCGTCTTCGCCCCACCGGGTGCAAGTCGTCGCTTGTCGATCCCGCCGTTCCCTGCCCGGCAATATTGCCCTAACAGCGCCATCCCGACGCCGGATTGTCGACATGGTCCGCGCCGGACTGGCATCCCGGATCCCTTTGGCGCGGGAAGTTCGTGCGCGATCGACGGACGTCCTGCCTTCGCCGGCCGTTTCGCAGCCGCGGCATGGAACGTGGGCCCGAGCTTGACGTTCATCGGAGGAGGCGGGCGGCGGAGGATCGACACTCATGTCGCGAGAGATGAGCCGACGCCGGCTGGCCGGCGCGGTAATGGCGACGTTCGTCCTGGCGGCGACGGCGCCGGGAGCACCGGCCCGGGCCGGCACGGTGGCGGATCGGCAGCGCTCGACCGTGCGGGCGGGCTTCACGGCCGAGGAGCTGGCGGCGGCGCGCCCGGAGGGGCTGCCCGCCGCGGTGCGGCTGCCGGGCGACGACCCGGCGGCATTCAGGACCTTCATCGGCGACGCCGCGATGGCGTCCCGCGCGCCCTGGCTCGCCCTATCGGGCGGCGGCGAGAACGGCGCCTTCGCGGCCGGCCTCCTCAAGGGCTGGACCCAGGCCGGCACGCGGCCGGACTTCGGCGTGGTCACCGGCGTCTCGACCGGCGCGCTGATCGCGCCCTTCGCCTTCGTCGGCGCCTCGCAGGACGGCGCCCTGGAGAAGGCCTATACCGACACCTCGGCGGCGGACGTGTTCGAGTTCGGCGGCGGCCAGGAGAGCCTGACCGACACCTGGCCGCTCAAGCGCGGCATCGAGCGCAGCGTCACGCCCGCGCTGCTCGCCGCCGTGGCGGCCGAGCACCGCAAGGGGCGGCGCCTCCTCGTCGTCACCACCGAGCTCGATTCCCTGCGCCCGACCCTGTGGGACATGGGCGCCATCGCGACGGCCGGCGGGCCCGCCGGGCTCAAGCTGTTCCGCGAGGTGATGCTGGCCTCGGCGGCGATCCCGGGCATCTTCCCGCCGGTGATGATCGATTCCGCCGGCCCGGACGGCAAGCGCTTCCAGGAGATGCACGCCGATGGCGGCGCCACCGCGCCGTTCTTCGTCGCGCCGGGCCGCTCGTTGCTGGAGCAGGTCGAGGGCGCATCGCCGGCAGACGACAAGCTGCCGGCGCCGGAGGTCTACGTCGTCGTCAACACCTCGCAGGCGCCGGACTTCCAGGTCGCCCAGCGTTCGATGCTGAGCATCCTCGGCCGCTCGCTCTCGGCGATGATCAAGGCCCAGACCGCCGGCGCCATCGCGGTGACGAAGGCTTTTGCCGCCCGCACCGGCACGCCGATCCACGTCGCCACCATCGACCAGCGCTTCGGCCAGGTCTCGCAGACGCCGTTCGAGCAGGGCTACATGCGGGCCCTGTTCGCCCACGGCGAGCGGCTGGGGCGCGCCGGCACCGCCTTCGACTGGTCGCCCGACACGATGGCGACCAGCTCGACCCGCCGCAGCGCCAGCAACGCGCCATAGAATGGCGAATTCCGGTCATCGCCCCGTCGAGGCCGGATCGACGCCGACATCGACGATCCGGCCGCGTCATCCCGGGGCTCGCCGAAGGCGAGAACCCGGGATGACCCCGAGGGTGTGAGAACGCCGGGGATACTCACCCCCGCATCAGGCTCGGCGTCCCCAGCCGCGGGGTCACGCCCTCGCGCATCACCAGGCGGCGCAGGGGGGCGATGGTCGAGAGGGCGAGCAGCCCCGCGCCGCGGGCGAGATCGCTCGGCAGGAAGGCGGTGAGCAGGCTGCGGTTGAGGGTGTCGACCGCGCCGGTGCGCAACCGGGCATCGAGGGCCCGGCCGCGGGCGAAGCCCGCCAGCACCGCCTCCGAGCCGGGATCGCGCATCCCCTCCACCACCGCGTCGCGCAGCGCCGCGGCATCGCGCAGGCCGAGGTTCAGCCCCTGCGCGCCGATCGGCGGGAAGACGTGGGCGGCCTCGCCGACGAGCGCCAGCCGCGGCCCGACCGGGCGCGGCACCGAGAGGCCGCGCATCGGCACCAGGCCCCGCGGCCCGTCGATCCGCATGGCACCCAACATCGACTGCGCCTGCCGCTCGATCGCCGCGGCGAGCGCCGCGTCGTCGAGGACGCTCAAGGCCTCCGCCCGCGCCTCGGCCGAGACCCAGACCAGGCTCGAGCGGCGCCCGCCCGGCAGCGGCACCAGGGTGAAGGGTCCCTCGCGGGTGTGGAACTCGGTCGAGACCTCGCGGTGGTCGCGGGCATGGGCCAGGATCGTGGTCAGGGCCTTCTGCGGATAGGTCCAGCGCCGGGCGGCGAGGCCCGCCGCCTCGCGCAGGGGCGAGGCGCCGCCATCGGCCGCGACGACGAGGCGGGCGGCGACGCGGCCGCCTCCGTCGAGCGCCAGCACCGTCCGGTCGGCCTCGACCGTGCGGCCGGCGGCGTCATGCTCGACGAGGGTCAGGTCGGGCACCGCCCGGGCGCGGGCCCGCAGGGTCTCGACGAGGCGGGCGCTCTCGACGTTCCAGCCGAAGGCGTCGAGGCCGATCTCGCGGGCGACGAAGCGGGCCGGGGGCGGGCGAAACAGGCTGCCGGTGTCGTCGATCAGGTGCATCTCGGCGAGCGGCGCCGCCTGCGGCTCCAGCGCCTCCCAGGCACCGAGCGCGCGCAGCAGCCGCACCGAGCCGTCGAGGAGGGCGACGGTGCGCCCGTCGGCCACGGGGGCGTGGCGGCCGACGAGGGCGGTGCGCACCCCGTCGCGGGCGAGCGCCAGGGCGGTGGCGAGGCCGACCGCGCCGGCGCCGACCACCGCCACGTCGTAGAGGGGTCCTTCGGTCTGCGGGTCGGCGGTCTGGCTCACGACGGCGGTCCTCGATCGATGCGTGCGGGAGATCTGGGTCATGCAGGGCCGGTCCGCCATCGCGGCCATTGCCGCAGGCCGGCCGCCACCTATGATCCGCCGGGAGATCAAGACCAAGAGACACGGAGACGGGAGCGGACGATGCCCAAGGCGATCCGGATTCACGAGTACGGCGGCCCCGAGGTGATGCGCTACGAGGACGTCACGGTGGGCGATCCCGGCCCCGGCCAGATCCGGGTGCGCCAGAGCGCGATCGGCGTCAACTTCATCGACATCTACTTCCGCTCCGGCCTGTACAAGGCGCCCCAGCTGCCCTTCACCCCCGGCAACGAGGGCGCCGGCACCGTGGTGTCGGTGGGCGAGGGCGTCACCGGACTCAAGCCCGGCGAGCGGGTCGCCTACGGCTCGGCCGCCGGCACCTACGCCGAGGAAGTGGTGATCGACGCCAAGTCCGTGGTGCGCGTGCCCGACGGCATCGACGACGACACCGCCGCCGCGATGATGCTGAAGGGCCTGACCACCCAGTACCTGCTGCGGCGCACCTACCGGGTCCAGCCCGGCGACACGATCCTGTTCCACGCCGCCGCCGGCGGCGTCGGGCTGATCGCGACGCAATGGGCCAAGCACCTCGGCGCCACGGTGATCGGCACCGTCGGCTCGCCTGACAAGGTCGCGCTCGCCCGCGAGCACGGCTGCGACCACGTCATCCTGTACCGGGACGAGGACTTCGCCGCGAAGGTCAAGGAGATCACCGGCGGCAAGGGCTGCCAGGTGGTCTACGACGGCGTCGGCCAGGCGACCTTCCCGGCCTCGCTCGATTGCCTCAGGCCGTTCGGCTATTTCGTGAATTTCGGCAGCGCCTCGGGGCCGGTGACGCAGTTCGACATCAACCTCCTGGCCCAGAAGGGCTCGCTCTACGCCACGCGGCCGACCCTGTTCACCCACACCGCCGACCGGGCGGTGCTGGACGAGATGGCTGCCGACCTGTTCGAGGTGGTGAAGAGCGGCGCGGTCAAGATCCCGGTCCATGCCCGGGCGAAGCTCGCCGACGCACCGAAGGTCCATGCCGACCTCGCCGGGCGCCAGACGACGGGCGCCACGGTGATGCATCCCTGATAGGCTGACCCTGCGGCATCCGGGACGCCCCCGCCCCGGATGCCCGGAGACCGCGGCACCATGCACCCGACTGAGACCGACCTCCTCCTCGTCATCGACGTCCAGGCCGATTTCCTGCCCGGCGGCGCGCTCGCGGTGCCGGACGGGGACGCGGTGATCGGGCCGATCAACGCGCTGGGGCGACGCTTCCGGCACGTCGTCCTGACCCAGGACTGGCACCCGGCCGGCCATGCCTCCTTCGCGACGAGCCATCCGGGCAGGCAGCCCTTCGAGACCGTGCGGCTCCCTTACGGCGAGCAGGTGCTGTGGCCGGAGCACTGCATCCAGGGCACGCCCGGCGCGGAACTCTCGCCGAAGCTCGACCTGCCCCACGCCGAGCTGATCCTGCGCAAGGGCTACCGGGCGGGGATCGACAGCTACTCGGCCTTCCGCGAGGCCGACCGCACCACCCCGACCGGGCTCGCCGGCTACCTGCGCGAGCGCGGCCTCACCCGGGTCTTTCTATGCGGGCTCGCCACCGATTACTGCGTCGGCTGGAGCGCCCTCGACGCGCGGGAGGCGGGGTTCCAGGCGGTGGTGATGGACGATGCCTGCCGGGGGATCGACCTCGGCGGCTCGCTGGCGCGCGCCTGGGAGGCCATGGCGGCGGCGGGGGTGGAGCGGGTGGGGAGCGGGGCGATCGGGGGGTGAGGATCCAGCCGGTTCGCAAAAAACGCCGGCATCACATCAGCGGCGCTGATTTTCCGGATGAAGCGCGGGTTTTCTCCTCTCCCCGTGGGCGGGGAGAGGGCCATGTCGCCGTTCAGGGGACATGGCTAGCGCAGGCGCCAGCCGGAGCGAGGGTGAGGGGGTCTCGACGAGCGGGACTCCTCCGGAAACACCCCCTCACCCTCGGCTAACGCCTCGCTTTGGTGACGGCAAGGTCACCAAAGCCCTCTCCCCGCCCGCGGGGAGAGGAGGAGATGCGCACGGCCGCTGGGGCCCTTACACCGCCACCCCGTGCAGGTCGTAGGCATCCGCCGACTCGATCTTCACCGTCACGATATCCCCCACCCGGACCGGGCGGCGGAAGGCGACGTGGACGTTGCCGTCGATCTCCGGCGCGTCGTACTTCGAGCGGCCCTTGGCGACGGTCGGGCCGGCGGCGTCGATGATCACCGGCAGGCGCTTGCCGACCTTGGCCTTCTGGAGCTTGAGCGAGACCGCCTGCTGCGTCTCCATGAACCGGCGCTGGCGCTCGGCCTTCACCGCGTCCGGCACCGCCTCGGCGACGGCGTTGGCGGGCGCGCCGCGGACCGGCTCGTACTGGAAGCAGCCGACGCGCTCGAGCTTGGCTTCCTTGAGCCAGGTCAGCAGCTCCTCGAACTCCTCTTCCGTCTCGCCCGGGAAGCCGACGATGAAGGTCGAGCGGATGGCGAGGTCCGGGCAGGTGGTGCGCCAGGAGCGGATGCGCTCCAGCATCTTCTCCTGGTTGCCGGGGCGGCGCATGCGCTTGAGCACCGTCGGGCTCGCGTGCTGGAGCGGCATGTCGAGGTAAGGGAGCACCTTGCCCTCCGCCATCAGCGGGATGACCTCGTCGACGTGCGGGTAGGGGTAGACGTAGTGCAGGCGCACCCAGGCGCCGAGCTCGCCCAGTTCCTTGGCGAGGTCGTAGAACCGGGCCCGCACCTCGCGGTCGCGCCACTGGCTGGTGGCGT
Source organism: Methylobacterium sp. ap11 (assembly GCF_900110515.1). Classification (NCBI taxonomy): domain Bacteria; kingdom Pseudomonadati; phylum Pseudomonadota; class Alphaproteobacteria; order Hyphomicrobiales; family Methylobacteriaceae; genus Methylobacterium; species Methylobacterium sp. ap11. Next base: position 127,718 of record NZ_FOEB01000001.1, on the reverse strand, counting down.
AGCGGGTGTCGATGCCGTAGGCGCTGGTGTCCTGCGAGACGACGAGCAGTTCCTTGACGCCGGCCTTCACCAGCTTCTCGGCCTCGCGCAGGACATCCGCCGCCGGGCGGCTGACGAGGTCGCCGCGCAGCTGCGGGATGATGCAGAAGGTGCAGCGGTTGTTGCAGCCCTCCGAGATCTTCAGGTAGGCGTAATGCCGCGGCGTCAGCTTGACGCCCTGGGGCGGGACGAGATCGAGGAACGGGTCGTGCGCCGGGGGCACCGCCTCGTGGACCGCCGCCACCACCGATTCGTAGGCCTGCGGCCCGGTGACCGCGAGCAGGTTCGGGTATTTTTCGCGGATCTCGTCCGGCTGAGCGCCCATGCAGCCGGTGACGATCACCCGGCCGTTCTCCGCCATCGCGTCGCCGATCGCCTGCAGCGACTCGGCCTTGGCCGAATCGAGGAAGCCGCAGGTGTTGACGATCACCACGTCGGCGCCGTCGTGCTTGCGCGCCAGCTCGTAGCCCTCGGCCCGCAGGTGGGTGAGGATGCGCTCGGAATCGACCAGCGCCTTGGGGCAGCCGAGCGACACGAAGGAGATCTTGGGGGCGGGTGCGTTCATGGCGATGAGGGGATGCGGCGCCGGCCCACGGCCAAGGGGGCAGCGAGCGGGATCAAGGATTTAGGGAAGGGTGCTGGGGCAGGGCTCTAGCACAGGGGAGGGCGGGCGTCACGGGGCGGGCCTTCCGACCGACGGACGGCTTCCGCTCTCCCCCCCGCCTCCGCTATCACGGCGCGATGTGGAGCCGCCCGTTTCCCCCGCTCGATCCCGCCGATGCGGCCGCCCGCCTGCGCGGGGCCGGCCTCGGCCGGCTGGCCCTCCTCGACAGCGCGATGCGGCACGACACGCTCGGGCGCCACTCCTACCTCGCCGCCGCGCCGTTCGGGACCTTTCGCGCCCGGGACGGCCGGGCGACCTGGAACGGCGCGGCGGTGCCGGGCCCGCCCCTCGAGGCCCTGCGGTCGGTGCTGGCGCCCTACCGGATCGAGGCCGATCCCGACCTGCCGCCGTTCCAGGGCGGGGCGATCGGCTATTTCGCCTACGATCTCGGCGCGAGCCTGGAGCGGGTGGTGGCGCCGGCCCGGCGGGCCGGCCTCGCCGACGACCTCGCGGTCAGCCTCTACGCCACGGTCGTCGCCTTCGACCATCGGACGGGCACCTGCCGGCTGATCGCCACCGGCTTTCCCGAGACCGATCCCGACGCCCGGGCGCGCAAGGCCGCGCGCGACCTCGACGCCCTGGCGGCGGCCCTAAGCCGGCCGGCGCCCGAGGGTGCGCCGGCCCCGGTCGCGCCGCTCGCCTGGCGCTCGAACTTCACCGCCGAGGCCTATGCCCGGGCGGTCGAGCGGGTGCGCGACTACATCCGGGCCGGGGACATCTACCAGGCCAACATCGCCCAGCGCTTCGAGGCGGACCTGCCGCCGGGCTTCGACGCCTTCGCGTTCTACCGCCGCCTGCGGACGAAGAACCCCGCGACCTTCGCGGCCTATCTCGAGGGCGACGGGCTCACCCTCGCCTCGTCCTCGCCCGAGCGCTTCCTGCGCCTCGATCGCCGCGCGGTCGAGACCCGGCCGATCAAGGGCACGGCGCGCCGCGCGGACGACCCGGCGCAGGACCGGGCCCGGGCCGAGGCGCTCGCCGCCGACCCCAAGGAGCGGGCCGAGAACGTGATGATCGTCGATCTCCTGCGCAACGACCTGTCGCGGATCTGCGCGCCCCACAGCGTCGCGGTGCCGACGCTGTGCGGGATCGAGACCTATGCCGGGGTCCACCACCTGGTCTCGGCGGTGACCGGCACGCTGAAGGAGGGGGCGGACGGGCTCGACCTGCTGGCCGCCACCTTCCCGGGCGGCTCGATCACCGGGGCGCCGAAGCTGCGCGCCATGGACATCATCACGGAGATCGAGGGCGATGCCCGCGAGGCCTATTGCGGGGCGATCGGCTGGATCGGGTTCGACGGCAGCCTCGACACCAGCATCGCGATCCGCACGGTGATGCTCGACGACAACCGGGCCGTGCTCCAGGCCGGCGGCGGCGTCACGCTGCTCTCCGACCCCGAATCCGAGTACCGCGAGACCCTGACCAAGGCCGAGCGGGTCTTCTCGGCCTTCGCGACCGGGGAGGGCGCATGATCCTCGTCGTCGACAACTACGATTCCTTCGTCTTCAACGTGGTGCGCTACCTCGAGGAGCTGGGCGAAGCGGTCCGGGTGGTGCGCAACGACGCCCTCGACGTCGCCGGCATCCGGGCGCTCGTCCCGCAGGCCGTGGTGATCTCGCCCGGCCCGTGCAGCCCGGCCGAGGCCGGGGTGTCGCTTCCCGCCATCCGCGAATTGTCGGGCGCGGTGCCGCTGCTCGGCGTCTGCCTCGGCCACCAATGCATCGGGGCGGCCTTCGGCGGCCGGGTCGAGCGGGCGGCGCGCCCCCTCCACGGCCAGGCGACGGCGATCGCGCACGAGGGACAAAACCTCTTTTCCGGCCTGCCGGCGCCGCTGACCGTCGGGCGCTACCACTCGCTGATCGTGACGCCACAGGCCGCGATGGACCCGCACCTCACGGTCGATGCGGTCTCGCCCGAGGGCGAGGTGATGGCGCTCTCGCATCGCCGCCACCCGACCTACGGCGTGCAGTTCCATCCGGAATCGGTGCTGACCGAGCACGGCCACGCCCTGTTCGGCAACTTCCTGCGCCTCGCCCGGCGCTGGCACGCGGAGGGAGGGGCGGACCGTGCTGTGGCGTGAGGGCGCACTCCACGATGGTACGGTCCTGCCCTTCGACCTCGCCGACCGGGGCCTGCTGCTCGGTGACGGGGTGTTCGACACCGCCCTGGCGCTCGGCGGCCGCGTCGTCGAGGAAGAGGCGCACCTGGCGCGGCTGGGGGCGGCCGGGGCGGCGCTCGGCTTCGCGGTCGACCTCGGGGAGGCCCGGGCGGCGATGCGGGCGGTGGCGGCGCGCCATCCGCGTGCCGCGATCCGCACCACCGTGACCCGTGGGCCCGGCCCGCGGGGCCTGCGCCCGCCGGTCGCTCCTCGGCCCGTCCTGTGGGCCGCCGTCGCCCCGCTGCGACCCGGCACGGCGTTCTCGGAGGTCTCCCTCGGCTGGAGCGCGATCCGCCGCAACGAGACCTCGCCGGCCTCGCGCCACAAGACGCTCGGCTACCTCGACGCGGTGCTGGCCGCCGAGGCGGCGGCGCAGGACGGCCACGACGAGGCGGTCTTCCTCAACACCGCCGGGCGGGTCGCCTGCGCGGGCATCGGCACCCTGTTCGCGGTCTCGGGGCGCGAGGTGGCGACGCCGCCCCTGGACGAGGGGGTGCTCGCTGGCATCATGCGCGCCCGGGTGCTGGCGCTCGCCCCCGGCCTCGGGCTCGGCGCGGCCGAGCGGCCGCTGACGCCCGAGGACCTGGCGCAAGCCGATGCGGTCTTCCTCACCAATTCCCTGCGGCTGGTCGCGCCGGTGCGGCGGATCGGCGGGCGGGATTATGCCAGCGCGACGCACCCGGCGGTGGCGGCCCTGCGCGAGGCCCTGTCGCGGGAGATCGCGCAGGCCTGCGGGATGGCGGTGGAGGGCTGACGGAGCCCGACCCTGCCGCCGTGACGGGGCCGTCCCGGAAAGGCGAGGCACGGAAAATCTCCTCTCCCCCGCGGGCGGGGAGAGGAGGGAACCCGCGCTTCTTCTTTTCCCCGGCAGCCCTGCTTCTGCGGGTGCCTCGCGCCGGTCTACGAGCGATCCGCGCCGGGACCGAAGCCCGCGCTCACTCCGCCTGCCCCGCCATCCGATGGCGCAGCTCCGCCACGCCGACCGCCTCGCGGGCATAGGCGAGGCCGAGCTCGACCCGCAGGGCGCGCAGGGCCTCCTCCGTGTGCCCGGTCGGCAGGCCCCGGCGCCGGCGCTCGTCGAGTACCGCGAGCTGCCGGGCGATGCCGCGACAGGCCTGCGCGACCGTCCGGCACTCCACGGCAGGTGAGGATTCAGGCGCCACGCAGCCTCCGAACCGACCGTCGCAACGGCGGTGCACGCCGACGGTCCGTCCGGAACCAGACACGAGTCCAGGCGCGACCACAATCGGCCGGAGGTTACGCGACTGTGCGTCCCATCGGCGGGGGCCTTGCGAAAAAGATCGGAAACCCGCCAGAAGTGGCGCAAGCAAGGCCGTCAGGCCCTCGATCGGAGAGCAGAGCATGAAGCGCGCGTCCCTGGCGGTGGTTCTCGGTGCCGCGACCGCCCTGGCGGCAACCCTGCCGGCCGGCGCCAAGACGCTGGTCTACTGCTCCGAGGGCAGCCCGGAGAATTTCTACCCGGCGGTGAACACCACCGGCACCTCGTTCGACGCCGGCTCGCAGATCTACTCCAACATCGTCAATTTCGAGCGCGGCACCACCAACGTGGTGCCGGACCTCGCCGAGAAGTGGGACGTGTCGGAGGACGGGAAGACCTACACCTTCCACTTGCGCAAGGGCGTGAAGTGGCACTCCAACAAGATCTTCAAGCCGACGCGCGACTTCAACGCCGACGACGTGATCTTCTCGTTCGAGCGGCAGTGGAAGGAAAACAACCCGTTCTTCCGGGTGACCAGCTCCAACCATACCTACTTCAACGACATGGGGCTGCCCAAGCTCCTGTCGTCGCTGGACAAGGTGGACGACTACACGGTCCGCTTCACCCTGACCGGGCCCGAGGCGCCCTTCCTCGCTGACCTGGCCATGCCCTTCGCCGCGGTACAGTCGAAGGAATACGCCGACGCGATGATGAAGGCCGGCACGCCGGACAAGCTCGACCAGGAGCCGATCGGCACCGGGCCGTTCTACCTGCTGCAGTACCAGAAGGACGCGATCGTCCGGTACCGCGCCTTCCCGCAATACTATGCCGGCAAGGCCGCTCTCGACGACCTGGTCTTCGCGATCACGCCGGATGCCTCGGTGCGCTGGGCCAAGCTCCAGAAGGGCGAGTGCCACGTCATGCCGTACCCGAACCCGGCCGACGTCGACGCGATGCGCAAGGACGCAAACGTCCAGGTGCTGGAGCAGCCCGGCCTCAACATCGGGTATCTGGCCTACAACACCAAGAAGAAGCCGTTCGACGACGTGCGCGTGCGCAAGGCGCTGAACATGGCGATCAACAAGAAGGCGATCATCGACGCGGTCTACCTCTCGACCGGCATCGCCGCCAAGAACCCGATCCCGCCGACGATGTGGTCCTACGACGACGCGATCAAGGACGATCCCTACGATCCGGACGCGGCCAGGAAGCTGCTCGCCGAGGCGGGCCTCGGCAGCGGCTTCTCGATGGACCTGTGGGCGATGCCGGTGCAGCGGCCCTACAACCCCAACGCCCGCCGCATCGCCGAGCTGATGCAGGCCGACCTCGCCAAGATCGGGGTGAAGGCCGAGATCAAGTCCTACGAGTGGGGCGAGTACCGCAAGCGCGCCCAGGAGGGCGAGCACCAGAGCGCGATGTTCGGCTGGACCGGCGACAACGGCGATCCCGACAACTTCCTCCACACCCTGCTCGGCTGCGCCGCGGCGGAGAAGGGCGGCGGCAACATCGCCAAGTGGTGCGACAAGACCTACGACGACCTCGTCACCAAGGCCAAGACCGTCACCGACAAGGCCGAGCGCACCAAGCTCTACGAACAGGCGCAGGTGGTGTTCAAGCAGCAGGCGCCGTGGTTCACCATCGCGCACGCGGTGCAGCTGAAGCCGGTGCGCAAGGAGGTGGTGGACTTCAAGCTGTCGCCGTTCGGCCGCCACACCTTCTACGGCGTCAGCCTCAAGTAACGGCTCTCCCGTGCTCCGCTTCCTCCTGACCCGCGCGTCCCTGGTGATCCCGACCTTCCTGGGGATCACCCTGGTGGCGTTCTTCCTGATCCGCCTGGTGCCCGGCGACCCGATCGAGACGATGGCGGGGGAGCGGGGCATCGATCCGGCGCGGCACGCGGAACTGCGCGCCGAGTACGGCTTCGACAAGCCCCTGCTCGTCCAGTACGGCATCTACCTCGAGCGGCTGGCCCACGGCGACCTCGGCCGCTCGATCAGCACCAAGGAGCCGGTGATCGCCGAGTTCGCCAGCCTGTTTCCGGCGACGATCGAGCTCGGGGTGTGCGCGATCCTGTTCGCGCTCCTCGTCGGCCTGCCGGCTGGCATCCTGGCGGCGCTCCGCCGCAACTCGGTCTTCGACCACGGGGTGATGGGGCTGTCGCTCACCGGCTACTCGATGCCGATCTTCTGGTGGGGCCTGCTCTTGATCCTGCTGTTCTCGGTGCAGCTCGGCTGGACGCCGGTCTCGGGCCGCATCGACGTGCGGTACTTCATCGAGCCGGTGACCGGCTTCCTGCTGATCGACACGCTGCTCTCGGACGAGTCCGGCGCCTTCGCCTCGGCCCTCTCTCACCTGATCCTGCCGGCGATCGTGCTCGGCACCGTGCCGCTCGCGGTCATCGCCCGCATGACCCGCTCGGCGATGCTCGAGGTGCTCGGCGAGGATTACATGCGCACCGCCCGCGCCAAGGGCCTGCCGGCCTGGCGCATCGTCGGGCTGCATGCGCTGCGCAACGCCCTGATCCCGGTCGTCACGGTGATCGGGCTGCAGGTCGGCGTGCTGTTCACCGGCGCGATCCTGACCGAGACGATCTTTTCCTGGCCCGGCATCGGCAAGTGGCTGATCGAGGCGATCGGCCGGCGCGACTACCCCGTCCTCCAGGGCGGCATCCTGCTGATCGGCGCGGTGGTGATGGCGGTGAACCTCATCGTCGACCTCGCCTACGGTCTCGTCAATCCTCGCATCCGGCACGCCCGCTGATGAGCGCCGAGCTTCTCGACACCCCCGCCGCCTCGGCGACCCCGGCCGGCCCGCCGCACCCGCTCGCCGAGTTCTGGACGAGCTTTCGCGCCAACACGGGCGCGGTGATCGGGCTGGCGATCATCGTCGCGGTGTTCCTGATGGCGGTCTTCGCCGACGTGATCGCGCCGCACCCGCCGAACCTCACCAACGACGCGGCCTTCCTCAAGCCCCCGTTCTGGCAGGAGGGCGGCTCGCTGACCTATCCGCTCGGCACCGACGCGATCGGCCGCGACATCCTCTCGCGCCTGATCCACGGCGCCCGGCTGTCGCTGTCGATCGGCGTCGCGGTCGTGGCGGTGTCGATCCTCGTCGGCACGATGCTGGGGCTCGTCGCGGGCTTCATCGGCGGCGCCACCGGCATCGTCATCATGCGGGTGATGGACATCATCCTGACCCTGCCGTCGCTACTCCTCGCCATCGTCATCGTGGCGATCCTCGGCCCCGGGCTGATGAACGCCATGCTGGCGGTCGCCGTGGTGGTGCTGCCGCATTACGTCCGCATCGCCCGCGCGGCGGTGATGGCGGAAAAATCCAAGGACTACGTCACGGCGGCCCGGGTCAGCGGGGCCGGGCCGCTGCGCCTCATGCTGTCGGAGGTGCTGCCGAACTGCGCCGCGCCGCTCATCGTCCAGGCCTCGCTCGGCGTCTCGACGGCGATCCTCGACGCGGCGGCGCTCGGGTTCCTGGGGCTCGGCGCCCAGCCGCCCTCGCCGGAATGGGGCACGATGCTGGCCGATGCCCGCGAATTCGTGCTGCGCGCCTGGTGGGTGGTGACCTTCCCGGGGCTGATCATCCTGGTCACGGTGCTGGCCTTCAACCTCGTCGGGGACGGTCTTCGCGACGCCCTCGATCCCAAGCTGAAGCGGTGAGGCGCCCGATGCCGCTCCTCGAGATCAACAACCTCTCCGTCGCGTTCCCGTCAGCCGGCGGGACCCTGCGCGCCGTCGACGGCGTCAGCCTGACCCTGGAGGAGGGGGAGGTGCTCGGCGTCGTCGGCGAGTCGGGCTCGGGCAAGAGCGTGACCATGATGGCGCTGATGGGCCTCGTCGCCTATCCGGGCCGGGTCTCGGCCGACCGCCTCGCCTTTGCCGGCCGCGACCTCCTCGGCATGCCGTCCCGCGAGCGCCGCCGCCTCACCGGCCGCGACGTGGCGATGATCTTCCAGGAGCCGACCACCAGCCTCAACCCGTGCTTCACGATCGGCTTCCAGATCACCGAGTCCCTGCGCCAGCATCTCGGGCTGGACCGCAAGGCCGCGAAGAGGCGGGCGATCGAGTTGCTGGAGCAGGTCGGCATCCCGGCGGCCGAGAGCCGGCTCTCGTCCTATCCGCACCAGCTCTCGGGGGGCATGAACCAACGGGTGATGATCGCGATGGCGATCGCCTGCAACCCGAAGCTCCTCATCGCCGACGAGCCGACGACGGCGCTCGACGTCACCATCCAGGCCCAGATCCTCGACCTGCTGCTCTCGCTCCAGCGCGAGCGCGGCATGGCGCTGGTGCTCATCACCCACAACATGGGCGTGGTCGCCGAGACCGCCGACCGGATGATGGTGATGTATGCCGGCCAGGTGATGGAGGAGCAGCCGGCCAAGACCCTGTTCACCGCGCCCCAGCACCCCTACACCGCGGCGCTGCTGGCGGCCCTGCCCGAGCGCAGCGAGGGCGGGCGGCTCGCCACCATCCCGGGCGTGGTGCCGGGCCTCTACGACCGGCCGCGCGGCTGCCTGTTCTCGCCGCGCTGCACCTACGCCACCGATCATTCGCGCGACGAGCGCCCGGCCCTGCGGCCCTGGCAGGACGGCTCCGTGCGCTGCCACTACCCGCTCGGCGATCCCTCGCGCGACGCCCGCATCCGCCAGGACCACCCTGCCGGCGCCGGCGCCGAGGCATCCACCATCGCGGAGGCCGTCCGGTGAGCGCCCCCGTCGTCGTCGCCGACGATCTCCGCCAGACCTACGAGATCCGCCGCGGCCTCTTCCGCGAGCCGGCCCGGCTCCAGGCGGTCGGCGGCATCTCGTTCTCGATCGCGCCCGGCCAGACCCTGGCGGTGGTCGGCGAATCCGGCTGCGGCAAGTCGACCCTCGCCCGCATGGTGACGCTGATCGAGCCGCCGACCGACGGCGATCTGTCTCTCGACGGGATCGACGCCGTCGACCCGCCGTCGTCCGAGCGCCGCCGCCTGCGCCGCACGGTGCAGTTGGTATTCCAGAACCCCTACGGCTCGCTCAACCCGCGCAAGCGCGTCGGCGCGATCCTGGAGCAGCCGCTCGCCATCAATACCGGCCTGTCGGGGTCTGAACGCCGCGAGCGGGTGCGGGCGATGATGGCCAAGGTGGGCCTGCGCCCCGAGCACGACGCGCGCTACCCCCACATGTTCTCCGGCGGCCAGCGCCAGCGCATCGCCATCGCCCGGGCCCTGATGCTCTCGCCCAAGCTCGTGGTCGCCGACGAGCCGGTCTCGGCCCTCGACGTGTCGATCCAGGCCCAGGTGCTGAACCTCCTGGCCGACCTGCAGGCGGAACTCGGCCTCGCCTACCTGTTCATCTCCCACGACCTCGGCGTGGTGCGCCACATCGCCCACGACGTGCTGGTGATGTATCTCGGGCTCGCCATGGAGCAGGGGCCGAAGGACGCGATCTACGCCACCCCCCTCCACCCCTACACCCGGGCCCTGATGGCGGCGACGCCGGGCGTCGGGCCCCGCACCCGCGAGCGCATCGTGCTGCGGGGCGAATTGCCCTCGCCGCTCGATCCGCCGCGGGGCTGCGTGTTCTCGACCCGCTGCCCCCACGCCACCGACCGCTGCCGCCAGGAGCGCCCGGCGCCGCGCCCGCTCGCCGGCCGGGCGGTGGCCTGCCACTACGCCGAGGACTTCCTGGAGGGGGCCGAGGGGCGGGCGGTCGCGGTCTGACCGCCGGATCACGGGCCCGGGGCTACGCGCCGGCCGTCCCGCGCCCTACCATAGAGGGGGTAACGGGAGGCCAGCGACCGGATCCGTGAGCGAGCCCATCGCGGCGGCCGAGCCGTCGCCCAATCCCCTGTCGAAACCGAGGGCCGCGCGCCTCGCCCGCGCCGGGCTCGCCCGGATGCTCGCCTTCCGCACCAGCCTGCGGGTCGCGCGCCTGCGCCACTGGCTCGCCGGCCGGCTGCCGCCCCGGGCCCGCGGGCGGCTCGCCGAGAACGTGCGCCACGCCGAGCTCGCCGGCCTCGCCTTCGCGTTCCGGGCGCGCGCCGTCGCGATCGCCGTGGTGGCGCTGTGGCTCGTCGTGCTGGTGCCCTGGCCGCGCGGCCTCTACTACCTCGCCGGCGCCGGCCTGTTCTTCGTGCTCGGCACGATTCCCTACGCGTTGCGCCGCCATCCCCGCGCCTGGACGATCAAGCTCGCCTTCACGGTGCTCGACGTTGCGCTGATGAGCGCCGTCATCATCGTGCCGCCGCCGGCCGGGCTCGGGATCGACTGGCCGATCCAGACCCGGCTGCGCACCCCGGAATTCCTCTACGTGCTGCTGCTGCTCGGCGAGGCGGCGCTGACCTACCGGCCGCTGGCGGTCCTGTGGACCGGGACCTGGATCGCCGCGATCTGGTCGCTCGGCGTCTGGCTGGTCTACGGGCGCGAGGACACCGTGCGCTTCGCCGACGCGGCGCGGGACGGGGCCGCGAGCGCCGAGGAGAGCCTGAAAATCTTCCTCGATCCGGCCTATGTCGGCCTGACCCCGCTCTGGACGCAGGTGATCGTCACCGGCCTGTTCACGCTGCTGCTCGCCATCGCGGTGTGGCGCGGCCGGGGTACGATGCTGGCGCAGGTGCGAGCCGAGGTGGTGCGGGCCGACCTCGCCCGCTACGTCTCGCCCGACGTCGCCGACGCGCTCGCCGCCCGGGCCCATGCGGGGTTCGGCGCGCCGCAGACCCGGGTGGTGGCGGTGCTGTTCGCCGACGTGATCGGCTTCACCGGCATGAGCGAGGGGCTGGGCCCGGAGCGGGCCTTCGCGCTCCTCGGCGGCTTTCGCGAGCGCAGCTGCAAGGTGGTGTTCCGCCATGCCGGCACCCTCGACAAGTTCCTCGGCGACGGCTTCATGGCGACCTTCGGCGGCCTCGACGGGCGCGGCGACGGCGCCGCGCGGGCCATCGCCTGCGCCCTCGACCTCCAGCACGAGATCGACGCCTGGAACGCCAAGCGCACCGCCCGCGGGGCCGAGCCGGTGCGGGTCGCGGTCGGCGTGCATTGCGGCCCGGTGGTGATCGGCACGATCGGCGCCGACCAGCGGGTCGAGTTCACGGTGATCGGCGACGTCGTCAACGTCGCGAGCCGCCTGCAATCCGCCACCCGCGAGGTCGGCGGCCGCATCCTCGCCTCCGACCACTGCCTCGCCGCCGCCGGGCCGGCGGCGGCGGGCCGCTTCACCCGCTCGCTGCCGCTCACCCTGCGCGGCCGCAGCCAGCCGATCGTCGTCCACGTCGCCGAGTAGGGCCGGGCGGGACCGGTCCCGCGGGTGGCCGCCGGTGCGGGGTTCAGCCCCGCTGCAGCACCTCGATGCGCACGCCGTCAGGCCCCTCGAAGAAGGCGATGCGCAGGCCCGGCCGCACGTCGGTGATGCCCGAGACGAGCGGGATGCCGCGCCCCGCGAGGTCCGCCACCGTCGCCTCGATGTCCTCGACCCGCAGGCCGATATGCTCGATGCCGAGGTTGGGCGGCGTCGCGGCCGGCCCGGTGCCCTCCGGCGCCTGCTCGATGAACATCGTCATCCCGCCGAGATCGAGGATGACCCGGCTCGGGCGCTCGCCGCCCTCGCGCCCCGTCTCCCGCGCCCCCAGAACCTCGCCGTAGAACCGCGCCGCCGCCGCGGCGTCCCGGCTGCGCAGGTGGAGGTGGTCGTACCGATAGCCCATGCGGCTCTCCCTTCGGGACGCATCCGATCGCGCCCCGCCGTCACGGCCCGCACGGTACGGCGCGGGGCGCTCCGGCGATAGGCGTCCCGGGCCGGGTCCGCAGGCCGGATCCGCGGGCCGCCGGCCGCGGTTGACGCACCGCGCCGGGCCGCCCTACAGAAGGGGCACCCGGACCCATGCGCGTCCGCGGCCGGAAGGGTGGCCGAGTGGTTTAAGGCAGCGGTCTTGAAAACCGCCGTGGGGGCAACTCCACCGTGGGTTCGAATCCCACCCCTTCCGCCAATATTCCAAAGAGTTGCTAGAGTTTTGTCGGCTCGACGTAGCGTTGGCACCGCTATGCCTGTGCCGAGATTTGTGTCCATTTTCGCCACGGCGCGGTAGAGATGATCTGTCATAAGGTGCGAGTAGCGACCAGACTTGCCTCCGGGTTTGATGAAGTTGCGCTTGGTCAGGGGTAGGAAGGGGTGAGGGCGCGTCTGGGATGGATGACTGTCCCATCCCCCTTAAGCCTCTACAAGACCTGCTGCGCGTCCCTTGGCAATGAGCAGCGAGACAAACGATGCGCACGCGCCAAGCATGAAAAGCGCATCAGCTTCGCTCACGTTCGCGTCACCCTCATTAAGGAGAGGATGACGTATCCCCTTCTCATCACTCGTCCAACCATACAGCCTGTCAAACCCGGCCTTCATAGAGCCGTGCATCTTAGCGCTCTTCTCTAATTCGGTCAGCGCATCAGACAGCTTGCTTTTGGTGGTTATGACACGTGCGGTCGCCTCAACTGCGTGAATGCTATCTCTGACGCTATCTGCAAATCGCCCCTCGCTTAGTCCCTCAGCAGCCTGCCGGAGGTGACTACGGGCTCCCTTGAATTTCTGCGCATGCACATCGGCGAAGGCGCCTATTACTGCGCTTAGCTCTTCATCTGACCCTATCGGCACAATGGTCTTTTCCACAACTCGGTACGCAGATCTTGATTTGATAAGTATCTCATTCACCGCATTCGCAAGATCGTCGGGACAATCGTTGTGCCGGATTACAAACTGTAAAAATCCGAAAAACATTCCATAATTAGATTGAGTCATTATAGATTTTATAAATGGATATACATCAGAGATTTTTGCAGAAAATTCATCGACATTTTTGTATAAGCGCAATACATGAAAATCTTCTAATATTGTAGACCATGGGCCGGTGGTAAAATGATACGGCCTGTGTCTTGTATTTTTATGCCCTTCTAATTCACCAAATATATAGGCCCACATGATCGCGCGAAGCTCACTAGAAATCTCGCGGGCTTTAAGTTGCTGAGGAAGAGGAGCTAAGCCTTCGGCCTGCTCAAAAGTTACTTTCGTACGGTCAATCGGAGCGTGTTCGGAGGTCATAGAGTGTCCGCCAAGGTTGTCTCTGGAACATGCCGCGAACACCATGCCTCTTCAAGCAGCGCCTTCTGAGTCGGCCCGATGCCCTCCAGACTCTTCCCGGGGCTTGAGCACATGGATAAGCCCGATGGCGGGGAAGGGGGCTGACCAGTCTCCCAGTTCGCATTCCTCTCTCCCCGCCGAACTCGTCATGAATGGATCTCAGTGCTACATTTTTGTAATACAGGGGTTACCCAGCCCAGTGATTAAGTCATTCACATTATTTATACATGGATGTTGGCTCGAACTACCCCACCTTCTCAGCAAAATATATTTTTGTGATTTTTATTTGGAATAATTTTAATTTTTATCAAGAAGGGGCAGTCCTCGCTTTATTGTATTTTATAATTCGTATTGCAAATTACCCCGCCGCCTACAACTTACGATTACATCGGCCAAATCAGTAAGGGCTGCTGTCCTACTTTCGCAGGATCGGTCGCTCGGGTAAGCGTTGAGGGCCTTGGCCGCACGGCCTCAGAACTCGCCGTGCTGGTCAGGATGCGACCTCTGGGCGGTCTCGTGCATCCTTTCGCCATCGTCGCCGTTAGGGGGCGCCAGGTCCTTCACAGACCGCAGATCACCAAACCATCAGGATCACCATGGCCGGCCTCAAGGACAAGCGTGGCTTCATCGATAAGGACCGGCTCGATTTGTCGGAACGCAAGGCTGTCGAGTTCTGGATGAAGCGATGGGGCGTTACGCAGGACCAACTCACGGCGGCGCATCGGAAGGTCGGCCGAATGACGAAGGATATCGCTGCCGAGTTGGGCAAGAAGCGTTAGGCGGGTGAGTGGCGGCCTCAGGGAATGAATGGTCTGGAGCTGTGAGGGGGGCTGCGCGTATGCCGATCAGCAGGATTGACCTCGCGGACGCTCGCTCGCCGGAGGCGCTCGTCAAACGCATCCTACAGGCCGAGCCGAACCTTTCGGTCCCCGTGCCGATCCAAGAGCTGTGCGCGCGCCTCGGCATCCTCAGGCTCGAAGACCTCGACAACGCTGAGTTCGAGGGCGGCCTCGTGACCGATGCGAAGCGGTCCGAGGGGACTATCCTCGTCAAGCGCGGGGGCGAACCGCGCCGGCGCTTCACCATCGCACACGAACTCGGCCACTTCCTGATGGCGCACCACGTCCCGGATCAGCCCGGCCGGTTCCTGTGCAAGAGTTCCGACCTCCTCCGGCTCACGGCCAAGGTGGGTGACCAGCGGCAGCGCAGGGAGGTCGAGGCGAACCGCTTCGCCGGCCTCATGCTGATGCCCCCGCTCCTGCTGCGGGGGGCCATGGCGGCCTTTCGCGAGCCTGATCTGCAGCACGTTCTCCTGCTCGCGCGCGACTTCGCGGTTGGCAAGGAGGTGGCGGCTCGGTCTTACGTGCAGTACCACCCCGAGCGGATCGCGGTCGTCGTGGTGGGCAATGGCCGTGTGCAGCGGTGCTACCGGAGCCTCTCCTTCCCGGACATCACCTGCGCTGTCGGCAGCCCGGTCGCAGCAGGGTCGCTCTATCACAGCGGTCCGCATCGACCGGACATCGCAAGCGATATCGCCGCATGCAGTCCCGATCTATGGATCGACGTAAAGCGTGACCTCCGCGCGCCGTCCCTCTACGAACAGGTGTACCTCCAGCAGAACGGCTTCGCGATGATCCTGCTGCGTCTGGAACCCGTGCCGGAGGAGAGCGCGGAGGAGCGCAAGCTCGACGAGGGTTGGCGTTACCGCTTCCACTCAGGGCGACGGTAGGCGAGGCTCGGCTGGCGTTACGCGGCCGATCGAGGTGATGACGAAACGTGTCCGAGCACACGTCGTCCGTGATCTAACTCGCGATAACCCGGGCGGGTGATGTCGGGCACGAAATCCCCGTAGTCCGGTGCGCTGCCGGCATCTTCCGGCGGGACACGCCGAGCGCTGCAACGGGGTCGGCGTACTGGGGTTACTTATCGGCCGCCCGCCTCTCGCGTGCCTGCCACGTGGCGACGAGGAACGTCGCCACCGCCTCGACCGGGCGGACGCGGAACTGCCATCCTGTATGGACACAGTCTTGGGCTGATATGGATTTGTCCGAACTCCCCCCAGGGTGCGCTCACCCACCACCCCGCAGAACAAACCGCGTCATCTCCGAATCCCGCCCCAGCCGCAGCGCGAAACCCGGCCAGATCCCGGTGCCGTTGCCGACGAACAGGGTCATGCCGCCGACCGCGTAGGCGCCCGAGACGAAGCCGTCGTTGCCCCGGGCCACCAGCCGGTCGAGGCCGCGGATCATGCCGCCATGGGTGTGGCCGGAGAGCTGGAGCGCCACGCCCCGCGCCGCCGCCTGCCGGGCGTTCCGGGGCTGGTGGTCGAGGAGGAGGACCGGGGCGCCGGGTGGGGCGCCGGTGAGCGCCGCCGCGAGGTCGGGGCCGGGCTGGCCGGCGTTGGGCGCCGAGGCGTCGGTGACGCCGGCGAGCACCAGAGCAGACTCGCCCCGGGTGAGCACCGCGTGGGCGTTCGGCAGCATCCGCAGGCCGAGGCCGGCGAGATGGGCCATCCAGGCCGGGTAATCGAAGAAGTATTCGTGGTTGCCGGGAATGCCGAACACGCCGTCCGGGGCGCGAAGCGCGGCAAGCGGCGCCACGTCGTCCCGGCGCATCGCCACCGAGCCGTCGATGAAGTCGCCGGTGACGACGATCGCGTCGGCGCCCGCCGCGTTGGCGCGGGCGACCACGGCGCGGGCCCAGGAGGCGGGGAAGAGGCGGCTCAGGTGCAGGTCGGTGAGCTGGAGCAGCCGGTAGCCCTCGAAGGCCGGCGGCAGGCCCGGGATCACGACCTCGCGCTCGACCACCGGCGGCACCCGGGCGGCCTGGGCGACGCCGATCCCGGCGAGCAGCACCGCGAGCCCGGCGGCGGCGAACCGCACGCTGTCGGGAATCGCCACGGACCCGCGCTGGACCAGGGCGGCGGCGAGCGCGCCGAGATCGAGGGCGATCTGCAGGACCGCGAGCAGCGCGATCGCCCCGAAGGCCCCGTTGAGCGCGAGGACGACCGCGCGGGGGAATTCCGGGGCGAAGACCGAGCCGGAGGAGAGCCGGTTCCAGAGGTGGAACTGCGAGGCGGCGAGCAGCAGCACCGCGAGCGCCGCCTTCACGGCGAGCGGCAGCGAGAGCGGCAGGAGCCAGCGGGCGATCACCAGGAGGCACGGCGCCGCGAAGACGAGGTGGAAGATGGCGGGCTCCTTGCGGTGGCGGGCGGACCGGACGCCCGGGGTGCAGGACACCCCGGATACCGCGCCCGGCGGGCCGGACACCCCGGATACCGCGCCCGGCGGGCGCGCGCGCTCCTTACCCCACTTCCAGCATCTCGCGCACCAGGGGCGCCACCCGGGTCCCGTAGAGCGCGATGCCGCGCATCAGCCGCTCGTGCGGCATGGGGCCGGCGCTGTACTTGAGCTGGAACCGGCCAAGGCCCAAGCCCCGCACCGTCGCGGCGATCTTTTTCGCCACCGTCTCGGGGCTGCCGATGTAGAGCGAGCCGTGATCGGCCTCGCGGTCGAATTCCTGGCGCGTCATCGGCGGCCAGCCGCGCTCGGCGCCGATGCGGTCGCGCATCCGCTTGTAATCGGCGAAGAACTCTTCGCGCGCGCCCGCATCGGTCTCGCCGACATAGCCCGGCGAGTGGACGCCGATCGGCCGCACCGGGCGGCCGAGCTGGGCGCAGGCCCGGTGGTAGAGATCGACGTAGGGGCGGAAGCGCTGCGGATCGCCGCCGATGATGGCGAGCATCACGGGCAGGTCGTGCTGGACCGCCCGCACCACCGAGTTCGGGCTGCCGCCGACCCCGATCCAGGTCGTGGGCGGCGCCTCCGGGGTGGGGAAGACGGACTGGTTCGAGAGCGGCGCCCGGGTGGTGCCCTGCCAGGTCACCGGCCCGCCGGCCAGCAGCGCCGAGAAGAGCCCGAGCTTCTCCTCGAACAGGGTCTCGTACTGGTCGAGGGGGTAGCCGAAGAGCGGGAAGGATTCGGTGAACGAGCCGCGGCCGAGGATCACCTCGGCGCGGCCGTTCGAGAGGCCCTGCAGGGTCGAGAAGCGCTGGTAGACCCGGACCGGGTCGTCGGAGCTGAGCACCGTCACGGCCGAGCCGAGGCGGATGCGCGTCGTGCGCGCCGCGATCGCCGCCAGCACCATCTCGGGCGAGGACACGGCGAAGTCCTCGCGGTGGTGCTCGCCGACGCCGAAGAAGTCGAGCCCGACCTCGTCGGCCAAGACTCCTTCCGCGACCACGTCGCGGAGGACCTGGCCGTGGGAGAGGGGCTCGCCGTCGCGGGCGGTGACATCCCCGAACGTGTCGAGGCCGAATTGCAGGGTCTGTGTCATGGCTCCCAAGATGGACGCGCCGGGGCCGGTTTGAAATGCGCGGCGATGCAAGGTCAGGCTTGCAGCCGCGCACAAGCAGGGTCAGAGCCGGAAGAGCCCGAGGGCGTCCTGCACCGCGTCGCGGGTCTCCTCGGTGAGGCGGCGGGCCTGCGCGGTGCCGGTGCGCAGCACGTCCCGCACCCGGTCGGGGTCGCGGGCGATCGCGGCACGCCGCTCGCGGATCGGCCCGAGGAGGTCGCGCAGGATGCCGGCGAGGCGCTGCTTGAGGGCGGCATCGCCCAGGCCGCCGCGGCGGTAATGCGCCTTGAGCGCCGCCACCGCGTCCGGGTCGGGGTCGAAGGCGTCGAGATAGGTGAAGACCACGTTGCCCTCGACCCGGCCGGGATCGGAGGCGCGCAGGTGGTCGGGATCGGTGTACATCCGCTGCACCGCCGCGGCGATCTCGGCGTCGGAAGCCGAGAGCGGCATGGCGTTGCCGCCGGACTTGCTCATCTTGGCCCGCCCGTCGACCCCGGGCAGGCGCCCGACCGGCGGGATCAGCGCGGTCGCCTCCGGCAGGAGGTCGCGCCCGGCCTGCCGGTTGATCCGGCGGACGATCTCGTTGGCCTGCTCGATCAGGGGCGCCTGGTCCGCCCCGACCGGGACCAGGGTGGCGCGGAACGCCGTGATGTCGGCGGCCTGGGCCGCCGGGTAGCACAGGAAGCCCGCCGGGATGTCGCGGCCGAAGCCGCGAGCCTGGATCTCGTCCTTGATCGTCGGGTTGCGCTCGAGCCGGGCCACCGTGACGAGGTTGAGGTAGAGCAGGGTCAGCTCGGCGAGCGCCGGCAGGGCCGATTGCACGCAAAGCGTCGTCACCGCCGGATCGATGCCGACCGCGAGGTAATCGGTCGCGACCTCGATCACGTTGCGGGCGATGCGGGCCGGATCGTGGGCGTTGTCGGTCAGCGCCTGGGCGTCGGCGAGCAGCAGGTACTGGCGGTGGTCGTGCTGGAGCGCGACGCGGTTGCGCAGCGAGCCGGCGTAATGGCCGAGATGCAGCGGACCGGTGGTACGGTCGCCGGTGAGGATGACGGGCTTTGACGACATCGGGGCTCTCTTCTCGAAGACAGCCGCCGCGCCGACGGGTGCCGAGAGCCTCAGAGGACCGACCATGCCACCGCACGGCGGCATCGGTCGCAACAGGATGACGACGGCCGCTTCCTCAGGAGAAGCGCCACCAGACGGTCGCGCGGGGGGAGCGGGGGTCGGTCATCGGGCCTGAGCTTAACGGGCGTCGCCGCCGCGCTCAAGCGGGATCGGACGCCGCCTGGCGGGCCGGCGCCGCGCCCTCGGCCATCTCCTCCACCCCGACCCAGAGGTTCCAGGCGGGCGCCAGGCTCCAGCCCGCCAGACCGACATGGGCCTGGGGCATCCGGTAGTGCAGCACCGGCCGCGGGCTCACCTTCTCGTCCGGCGGCAGGGCGGCGCGCACGCCGGCCTCGTCGCGGTGGGCGAGGAGCGGCAGGAGGTCGAGGCCGCGGTGGCGGGTCGGGTTGGCCGCCAGATAATCGCCGGCAAGGCCGTCGAGGTCGGGCCGGTAGGCGGGATCGAGCACCTTGGCGGCGTAGGGCGCGGGGAAGGGCGGCGGCAGCCCGCGGGCGGCGAGGAAACCGCCGGCCGCGGTCTCCCGGCGCAGTTGCGGCTCGGAGCGAAGATAGGCCTTGAGCAGGCCGGTCAGGGTCGCGGCGGTGAGATCCGGCGGCTCGACGTTGAAGTGCAGCCCGAGCGAGCCGAGGAGCACCGCGCCGCGTCCCCGGCCGCCGGCGCCGTGCAGCAGGGCAGCGAGCCGGTCGACCTCCGGCAGCCGGTCGAAGGCGAGGGGGCCGGTGATCAGCTCGCGGGGCACGACCGGGCCGAGGAGGGCGGCGAGCGAGCGGCCGGCGGCGCGGACCGGCAGGCGGGGCAGCGCGCCGGGCTCGATCATGCGGCGCTGCGGATGGGCGGCGCGCAGGTCGAGCTCGACCCGCAGGTCGCCGAGCGACGTGCCCTCGAGCCGGAAGGCATGCGGATCCTCCTCGGCGAGGCGCCCGCCGAGGCCGGCGGCCAGCGCCGCGGCGGCGATCCGGGCCGAGGGCCCGGTGAACTCGATCTCGACGCCGACCCGGCGCGGCGTCCCGTCCTCCCGCAGGGGACGCGGCGGCGAGCGGAATTCCAGGGAGGGCGATTCGGGCACGCGCGACTCGGGGGCAGGAGGGGGCCGGCCCGGCGGCGCTCACGGCGCCGCCGTCACCGGCAGATCCGGGGAGATAGGGGCCGGGGCGGCGACGGGCAGGGGATCAAGGCCGAACAGATCGGGGCAATCCTCCTCGCCCGGGCGCCGCGGCAGGCGCCGGCCCGGGGGGGCGGCCGGGCCGAGGAGCCGCATCACCCGCTTCGAGACCGCGACCGCCAGGTCCTCGCGCTTGGCCCGGGCCTCGACCCGGGCGAGCGCGTTCATCGCCGGCCCGAGCACGGTGAACTCGGCCCGCCAGCCGTCGTCCAGGACGCCGACCAGGACCTCGCCGGCATGCAGCGCGGCGGTGAGGGCGAGCGCCGGCAGACCCTCGCGGCGGCGCGCCTCGTTCATCGCGTGCATCCGCGCCTCGATCTCGCGCACGCAGGCGAGCGCCGCCGCTGCCTGCTCGGCCGGGGCGCCGTCGACGAACTGGGCCAGCACCCCGTCGCCGACATACTTGTCGACGAGGCCGCCGCGCTCGGTCACCGCCGCGTGGGCGAGCGCCCGCACCGCCAGCAGCCAGTCGAGCACCCGCGCCTCGCCCCAGCGCCGGGTCAGCGCCGAAAAACCCCGGATGTCGAGGGCGAGCAGGCAGGCGTGGCGTGGCTGGAGCGCCGTCGGCCCGTCGCGGCGCACGAGGTCGATTCCCGCCGGCACGAAGCGCGCCAGCGTCGCCCGCTCGTGCTCGAGGCGCAGCATCGTGGCCACCCCCCGGCGCAGGCGCAGCGCCCCCTCGATCACGAAGGCGGCCGCGACCAGGAAGGACAGGAGCCCGAAGACGTTCGCCGCCGGCGGCAGGCCGAGCTGCGGATCGAGGAGCCCGAGGCCGAGGGCGCCCGACCATACCCCCGCGACGAGGGCGGCGAAGACTGCCGTATGGCGCGGCCTGAGCGTGAGGCCGGATTCGAGCAGCAGCAGGAAGGCCGGCAGGCGGCTCGCCATCGTGCCGGGCTCGTCGGCGACCTCGGCGGCCGCCACCATGTGCTCGAGCACGATATAGGCGGCGAGCGCCGCGTCGAGCAGCGTCGCGATCCAGGCGAGCCGCGCCCCGCCCCGCCGCCGCGCCGTGGCGGCGAGCCAGAGCGAGGAGACCGCGTAGCCGCCCAGGATGAACCAGTGGCTGCCGGCATGCAGCACGCCGTCGCTGAGATGGGCCGAGACCGCCAGCACCCCCAGCATCGCCAGGCGCATCGCCAGCATGCGGGTGGCGGTGCCGGCCGCCAGGCCCGCGGCGAGGGCGGATTCGTCCGCGGCGGGAAGGGGCAAAGCCGGGCGGGGCCTGCCGGACTGGAGCGCCGCGTCCCGGTCCGGCGGGGTCCGATCGGGTGTGGTCATGCGGGGCAAAGCCTTACGCGCGGGCCGCCGGGGCGTCGAGGCCGGGCGTCTCCCCGTATGGTCCGGCAAGCGGACGGCGCCGGCGCTCCAACGGGCCAAACGGCACGGGCGATCGATCCGTTCCGGGACACCGCCCCTTGCGGACCGAACCTCCCGTCGCCATCTCCAGACCATCCAACAGGATGGTCAGAGGAAGGCGACAGGATGACGGGCACCGTTCACGAGCTGCGGCCCAAGGTGCCGGACAGCGAGAAGGTCACGGTCAATCTCGGCTTCGTCGACCTCGGCCGCATCGACCTGATGGTGCGCGACGGCTTCTACGCCAACCGCGCCGACTTCATCCGCACGGCGGTGCGCAACCAGCTCGACCGGCAGGAGGAGGCGGTGCGCCAGGCGGTGGCGCGCCGCCAGCTCAGCCTGGGGCTGACGCACATCACCAGGGCCGAGCTCGAGGCGGCGCGGGCGGCCGGGACGCCGCTGAGCATCCAGGTGCTCGGGCTCGCCAGCATCGCCGACGACGTCACGCCGGAGCTCGCCCGGGCCGCCATCGCGTCGATCCAGGTGCTCGGCGCCTTCCACGCCAGCGCCGCCGTCAAGGCGGCGCTGGCCGACCGCATCGCCTGACCTCCGGCCCCTCGACCCGCCCCTCCCCGAACTCCGCAAGGATGATCCCCATGAGCGCCTTCGATCCGTTCCGCGGCGGCCCGCACCCGGCCGGCCTGTCGTCGATGAACCTCGCCGCCGTCGACATGGCGGAGGTGACCCGCCTCACCCGCGCCGGCCGCCTCGCCGAGGCGATGGCGCTGCTCCAGGGCCATGCCCCGGCCGGGCCCTCGCCCTCGCCGGCCTCGGCGCCGCGCGGGGCGGGGACCGCCCTCGAGGGAGCCGTCGACATCAAGGACGCCGTCGACATCAAGGAAGCCGTCGACTTGGAGGCCCCCACGGAGCCGGGCGGTGCCTGGACCGTCCCGGGGGATGGCCCGGCGCAGGCCGCGGCGGCACCGTCGGGCCTGCCCGAGATGCCGGACACCTTGCGGACGCTGATGCGGAAAGCCGGCCAGGCCGGCGGCCTCGCCGACCTGCTGCGCTCCGGCGGGCTCGGGGCGGGCATGGATGCCAAGCCGGGCGCCGACCTCGGCGCGGCCCTGAAGGCGGGCCTTGGGGCAAGCTTGGGTGCGGGCTTGGGGGCGGGCCTCGGCCACGGGCTCGGGGCGCGCCGATCCGTGCCGGTGCCGCCGGGCGCCCGGTTCGAGGAGCGGCGCTTCGCGGGCCCGGCCGGCGGCCTGACCTACAAGGTCTACGTGCCGAGCGGCCGGGACGGGGAGACCCTGCCGGTGGTCGTGATGCTGCACGGCTGCACCCAGGACCCGGACGACTTCGCCCTCGGCACGCGGATGAACGCGCTCGCCGAGGAGCAGGGGCTGATCGTGGTCTATCCGCGACAGGAGCGGGCGGCCAACGCCCAGAAATGCTGGAACTGGTTCGAGCCCCGCGACCAGGGCCGCGGCGCGGGCGAGCCGGCGCTGATCGCCGGCATCGCCCGGGAGGTCGTGGCGGAATTCGGCGCCGACCCGGCCCGGGTCTACGTCGCCGGGCTCTCGGCCGGCGGCGCGGCGGCGGCGATCCTGGCCGCGGCCTATCCGGACGTGTTCGCGGCAGCCGGCATCCATTCGGGGCTCGCCTGCGGGGCGGCCCGGGACCTGCCCTCGGCGCTCGCCGCGATGGGCCAGGGCGGGGCGGCGCCCAAGCGGACGGGCGGGAGCGTGCCCACCATCGTCTTCCACGGCGACGGCGACCGCACGGTGCACCCCCTCAACGGCGAGCGGGTGGCCGCCCAGGCGCTGCCGGGCCCGGGCCTGACCGAGACCGTGACGCAGGGGCAATCCCCCGGCGGCATCGGCTGGACCCGCCGCGTCCACGCGGACGCGGCCGGCCGGGAGATCGTCGAGAAGTGGGTGCTGCACGGGGCCGGCCACGCCTGGTCGGGCGGCAGCCCGGACGGCTCCTACACCGAGCCGCGGGGGCCGGACGCCAGCGCGGAGATGCTGCGGTTCTTCCGCGAGCACGCCCGCGCGGGCTGACCCGTCGTATCCTCGCGCCGGCGCATCGGCGCCGGCGCCCATTGGGGCTTATCCAGCGCCTTCGAACGCGTCCGTTCGAAGGCGCTGGGGTATCATGCCCCGGGGGACACCTTCGGGGTCGAGACCCGCAGGAGCAGCGCCACCGGCAGGAGCCCGACCGCGACGATGAGCAGGGCGGCGACCGCGCCGTCCTCGTAGGTGCCGCGGGCGGCCTCGCCGTAGAGGTGGGTCGCCAGGGTCTCGACGTTGAGCGGGCGCAGGATCAGGGTCGCGGGCAGCTCCTTGACGCAATCGACGAAGACCAGGAGCGCGCCGCCGAGGAGCGCCGGCCAGGTCAGCGGCAGGTGGACCTTGGCCAGGGCGCCGACCGGGCCGCGGCCGAGGATCCGGGCGGCGTCGCCGAGCGAGCGCGGCACCCGGGCGAGGCCGGCCTCGCTGCTGCCGGCGGTGACGGCGAGGAAGCGCACCGCGTAGGCGTAGACGAGGGCCGCCCCGGTGCCGAGGCCCATGGCGGCGAGCGGCGCGCCGGTGAGGGCCCGGCTCGCGCCGTCGAGAAGGCCGTCGAGGGCGGCGAGCGGCGGCAGCAGGCCGATCGCCAGGATCGCCCCGGGGATCGCGTAGCCGAAGGTGGCGCAGCGCAGGAGCGCCTCGCGCCAGCGCCCGCCGAGGAGCCGCGGCCCCGCCGCGACGACGAGGCCGAGGGCGGTGGCGACCACGGTCGCGAGGGCGGCATAGACCAGGGTGTTGAGGCTCTCCGACAGGATCGCCCCGGACAGGCCGGCCCGGTGCAGGCGCCGGGAGGCCTCGACCGCGAGGTAGCTCGCCGGCGCCAGGAAGCCGAGGGCGACCGGCACGAGGCCGAGGGCGAGGGCCGCGAGGGCCGCGGGACCGGAGAGCGGCGTGCGGCTCATCCGGCGCGGGCGCTGCGCCGCCCCGGCATAGCCGCGACCGCGCCGGGCCCGGCGCTCGACCGCGATCAGGCCGAGGCAGGCGGCGAGCATCACCAGCGCCAGGCCGGCGGCGCCGGGCAGGTCGGAGCGGTTGACCCAGGTGTCGTAGATCGAGACCGTGAGGGTGCGCACGCCCAGGAATTCCGCCGCCCCGATGTCGTTGAGGGCTTCGAGCAGCGCCAGGCTGGCACCGAGCGCGATGGCCGGGCGGGCGAGCGGCAGGGCGACCCGCAGGAACACGGCGGCCGGCCGGGCCCCGAGGCTGCGCCCGGCCTCGACCAGCGTCGCCGACTGCATCAGGAACAGCGCCCGGGTCGGCAGGTAGACGTAGGGATAGAGCACGAAGCCGAGGAGCAGGATGCAGCCGGGCAGGGAGCGCAGGTCCGGCAGGACCAGGTCGCGCGGGCGGGCATAGCCGAGGAGCGCCCGGATCGCGCCCTGCACCGGACCGACCGGGTGCAGGAGGTCGAGATAGGCATATGCCGCGATGTAGGTGGGCACGGCCAGCGGCAGCAGCAGCGCCCAGTCGAGCAGGCGCCGCCCCGGGAACTCGTAGGCCGCGACGAGCCAGGCCGCCCCGGTGCCGACCGCCACGACGACGATTCCGACCCCGGCGAGCAGCAGGGCGGTGTCGTGCAGAGCCGGGGGCAGGACGTGGGCGAGGAGGTGCGGCCACAGCCCGCCCGAGCCCTGCAGCGCCTCGAGCCCGAGCGCCGCGACCGGCGCCAGGACCAGGAGGGCGGTGAGGCCGGCGGCGAGCGTCCAGGCCGGGAGCAGGAGCCCGGGCCGCCGCGCCCGGCCGGTCGCGACGGCCCACGGGGCGCGCGTCCGGGTCGCCGGCACGGCGGGAGCGCCCCGCACCGGAGCGGCGGTCCGCCGGGGCGGGGCCGCACCGTCGAGATCCCGCTCGATCAGGCCGTCGCGATCCGTCACGAGCGGCCCCTGCCGACGGGAGGCCGGTCGACCCGGATCGGCGCGACGTCGCGCGGCATCAGAGTTCCATCAGGTCGCGGCCGACGACGATCTCGCCCTTGAAATGCGGCCGCACCGCCTCGAGCCAGACCTCGTCCTTGATGAACGGGTAGCCGCCGGGCACGAAATGCGAGAGCACCAGCGTCTTCACGCCGGCCTCGGTCGCGACGCGCCCGACCTCCTCGGTGGTGGTGTGGCTGGCGATCAGGTGCTCGCGCAAGGTCTTGGCGTTGGGCTCGGTGGCGATGAGCTTGTCGAGCTCGGGCAGGTACATGACCTCGTGGACGAGCACGTCGGCGCCCTTGGCGAGCGCGATCAGGTTCGGCGAGTAGCGAGTGTCGCCCGAGATCACGATCGACCGGTCGGGACAGTCGAAGCGGTAGGCGAAGGCCGGCTCGACCGGCGGGTGCTGGACGAGGGCGGCCGTCACCGTGACGCGCTCGTCGCGCATCACCGGGCCGGGCCCGGTGATCTCGTGCGGCACGATCAGGTCGGCGAGCGCCGGGCGCCCCTCGTCCTCCATCCGGGTTTTGATGTCGTAGTCGTTCAGGTCGAGGAACTGGCGCGTCATCCGGGCGAGGGGCGGCGGCCCGTAGGTATCGACGCGGTGGGCGAGGTCGGTCGCCCAGGCGAGCAGCAGGACGTTGCCGTAATCGGCGTTGTGGTCCGAGTGCTGGTGGGTGAGGAACACCGAATCGAGCGAGCCGAGCTTGAGCTTGGCCAGCACCATCTGCCGGCCGGTCCCGTTGCCGGCATCGATCAGGTAGGTGTGCCCGTCGACCACGACGGCCTGGGCCGGCGCCGCGCGGTTGGGCTTCGGCGTCGGGCCGCCGGCCGTCCCGAGCAGGATCAGCCGCGAGCGGCGCGGGGCGGGGGCGGGCGCCTGGGCCGCGGCCCCCGTCGCGGCGAGGCCGGCCGCCAGGGCGGCGGTGCCGCCCAGCAGCGTCCGTCGGGTCGGGTGGCGGAGGTCGTCGGGCATGGGATCAATCCAGGCGGGAGCCGCGTCGGTCGGCCCCGCTCGTCCAGGAACCGGCAAGTTCCGTCAAGGCAGAGAGCGGCAACGGAGACCGGGGGAGGGACCGGGACCACCCCCGGCACCGTCGCCTTCGCACCGCCCTCCCTCCGTCGGCGGGAGCCTGTTCGGTAGAATGTTCGAGACGAGAAGAGCGCAGGGCTCTCCTCTCCCCGCGGGCGGCAAGGCTGTCCGGGGGAAATCCCTTTAAGTATCGGGCACGGGATCCCCTCTCCCGCGTGAGAGAGGGGTAGGGGTGAGGGTGACACGTCCCCGTGTGAAGCGAAGAGTGTGGAGTTGCCAGCACAATAGCCTCAGCTTTACACTAAAAAGTGTCACCCTCACCCCTGGCCCCTCTCCCACACGGGAGAGGGGAAGTGCGTTATTCTTTTACCCGGACAGCCCTGCACCAGCGAGGAGAGGAGGTTTCCCGAGTTTCATCCGTCTCCGCCCCGCACGACGGAGACGGATCGCGGGTCAGCGGTCGAAGCCGACCTTGTCGACGAGCAGGCTCGCCGCCTTGCGGTTGCGGGCGATCTCGACGAGCGGGGTGGCATCGACCTTGAGCGGCCCGAGGGCGGCGAGCAGCGGGTCGACGGCGACGCCGGGCTTCACCGGGTACTCGTAATCGGCCTTGGCATAGAGCGCTTGCGCCTCGTCGGAGGCGAGGTACTCGAGCAGCTTGACGGCGTTGTCGCGGTGCGGGGCGTTCTTCGCCACCACGGCGCCCGAGACGTTGACGTGGGTGCCGCCGCCCTGGAACGTCGGCAGCACGACCTGGATGCCCTCGCCCCACTTCTGCTGCTCCGGGCCGCCGCGGCCGCTGCGCATCAGGCCGACGTAGTAGGAATTGCCGAGCCCGACGTCGCAGAGGTCGGCGACGATGTCGCGGGCGACGTCGCGGTCGCCGCCGGCCGCCTTGCGGGCGAGGTTGTCCTTGAGGCCGCGCAGCCAGGCCTCGGTCTTGGCCTCGCCGTGCTTGACCAGGTAGGCGGCGATCAGCGCGGTGTTGTAGGGGTGCTGTCCGGAGCGCAGGCAGACCTTGCCCTTCCATTTCGGGTCGGCGAGGTCCTCGTAGGTCAGCCCGGCGAGGTCGCGCAGGTCCGGGTCGGCATAGGCCACCCGGGCCCGGGTCGAGAGGGCGAACCAGCGCCCCTCGGGGTCGCGCAGGGCGGCGGGGATCGCCGCCTCGAGGGCGGGGGAGCGCACCGGCTGGGCGAGGTCGCGGTCGACGAGCTCGATCAGGTTGCCGATGTCGACCGTCATCATCACGTCGGCGGCGGAGCGGGCGCCCTCGGCGGCGACGCGCTCGGACAGGCCCTTGTCCACGAACACCGTGTTGACCTTGACGCCGCTCGCCTTGGTGAAGGCGTCCAGCAGCGGGCGGATCAGGCCGGGCTCGCGGGTGGTGTAGAGGTTGACCTCGCGGGCGCCCTCCGGGGCGCCTTGGGCACGGGCGGGGCCCGCGAGGGCGACGAGACCGAGGAGGCCGAGCGCGATACGTGACAGGGACAAGGGGCGTCTCCCGAAGGTGGCGCCTCCTAGAGAAGCAATCCCGAAACAAAAGCAAGCACGATAGATTTTAGTTGTTTCAATGTAAGCCTGCTCGATCCGGCGCGTAAGTCTTGCGGGCTACGCGGCTTCCTCGTCGGGCAGGACCAGCACGGAATCCGGCACCAGCGTCACCCCGACGGCGTCGCCCGGGCCGTAGGGGCCCGGCCCGGGCAGGCGCGCGCGCAGGGGCAGGGAGAGGCCCGGCAAGCCGAGATGGAGCACACTCGCCGCCCCCAGGAAGGTGCGGCGCAGGACCTGGGCGGGCAGGCCGTCCCCCGGCGCCCCGACCCGCAGGGCCTCGGGCCGCAGGCAGACCCGGACCGGGGCGCCCTCCGGCAGGTGGGGGGCCGGCACCGCGCCGAGGGGCGTGCCGGCCCGGCCCCCGGCGATCCGGGTCGGGATCTCGGCGGCGTCGGCGAGGAAGCGGGCGGCGAACAGGCTCTCGGGGCGGCGGTAGAGCGCCTCCCCGGTGGCGACCTGGACGATGCGGCCGCGGCGCATCAGCGCGATGCGGGTCGCCACCGCCAGCGCCTCCTCGGGATCGTGCGTCACCATCAGGGCGGTGGTGCCGGTGCGGCGCAGGAGCGCCACCGTGTCCTCGCGCACCCGGTCGCGCATCCGCCGGTCGAGGTTGGAGAACGGCTCGTCGAGGAGCAAGAGCCGCGGCCCCGGGGCGAGGGCCCGCACCAGCGCCACCCGCTGCTGCTCGCCGCCCGACAGGGTCTGCGGGTAGGCGCCGGCATGGGCCGCGAGGCCGACCTGCTCCAGGAGCTCGTCGGCCGCCTCGCGGGCGGCGGGCGGCTGGCCCTTGAGGCCGAAGCGGATGTTCTCGCGCACCGTGAGGTGGGGGAAGAGGGCGTAGTCCTGGAACATCAGGCCGACGCCGCGCGCCTCGGGCGGCACGCGCGTCCCCGGCCCGGCGACGAGGCGCCCGTCGAGCCGCACCGTGCCGGCCTGCGGCGCCTCGAGCCCGGCCACGACCCGCAGCAGCGTGCTCTTGCCGCAACCGGAATCGCCCAGCAGCGCCATCACCTCGCCGGGGCGCACGGCGAGCGAGACGCCGGCGAGGGCCTGCACCCGGCCGAACCGGCAGGCCAGGTCCTCCACCGCCAGGGCGGCCGGGCGCGAGGGGGCCGGTTCGGTCATGCGGGCGGGCTCCTCGTGCGCCGGGAAGGGGGGAAGCGCCGGCGCTCATACACGCGATGCCCGCCCCGGGCGAGGGCGCCGGGACGAGGCGAGGGCGCGGGTGCCTGCGCCGATCCGGCACGGGGCGATCGCGCTCAGGGTCAATCGGGCGTTAAGCGGAATCATCGAATCCTCCGCATCGCCGCGGCCTGTACGAGTCGGCGGCGCGTCGAAGGGTGTGGTGCGTATGCGTAACCTGTCGGGCCAGGACGGCGCCCCCGAGGGAGGTCGAGCCTTCGAAGGGGGAAAAGTGGTGGCGTTCCGGCGCCGGGAGCGTCCCGGTCCGATCGAGCACGAGCTCGCGCCGAGCCCCCGGGTCGCCGCCGCGCGGCGCGACCAGCGCAGCCTGATGGACACGGTCTACGAGGCCGGCAGCCTGCCGGTGGCCGCCGGCGACCGCGAGACCAAGCTGCTCGCCTCGCGCCTGCTCGTCTACGGCTTCCTCACCATCGACGAGGTCGGCGAGGACGGCGCCACCCGCCGCCTGCGCCCCTCCGAGGCGGTGCGCGCCGGCCGCGAGCGCCCCTGGCGCCTGTCGCGGGCCTCGCGCGGGGTCAGCCTGTCGGTGCCGATCCCGGCGGTGGACGGATTCCTGTTCGAGATGGCGTAACGGCAGGGTTCCGACCGCTCCCCGGGCCGGTCGAGACGCCCCGCCGCTCCGGCCGCGAAAAATTGACTTTCCGGACCGGATCACCGACACGGGCGCCCGCCGCGACAGGCGCCGTGCGCGTCGGGATTTCCGGTTCGGAGCCATGCATTGACGAGCCTTGCCGCCGGGCGCCGCCCCGGCCGCGCCGCCTCCGTGGGCCTCTTCGCGGAGCGCCTCCTCGATCTCGGGGCGCGCAGCCACGGGGCGGCCTGCGCGCTGCTCGTCGTCCTGTCGCTGGTCTGCTTCCTGCCGGGATTCGCCTCGCTCCAGCCGATGGACCGGGACGAGCCGCGCTTCGCCCAGGCCTCGAAGCAGATGCTCGAATCGGGCGAGTTCGTCGACATCCGCTTCCAGGGCGAGGCCCGGCACAAGAAGCCGGTCGGGATCTACTGGGCCCAGAGCGCGGTCGTCGCCGCCGGCGAGGCGCTGGGCGTGCCGGGCGCCCGCACCGCCATCTGGCTCTACCGCATCCCCTCGCTGATCGGCGCCGTCGCCACGGTGCTGCTCGGCTACTGGGCCGCGCTCGCCTTCCTGCCGCGGCGCCAGGCCCTGCTCGCCGCCGCCCTGGTGGGAGCCAGCGTGATGCTCTCGGCCGAGGCGCGGCTCGCCAAGACCGACGCGCTGCTCACCGCCTGCGCGGTCGCCGCCATGGGGGCGCTCGCCCGGGCGTGGCTGACCCGCGCCGCCGCCCTCCGGCTGCCGACCGGCACGGTGCTGACCTTCTGGCTCGCGGTGGCGCTCGGCATCTTGGTCAAGGGACCGATGGTGCCGATGTTCGCCGGGCTCGCCGCGCTCGGCCTCTCGGTCTTTGCCCGATCCGGCGCCTGGCTGACGCGCCTGCGCCCGGGCCTCGGCCTGATCCTGGTGCTGGTCCTCGTCGCGCCCTGGTTCGTCGCCATCACGCTGAAGAGCGGGGGCGCCTTCTACGGCGAGGCGGTGGGCCACGACATGCTGGGCAAGGTCGGCACCGCCCAGACCCAGCACTGGGCGCCGCCCGGCACCTACCTGCTGGTCGTCTTCGCCACCTTCTGGCCCGCGGCCGCCTTCGCCGCGATGGCGATCCCCTTCGCCTGGGCGAACCGGCGCGAGGACGGCGTCGCCTTCCTGGTCGCCTGGGTGCTGCCGTCCTGGCTCGTCTTCGAGGCGGTGCCGACCAAGCTGCCGCATTACGTGCTGCCGCTGTGCACGGCGCTGGCGATCCTCGCCGTGATGGCGGTCGCCCGCGGGGCGGTCCATCGCGACCGGCCGGGGGCGCGGCTCGTGGCGCTCCTGGTGCCGTTCATCCCCGCCGGCCTCACGATCGGCCTCTGCGTCGCGGCCTGGCGCCTCGACGGGACGATCCCGTGGGCGGGGCTGCCGCTGCTCCTCGCCGCCGGCGCCGTCGCGTTCCTCGCCTGGCGCGCCTTCGCGGACGGGTTCCCTGAGCGCGCGCTGGCGACCGCGGTGCTGGCGAGCCTGCTCCTGAGCCCGGCGGTGTTCGGCCTGACCCAGCCGGCGCTTGCCGCCCTCAAGGTCTCGCCGCGGCTCGCCGCGATCCGCGACGCGCTGCCGTGCCGGAATCCGAAGGTCGGCACCCTCGGCTACCGCGAGCCGAGCCTGGTCTTCCTGATCGGCACCGACCTCGCGATGCTCGATTCCGGCGAGGAGGCCGCCGCCTTCCTCCGCCGGGGCGGCTGCCGCCTCGTCTACGTCGAGGACCGCTTCGCCAAGGCGTTCGCGGACGCGGACGGTGCGACCCCGGCGCAGCCGGTCGGCCGCGTGACGGGCTTCAACATTAACGGCGGCAAGCCGGTCGGGCTGTCGGCCTACGCGGTGACGCCGTGACCCAGACGGAGAGCGACAAGGCCATGCCGGACCAGGCCGTGCGGGAGCAGGAGGCGATCCGCCTCAGCGTGGTGGTGCCGGTGAAGAACGAGGCCGGCAACATCGCGCCCCTCCTCGCCGAGATCGCGGCGGCCTGCGCGCCCTTGAGCCCGTTCGAGATCGTCTACGTCGACGACGGCTCGACCGACGCCACCCCGGCGGCCCTGGCGGCGGCGCGGGCGCGGCACCCGAACTTGCGGGTGGTGCGCCACCGCGAAAGCTGCGGCCAGAGCGCGGCGGTGCGCAGCGGCGTGCTCGCGGCGCGCGGCGAGTTCGTCGCGACGCTCGATGGCGACGGCCAGAACGACCCGGCCTTCATCCCGGGCCTCGTCGCGGCGCTGAAAGCGGCCGGCCCCGGCGCGGGGCTGGCGCAGGGGCAGCGCATCGGCCGCAAGGACGGCCGGCGCAAGATGATCCAGTCGCGCATCGCCAACGGCGTGCGCGGCCGCATCCTCAAGGACGCGACCCGCGATACCGGCTGCGGCCTCAAGGTCTTCCGACGGGCGGTGTACCTGCGCCTGCCGTATTTCGACGCGCTGCACCGCTTCATGCCGGCCCTCGTCGCCCGCGAGGGGTTTTCCGTCGTCCACGGCGACGTGGTCGACCGGCCGCGGCTCACCGGCCACTCGAATTACGGCCTGTTCGACCGGCTCTGGGTCGGCATCCTCGACCTCGCCGGGGTGTGGTGGCTGATCCGGCGCCGGCGCCGGGTGCCGCAGGTCGAGCAGGTCGAGCAGGTCGAGACGGAGTAGGGCGATGGTCGCCGACATCATGCACGGGCTCAGCGCCTATTTCTGGTCGCTGTTCACCGGCCCCGTGGACCTCGTGCTGCTGGTCGGCCTCGTCGGGCAGGGGCTGTTCACCGCCCGCTTCCTCGTCCAGTGGGTCGCCAGCGAGAAGGCGGGGCGCAGCGTCATCCCGCTCTCGTTCTGGTTCCTGTCGCTCGGCGGCTCGGCGGTGCTGCTCGGCTACGCGCTCTACCGGCGCGACCCGGTCTTCATCCTCGGCCAGAGCCTCGGCACGGTGATCTACCTGCGCAACCTCGCGCTCCTGTTCCGCGAGCGGAAGACCGAGGGGAAGTAGGCGGCCGGCGCGCGAAGCCCGATCATCGGAGTTCCGCAGCGTCGGATTTCGCATCTCCCGCCGAGCCCGGGCTGGTGCAACGCGACCGCGCCACCCCATCTATGCCCGGGCCGCGAACCGGCGGCGACACAGGGGGACAGCATGGACGGTCACGTGTACGGAGCGCTCGGGCAGCCGGGCGTCGGCCTCCTGATGGCCATCGTCATCGGCGCGCTGGCGGGCTGGCTGGCCGAGCGCTTCATGAACTCCAACATGGGCCTGCTCGGCAACATCGTGCTCGGCATCATCGGCGGCGTGGTCGGCAACTTCCTGGCGGCACAGTTCCACATCCCGATCTTCGGGTTCTGGCGCAACCTCTTCTCGGCGACCGTCGGGGCGGTGATCGTCATCGCGGTGGTGCGGGCGGTCCGGGGCGAGCGGCGCTACTGACCTTCCCGAAACCGTTGTGCCTTGGCGCGACGGCAAGACCGGGCTGGCGCGCCGCGCGGCGGCGCGTCACGCCCCATTTGCCCCGGCGGCCCGGACATCTTAAGTCAGGACCGCGCCGCGAAGGGTTCGCGACCGCTTCCCGCCCGGATCCCATGGCCGTCGTCCTCGACCTCCTGCGCAACGACCAGCGCCCCCGTCACCCGGAGAAGGCGCACCGGCCCGACCAGCCGATCCTGCGCAAGCCGGACTGGATCCGCGTCAAGGCGCCGGGCTCGCCGAAATGGGCCGAGACCCAGGCCATCGTGCGCGAGAACAAGCTCGTCACGGTGTGCGAGGAGGCGGGCTGCCCCAACATCGGCGAGTGCTGGGAGAAGAAGCACGCCACCTTCATGATCATGGGGGACACCTGCACCCGGGCCTGCGCGTTCTGCAACGTGCGCACCGGCATGCCGGACGCCCTCGATCTGGCCGAGCCCGAGCGTGTGGCGGAGGCCGTGGCCAAGCTCGGCCTGCACCACGTCGTCATCACCTCGGTCGACCGCGACGACCTGAAGGATGGCGGCGCCTCGCATTTCGCGGCGGTCATCGCGGCGATCCGGCGCTCGAGCCCCGCGACCACCGTCGAGATCCTGACCCCCGACTTCCTGCGCAAGGACGGCGCGCTGGAGATCGTGGTGGCGGCCCGCCCGGACGTGTTCAACCACAACCTCGAGACCGTGCCGTCGAAGTACCTGACGGTGCGCCCCGGCGCCCGCTACTTCCACTCGATCCGGCTGCTGCAGCAGGTCAAGGAACTCGACGCCACCATCTTCACCAAGTCGGGGATCATGGTGGGACTGGGCGAGGAGCGCAACGAGGTGCTCCAGCTGATGGACGACCTGCGCTCGGCCGAGGTCGACTTCCTCACCATCGGCCAATACCTGCAGCCGACGAAGAAGCACCACCCGGTCCTGTCCTTCGTGACGCCGGACGCCTTCAAGGCCTACGAGACCACCGCCTACGCCAAGGGCTTCCTGCTCGTCTCGGCGACGCCGCTCACCCGCTCCTCCCACCATGCCGGCGAGGATTTCGCCCGGCTCAAGCAGGCCCGGCTCGACCGGCTGGGGACCGTCTGACCCGATGCCGAGCTTCCGCACCACCCGCACCGTCCGCCACAGCCCGACGGAGATGTTCGACCTCGTCGCCGACGTCGAGCGCTATCCCGAGTTCCTGCCGCTCTGCGACTCGCTCCGGGTGCTGCGCAAGCAGGAGGGCGAGGACGGTACCGAGACGCTCGTCGCTGATATGGGCGTCGGCTACAAGGCGATCTCCGAGCACTTCACCACCCGGGTCCGCCTCGACCGGCCGAACCTGAAGATCCTGGCCGAGTACATCGACGGCCCGTTCCGCCACCTCGAGAACCGCTGGACCTTCCGCGAGGCCCCGAACGGCGGCTGCACGGTGGAGTTCTTCATCACCTACGAGTTCAAGAGCCTGGCGCTCGGGCTTCTCATGGGCAAGATGTTCGACCGGGCGTTCCGCAAGTTCACGGACGCGTTCGAGAGCCGGGCGGATCGGTTGTACGCGCGGGCGTGACACGGTTTCCGCTTGATCCGGTCTGATACAGTCGGGCGCGGGGGGCCCTCTCCCGTGTGGGAGAGAGGTTGGGGCGATCGAAGATCGCGTCAGGGTGCTACGGTTCCGCAAGATGCTGAACCGTCCCGCTGCCCGGACGAAGGACGATTGAGGGATCAGCGTCCCGGCAAGACCACCCCGAGATCGATCCCGCTCCCCATCGCCACGTAGCCCGCCCGGTTCGGATGCAGCCGGTCGCCCTTGCCGCCGGTGGTGCTCTCCGGGACCATCTCGGGGCGCAGACCGCCGGTCGAGGGATCGAGGGTGGCGGCGTCGAAATCGACCACGCCGTCGAACACCCCCGACTCCCGGATGAAGGCGTTGAGGCGGCGGCGCTTCTCGTCCTGCTCGGGGTGGCCGTGGGCGGGGCTGGAACTGCCCTTGGCCGAGGTGAGGGTGGCGCCGATCACCCGCACGCCCGGGATGCCGGCACGCAGGCGGGCGACGCCCTCGCGCATCCCGGCCTGCACCGCTTCCAGCGTGGCCCCGCCGTTGCGGCTGAAGTCGTTGGTGCCCTCGAGCCAGATCACGCTGGCGACGCCCGACAGGCCGATCACGTCGCGGTCGAGCCGGGCTAGCGCCGAGGGCCCGCCCGGGAAGGGCTTTTGGGGGCCGTATTCCGCCGGGCCGACCACCTGGTTGCCGCCGATGCCGGCATTGACCACCGCGACCCGGTTGCCGAGCGTCGCGTGCAGGCGGCGCGCCAGCACGTCGGGCCAGCGGTCGTCGCCGTTCATCGTCGAGGCGGTGCCGTCGGTGATCGAATCGCCGAAGGCGACCACGACCGGGGTCGGCGCGCTCACCGCCATGTCGACGGCATCGAGGAAGAACCACGAGGCGGTGGAGTACGGGAAGGCGGCCTCGTCCTCGTCGGCGCCGTGCCCACCCGCGCCGGGCGCGGTGGCGTAGGAGGTCTGGAGCGCCTTGGCGTGCCAGGTCATCGGCCCGCTCGCGCCCACGACGTGGAGCGAGACCGCGAGCTTGCGCCCGGCGAGCAGGGCCGCATCGGGGTCGGCCGCGAAGGGCAGGGCGACCGGGTCGGACCAGGCCTCGCCCCCGGGCGGGACCGTGACCGTCTCCCGGCCGGAAAACAGCACCGGGCGGTTCGTGCCCGGCACCAGGGCGGCGCCGCCGAGCTGCAGCCCGGCATGGACACCGTCCAGGGTCAGCGGCCGGGTGCCGAAGGCGTTCGAGATCCGCAGGCGGGCCTCGCGGCCCCACACGTCCGGGCGCAGCACCAGCCGCAGGGTCTGGTCGCGGGCGCCCTCCGCCGGATCGGGAAAGGCGAAGCTCTGGTCGGGCTGGGCCGAGGGGTTGCCGACCGGGTAGGGGCCCTGGACCGAGCCGGCCCAGGCGGTCGCCCAGCGGCGGTCCTGCGCGTCCGCCGGGGCCGCCCACAGGGCGGCGAGACAGAGGGCGGCCGCGGCCGCCTCGCGCCAATGCCTCATCGCGTCGTCCTCCCGATCGCGGGCGTCGTCGCGCCCCTGCCGCCCGAGAGAGCACGACGCCCGCGCGAGCGCCAGCATGTGCGCGCGGAATGTGCGCTGGAACACGCCGGATGCCGCAAGGCGGGCTTAACCATCGGGGATCTCGCGAGGGTCCGACGCCGCCGCACGATCGCCCGGCGATCGGCTGCGGCTCGTCGTGCTGCCGCCGCGATCCGTCCCGACGACCCGGCTCCCGTGATGGTTCATGCGAGGCTCCCGGGTCCCACCCTGATCGAGGGGGTGCCCCCATGACCCATCCGTGGCCTCACCATCACGCCGACGGCTCGACGCACTACACCCATTGCCGGCCCGAGACCGTTGAGGCGCTGCCGGCCGCCGAGCCGGTGCGGCCCGACTGGCGCCGGCGTGGGCGCGGCGCCCTCGGGATGCTGGGGGCCTCCGGCCTCGTCGCCGGGGCGATCTGGTTCGTCATGCTGTGCGACCCGACCGTCTCCCGCGCCGCCCTGCCGCCCTCCGCCGACGTCTGCACCAATGCCGGTCACCTCGCGCGGGTGTGGTTCGACGCCGAGACCGCGCGGCGCGCCCGCGTCGCCGAGGCGCCCCACCAGCATGCCTTCAACAGCATGCTGCTGTGGTACCGCTCGGCGGAAGGGCAGTGCGCCGCCGGCCGCACCCAGGAGGCGGTGCGCAGCTTCAAGGCCATCGAGCGGATGATCGCCGGCTTCGACGCCAACCGCGAGGACCGCGACGAGGCCGACGAGTAGGGCCGGGGTTCCGAGTCGAAGCCGCGATCCGAAGCCCTAATCATAAGCCCCTTGCGCGCCGGACCCGTTCGCGCTTGGCTCCGCCGACGCGCCGGGAGGGCTTGAGCGAGATGAGCGACGAGCTGACCTTCGTGCTGGTCCACGGCGCCTGGCATGGCGGCTGGTGCTGGGTCCGGGTGGCCGATCGCCTGCGGGCGCAGGGGCACCGGGTCCTTTCACCGACCTGCACCGGGCTCGGCGAGCGGGCGCACCTGATGTCGCGCGCCATCACCCTCGACACCTTCGTGCAGGACATCGCCGGAACGATCGCCGCCGAGGAGCTGACCGACGTGGTGCTGGTCGGGCATTCGTTCGGCGGCCTCGCCATTAGTGGCGTCGCCGAGGCGATGCCGGAGCGGCTGCGCCACCTCGTCTATCTCGACGCGCTGATCGTGGAGCCGGGCCGCTCGCCCTTCGACGGGCTCGCCCCCGAGGTGGCGGCGGCCCGCCGCCGGGCCGCCGCGGAGTCGAGCGGGGGCGTGAGCCTGCCGCCGCCGCCGGCCGCCGCCTTCGGCGTGCTCGATCCGGCGGACGCGGCCTGGCTCGAGCGGCGCATGACGCCGCACCCCTTGGGCACCTACGAGAGCCCGCTGCCGATCCGCGGCCCGGTCGGCAACGGGCTGCCGCGCACCTACGTCGATTGCACGACGCCGTCCTACGCCACCCTCGACCGGGTCAAGGCCTGGGTGCGGGGCCAGCCCGGCTGGGGCTGGCGCGACCTCGCCACCGGCCACGACGCGATGGTGAGCGCGCCCGGGCCGCTCGCCGACCTGCTGGTCGAGCTCGGCCGGGGATAGGTCTATCCCGGGGATAGACCTATCCCATGGTCGCCACGGTGCGGCCGGGGTCGATCTCGATCAGCCGCAGGCCGAAGCTGCGGCCCTCCTGCGCCTCCCAGTCGGCGAGCACGGCATTGACCCGCTCCGGGCCGTCCTCGGCCAGGGTGCGGCTGCCGACCGATTCCTCGATGGCATGCGCGACCTCGTCCATCAGCCGGGCGCGGGCCTTGCCCCGGGCGGGCCCCTCGGGGAGGCCGGCCCCGCAATAGGCGGCGACGATCTGCTCCGACAGGGTCTCGATGACGGCCTGGTTCACGGAGGTCATGCCCATCCTGCGCTCTCCCGTTCGGCGGGGGCGCGCCCCGTCCTGGTGAACCGGGACAACGCGGCAGGGCGCGGGCGGTGCCCGGCCCTCAGCCGGCCTGCTGCTGGCCGGCGCGGTGGGCCGCGAGGGTCACCACCTCGGCCGACGGCGCCGCGCTCGCCGGCTCGCGGCCCATCATGAAGATCACCGGGTTGCGCGGCATGTAGCCGGGATTGCGGCGCAGGTTGAGCAGCGGCTGCAGCTCCACCGCGGTCAGGTCCTTCGGCGTGGCGTCGCGCCAGACATGGCCCGGCGAGGCGGCGCGGGCGAAGGGCCACCAGGAGCGGCGCTCGGTCTCGACCTGCAGGACGAGCTTGCCCGTCAGGGTCTTGCGGAAATTGAAGCGACCCGTGATGGCCATGACGCGTCCTCCATTCCGGACAATCTGGACCCGCGCGGCTTAGCACGGCACTAACGGACATGGGGCGGCCACGCTTGGCCGAACAGCCGCGAGGCCCCGCCCGGCCCACGGCAACGCTGCCGCACCCACTGCACTAACGATCGCGATGCTGAAACGCTCCCTCACGCTCACCGCCGCGCTGATCGCACGCACCCACCCGCACCCCGTGGCCGCGGACGAGCGCGGCCCCGGCTGCGGCATGGCGCTGATGGGCGAGGCGGAGGCCGATGCCCGCCTCGACGCGGCCCTGGCGGAGAAGCCGGGCGATCCGGACGCCCTGTGGCTGTTCGCCTACGGCGCCCTGATGTGGCGGCCGGAATTTCCCGTGGCCGAGCGGCGCGCGGCGACGGTGCGGGGCTGGCACCGCCGGTTCTGCCTGTGGCAGCCCGGCTTTCGCGGCACGCCGGAGCGGCCCGGCGTGATGCTGGCCCTCGACCGGGGCGGCCGGTGCCGCGGCTTCGCCTACCGGATCGCCGGCCCCGACCTGCGGGAGGCGGTCCGGCCGGTCTGGCGGCGGGAGATGCGGGGGCGCGGGTACGAAGCCCGCTGGATCGCCGCCGGCACCGCGGACGGCCCCGTCCCGGCCCTGGCCTTCGTGGCCGACCGGGCGGGGACGCGCTACGCCGGACGCCTGACGGACGGGGCGATCGCCGGGCACATCGCGGCGGCCTGCGGCCCGACCGGCCCGAGCGCCGAGTATCTGCTCAACACGGTGGCGGCCTGCGAGGCGGCGGGCCTGCGCGACCGCCACCTCTGGACCCTGCAGGCGCTGGTGGCGGAGCGGCTCGCGGCTCAGAACAGCCCGACGCCGACCCCCGGCTCGCGCCGCGGCGGGTAGCCGTAGGGCCCGGTCGAGACGCCGTAATAGGGCAGGACCGGCGCGTAGCCGAAGCCGAGGAGACGGCGCGGCGGCGGCGCGGCGACGAGGATGTCGGCCTGCACCTCCGCCTCGAGGGCGACGGGCGGGGGTGGCGCGACCCAGCCGGCCGAGAAACCGGCTCCGGCGCGCCCCGCATAGCCGGCGGGCATGTCGGCGGCGGCCGCCGGCGCGGCGGCCAGGGCGACCGCCAGAGGCAGGCAGGCCAGCATCGTGCGGAGCGTCATGGGTCGAAGAACCTCGGGAGGGTCGGTCGTACGGACAAGCTTCACCGGGGCATCCCGGTTCCCCGGATCGTGACCTAGATTGGTGAACGAACCGGATCCGCGCGAGCCACCATGACCGAGACGCCTGCGTTCTACGACGACCTCGCGGGCTGCCTCGCCGAGGCCTGGCGCCGGCTGGAGGAGGGAGCGGCCCACCAGAGCGGCTTCCACACGCCGGCCCTCGCCACGATCGGCCGCGACGGCGCCCCGCGCCTGCGCACCGTGGTGCTGCGCGGGGTCGACCGGGCGGCCCGGTCGTTGCGCGTCCATTGCGACGCCCGCTCCGCCAAGGCCGCCGAGATCGCCGCCGATCCCCGGGTCTCGCTCCACGCCTACGATCCCAAGGCCAAGATCCAGGTCCGGATCGAGGGCACGGCCCGCCTGCACGGCGAGGACGGGATCGCCCGGGCCGCCTGGGCGGCGTCGCGGCCGATGAGCCGGATCGGCTACGCCACCGCGCCCGGGCCCGGCACGCCCCTGGCCGAGGGCGGCGCCACCGCGCCGCCGCAGGACGACGACGGCGTGGAGGCCGGTTTTGCGGAATTCCGCGTGATCGTGCTGACCGCCGCCCGGCTCGAGTTCCTGTACCTCGCCCGCCAGGGCCACCGGCGGGCGCTGTTCACCTGGGACGGGAATACCTGGGACGGGCAGGAGCCGGCGGCGACCTGGCTGGCGCCGTAGCGGGCCCCGGACGGCTCGATCGCCCCCCGAGGCTCCGCCGCCGGCCATCCGGGCCGAGAATGGCCGGCGGCGGATACGGTGCGCGCGAGGCGCCGTCACCGCCTCACGATGCCGCCCGCAGCCTGTCGAACCCGGCCTCGAGGTCCCGCTTCAGGTCGTCGAGGTCCTCGAGCCCGACCTGGAACCGCAGGCCCGGCCCGCCCGGGGCCCAGGGGTTGGCGCTGCGATAGGGCGCGCAGTCGAACGGGATCACCAGGCTCTCGAACCCGCCCCAGGAAAACCCCATCCCGAACAGCTCCAGCCCGTCGAGCATCGCCGCCACCGCCGCCTCGGGGCAGGGCTCGAGGATGATCGAGAACAGGCCGGACGCGCCCAGGAAGTCGCGCGACCAGATCGCGTGGCCGGGATCCTCCGGCAGGGCCGGGTGCAGCACCCGGGCGACCTCCGGCCGGCCCTGGAACCAGCGGGCGAGCGCGAGAGCCTGCTCGCCGTGCTCGCGCAGGCGCAAGGGGAGGGTGCGCAGGCCCCGCAGCGCCAGGAACACGTCCTCGGCCCCGGCGCACATCGCGAACTGGTCGAAGGTCCGGCGCAGGGCCGGCCAGTACTCGGCATTGGCGGACGTCAGGCCGAGCAGCAGGTCCGAGCCGCCCGACAGGTACTTGGTGCCGGCCTCGATGGCGATGTCGACCCCGCGCTCGTGCGGCGGGAAGAGCAGCGGCGTCGCCCAGGTGTTGTCCATCAAGACGCAGGCGCCGCGCGCGTGGGCGGCCTGCGCGATGGCCGGGATGTCCTGCATCTCGAAGCTCTGCGAGCCCGGCGCCTCGGTGAGCACGGCGGCCGTGTTCTCGCGCATCAGCGCCGCGATGCCGGCCCCGACGGTGGGGTCGTAGTAGGTGGTCTCGACCCCGAACCGCGCGAGGAACCCGTCGCAGAACACCCGGGTCGGGCGGTAGGCGGAATCGGTCACCAGGAGGTGGTCGCCGGCCTTGAGGCAGGACAGCAGCCCGACCGTGACGGCGGCGAGGCCCGAGGGCGTCAGCACCGTACCGGCGGCGCCCGCGAGCTCGGTCCAGGCGGCCTCGAGGGAGCGGGTCGTCGGGGTGCCGGCGGTGCCGTAGGTGTATTCCGACCGCCGGTTCTGAATCGCGTCGTAGCTCTCGTAGAGCACGGTCGAGCCGCGATAGATCGGGGTGTTGACGAAGCCGTGCTGCTGCGACGGGTCGCGGCCGGCATGGACCAGGCGGGTGCGGGTGCCGAGGCGGCTCTTGTCGCGGGGCGGGGTGATGCTCATCGGGCCTCTGGCGTGGCGGGACCGGGCGTCCGGGAGCCGGACGGAAAGTCGGGGCCGAGCACATCCCGCACCACCCGCCGCCGTCAAGCCTGGGCGGTGACGGTCTGCCGCGAGAACCTTGCGCCCGGCGCAACCCGGCGGCGGTCCCGCCTACGCTGTTCGTCGCACGCACCAACCCCTTGACCGGGCAGCCCGCTTCGCCTGGAATGCCTCTTGCTTAGGCAGCGTTCGCGCTTGAGCAATCGGGCGGCGGCCCCACGGCGCCGCAACCGGAACGGGAGATGGAAGTCCGCATGAAGAGAATCGTCGCCGCCCTGGCCTTCGGGCTCGGCGCCACCCTGCTGGCCGGCGCCGCCCAGGCGCAAGGGACGCTCAACAGCATCAAGCAGAAGGGCTACCTCTCCTGCGGCTCCAACCCGGGGCTGGCCGGCTTCGGCGTGCCGGACGCGCAGGGCCGCTGGACCGGGCTCGACGTCGATTTCTGCCGGGCGCTCGCCGCGGCGATCTTCAACGACGTCACCAAGGTCCGCTTCATCCCGCTCTCGGCCAAGGACCGCTTCACGGCGCTCCAGTCGGGCGAGGTCGACATCCTGTCGCGCAACACCACCTGGTCGATGTCGCGCGACACCACGCTCGGGCTCGACTTCCCGGCCGTCAACTTCTTCGACGGCCAGGGCTTCATGGTGAAGAAGAAGCTCGGCGTCGCCTCCGCCAAGCAGCTCGACGGCGCCTCGGTCTGCACCCAGCAGGGCACCACCACCGAGCTGAACCTGGCCGACTACTTCCGGGCCAACAAGCTGAAATACGAGGTCGTGGCCTTCGCCAGCGCCGACGAGACCTTCAAGGCCTACGATGCGGGCCGCTGCGACGCCTTCACCACCGACGCCTCGGGCCTCTACGCCGAGCGCCTGCGCGCCTCGGCTCCCGACGACAACATCGTGCTGCCGGAGATCATCTCGAAGGAGCCGCTCGGACCGGCGGTGCGCCAGGGCGACGCCCAGTGGGCCGACATCGTCCGCTGGACCCACTACGCGATGCTGAACGCCGAGGAGGCCGGCATCACGCAAGCGAACGTCGACCAGATGGCGAAGTCGACCGACAACCCGGACGTCAAGCGCATCCTCGGCACCGAGGGCAAGTACGGCACCGATCTGGGGCTGACCAACGACTGGGCCTACCGGATCATCAAGCTCGTCGGCAATTACGGCGAGGTGTTCGAGAAGAACGTCGGCCAGGGCTCGCCCCTGAAGATCCAGCGCGGCCTCAACGCCCTGTGGTCGAAGGGCGGCCTGCAATACGGCCCGCCGATCCGCTGACCGCCTGACAGACGCGGCGCCCGGCGATCCCGGGCGCCGTCCCCTCATCCGCCAGACGCGAGCACGCCCCCTTGCCGACGCAGCTTCCGGCCGAGTCCCGCTCGGGTCCGCCCCGGGTCTCGCCCCTCTACGATCCCCGCATCCGCGGGGCGGCCTACCAGATCCTGCTGCTGCTGGCGGTGGGCGTGGTGGCGTGGATCGCGATCGGCAACGCCGCCGAGAACCTGCGCAACGCCCGCGTCGCCTCTGGCTTCGGCTTCCTCAACAATACCGCGGGTTTCGACGTCAACCAGACGGTGATCCCGTTCGCGGCCGCGACCTCGACCTACGGCACCGCCTTCCTGGTCGGGCTCACCAACACCCTGATGGTGGCGGTGATCGGGATCGTGCTGGCCACCATCCTGGGCTTCACGGTCGGCGTGGCCCGGCTGTCGCCGAACTGGATCGTGCGCACCCTCGCCACGGTCTACGTCGAGGTGCTGCGCAACATCCCGCTGCTGCTGCAATTGCTGTTCTGGTACGTCGCGGTGCTGGCGAGCCTTCCGGGCGCCCGCGACTCCTACGCGCTGGGGTCGTCCGTCTTCCTCAACCAGCGCGGCCTCTTCCTGCCCAAGCCCCTGCTG
This sequence comes from Methylobacterium sp. ap11, assembly GCF_900110515.1. Taxonomy (NCBI): domain Bacteria; kingdom Pseudomonadati; phylum Pseudomonadota; class Alphaproteobacteria; order Hyphomicrobiales; family Methylobacteriaceae; genus Methylobacterium; species Methylobacterium sp. ap11. The sequence continues at coordinate 84,362 of NZ_FOEB01000001.1, read as the reverse complement.
GCGGCGGATGCCTGGGCGCTGCCCATCGCCCTCCTGGTCGGGATCGTCGGCACGCTGGTCTTCCGGGCGCGTGCCAGGCGCGAGCAGGCGAAGACCGGCCGGCGCCTGCCGGTGCTGACGGTCGGGCTGGCGCTGGTCCTCGGCCTGCCGCTCCTGGCCTACGGGGTCCTGGCGCTCCTCGGGATCGCCCCGGTGGCGCTCGAGTTTCCCGTGAAGGGCACCTTCAACCTGCGCGGCGGGATGCAGCTCTATCCGGAATTCGTCGCCCTCGTGGTCGGGCTCACGGTCTACACCGCGGCCTTCATCGCCGAGGTGGTGCGGGCCGGCATCCAGGCGGTCAACAAGGGCCAGACCGAGGCGGCACGCGCCTTGGGCCTGCAGCCCGGCCCGACGATGCGGCTGGTGGTGATCCCGCAGGCGATGCGGGTGATCGTGCCGCCGCTGACGAGCCAGTACCTCAACCTCACCAAGAACTCGTCGCTGGCGGTGGCCATCGGCTACCCGGACCTCGTCCAGGTCTTCATGGGCACGGTGCTGAACCAGACCGGCCAGGCGGTCGAGGTGGTGGGAATCACCATGGCGGTCTACCTGACGATCAGCCTCGTCACGGCCTTCGTGATGAACCTCTACAACCGGCGCGTCGCGCTGATCGAGCGGTGAGGCGCCCATCATGACCGCCGGATCCCCGACACTCACCTTCGTCCGCCGCGAGCCGGTGCCCACCTCGGCCCCGCCCGCCCTGGTCGCCGGGCCGCTCGCCTGGCTGCGCCAGAACCTGTTTTCGAGCCCGGCCAACACCGTGATGACGCTGGCGGCGCTCGCCGTCGTCGCGCTGGTGCTGCCGCCGCTGCTGCGCTTCCTCGTGATCGACGCGGTCTTCACCGGCGAGAACCGCGACGCCTGCCGGCCCGAGGTGCTCGGCCGCCCGGTCGGCGCCTGCTGGGCCTTCGTGGCCAACAAAATCAACTACTTCGTCTACGGCTCGTACCCGGTCGAGGAGCGCTGGCGGCCCAACGTCTTCTTCGCCCTGATGGCGGTCGGGGTGGGGTGGATGCTGTGGCTCGACGCGCCCAAGCGCGGTCTCGGCGCGCTCTACTTCTTCGTCGTCTTCCCGCTCGTCTCCTACGGGCTGCTCGCCGGGGTGCCGGCGCTCGGGCTGCCTGCCGTGCCGACCTCCCTGTGGGGCGGCATGCTGGTGACCCTGATCGTGTCGCTCGTCGGCATCGTCGCGGCGCTGCCGCTCGGCATCCTGCTCGCTCTCGGGCGGCGCTCTCGGCTGCCGATCGTGCGGCTGTTCTGCGTCATCTTCATCGAGTTCTGGCGCGGCGTGCCGCTCATCACCGTGCTGTTCATGGCCAACGTGATGCTGCCGCTGTTCCTGCCCGGCGACGTCACGGTGGACCGGCTGGTGCGGCCGCTGGTGGGCATCGCGCTGTTCTCCGCCGCCTACATGGCCGAGACGGTGCGCGGCGGCCTGCAGGCGATCCCGCGGGGCCAGACCGAGGGGGCGATGTCGCTGGGCCTGAGCCCCTGGCACCGGATGCGCCTGATCATCCTGCCCCAGGCCCTGCGCATCGTGATCCCGGGCATCGTCAACAGCTTCATCGCGCTGTTCAAGGATACGAGCCTCGTCTCGATCGTCGGCATCTTCGACTTCATCCGCACGATCGAATCGGCCCGGGTCGATCCCGCCTGGGCGGCGCCGACCGTGGTGATGACCGGCTACGCCTTCGCGGCCCTGTTCTACTTCGTCTTCTGCTTCGGCATGTCCCGCTACGCCCGCTTCATGGAGCGGCGGCTCGCGGCCGGCCAGACACGGTGAGTCCCCCCCATGGCTTCCTCTCCCGCCCCCAGCACCCCCGTCCTCCTGCCGGAGACCGACCCGGATCTCGCGCCCCGCAACACCTCGGCGGCGCGGCTCGCCAGCGCGCCGACCGCGGTGTCGCTGGAGCGGGTCAACAAGTGGTACGGCGCCTTCCATGTGCTTCGCGACGTCGACCTCAGCGTGCGCAAGGGCGAGCGGATCGTGATCTGCGGCCCCTCGGGCTCCGGCAAGTCGACCCTGATCCGCTGCATCAACCGCCTGGAGGAGCACCAGGCCGGCCGCATCGTGGTCGACGGGATCGAGCTCACCAACGACCTCAAGCGGATCGACGAGATCCGCCGCGAGGTCGGCATGGTCTTTCAGCACTTCAACCTGTTTCCGCACCTGACCGTGCTCGAGAACTGCACGCTGGCGCCGATCTGGGTGAAGAAGATGCCGAAGGCCGAGGCCGAGGCGGTCGCCATGCGCTACCTGACCCGGGTGAAGATCCCCAACCAGGCGCACAAGTATCCGGGCCAGCTCTCCGGCGGCCAGCAGCAGCGCGTCGCCATCGCCCGCTCGCTGTGCATGGCGCCCAAGATCATGCTGTTCGACGAGCCGACCTCGGCGCTCGATCCCGAGATGGTCAAGGAGGTGCTCGACACCATGGTGGGCCTGGCCGACGAGGGCATGACCATGCTGTGCGTCACCCACGAGATGGGCTTTGCCCGCCAGGTCGCCGACCGGGTGATCTTCATGGACGAGGGCCAGATCGTCGAATCGAACACCCCGGAGGCGTTCTTCCGCGCGCCGGAGCACGAGCGGACCCGGCTGTTCCTGAGCCAGATCCTGCACTGAGCGGGAGAGCGGCCCCGTCCCCTCCCGTCGGCGTGGGCGGGGCTGCCTTCGCGCGACCGGAGGGGTTAGGGACATCGTCGGCCGTCGCGAACGAGCGCGCGGCGGCACGGAGATGCCCTGCGATGAAGAAGGACGATCCCTGCACGGGGGTCTGTGCGTGGGACGGCAGGACGGGCTGGTGCCTGGGCTGCGGCCGCACCGTACCGGAGATCAAGGCGTGGCGGAAGCTCACGCCCTACCGGCGCACCGCGCTCCTGCGCGAGCTGCCGCGCCGGATGCAGCAACTGGGACCGCCGCCCGGCGACGCCGACCCGGGCGGACGGCCCCGAGGCGCCTGATCCCCCGACGGCCCGGCGGCGGGCGGCCGGTTACCGCCCGGTCGCGACCGGCAGGTCCTCCCGCGCGCCCCATTCCGACCACGAGCCGTCGTAGAGCGAGCGCGGCGGACGGCCGAGGCGCTCGAGGGCGATGCCGACGATCGCCGCGGTCACGCCCGAGCCGCAGGTGGTGACCACCGGGCGGTCGAGGTCGATGCCGGCCCGGGCGACCGCCTCGCGCAAGGCGGCCTCGTCCTTGAGCCGGCCGTTCTCCTGCAGGGCCGCGTAGTGCAGGTTGAGGGCGCCGGGCATGTGGCCCGGCCGCACGCCGGGGCGCGGCTCGGCCTCCTCGCCGGCGAAGCGGGCGGCCGAGCGGGCATCGACCACCTGGGCCGAGCCGGCCAGCGCCCGCTGCACGTCGCCCACGTTGGCGACCGCCGAGTGGTCGAGCCGGGCGGTGAAGTGGCGCCGGTCGCGCGGACGCGCCTCGCCCTCCTCGACCGGGTGCCCGCCCGCCACCCAGGCCGGCAGGCCGCCCTCCAGCACCGCGACCTCGCGGGCGCCGAAGGCCTTCAGGGTCCAGCGCACCCGCGGGGCGGAGAACAGGCCCATCCCGTCATAGACCACGACCGTCATGCCGTCGCCGATGCCCATCTGGCGCATCCGCGAGGCGAATGCCTCCGGCGAGGGCAGCATGTGGGGCAGGGCGCTTGCCTCGTCGCGCACCGCGTCGATGTCGAAGCGGATCGCCCCCGGGATGTGCGCGGCGCAAAACTCGGCCTCGGCGTCCCGGCCCATCGCCGGCAGGTACCAGGAGCCGTCGACCACGACGATGTCGGGCGCCGCGAGCCGCTCTGCGAGCCAGTCCACCGTGACGAAGGGGCCGATCGACATGCCAGTCTGTCTCCGAAGCGGGGCCGCGCGGGCCCGTTCCTGCAGGATCGGGCCACGAGACCCGTCTCACCCATAGGTAGAGCGTCGGACCCGTCCGGGGCAACGTGCTCGCTCTTAAGGCCGCGGCCGCCGCCGAATCGGGCGAGGGGGCGGGCGAGGGGAACGTCCCCCGCCTCGCCGCACCTGGCACGGCGTTTGCGACGACGCATCCACTGCACCCGCCGTGTCCACTCTCCCTTGCACGGCCGGGCGTGGTCGACGGGCCAGGCGGTGAGACTCCGAGGGCTGCCTGGCCCGCCCGCCCCGGGCGACGGACCGATCTGCGCCGGACCGATCCCCGGGTCGTCGCGCCGATCCCGGCGCCGCGGGGCCGCCGCCTCGGCCGATCCGCGCACCGTCGCGACTCCGCGCCGGGCGCGGCACCCGCGCACGAGCGCGACAACCGCGCACGAGCGCGACAACCGCGCGCGAGCGCGGCAGGGAGGCTTTGCGATGAAGGCGACGGCCCACTTCGAACCGCCGATCCGTCCCGATGGAGTGGTGGTGTCGTCCCTCGGCTACCTGGCGGCGGCGATCCTGCTCGCCGACTGGCGTGCCGCCCGCGCGGCGCGGCTCGCGCCGCCCGCCGAGCCGCCCTCGGCCACATTGCACCGGTTGGTGCCGCGCCGCGCCCGCCCGCATCCGACGTCCCGGCCGGCCGGGGAGCTCCTGCGCCTCGCCGAGGCCTAAGGTCCCGCCGAGGACACTCGCTCACGACAGAAGAGGGCCGCCAAAGAAAAAGGCGGCCCCGAAGGACCGCCTCGTTCGCGAGGGGCGGGCCGTCGCGGCCCGCCGGTCGTCTCGCGTCAGATCCGGGGCGAGCGGCCGCGCATCAGGCCGAAGATGGCCGAGACGGCGAACAGCACGATCGCCACGAAGAACACGATCTTGGCCGCCTCCATGGCGGTGCCGGCAATGCCGCCGAAACCCAGCAGAGCCGCGACGAGGGCGACGACGAGGAAGGTGATTGCCCAGCCGATCATTGGAAACTCCCGTGTCAATCGCTGCCGGATTGCTTCGCGGCGCCGTGCTGTGAAGCGTTGCAGCAAGTTGAACGAGAAACTGATGGACCGGGCGACAGGTTCCGTCGATTTTTTCGGATGAAAGCCGGAGGCTGTCCGTATACCCGGCCCCACGCGAGACGGCGCCGGCCCCGGACGGGCGGCGCGCATGCCGTTCAACGCTGTGCGGAAGGGAGTGGCTCCCCGAGCAGGACTCGAACCTGCGACAAGGCGATTAACAGTCGCCTGCTCTACCAACTGAGCTATCGGGGATCGCGGCGGGAGCACTACCCAAGCCGGGCAGGGCGCGCAAGGAATTTTCCGGGTCGGACCGGATTTTCGCGAGCCGGCTCATTTCATCGCCGCCGGCCGCGGTTTTGCGGCAGGACCCTGTTGCGGAGCCGGGCCGGGTCCTGCTAATGACCCCTCGTCCCCGGGTCGTCCGCCCGACGCCGGGGAGACGGCGCACCGGATCGGATCCGGCCCGCCCGATCGCCGGTTGCGAACCGGCCCGGATGGCCTCGTGGCGGAGTGGTTACGCAGAGGACTGCAAATCCTTGCACCCCGGTTCGATTCCGGGCGAGGCCTCCATCCCTTCTCCTTGTTCTTCCGAGACATCGCTCGACCAGGCACAGTGCACCTCCGTGCGCCGTGCCGCCCGGATCCTTGCCTTTTGGCCGGCGATCCACCACAACCGCGTCGCCCGGCGGCTCGACCGTCGCGGCTTGGCCGTCGCTCAAGCTCTCCAGAGACGTTCATGCTCGACTACGCGCAAGCGCGCCGCCTCATGGTCGATTGCCAGCTCCGGACGTTCGACGTGACCGACATCGCGCTCCTCGACGCGTTCGACGCCGTCCCGCGCGAGCGGTTCATGCCGGCGGACCGGGAAGCCTTCGCCTATATCGACCAGCCCCAGGCGGTCGGCGCCGAGGACGGCGAGACCCGCTTTATGCCGGCCCCGATGGTGCTGGCGCGGCTGATCCAGGCGCTCGCCCTCAAGCCCGGCGACCGCGTCCTCGACGTCGGCACGGGCCTCGGCTACGGCGCCGCGGTGCTGCGCCGCCTCGGCGTCGAGGTGGTCGCCCTCGAATCGCTCCCCGGCCTCGCCGCCGCGGCGCGCGAGCGGCTGGGCGAGGGCGTCACCGTCGAGGCCGGCCCGCTCGAGACGGGCGCGCCGGGCCACGCTCCCTACGCGGCGATCCTGGTCGAGGGCCAGGTCGAGCGGCGCCCGCAGGCCCTGCTCGACCAGCTCGCCGACGGCGGGCGCCTCGCCTGCGTCCAGGGCCGGGGCCGCCCGGCCAAGGCGACCCTGTGGGTGCGCTCGGGCGACGCCTTCGGCTCGCGCCCGCTCTTCGACGCCACGCTGCCGCCGCTGCGCGCCTTCGCGGTCGAGGCCGGCTTCGCGTTCTAAGTGCACCTCACACAACTCCCGCCGCGCCGACGCCGCCACGGCGAGCGACGACGGCGGTCGGGAGTTGTGTGAGAGACACGAAGTCCGGTTGTCGGCCTCGCGGGAGCGATCGCGCAGCCGTCGCCGAGCGGGCGGTCGCGCGCGCAGGATGCGAGATCCGGACGATCGCTTCCGGACCTCGTGTCGCCAGCCGGCGCGGCGCTTGCGCGAAGCCGAAATCCGCGTTGCCGAAATCCGCGTTGCGAAGCACTCGGTCTGATTTCGCACGACGCATCTCCCGGCGCGGGCCGACTCCGTCCGAGACGGCAGGAACGCGGCGGCCGCAAACCAGGCCCGAGCCGGCGGGCTCCCGTGCGCTACCGCACACCGAAACGCTTCCTTTACCAAAACCCGACACGATCCGGTCGACCCCTGCAGCATGACGGTCGGGGATGCGGGCACGCGCGCCGCAGGCCCCCGGGATATCCGTCGAGGATTTTCCCCCGGGGAACCTGTCGCTTTTTTGCGGCAGTGCCGGCCAAACAGGACCGTTCGCGACGCGGGGCCCGTGCCCCGGGAACCGCCCTCGGTTAAGGTCTTCCTCGAGGTGGGCACAGCGAGATGGCGAATCGGCTCCGCCGCCCAACGGCGCAGGGCCGGTCATCGTGAGCTAGCCGCACAGGGTAGACAGGCGTGACGGACACAGGAACTCGGGCGTTCCGCGGGCTACGGCTGGGCGGCTTCGCCGCCATGGCCCTCGCCATGGCGGGCCAGGGCGCGACCGCGGAAACCCTGGATAGCGCGCTCGCGCGGGCCTATGCGGGCAACCCGACGCTCAACGCGCAGCGCGCCGGCCAGCGCGCCAACGACGAGAACGTGCCGCGGGCGCTGGCGGGCTACCGCCCGACGGTCAGCGCCTCGGCGAGCGTCGGCGTCAGCCACGTCTCCGGCAGGCTCGGCGCGGCCGCCCTGGCGGAGGGCGGCGCCGGGGCGATCGGGCGCGCGTCGGAGCAGACCCTGGTGCCGGGCACCGCCGGCCTCTCGGTCAGCCAGACGCTGTTCAACGGCTTTCGCACCGACAACCAGACCCGCCAGGCCGAGTCGCAGGTGCTGGGCGGCCGCGAGACCCTGCGCAACACCGAGATGACGACGCTGTTCTCGGCGGCGCAGGCCTACATGTCCGTGCTGGCCGACACCGCCACGCTGGAGCTCAACCGCAACAACGTCGAGGTGCTGGAGGAGCAGCTCCGCCAGACCCGCGACCGCTTCAACGTCGGCGAGGTCACCCGCACCGACGTCGCCCAGGCCGAGGCGCGCCTCGCCGGCGCCCGGGCCCAGGTCAGCCTGGCCGAGGCCAACCTGCGCACCAGCATCGCGACCTACCGGCAGGTGATCGGCGTCGAGCCGCGCCAGCTCGCCCCCGGCCGGCCGATCGACCGCTTCGTGCCCGGGACCCTGACGGCGGCGGTCGAGATCGGCCTCGTCGAGCACCCGGCGATCCTCTCGGCCCTCCACTCGGTCGACGCCGCCGAGGCCCAGGTCAAGATCGCCGAATCGTCGCTCTACCCGACGGTCAGCGTGACCGGCAACGCCGCCCAGGTCTTCGACCAGCAGATCGCCAACACCCGCTTCTTCCAGGGTTCGATCGTCGGCCAGCTCACCGTCCCGCTCTACCAGGGCGGCGCCGAGTACGCGCAGATCCGCCAGGCCAAGGAGCAGGTCGGCCAGGCCCGGCTCCAGGCCGAGCTGACCCGCGACCAGGTCCGCGCCGGCATCGTCACCGCCTGGGGTGCGCTCGAGGCCGCCAAGGCCCGCGTCATCGCCTCGCAGGCCCAGGTCCAGGCCAACGAGGTGGCGCTGAACGGCGTGCGCGAGGAGGCTCGGGTCGGCCAGCGCACCACCCTCGACGTGCTGAACGCCCAGCAGGAGCTGCTCAGCGCCCGCGTCAGCCTGATCGCCGCCCAGCGCGACCGGGTGATCGGCTCCTACCAGGTGGTGCAGACCGTCGGCCGCCTCACCACCCGCTTCATCGCGGTGCCGGTGGCACAGTACAGCGCCAAGCAGCATTACGATCAGGTCAAGGATCTCTGGTACGGTGTGCGCACCCCGGACGGCCGCTAGGCCCCCGGGGCGCCGCGGCCCGTCCCGGCCGATGCCTTTTTGCGTGTGAGTCGGGGACCGCTTCGCTTGTGCGGAACGGCCTCCGCTGCGTACTCTGACCCACCCGATCCTCTCCCCTCCGACCTCGAGCGTTGAGCCCGATGAGCGCCGCGAGCCCCAAGACGCAGGACAAGACGCAGGAACCCTCGATGGAGGAGATCCTCGCCTCGATCCGCCGCATCATCGCCGACGACCAGAAGCCGGGCGAGCCCCCCGCCGCCGGATCGAAGCCGACGGCGGTGCCGGACCCCGAGCCGGAGGAGGACGTGCTCGACCTCGCCGAGGTCGCGATGCCGGTCCCGAAGCCCGAGCCGGTCGCCAAGGTGGTCGAGAAGGCGCCCGAGAAGGCGCCGGAGCCGAGCCTCGACCCCTTCGATGCACTGAACGAGATCGAGTTCCGCGACGAGCCGATGGATTTCGACGCGATCGAGATCGAGCCGGAGCCCGCGCCGCCGCCCCCGCCGCCGGAGCCCCCCCGGGCCGCGGCCCCGCCGCCCGCACCGCCCGTGCCGCCGGCGGTGGAGGAGCGGCTCCTGTCCCAGGCGACCGACGCCACCGTCAGCCACGCCTTCGACCTCCTGGCCAACACGGTGCTGACCCGCAACGCCCGCACCATCGAGGACCTGGTGCAGGACATGCTGCGCCCGATGCTGAAGTCCTGGCTCGACGACAACCTGCCGGTCATGGTCGAGCGCCTGGTGCGCGCCGAGATCGAGCGCGTCGCCCGCGGACGCTGATACGAGATCCGGAAGATGACTTCCGGATCTCGTATCACCAGCCAGCGCGGCGCCTGAGCGACGCCGCTGTCCGCATCGCGAAGCGATCAATCGGAAAGCGTATGGACGCCCGCCGGGGCGGGCCAGTTGACGGAACCGCGCGGGTCCGCTTGAAAGCGGGCTCGGGGGCCGGTCGCTCGCGCGGCCGGCCTTGTTTCGTTTCTGACGGCGCCCGCGGGGCGCGCGTCCCGCCGGACGGGACGCGCCTCGGGCGCCGGGCGAGTGGCTGCTTCCCGCGATGATGGACAAGACCTTCGATCCCGCCGCCGTCGAGGCGCGCATCGCCGCCGAGTGGGAGGAGGCGCAGGCCTTCCGGGCCGGCCGCCCCGACCGGGCCGGCGCCGAGCCCTACAGCATCATGATCCCGCCGCCGAACGTGACGGGCTCGCTGCATATGGGCCACGCCCTCAACAACACGCTCCAGGACGTGCTCGCCCGCTTCGAGCGCCTGCGCGGCAAGGACGTGCTGTGGCAGCCCGGCACCGACCACGCCGGCATCGCGACCCAGATGGTGGTGGAGCGCCGCCTCGCCGAGCAGCAGCAGCCCGACCGGCGCACCCTCGGCCGGGCGGAATTCGTCCGCCGGGTCTGGGAGTGGAAGGCGGAATCCGGCGGCACCATCGTCAACCAGCTGAAGCGGCTCGGCGCCTCCTGCGACTGGTCGCGCGAGCGCTTCACCATGGACGAGGGCCTGTCGAAGGCCGTCCTGAAGGTCTTCGTCGACCTGCACGCGCAGGGGCTGATCTACCGCGACAAGCGCCTGGTGAACTGGGACCCGAAGTTCCAGACCGCGATCTCCGACCTCGAGGTGCAGCAGGTCGAGCTGAAGGGCCATCTCTGGCACTTCGCCTACCCGGTGGTGGACGAGGAGGGCCGCGAGACGGGTGAGACCATCACGGTCGCCACCACCCGGCCCGAGACCATGCTGGGCGACACCGCCGTCGCGGTGCACCCGGAGGACGAGCGCTACCGGGCGCTCGTCGGCAAGCGCCTGCGCCTGCCGCTCGTCGGCCGCCTGATCCCCATCGTCGCCGACGAGTACTCGGATCCCGAGAAGGGCACCGGCGCGGTCAAGATCACCCCGGCACACGACTTCAACGACTTCGAGGTCGGCCGCCGGCACGGGCTGGCGCAAATCAACATCCTGGATGAGGAAGCCCGCATAAGCCTCGACGGCAATGCGGAATTCCTGGAAGGGTCGAGCCCGGAGCCCGAGGCCCTGGCGCTGCATGGCCTCGACCGGTTCGAGGCCCGCGCCAAGGTCGTCGCGCTCATGGAGGAGCGCGGCCGGCTGGTGGCGATCGAGCCCAACGCCCACGCGGTCCCGCACGGCGACCGCTCGGGCGTGGTGATCGAGCCCTACCTCACCGACCAGTGGTACGTGAACGTCAAGCCGCTGGCCGAGCGGGCGCTCCAGGCGGTGCGCGACGGCCGGACCCGTTTCGTGCCCGAGACTTACGAGAAGACCTACTTCCAGTGGCTCGAGAACATCGAGCCGTGGTGCATCTCGCGCCAGCTGTGGTGGGGCCACCAGATCCCGGCCTGGTACGACCCAGAGGGGAACTGCTTCGTCGCCGCCAGCGAGGAGGAGGCTCTCGCCCAGGCCGCCGAGAAGCACGGCCGTCCGGTCGCCTTGCGCCGCGACGAGGACGTGCTCGACACCTGGTTCTCGTCCGGCCTGTGGCCGTTCTCGACGCTGGGCTGGCCGGAGCAGACTCCCGAGCTCGCCCGCTACTACCCGACCAGCGCGCTGGTGACGGGCTTCGACATCATTTTCTTCTGGGTCGCCAGGATGATGATGCTCGGCCTTCACGCACTCGATGAGGTGCCGTTCCGCACGATCTACATCCACGCCCTCGTCCGCGACGAGAAGGGCGCCAAGATGTCGAAGTCGAAGGGCAACGTGGTCGATCCCCTCGACCTCGTCGACCGCTACGGCGCCGATGCGCTCCGCTTCACCCTGGCGGCCATGGCGGCGCAGGGACGCGACATCAAGCTCTCCGTGCAACGCGTTGAGGGATATCGCAACTTCGCCACCAAGCTCTGGAACGCCGCGCGCTTCGCCGAGATGAACGGCTGCCGGCTCGATCCCTCGTTCGCGCCGGGGAGCGTGACCCAGACCCTCAACGCCTGGGCGCTCGGCGAGGCCGCCCGGGCGGTAGCCGAGGTGACCGGGGCGATCGAGGCCTACCGCTTCAACGACGCCGCCAACGCCGCCTACCGCTTCGTCTGGAACGTGTTCTGCGACTGGTACCTGGAGCTGGCCAAGCCCGTGCTCCAGGGCGAGGACGGGCCGGCCAAGGAGGAGACGCGCCGGACCATCGCCTTCATCATCGACCAGATCTGCGTGCTGCTGCACCCGTTCATGCCGTTCCTCACCGAGGAGCTGTGGGCGACGAAGGCGCGCGAGGCCGGCCTCACACGTCCGCTGCTGGCGCTCGCCGCCTGGCCGGACCTCGGCGGGCTCGCGCGTCCCGAGGCCGAGGCCGAGATCGGCTGGGTCGTCGACCTCGTGTCGGAGATCCGCTCGGCCCGCTCGGAGACGAACGTGCCGGCCGGCGCCCAGATCCCCCTGGTGCTGGTGGCGCCAAGCGAGGCGGTGCGCGAGCGCGTGGCGCGCTGGGGCGACACCGTGCGGCGGCTCGGCCGCATCGCCTCGATCGACACCGTCGAGACGAGCCCGCGCAACGCCGTGCAGCTGATCGTGCGCGGCGAGGTCGCGGCCCTGCCGCTCGAAGGCGTGGTCGACCTCGCCGCCGAGGTGGCGCGGCTGAAGAAGGAGGATGCCAAGCTCGACGGCGAGATCGGGAAGATCGACGCCAAGCTCGGCAACGCCGACTTCCTCGCCCGCGCCCCCGAGGAGGTGGTGGAGGAGCAGCGCGAGCGCCGCGACGCCGCCATCGCCCGCCGCGAGAAGGTGCGGGACGCCCTGACCCGGCTGCAGGGCTGATCCCGACGACACGATCCGGTGCGGGTCCGCGACGGCCCGCACCGGCGCCCAACCTCCACCCGAAACCTCTCCGCAAGGCATGAGCCGGCCCCCCGTCTCCCCCTCCGCTCCCGCCCCGTCCCGCCCGGTGACCGGCCGCTACGACACCCGGACCGACGTGCTGTCCGTCCGCTTCCGCGATGCGGAGGCGGTGGCGAGCCGGGAGGTCCGGCCGGGCTGGCGCGTCGCCTACGACGCCGCCGGGACCGTCGCGGGAATCAAGATCCTCGCCGCGTCCTCGGCGCCCCCGGCGATCGACCGGGAGCTGCGGCGGCTGGTCGAGGCGGCCTGACGGCATGGCGCGCCGCCGGCGCCGCCTCCCGCGCTCCGTGCGGTACGCCGCCTCGCTCGTCCTCGTCCTCGCCACCGGCCTCGGCCTCGGCCTCGTCTTGGCGGCCTGGCTCACCGCGAAGGCGGGGGATCCCGCCCTCTACCCACCGGCACCCGGCGCGGAGACGGTCACGGTGCGGCTCGTCGCCAATGCCTGGCATTCCGGCCTGCTGCTGCCGCGCGAGGCGCTGGCCCGGGCGGCGGCCGAGGCCGGGACCGGCGCCCTCGTCGGGGTGACCGAGCGCTTCGGCGCCTATCCGGCGCTCGAGATCGGCTGGGGCGATGCCGGCTTCTACCGCGCCGTGCCGACGCTCGACGCCCTCGACTGGCGCCTGGCGCTCGCCGCGCTGTTCACCCCGGGCGGGCGCCCGGCGGTGCTGCACGTCGTCGGGATCGCGGACGAGGACGCGCTGCGCGGCGCCGGAACCGTAACCCTGCACCTGTCGCGGGCCGGGTTCGGGCGTCTCGCCGCGGCGCTCGCCGCCGCCTTCACCCTGCGGGACGGCCGCCCGGTCGAGGCGGGGCCGGGGCTCTACGGCCCGAGCCTGTTCTACGAGGCGCAAGGGCGCTTCGGCCTCCTCAACGTCTGCAACCACTGGAGCGCCGGGCTACTCCACGCGGCGGGCCTGCCGGTGACGCCGCTCCTCGACACCCTGCCGCGGGGTCTCGCCCTCGACCTCGCCTGGCGCGCCGGTGCGCGGTAGAGCATTTTCCGACGAAGTGGATGCCGGTTCGTCGACGAAAATGCGGCAAAATCAAAATCCTGGAGAGCTTCGCGATTGCAACGCGATCGTGAAGCGCTCTGGGGGCCGGCGCGCGGACGCACAGTAGGGGCCGACGGCCCCGGGCCTCAGCGCACGGTGCCGCCGGGCTCGTTCGCGGCCTGGCGCGCCGGCGCGGCCTCGTCCTTGATCCCGACCCGCTGGTCCTGGCGCAGGAGCTGGAGGTGGTCGGTGGCGATCCGGTCGCCGGCCTTGAGGCCCGTCAGGATCGCCGTGCGGTCGCCGAACTCCTCGCCGGTGGTGACCGGCACCATCGCCACCTTTCCGTCGTCGCCGACGCGCCAGACGATGCGCTGGTCGAGCTGGGCCGAGAGGGCGACCGTCGGCACCAGCAGGCGCTCCTCGGTCCCGACCTGCACGGTCGCGCGCACGAACTCGCCCGGCAGGTAGCGCTCGTCGGCGTTGGGCAGCCAGGCCCGGATCAGCCGGCGGGCGGTACGGGGGTCGAAGCGGTTGTCGAGCTTGTAGATCGTCGCCTTGCGCTCCGGCTTGCCCTGGCCGTCGAGGGTCTGCACGAAGGCGCGGTTCTCCTTCAGGGCGGCGCGCACCGCCTCCGAATCCTCGACCGAGAGCGCCACCTGCACCTCGATCGGATCGATCTGGACGACGCTGGCGAGCTGGGTGGTGTTCTCGTTGACGTGGTCGCCGACATTGACGTCGGAGAGGCTGGAGCGCCCGTCGAAGGGGGCACGGATCACCGCGTAGTCGAGGTTGAGCTTCTCGCGCGCGATCGCGGCCTCGGCCTCCTGCACCCGGCTGCGGGCGACCTGGCGGTTGCTCTCCAGCTGCTGGAAGCGCTGCTCGGAGGCGTAGCCCTTGTCGGCGAGCGGCTGGGTGCGGTCGACCTCGGCATCCGCGAAGGCGAGCTGCGCCACCGCCTGCGCGCGCTGGGCCTCCGCCGTGCGCAACGCCACCTCGAACGGCCGCGGGTCGATGCGGAACAGGACCTGGCCCTGCTTGACGTGGCCGCCCGGCTCGAACGGCCGCTCCACCACCACGCCGGTGACCCGGGGCTGGAGCGCGGCGTCCTTGGGCGAGATCACCGTGCCGGTATACGAGAAGGCGACCGGCACGGTCTGGGTGGTCGCCCGCGCCACCGCGACGTCGAACTCGGGCGCCTCGGGCGCACGCGCCTTCGGTGGCGCCGGCGGCGCCAGGAACTGCGCCACCGGGACCGGCAGGGCGCCGGCCGCGCCCTTCGGCAGCGGGTGGCCGAGGCCCCACCAGAGACCGGCCCCGGCCGCGAGCGCGGCCAGACCGACGAGGCCGTAGCGAAGCCTTGCGCGCACGATGCCGATCTCCTCCGGACGGAGCCGCCCTCGTTCGGCGGGTCCCTTGGGCGGGCGCCGCATCGCGGCATCCGAGCGGGCAAGAGCCGGTCCTCCGCCGCGGTTCCACCCCGGGACGAGGGGACGCGGCCACGGGTCGTTCCCCCGGCGCGGAACAGCCTCGGGCGCGATCGCGTTGCCCATTGGCCTTCCACCCCACCTTTCACCTCACCGTCGCGGGGCCCGGGGGGCCGTCTCCAGGGCCGGCGGCTCGCGGCGGCCCCGGCGGCCGGCGGTGGCGCACCGGGACACGGGATGTTCGCGTATTTCGTCGACCGGCCCGTCCTGGCGGGCGTGATCTCGGTGCTCATCACCCTGATCGGGGCCGTGGCGGGGTTCTCCCTGCCGATCGCCCAGTTCCCCGAGATCGCGCCGCCGATCATCAACATCCAGGCGACCTATCCGGGCGCCACGGCGCAACAGGCCTACGAGGCGATCGCGATCCCGCTCGAGCAGGAGATCAACGGTGCCCAGGACCTGATCTACATCAGCTCGACCAGCAACGCCGACGGCAGCGTCGGCATGGACGCGACCTTCGAGGTCGGCTCCGACCTCAACGCCGCCGCCGCCGACGTGCTGACCCGGGCCCAGCGCGCCGAATCGCGCCTGCCGCAGGCGGTGCGCGACCAGGGGCTCGAGATCGTGAAGTCCTCGCGCCAGCGCCTCGGCAACGTGGTGCTCTACAGCGACGGCGACCGCTACGACGAGCTGTTCCTGTCGAACTGGGCCGAGACCCAGGTGATCAAGCCCCTGCGCCGGGTCGCCGGCATGGGCCGCATCGTCAACTTCTCCAACAAGCGCTACGCGATGCGGGTCTGGCTCGACCCGGCCCGGATGGAATCGCTGGGCTTGAGCCCGGGCCAGATCGTCCAGGCGGTCGAGCAGCAGAACGCCCAGATCACCGTCGGCTCGCTCGGCAAGGAGCCGGTGCGCGACGCCCCCGCCTTCGAGCTGCAGATCGTCACCAAGGGCCGGCTGACCGAGCCCCGGGAATTCGCCGACGTGGTGATCCGGGCCAATCCCGACGGCTCGGTGGTGCGCATCCGCGACGTCGGCCGGGTCGAGCTCGGCTCGGAGCAGTACGGCAGCCGCTCGACCTACGACAACAAGCCGGCCGCCTCGCTCGGCCTGTACCAGAACCCGGAGGCCAACGCCGTCGAGGTCATGAAGGGCGTCCACGCCACCATGAAGGACCTCGCCAAGCGGTTTCCCCCGGGCCTGCACTACAAGATCGCCCTCGACCGCACCGAGTTCGTGAACGCCTCGATCCACGAGGTGATCAAGACCCTGATCGAGGCGATCGTGCTGGTCGTCGTCATCACCTACCTGTTCCTGCAGAGCTGGCGCGCGACCCTGATCCCGGCGATCGCCGTGCCGGTCGCGCTGATCGGCACCTTCGGGCCGATGGCGGCGCTCGGCTTCTCGTTCAACACCCTGAGCCTGCTCGGCCTCGTCCTGGCGGTCGGCCTCGTCGTCGACGACGCGATCATCGTGGTCGAGAACACCGAGCGGCTGATGGAGGAAGGCCAGGAGCCGCGCGAGGCCGCGGCCGAGGCGGTGAACGAGGTGGCGGGCCCGGTCATCGCCACCACCCTGGTGCTCGCCGCCCTGTTCGTGCCGGTCGCCTTCATCCCGGGGCTGACGGGACAGCTCTACAACCAGTTCGCGCTCACCATCGCGATCTCGGTGCTGATCTCGGCGGTCGTGTCGCTCACGCTGACCCCGGCGCTCTGCGCCCTGCTGCTCAAGCCTCGCGGCAAGGGCGCGCATCGCAGCCGCTGGCGGGCCCCGCTGCGCTGGTTCGACGCCGCCCTCGACCGGGCGACCGGGGTCGCGGTCGGCTCGGTCGGGCGCCTGTCGCGCCACCTCGTCGCGACCGGGCTGGTGTTCCTGGGCTTCGCCGGGCTCACCGCCTGGATGGTCGCGAGCCGCCCGAGCGCCTTCGTGCCCCAGGAGGACCAGGGCTACTTCTTCGCCGACATCGCGCTGCCGAAGGGCGCCTCCGTCGGCCGCACCGCCGCGATGGTGGAGGAGGTGGGACGCGCCGCTCTGGCCGAGCCCTCCGTCGCCGGCACGATCGGGGTCGCCGGGCGCGGCATCCTGGCCGACGTCACCGCCCCGTTCTACGGCTTCCAGATCCCGACCCTGAAGCCCTGGGACCAGCGCGAGGAGACGGTCACCGACGTGATCGGACGGCTGAGGAAGCGGTTCAAGAACCACCCCGACGGGGTGCTGCGCATCGTCGATCCGTCGCCGCTGCCGGGGCTGGGCTCCCGCGGCGGCCTGACGCTGGAATTGCAGGACCGCAGCGGCGCGGGCGGGCTCACCCTCGCCAAGACCGCCGAGGGCTTCATCGCCCAGCTGAAGACGCTGCCCGAGATCGGCGGCGCCACCGCCACCACGAGCTACGGCGTGCCGCAGCTGCGCCTCGACATCGACCGCGCCAAGGCCGAGCAGCTCGGCGTCAGCCTGCAATCGCTGTTCGACGCGCTCGGCACCTATGTCGGCTCGTCCTTCGTCAACCTCTTCAACAAGTTCGGCTTCGTCTACCAGGTCTACGTCCAGAGCGAGTCT
The DNA here is from genome assembly GCF_900110515.1 of Methylobacterium sp. ap11. Classification (NCBI taxonomy): domain Bacteria; kingdom Pseudomonadati; phylum Pseudomonadota; class Alphaproteobacteria; order Hyphomicrobiales; family Methylobacteriaceae; genus Methylobacterium; species Methylobacterium sp. ap11. The sequence continues at coordinate 67,120 of NZ_FOEB01000001.1, read as the reverse complement.
CAAGGGCGGCGCACGATCCAGGACCTGTCGCGGCTCACCGTGCCGAACAGCCGCGGCGAGCCGGTGCAGATCGGCGCGCTCGTCACGCCGCATTTCGTCAGCGGGCCGACGGCGGTCCTGTCCTACAACACCTATCCGGCGATCGAGATCGCGGTCGACACCGCCGAGACCGCGAGCTCGGGCGCGGCGATCGCCGCGATCGAGCGCCTGGCCGACACCGCGCTGCCGGCCGACTACGCGGTCGAATGGACCGAGGTCGCCTACCAGGAGAAGATCGCCGGCGGCTGGGCGCCGCTGATCTTCGGGCTCGGCGTGGTGATGATCGTGCTGCTGCTCGCCGGCCAGTACGAGAGCCTGCGGCTGCCCTTCGTGGTGATCCTGGTGACGCCGCTGGCCCTGTTCGGGGCCGTCGGCGCCCTGGCTTTGCGCGGCCTGCCCCTCGACATCTTCGGGCAGATCGGGCTCCTGCTTCTCGTCGGGCTGGCGGCTAAGAACGCGATCCTGCTCGTCTCCTTCGCCCGCGACCTCGGCGCCAAGGGCGAGGACGCGGTGACCGCGGCGAAGGGTGCGGTGCGCCTCAGGATGCGGCCGATCCTGATGACCTCCTTCGCCTTCATCCTCGGCTCGGTGCCGCTCGCCGTCGCGAGCGGCGCGAGCGCCAACGCCCGCATCTCGATGGGCACGGTGGTGATCGGCGGGCTCTTGGTGGCGACCCTGCTGACCCTGTTCGTCACCCCGGTCTTCTACGTCGCGGCCGAGCGGCTGGTGGCGCGGCGCGGGCGCAAGGCCGAGGAGGGCCCGCGCGGGGTGGCGCATCCGGCGGAGTAGGGCCTCCCGCCTGTGGACGGGTGTGGACGGGACTCGCGCGAAGGTCACCGTTACGCTTTCGTTTACGCAGGGCCGGCAGGGTTTCGCTCAAGTGCAGCGCAACCCTGTGCGGCCCTGAGGTCCGCTCCCCGGAACGGGTGAGCCTTCCTCGACGGCGGCGCGGGATCCGAGGGGTCGATGGCGGGATCTTCGAAGAGCGGTATTCCGCGTCCGGAGACGGAGCGGGGGGCCCTCCGGCCTGTGCCGGTCGTCAAGTGGGCCCTGGTGGCGGGAATCGCGCTCGCGGCGGCCAACTGCGCCGGGCCGACGCCCAAGACCCTCGCGCTGAAGAGCGGCGGGCGCGAGATCGACCCGAAATACGGTGTCGCCGCGAGCCCGCGCCTCTACGGCGAGAACGACAAGATCCCGAAGGGCGGCGGCCGGCAGATGACCGGCAAGCCCTACGTGGTGGCCGGCCGCACCTACGTGCCGCGCCAGGACGCGCGGGGCTACGTGCGCGAGGGCCTGGCCTCCTGGTACGGCACCGCCTTCCACGGCCGCCAGACCGCCAACGGCGAGATCTTCGACCGCTTCTCGGTCGCCGCCGCGCACCCGACCCTGCCTCTGCCGAGCTACGCCCGGGTCACCAACCTGCAGAACGGCCACTCGATGGTGGTGCGGGTCAACGACCGCGGGCCCTACCACGCCGACCGCCTGATGGACGTGTCGCAGGCGGTGGCCGAGGCGCTCGATTTCCGCCGCCGCGGCACCACCAAGGTCCGGGTCGAGTATGTCGGCAAGGCTTCGGTCGGCGGCAGCGACGACCGCAAGCTGATGGCGACCCTGCGCACCGACGGCACGCCCGCCGGCTCGCCGATGGGCGCCAACATCATGGTGGCGGACGCAGGTGACGACGCGAAGCCGTTCGCGTTCCGCCAGCCCGAGCCGGAGCCGGTGCGCCCGATCGTCGAGAAGCCGCGGGTCGTCGCCCCGGTGCAGCTCGCCTCGGCGCAGGCCGTCGAGGACGAGCCCGAGATCCGCCGCCAAACCCCCGCCCGCGAGACCCCCGCCCGCGTGACCCCCGCCCGCCCGACCTCCGTCCGTGCGGCCCCGCACGCCCCGGCGCCGGTCCGGATCGCCGAGGCGCCCCGGGCGCCGGCCGCCCGCCTGCCGGCGCCGGTGCGCGTCGCCGCCGTCGAGGGCCTCAATCCCGGCCTCGCCGCGGCGCGTACGCCCAAGGCGGCGGCGGCCCCGGCCGCGGCCCACAGGCCCGCCGCTCCGGGCCAGGCGCTCGCCTTCGCGGGCCATCCGGCGCCGGACCGCGCCTCGCTGGCGCAGGTCATGCACGCCGCCGCGACGCCGGCCGGGGGCAAGGCCGCGACGACCGTCGTCGCCAAGGCCGCCCCCAGGACAGGCCCGCTCCCGATCGCGCCGCCGCTGCGCCTCGCCGGCGCCCAGAAGGGCGACCGGGAGGACGCCAAGGGCGACACCAAGGGCGACGCCAAGAACACCGGCCGCAAGCCCGGCATGCCGCCGCGCTCGAAGGTCGCGGGGATGTATTGAGGGCAGTCCTCGCGAGCGCGGGCCTCCTTGCGACCTCATCCGGAGGTGTCAGTCGATCGAGGATCGACTGACACCTCCGGATGAGGTCGCAGGCTGGAGAGGCGGCGGAGCCGGACGAACGGCATCCGGGCCCGAATCCACCTCCAAAACGGTTCCCCATCCCGCACTGCGGCACAGCCGCGGTTGCGTGGGCGCGGGCGGGACGGCAGAGTGCGACGGGTTTCCCGGACGGCCGGGGTTTCGAGCGGTAGGGGATGCGTGTGAGAGCGACCACCGGAGCGGGCAGGGCGCTGACGCGCCGCGCCGCGGGCATGGCCCTCGCGGCCGCCCTCGGGATCACCGTCGCGGCGTCCGGGGCCTGGGCGCAGGCCTTCCAGACGCTGGCCCCGCATGCCATCCTGATCGACGCCGATACCGGCGCGATCCTGTTCGAGAAGGGCGCCGACGAGCCGTTCTCGCCGGCCAGCATGGCCAAGCTGATGACCGTCGAGGTGCTCTTCGACGAGATGCGCAAGGGCAAGCTCGGCCCCGACACCGAGTTCACGATCAGCGAGAACGCCTGGCGCCGCGGCGGCGCGGGCGGCGGCGGCTCGTCGATGTTCGCCCAGCTCAACAGCAAGGTGAAGCTGCCCGACCTCCTGCGCGGCATCGTGGTCCAGTCCGGCAACGACGCGGCGATCGCGGCGGCCGAGGGCGTCGCCGGCACCGAGGACAATTTTTCCCAGATCATGAACCGGCACGCGAAGGAGATCGGGCTCGAGCGCTCGACCTTCCGCAACGCCACCGGCTACTCGGCGCCCGACCAGAAGGTCACGGCCCGGGACATGGCGAAGCTCGCCATCCACCTGATCGAGACCTACCCGGAGAACTACAAGCTCTTTTCCGAGCGCGAGTTCACCTGGAACAAGATCCGCCAGCAGAACCGCAACCCGCTCCTCACCCTCGACATCGGCGCCGACGGGTTGAAGACCGGCTACCTCGAGGAATCCGGCTACGGCCTGACCGGCTCGGCGGTGCAGAACGGCCAGCGCCTGGTCCTGGTGGTGAGCGGCCTCAAGACCGCCCGCGACCGCGCCGCGGAAGCCCGCAAGCTGATCGAGTGGGGATTTCGCGCCTTCGAGGCGCGCCAGATCTTCAACGCCGGCGAGACCGTGGCGGAGGCCGAGACCTTCGGAGCCGAGAAGGGCCGGGTCGCCCTCGTCACGAAGAAGCCGGTGCGCCTGATGCTGCCGCGCGGCAACGGCGACCGGCTGGTGGCGCGGGCCACCTACCAGGGCCCGCTGACCGCGCCGGTGGAGGAGGGCCGCGAGGTCGGCCGGCTCAAGGTCACCCGCGGCGAGCAGGTGGTGCTCGACATGCCGCTCTACACCGCCGAGGCCGTGCCGGCCGGCACCATGACCCAGCGCGCCCTCGACGCGGCGCTCGAGGTCGGCACCGGCTGGTTCCGCCAGGCCCTCAGCCGGATCACCAGCAAGTCGTGACCGGGACGATCGTGACCGGGGCGCCCGCCGAGGCGCCGGCGCGCCCCGGCGGCTTCATCACCTTCGAGGGCGGCGAGGGCGCCGGCAAGTCGACCCAGATCACGCGGCTCGCCGCCTGGCTGCGGGCCGGCCCGGACCGCGGCCCCCGCGAGGTGGTGACCACCCGCGAGCCCGGCGGCTCGCCCCGGGCCGAGCGGATCCGCGCCGCGGTGCTCTCCGGCATCGCCAAGCCCCACGGCCCCTTCGCCGAGGCGCTGATGTTCGCCGCCGCGCGCCTCGATCACCTCGCGACCCTGATCCGCCCGAGCCTCGCGCGCGGCGCCGTGGTGCTCTGCGACCGCTTCAGCGACTCGACCCGGGCCTACCAGGGCGCGGCCGGCGGCCTCGAGCCCGAGACGCTCGCCGCCCTGGAGCGGGTGGTGGTCGGTCCGACCCGGCCGGACCTGACCCTGATCCTCGACCTGCCCCCGGAGATCGGGCTCGCCCGCGCCCGCCAGCGCGACCGCGCCGCCGCCGTCACGCCGGACCGGTTCGAGGCCGAGGCCCTGGAGTTCCACCAGCGCCTGCGGGCCGCCTTTCGCGCCATCGCCGAGGCCGAGCCGGGGCGCTGCGTCGTGATCGACGCGCAACAGCCGCCCGATGCCGTCGCGCAGGCGGTCCGCGCGGCGGTCGCGGCGCGGCTGCCGCACCTCGCCCCGGGGGTCTCCGATGCCGCCTGAGCTGCGCGACGACGAGGCCGAGATCGGCGATGTCCCGGGCGTGCCGCGCCCGCGCGACCGCCATGACCTGCTCGGCCAGGAGGCGGCCGAGCGCGCCTTCCGGGAGGCGATCGGCGCCGGGCGGCTGCACCATGCCTGGCTCATCGGCGGGCCGAAGGGCATCGGCAAGGCGACGCTCGCCTTCCGGGTCGCCCGCCACCTCCTGGCGCGGGGCGACGGTGCGGGCACGCCCGACACCCTGGCGCTGCCCCCCGGCCACACGGTCGCCCGCCAGGTCGCCGGGCTGGCGCATCCCAACCTCGTGCTCCTGCGCCGCCAGAAGGCGCCGGGCGCCAAGACGATCCCGACCCAGATCGGCGTCGACGCGGCGCGCCGCGCGCTCCACCTGTTCTCGGCGACCTCGGCCGATGCCGGCTACCGGATCTGCATCGTCGATTGTGCCGACGAATTGAACCTCGCCAGCGCCAACGCCCTCCTGAAGGTGATCGAGGAGCCGCCGCCGCGCTCGCTGTTCCTGATCGTCAGCCACGCCCCCGGGCGCCTCCTGCCGACCATCCGCTCGCGCTGCCGGCGCCTTTCCCTCAAGCCGCTGCCGACCGGGGCGGTGGCGCAGGTGCTGCGCGGGCTCGGCGCTCCGCATGCGACGCGGCCGCCGGAGCTGATCGACCGGGCGGCCTCCTTGAGCGAGGGCTCGGTCGCCCGGGCGATCGAGCTCCTCGATCCCGACACGATCGGCGTGGTGGACGAGGTCGAGGCCCTGATGGACCAGGGCGACCGGCCGGACTGGCGCCGCGCCCTGAAGCTCGCCGAACGGCTCGCCGGCCGCGACGCCGACGCCCTCTACGCCACCGCCCTCGACGCGGTGCAGCGCCGGCTCGCCGCCGAGATCGAGCGCCGCCAGGGCGAGCCGCCGGCCCGCCTCGCGGCGCTCGCCGACGCCGCCGAGCGCGCCGCGAAGGCCGCCCGGGAGGCGCAGGTCTACAACCTCGACCGGCGCCCGGTGGTGCTGTCGCTGTTCGGCGCCTGAGGATGCGGATCTTCCCGCTCTCCGACCTGCATCTCGAGCGCCGGCCGCTCGCGGCGGTGCCGGCCCCGGCCCGGGACTTCGACCTCCTGGTCTGCGCCGGCGACGTCTGGGAGGGCCAGCCGGAGCGGGGGCTCGCCGCGCTCCTGCAGCTTTCCGGCGAGCGGCCGGTGGTGTGGGTGCCGGGCAACCACGAGCGCTACGCGCCCGCCGGCGATCCCCGCACCGCCCCCGAATTGCTGGCGGCGCTGGCGGCGGCGGTCGCGGCGGAGAACGCCGCCGCCGGCCGCGAGCGGGTGATGCTGCTCCAGGCCGGGGACGCCCGGGTGCTCGACGGCGTGCGCGTCGTCGGCGCCACCCTGTGGAGCGACTGGGCGCTCGCCGGGCGCTGGCTTACCCCCGGCACGCCGGGCCGCCCCGACGACCCGGTCGCCTACGCGGAGGCCCGCATGACCGACCCGGCGACCGGCTCGCGGGAATACCGGGCGATCCGGCTTGCCGACGGCACGCCCTGGTCGCCCCGGGCCGCGATGGCGGCCCATGCCGCCGACCGGGCGGCGCTGAGCGCGGCGCTCGCGCGGCCCCATCCCGGCCCGACCGTCGCGGTGACCCACCACCCGCCGATCGCGGAATCCGCCGACCGTTTTCGCGATGCCCCCGGCGTGCCCTGGTGGGTGCCGGCCTTCTACGCCACCACGCTCCTCGCCGATCTGCCGGCGGCCCACCGTCCGGACCTCTGGATCTCCGGCCATTTCCACGCCGCCCACGACCTCGCGCTCCACGGCACCCGCTGCCTCGCCAACCCGGTCGAGGGCGCGAGCTTCGATCCGGGGCTGGTGGTGGAGGTGCCGGCCTGAAGGACCGGAAGCGGGGCGAAAGGCGCCGGTCGCGCGACCGCCGGTGCCGATGCGGCCGGGTCAGGCCGCGCGGACGGTGGCGAGGAAGTGGGCGACCTCGGAGGTGAGGTGCTCGGACTGGCGCGACAATTCGGAGGCCGCCCCGAGCACCTGGCTCGCCGCCGCCCCGGTCTCGTCGGCGGCGCCGGCCACGCCGGCGATGTTGCCCGTCACCTCGCCGGTGCCCTGGGCCGCCTGGGCGACGTTGCGGACGATCTCCTGCGTCGCCGCGCCCTGCTGCTCCACCGCCGCGGCGATCGAGGTGGCGACGGCGCTGATCTCGCGGATGCGCCCGGTGATCCCGCCGATCGAGGCCACCGCCTGCCCGGTCGAGGCCTGGACCTGGGAGATCTGCCCGGAAATGTCGTTCGTGGCCTGGGCGGTCTGCTCCGCCAGGGCCTTCACCTCGGAGGCGACGACGGCGAAGCCCTTGCCGGCCGGCCCGGCCCGGGCGGCCTCGATCGTCGCGTTGAGCGCCAAGAGGTTGGTCTGCCCGGCGATGGTCGAGATCAGCCCCACCACGTCGCCGATCCGCGCGACCGCCGCGCTCAGCTCCTGCACCTGCGTGCCGGCCTGGTCGGCCTCCATCACCGCCCGCCGGGCGAGGTCCGCCGAACCGTCGACCTGCCGGCCGATCTCCTGCACCGAGGAACCCAGCTCCTCGGTCGCGGCGGCGACGGTGCTGACGTTGGAGGCGGCCTCCTCGGCGGCGGCGGCGACGGCGTTCGACTGGCTGGCGGTCTGGCTCGCCGTCGACGTCAGCTGCTGCGCCGTCGCCTGCAATTCGGTCGCCGAGGACGACACCATGCCGATCACGCCGCCGACCGCGTTCTCGAACCCGTCGGCCATCTCCCGCATGACACGCTTGCGATGCTCCTCCGCCGCGAGCCGGGCCTGCGCGGCCTCCGCTTCCAGCGCCTTCATCCGCACGAGGCCGCCCTTGAACACCTGCACGGCGTCGGCGATCGTGCCGATCTCGGTCCGCTGTCCCCGGTGCGGAACCGTCACCGAGAGGTCGCCGGAGGCGAGCGCCTGCATCGGCCGCACGATGGCGCCGATCCCGCGCGCGATGCTGCCGATGATGAGCGCCGTCACGAGAAGCGTCAGGCCCACGGCCGCCGCGCCGATCGCCGTCATGATCGTGTGGGCCGTCGCCACCGCACGCTCGCTGGCCGCCACCGTGGCGGCGGCGGCGGCTTCGTTCATGGAGACGATGGCGTCCAGGGCCTCCGCCGCGGCCTTGATGCTCGGGCGCACGACCGTCACGTTTTCCGTGAATGCGCGCGACTTGTCGCCGTTGCGAGACAGGATCACCACGACGGGCAGCTTGTCGAGGAACTGCTTCCAGTTCGATCGAAACGTCTCGAAGAGTTCCCTCTCCCCCGGCAAGCCGACCAGCGGACCATAGGCGTCGCCGAGAGTGGCGACGACCGCGATCTTCTTTGCCAGGGCGCCTTCCTCGTACGTCATCCTCTCCACGTCCGTATAGAGGATGTGGTTGACGACGCTGACACGCACGTCGATGGCGGCCGCACGCAGGGAAGCGGCAGTCGCGACGCTGGGCAGGCTGTTTCGACCGATATGGGACAGTGAATGACTGAGAGACGAGATGCCGCTCCAGCCTGCGGCACCGACCGCCAGAACGAACAGCAGCACGCAGGTGAAAGAAAAAATCAATTTGGCGCGAATGGAAATACGATCCAGGTGCACGGACTGAGGCCCCTACAAAAAGAATTAATTACATAGGCTCGGGTATTCAGTGAACGTTAATAAAATGTAAATTCCCTACTGAAATCGTGATTATATTTGGCTAATTCGCCAGAACGGCAAAATAGTGCCGATTTGGATCCAGCGATCGACCACGCATAGATCCATGAGGGCCGATCAGACAACAATTCCGAACGCCAAGAAGGAACACTCGTGGGCTCGACCGTATTCGCGCGCCGCCGACGGCTCACGGTCGACTGTGAAGTGTCCGCCTTGACGCAGGGGGACGGGGTCCACCCCTCGATCCTCGGCATTCGTTCGCAAGGTCGCGCCGGACGGACCGCAGCGCCGCGTCGCGAGAAAGCTCCTGATCGACGATCCAGGCAGGTCGACGATCCGGACCCGTCCAAAGATCCAGGCTTGGCGCGAGCCCGCCGGCCCCCATCATCTCTCGTCTTGGGCAGGGGGAGGGGACGATGAACGGATTCCTGGCGGTGGTGCTGATCTGCGCCAACACGGTCCCGGTGCAGGACTGCGAGGAGGCGAACGCCACCGACGTGTTCAAGACCCGGGTCGCGAGCGAGATCGGCTGCGCCACCGGCTGGCAGGAGATCATCGCCCGCTCCGAGGTCAGGGCCGGCATCGGGCAGACCGCCTACCTCAAGACGCAGTGCCGGCGGGTGAGGGCGGGCGGATGACGCCGGGACGCGGTCCGATGCCTCTCGGCCGGATCTCACGCAAGGAGATGACGGGGAAAAATTGAACGATCGATCGATCGACACGCCGATCTCTTCAGTATGACCGTCATCTCACTTGCCAAATAGTCCATGATCACGCGCATTCGCGAGATTTTTCCGCGTCCCGTTATCCCACCGTCAACGACTCGACCATCATTGCAGCCGCCTGACGTTAGGTCCGCTGCTGGGCGGCGGGACGTCGAGCCGGATGGGACCCTCCGTGACAGCCAGACAGGCAGAGTGCATCGTCGGCCTCCTCTACGCCGTCCTTTCGGCCGGCACGATCCGCCTCACCGGCGACGGGCAGGGCTTGGCGGCGGTGTGGCCGGCCAACGCCGTCCTCCTCGCCGCGCTGCTCGACCGCCGCCCGGACGGCTGGGGAAGGCTGCTCGCGGCCGGCTACCTGGCCAACGTGGCGACGGGGCTGGCGATGCGGGGCGTCGGCCCCGCCCCGTTCCTCGACGGCCTCTGCCACGTCGCCGAGGCCTGGATCGCCGCCCGCCTCCTGCGGCCCGCCCTGAACGGCGAGGACATGCTGGTCGCGCCCTCCGTCGTCGGGCGCTTCATCCTGGTCTGCGGCCTGGTCGCCCCGGCGCTCAGCGGGCTCGGCGGCACGGCGGTCGCCTCGCTGGTGTCCGGGCGGGACCCAGCGGTCGCCTTCGGCAACTGGGTCACCGGCAACGGCCTCGGCCTCCTGGTGTTCACGCCGTTCCTCTTCGCGCTGCTGCGCGGCGACTACCTGCGGTGCCTGACCGGGAAGGACTGGGGCCGGCGCGCCGAGGCGCTCGCGCTGCAGGGGCTCGTCGCCGCGACCGCCTACGGGGTGTTCTGCGTGGCCGAGCGGTCGCTGCTGTTCGTGCTGTTCGGTCCCGCGATGCTGGCGACGTTCCGGGTCGGGCGGCTCGGCACGAAGGCCGCCGTGGCGGTCATCGCGGTGATCGGCACGGTCGCAACCCTGCGCGGCCAGGGCCCGATCGCCGCGGTCACGCCCGACCCGCACGAGCAGGCCACCCTGCTGCACGCCTTCCTGGCCGTCCTGCTGCTCACCTGCCTGCCGGTGGCGGCGGCGCTCACGGCGCAGGGCAGGAACCTCCGCTCCCTGTCGCGGAGCGCCGAATCCCTGCGGGCGCAGCGGGCCGAGCTCGCGCGCCTGGCCGCTACCGACGGCCTGACCGGCGTGCTCAACCGCACCGCCTTCCGCGAGGCGGCCCTGGCGGCGATGCGCAATTCCCGGATGGCCCCCGTCTCGACGCCGCCGAGCCTGATCGCGATCGACCTCGACCTGTTCAAGCAGGTCAACGACCGGCACGGCCACCTCGCGGGCGACCGGGCGCTGGTCCACCTGGTCTCGGTCCTGCGCGCCGGCCTGCGCGAGGCCGACACGATCGGGCGGGTCGGCGGCGACGAGTTCCTGGTCCTGCTCCCCGGGACCGATGCCGACCAGGCGCAGGTGGTGGCGGCGCGCCTGCGCGAGGCCCTGCGCCGCGCCCCGCTCACCCTCGACGACGGCACGGCACTCCTGCTGTCGATGTCCTGCGGCGTCGCCCCGCACCGGGACGGGATGGGCTTCGAGGAGGTCGTCCACGCCGCCGACATGGCGCTCTACGGCGCCAAGCGCGCGAGACGGGAGACGTGGATGCTGTCGGCGTGATCCGCGCCGGGCCGCCGGGCCGACCGTCCCCGGCCGAGGCGGGCGACGAGGAACGGCCGCGCCGGCCGGCGGCCGGGATCATCCCTTCGTCTCATAGTATTTCGTCGTAGGGAGCAAGAGTTGCAGGGGGATGGCTCCTGCTACCGATCTCCGCTTTACCGTTACGAATCTATGCCGTTCGACCTATAGCTAGGCCGTCGCATCGTTAGATGACCGTCTTCGAGTCCGCTAAAATCTTACGCACGAAAGGTCGGGCAGCGCCGTCGATCACGGCCCTGGTCCCAAGAGTCGATCGATGACGGACAGACGGACTGCGTGCCTCGTCGGATTCCTGTCCTTCCTGCTGGCCGCCGGCACGATCCACCTCACCAGCGACGGCCGCGACATCGCCACGGTGTGGCCGGCCAACGCCGTCGTCCTCGCCGCCCTGCTCGACCGCCGCCCCGGGGCGTGGACGGGCCTGCTCGGCGCCGGCTACCTCGCCGGCGTGGCGGCGAACGCGGTGACGCGCGGCCTCGGCGCCGGCCCGCTCCTCTTCGGCGCGTGCAACCTCCTCGAGCTCTCCGTCGCGGCGAGCCTGCTCCGGCCCGCGCTCGAGGGGGAAGGCCCGTCGGGCCGGGGACCGTCGACTCGAGGACCGTCGGGCGACGACCTCCTGGTCACGCCCGCGATCGTCGGCCGCTTCATCGTGGTCTGCGGCCTCATCGCCCCGGTGCTGAGCGGGCTCGGCGGCGCGGCCACCGCCCGGCTGCTGTTCGGGCAGGATCTGGAAACCGCGTTCCTCACCTGGGTCCTGAGCGACGGGCTCGGCCTCCTGATCTTCACGCCGTTCTTCTTCGCGCTCCTGCGCGGCGACTACCGGCGGTGCTTCGCCAGCAAGGACTGGCGCCAGCGCGCGGAGGCGGTCGGGCTCCAGGTCCTGGTCGCGGCGGCGACCTACGGGGCGTTCTTCGTCGCCGTGCGGCCGCTGCTGTTCGCGCTGTTCGGCCCGGTGATGCTGGTGACGTTCCGGGTCGGGCGGCTCGGCACGAAGGCCGCCGTGATGGTGATCGCGGTGATCGGCACGCTCGCGACCCTGCGCGGCCAGGGGCCGATCGCCGCGGTCACGCCGGATCCGCACGAGCAGGCCGCCCTGTTCCAGGGCTTCCTCGCCGTCCTGCTGCTCACCTGCCTGCCGGTGGCGGCGGCGCTGTCCGCCCGGGGCGCCCGCTTCGCCTCCCTGTCGCAGAGCGCCGAGGCCCTGCGGGCGCGAGGGGCCGAGCTGGCGCGGATCGCCGCCACCGACGGCCTGACCGGCGTGCTCAACCGCGCGGCGTTCCGCGAGGCGGCCCTGGCGGCGATGCGGGATCCCCGGGCGGTCCCGAGCCTGGTCGCGATCGACCTCGACCTGTTCAAGCAGGTCAACGACCGGCACGGCCACCTCGCGGGCGACCGGGCGCTGGTCCACCTGGTTTCGGTCCTGCGGGCCGGCCTGCGCGAGGCCGACACGATCGGGCGGGTCGGCGGCGACGAGTTCCTGGTCCTGCTCCCCGGGACCGATGCCGACCAGGCGCAGGTGGTGGCGGCGCGCCTGCGCGAGGCCCTGCGCCGCGCCCCGCTCACCCTCGACGACGGCACGGCGCTCCTGCTGTCGATGTCCTGCGGCGTCGCCCCGCACCGGCCGGGCATGACCTTCGAGGACCTGGTTCACGCCGCCGACATGGCGCTCTACGGCGCCAAGCGCGCCGGGCGGGACGCCCGGGCCCGCCAGGAGCACGCCGCCCAGCGCCCCGCGCGCCGCCCCCGCCGCGCCGCCCTCAGCGGTCGTGCTTGATGTAGGCGAAGCGCGGATCGGTCGGCGTCCCCTCCAGCGCGCCGCCCTCCAGCCCCGGCTGCCAGCCGACCACCTCCTCGATCTTGCGCGCGAGCGCGAAATCCTTCTCGGTCAGGCCCTTGGCCGAGTGGGTGGTGAGCCGCACCTCGACCCAGGCATAGGAGGCGGTGAGGTCCGGATGGTGCCAGGCCGCTTCGGCGAGGTGGCCGACCGTGTTGATCACCATCAGGGTGCCCTTCCAGCTGTTCGTCCGGTAGGTGCGGGCGATCCAGCCATCGGCCTCGCGCCAGCCCGGCAGGGCGGCGAGGTGCGCGGCGATCGCCTCGGGGGCGAGGACGTCGTCTTTGTCGTTCGGCATCAGGCGCTGTCTCCGTCCCGGCCCGCCGCCCCATGAGAGTCCAAGAGAGGACAAAAGTCCGAGAGAGGACGAGGGTCCACAAGAGGACGAGAGTCCAACAGACGGCGGCGGCCGATCCGCCGAGGGTGCGGCCTCGCGCCCCCGCAGGCAAGCGGTGGACGCCGCCGCCCGCGCCGCCTACCTCTGACAAGGCGAAGACCGGCGGCGGGCGAGACCGGCGGCAGGGAAGACCGGCGACGGGCCGGGCAGGAGGGAGGGGCGCCCATGCTCTCACGGCGTGGATTGATGGCGGCGGCCGGGCTGTGGCCGCTGGCGCCGCTGCTGCCCTCGGCCGCGCGGGCGCAGGGCGCGCCCGCCAGCCTGAAGGTCGGGCTCCTGCCCTTCGGCACCGTCTCCTGGGAGGCGGCGGTCATCAAGGCGGAGGGGATCGACGCGGCGGAGGGCCTCGACCTCGAGGGCGTGCGCCTCGCCGGGAGCGACGCCGCCCGCATCGCCTTTCAGGGCGGCCAGGTCGACACCATCGTGTCCGACCTGCTCTGGGCCGCCCGCCTGCGGGCGGAGGGCCGGGCGGTGAAGTTCCTGCCCTATTCCTCGACCGAGGGCGCCCTGATGGTGCCGGGCGACAGCCCCCTGACCACCGTCGCCGGCCTCGCGGGCAAGCGCCTCGGAGTGGCGGGGGGCCCGCTCGACAAGAACTGGCTGCTCCTGCGCGCCCGCGCCCGCGAGAAGGACGGGTTCGACCTCGAGCGCGAGGCGCGCCCCGTGTTCGGCGCGCCGCCGCTCCTGATGCGCAAGCTCGAGACCGGCGAGCTCGACGCGGCGCTCCTCTACTGGACCTTCTGCGCCCGGCTCGAGGCCAGGGGCTTTCGCCGCCTGATCGGCGCCGACGGCATCGCGGCGGCGTTCGGGGTCACGGGGCCGATCGCGCTCCTCGGCTACGTCTTCGACGAGGCGCTGCTGCAGCGCGCGCCGGCCGCGGTCGCGGGCCTCGCCCGCGCCTCGTCGCGGGCCAAGCGCGCCCTGGAGGCCGGGGACGCCGCCTGGGCGCCGGTGCGCCCGCTGATGGCGGCGGAGGACGAGGCCACCTACGCCACCCTCAAGCGCGCCTTCCTCGCGGGCATCCCGCGCCGGCCGGCCGCCGCGGAGCGCGCGGACGCCGAGCGCCTCTACGCGGTGCTGGCGCGGCTCGGCGGCGAGCGCCTGGTCGGGGCCGCCACGACCCTGCCGGCCGGGCTGTACTGGGACGGCGGGCCGAATGGCTGACCGACGCGGCAGCCCCTCTCCGGCGCACGAGACCAGGCCCTTCCCGTCCCACCCGCGACCTCATCCCGAGGTGCGGAGGGGAGGGCCGAGGACGGCACCGGTCGGCTGGCCGATCGTGGGGCGGCTCGCTTGACGGCGCTCCTCGCCCGCCTCGCCTCGGCCGTCCTGCTGCTGGCCTGCTGGTGGCTGGCGAGCCGGTTCGTCGATCCCCGCACCCTGCCGTCGCCCGAGGCGGTGGCGGCGTTCGTGGCGCGGGAGGCGGCTTCCGGCGACCTGTTGCGCAACGTCGCCATCACGCTGTGGCGGGTCGTGGCCTCGTTCGTCCTCGCCATGGCGAGCGGCGCGGTGCTGGGCATCGCGCTCGGGCGCTCGCGGACCGCCGACAAGCTCCTCGACACGCCGCTGCTCGTGCTCCTCAACACCCCGGCGCTGATCGTCACGGTGCTGGCCTATATCTGGCTCGGCCTGACCGAGACCGCGGCGATCCTGGCGGTGGCGCTGAACAAGATGCCGAACGTCGCGGTGATCCTGCGCGAGGGTGCCCGCGGGCTCGATCCCGGCCTCGAGGAGATGGCGCAGGCCTTCCAGTACGACCGCCGCACCTGGATCCGCCACGTCCTCCTGCCCCAGCTCGAGCCCTTCGCGGTGGCGGCGACGCGCTCGGGCATCTCGCTCGCCTGGAAGATCGTGCTGGTGGTCGAGCTGCTCGGGCGGCCGGACGGCGTAGGCTACGCCATCTCGTACTACTTCCAGCTCTTCGACGTCGCGGCCCTGATCGGCTACAGCCTCGTGTTCAGCGCCGTGATGCTGGCGGTCGACGCCCTCCTGCTCCAGCCCCTCGACGCCCATGCCCGCCGCTGGCGATAAGATGACTCCCGCCGCTGGCGATAAGGTTCCCGCCGCCGGGCTGCGCCGCGAGGCGGCGGCCCCGATCCTCACCCTGACGGTGCGCCGCAAGGTCTACCGCCCGGCCGGTGCCGCGCCGGTCGAGGCGGTGCGCGACCTCGCGGTGTCGGTGCGGCGAGCCGAGACCCTGTGCCTGATCGGCCCCTCGGGGGCGGGCAAGACCACCACCTTACGCATCCTGCTCGGCCTCGACCGCGACTTCGAGGGCAGCCTCGCGACCGCGCCGGACCTGCGCATCGGCATGGTCTTCCAGGAGCCGCGGCTCCTGCCCTGGCGCAGCGTCGAGGAGAACGTGCGCCTCTCCCTGCCGCGGGCCGAGCGCGGCCGCTCCCTCGACGGGCTGTTCGACGAGCTCGGGCTTTCCGAGTGGCGCGACCGCTACCCGCGGGCGCTCTCCCTCGGCATGGCCCGCCGGGTCGCGCTCGCCCGCGCGCTCGCCCTGGCGCCCGGCCTCCTCGTCCTCGACGAGCCCTTCGTCTCCCTCGACGACGCGTCGGCCGCCTCCCTGCGGGCCGCCGTGTTCGGCAGCGCGGCCGCCCGCGGCGCGGCGGTCCTGATGGTGACCCACAACGTGCCGGAGGCGCTCGCGGTCGCCGACCGGCTGCTGCTGCTCTCCGGCCGGCCGGCGCGCCTCGCCGGGGAGGTGGCGCTGCCGACCCCGCGGGCGGAGCGCGGCCGCGGCTGGATGGAGGCGACGCGGGGCGACCTGGCGGCGCGCTTTCCCGGGACGGTGGCGGAGGGGTGAGCGGAAGCGGGCGGGGGTTGCATCCCGATCGCTCCTCGGCGATCCGCCCGGCTGCTACGACTCCCGGAAAGCCAAGCCGATTCGGCCAAGCCGTTCAGTTGGCGAAGCCATCCGGCCAAGACGAGTCGAGGAAACGCCCGTGACCCGCCCGATGCCCGCCGACGGGCTCGATTCCGCCGCCGCCTGGCGCCGCCTCGTCGTCTCCGTGCTGCTCACCACCATCGGGGGCGTCGGGATGTGGTCGGTGGTGGTGGTGCTGCCCGCCGTGCAGGCGGAGTTCGGCGCTGCCCGGGGTGCCGCCGCCTTGCCCTACACGCTGACCATGGTCGGCTTCGCCTTCGGGGGCGTGCTGATGGGCAAGCTCGCCGACCGGTTCGGCATCCTGGGTCCCCTGGCGCTCGGCGCGGTCTGCCTCTGCCTCGGCTACGGCGCCACCGCGCTCTCGACGAGCCTGTGGCAGTTCGCCCTCGCGCACGGAATCCTGATCGGGCTCCTCGGCTCGTCGGCCGCCTTCGGGCCCCTGATGGCCGACATCTCGCTGTGGTTCGCGCGCCGGCGCGGCATCGCGGTCTCGGTCTGCGCCGCGGGCAACTACCTCGCCGGCACCCTGTGGCCGCCGCTCGTCCAGCACGCGGTCTCGGCCTATGGCTGGCGCGCCACGCAGGCCGGCATCGGGGTGTTCTGCCTCGCCACCATGCTGCCGCTGGCGCTCCTGATGCGCCGGCGCCCGCCGGTCGCGGCGGTCGTGCGCGCCGGGGAGGCGGGGGCGGGCGGGACGCTCGGGCTGCCGCCGAACCTCCTCCAGGGCCTGCTGGTGGTGGCGGGGCTGGCCTGCTGCGTCGCCATGTCGATGCCGCAGGTCCACATCGTCGCCTATTGCGGCGACCTCGGCTACGGCGTCGCCCGGGGCGCCGAGATGCTGTCCCTGATGCTCGGCTTCGGCATCGTCAGCCGGATCGCCTCCGGCTTCCTCGCCGACCGGATCGGCGGCCTGCGCACGCTCCTCGTCGGCTCGGTGCTGCAGGGCGTGGCGCTGCTCCTCTACCTCGCCTTCGACGGGCTGACCTCGCTCTACGTGATCTCGGCCCTGTTCGGCCTCTTCCAGGGCGGCCTCGTGCCGGCCTACGCGATCATCGTGCGCGAGCTGTTTCCGGCGAGCGAGGCCGGCGGTCGGGTCGGGGTGGTCATCATGGCGACCCTGTTCGGCATGGCGCTCGGCGGCTGGCTGTCCGGCGTGATCTTCGACCTCAGCGGCACCTACGCGGCGGCCTTCGCCAACGGCATCGGCTGGAACCTGCTCAACGTCGCCATCTCGCTCTGGCTGGTGCAGCGCCAGGCGGGCCAGGCCCGGCCGGTCCCGGCCTGACGCGGCGGGGGGATCCGGCCCGCCCGGATCCCGCGCCAGGTCCGGGAACAGTCGAGGGCCGGCTCGTCTGGTGCGCCGGCCGCGGGATACCGGCACAAACGGGACGGAACTCTCGAGGACTTGCGCGGTTCGAGGTCCAGCCCAGTCGATCGCGACCGGGGCGACAGTCGAGGGCCGGTCCGGCCTTGCCGATGCGTAAGTTGCGCGACCGGGTGCGGAATGTCACCGCGGCGTCGCACCGCCGTGTTTACCGTTTTGTGGATCGACGCGCCTTGGCGGCGCAACTCTTCGGGCGCTCGCGACTTATCCATGGCAAGAGAGAGCGGTCAGAGAGCGGGCGGTCCAGGGCCACTCCGCCCGACATTGCCGCTCGGCATTCAACCGATGGGATCACCGACCATGCGCGCGCGCCCCTGCGCCCGACTGCCCCTGCTCGCCGTGCTGGCCACCCTGGCCGCGGGCGTCGCCCCGCTCGGCGCCGCCGCCGCGCCGGCGGTCGACAAGGCGCCGAAGGCCGCCACGGGTACCACCCGCGACGTCGCCGCCACCGCGAGCGTCACCGCCCCGGAGGCGGACGACGCCCAGTGCTTCACCGCGCGCCGGAAGCTCTTCGTCGACGGCGAGGGCTGGATCGTGCGGCGGATCACGACCTGCCGGTGATCGATCGCCACTGATCAACCTGAAGGGGTCCGTCTCGATGGAGGCGGGCCTTTTTTCGTGGAGGGGCCGTTCCCTCGCCGTCGCCGGTCCCGGCTTTGCGCGACGGTCCCGACCCCCTCCCGAGTCGTCCCGGGGCCGCGCAGCCCGGCATCCATAACCGCCGACGACCCAGGATGACGGCGAGGACGGGAGCGGCGTCGGTTCCCCCTGCGGGGATGTCCTGAAAGCGAGAGGGGCGCCCGCGGCCTTCGCCGCGGACGCCCCTCTCGTCACCTCATCCTCGAGTTTAGCGCGCGGCGGTGTCCCGCTCGTCGAAGATGTCCCGGTCCTTGGTCTCGGGCACCAGCAGCAGGCCGAGCACGAAGGTCATCAGCGCGATGACGATCGGGTACCAGAGGCCGTAATAGATGTCGCCGGTCTGGGCCACCATCGCGAAGGCGGTGGCCGGCAGCAGGCCGCCGAACCAGCCGTTGCCGATATGGTAGGGCAGGGACATCGAGGTGTAGCGGATCCGGGTCGGGAAGAGCTCGACCAGGGCCGCGGCGATCGGCCCGTAGACCATCGTGACGAAGAGCACGAGGACGAAGAGCAGCCCGATCACGCCGGCCACCTGCGGCCGGAAGATGTCGAACGGGTTCGCCATCTTGACGACCTGGGCGTCGCCCGCCTTCGGGTAGCCCGCCGCCTGGAGCGCGCCCGCCGCGGCCTTGTTGAACTCCGCCGCCGGGGCGCCCGCCGCGAACGGGACCTCGGTGCCGTTGATCCGCACCAGAGTCGGCTGGCCGGCCGGCGCGGCCTCGGTGGTGTAGCGCACCGAGGACTTGGCGAGGTAGTCGCGGGCGAGGTCGCAGGGCGCCGAGAACAACCGGGTGCCGACCGGGTTGAACAGGCTGCCGCACTGGGCCGGATCGGCCACCACGGTCACCTTGACGTTCTCGATCGCCTTCTCGAGGGCGGGGTTGGCGAGCGTGGTGATCTGCTTGAACACCGGGAAGAAGCTCAGCGCCGCGATCAGGCAGCCGGCCAGGATGATCGGCTTGCGGCCGATCTTGTCCGAGAGCCAGCCGAAGACCACGAAGAAGCCGGTGCCGAGCAGCAGCGCCCAGGCGATCAGGAGGTTGGCGGTGTAGCCGTCGACCTTCAGGATCGATTGCAGGAAGAACAGGGCGTAGAACTGGCCGGTGTACCAGACCACGCCCTGGCCGGCGACGAGGCCGAGCAGCGCGATGAGGGCGATCTTGGCGTTGCCCCACTGGCCGAAGGCCTCGGTCAGCGGCGCCTTCGAGGTCTTGCCCTCGTCCTTCATGCGCTGGAAGGCCGGCGACTCGCTGAGCTGCAGCCGGATCCAGAGCGAGATGCCCAGCAGCAGCACCGAGACCAGGAACGGGATGCGCCAGCCCCACTCGGCGAAGGCGGCCTCACCGGTGAAGGACCGCACCGCCAGGATCACCACCAGCGACAGGAACAGGCCGAGCGTCGCCGTGGTCTGGATCCAGCTGGTGTAGAAGCCGCGCCGGCCGTGCGGCGCGTGCTCGGCGACGTAGGTCGCGGCCCCGCCGTACTCGCCGCCGAGCGCCAGGCCTTGGGCGAGACGCAGCACGATCAGGATGATCGGCGCCGCGATGCCGATCTGCGCGGCGTTGGGCAGGATGCCGACGATGAAGGTCGACAGGCCCATGATCAGGATGGTGACCAGGAAGGTGTACTTGCGCCCGACGATGTCGCCGACGCGCCCGAACACCAGGGCGCCGAACGGCCGCACCAGGAAGCCCGCCGCGAAGGCGAGCAGCGCGAAGATGTCCCGGGTCGCCGGCGGGTAGGACGAGAAGAACTGCGCGCCGATGATGCCGGCGAGCGAGCCGTAGAGGTAGAAGTCGTACCACTCGAACACGGTGCCGAGGGAGGAGGCCAGGATGACCTTCTTCTCCTCCCGCGTCATCGGGCGCGCGGCATCGCCGCTTTGCCCGAGGGCGGCTGAGCTTGCCATGGGGTGTTCCTCCTGTGAGGGCGTTTCCTGGGTGACGGCACGCCGCGCCCGCGCGAATCTTCGCCGCGTCGGGATCGTCGCGTTTTCATGGTGAACCGGGTCTCGGGCGGCGCCGTCGACGCCGGGCGGGGGATGGGAACCGCCCGCTCGCGCGTGGTCCGCGCCGCTCACACGAATCGTTAAGCCAGCCTTATCCCGGAGCCCATTCGACAATTCGTCGTGAGACTTAGGTCGTGAGACTTCCGTCGGGGGGCCGGAAGACGCGCAACCGCCGCCGATCCGCGCTGGAAATGGAGAGACGATAGCGACAGAAGCCAACCGATTGATAATGATTTGTAAGATATAAATTGAATTTATTTAAAATATTTGTTAAAATAAATATATTATGATAATGATTTATTGTAAATTTATTTTTATTTATTATTGATTGAAGCGCGAGTACACTACGAAAGATATATTTTTTCGATTGCCCGCCTCATTTTGGCAGCGTTCCGTGTTCCGGGATAAGGCCAATACGGCCGCCGCCCTTTCGCATCAGGGGAGAACCGCCATCCGACGATCCGGGCAGCGGGTCTAATATTCCTGATTTCGGCGGGCGCGATGCTTCTTGGCACGACGACCTCATACCCGAATGGGTTCGCAGCCTTTCGGAAAAAATCGTGCGCTCCTGCAGCGGAGATTCCCGTTTTTTCACTGAGATAGTGACCCATGAGAACAATCTCTTGGTCCGGAATTCCAAAAAACACGGATATATACATATTCGCACAACGCCCACGAAGCTCACGAGCCCATTGAAACGTATGAGCATGATCGGGCACGATGGGGACACAGAAGACACCCAGCCCCCATCTCCGTGCCTGGACGCCTTCAAGCCGCTGCGCCGGATAGCCCTGCCGGTCCGGCTATCGGCGAGATGAACGAAGCGAGCCATTGTATTCCTCTGAAGCCTATTTTGCGCGAGGAGGAAATTTTTCCCGACTCTGACCTCTCCGAAGTACAAGGGTCTAATTTGTCGGCGGGCGCTATCGAGCGGCCTCCGTCTCGGTAGCACCGATTGTTTTCATAAGCATCCGCACTCTGCCACGGCTGGCGCGGCTCCCCCGCGGGAACGAGGATGGCACCCCGGCATTGAACCTGCGAGTTGCCGGGAGCCGGGAAGACACACCATGCGTCGCGACCTGATCGTCCTCACCCTCGCCGCCGCGGCCCTCACGGGCACGGGCGCCGCGGCGCAGCCGCTCGGCGGAGGCGGCCGGGCGGGCGTCGGGCAGCCGCATGTCGGGCCGCAGGGCGGCCGCGCCGCGATCTACGACGTGCGCGGGCGGCACGGGCGCATCGGGGCGCTGCGCGAGCGGGGCTTCGCGGGCAGGGGCCATGCCGGCCGGGGCTTCGCGGGTCGGCGGTTCGCCGCCTATGGCGGTACCACCTTCGCCGGCCCCCTCGGGCTCTACGGCGCCAACGGCGTGCTGGAGCCCGGCTTCGTCGCCGAGCCCTACTTCAAGCTGCCGCGGCCGAGCGAGCTCGTCCCGTCGGCCTGGGGCGAGGGGACCTACGGCATCCCGACCGTCGCCGGTATCCCGCCCCAGCCCAAGGCCGATCCGGTGCTCTACGTCATCAACGGCGGCGAGCGGCGGGTCGGGGGCGCGCGGGTGATCTCGGTCGACGCGCCGCGGCGCTGACCCGCGACCTTCTCTCGCAGGAACCGGAGCGGGAAGGACCCTTCGGGCATGCGGGCGGGCGCTCGCCTGCCCGGCCGCGATTTGTTATGCCGTGCGGGTGATGCCGACCTCGCCCCCCACGCCGCCGAACCGGACAGCCCGCCGGTTTCCCGGCCGGACGCCTCCCGTCGGGAGCGGGCGGCCGCGCGCATGAGCGGGGCGGAGCGAATCCTGGCCGAGACGGCGGAGGCCGACGGGGCCGACGCCCTGCGAAGGGAGGTCGGCGCCCTGCGCCGTGCCCTGTCCGAGCGCGACGCGTTCCTGGCCGGCATGGCGCACGAGCTGCGCAACCCGATGACCCCGATCCTCGGCCAGGTCGAGCGCCTGCGCGCCGCCGCCGAGCGCGACGCGCCGGAGGGCCGGGTGGCGCAGGGGCTGGCGCAGCTGCACTGGCTCGTCGAGCGCTACATCCGCCGGGCCACCACCCTCCTCGACGTGTCGCGGGCGCAGGCCGGGCAGCTCGCGCTGCTGGCCATACCCGTGCCGCTCGCCGAGGTGGTGGACGAGGTGGTGGAGAGCCTGCGGCCGATGGCGGCGCATGCCGGCAGCGCGATCGCGGTCGCGGTGCCGGACGACCTCGTGCTGTCCTGCGAGCGCCTCGCCCTCGACCAGATCCTCGACAACCTGATCACCAACGCGATCAAGTACGGCGACGGCGGCGCCATCGCAGTCGCGGCGGCGCGGGACGGCGCGGTGGCGCGGATCCGGGTGAGCGACCGCGGCGTCGGCATCCCGGAGGCCGACCAGGCCCGGATCTTCGAGCGGTTCGAGCGCGCGGTGGCCGATCCCGGCACGGCGCCGACCGGCTTCGGGGTCGGGCTGTGGCTGGTGCGCCGCCTCGCCGAGGCGATGGGCGGGGGCGTCGCGCTCGAGAGCGGCCCTGGCGAAGGCGCGACCTTCACGGTAACGCTTCCCCTGCACGGGTAGGCGATCCCGGCAGGGATCGACGATCCCGCGCGGGGTCGATGAATTCCACACGAGGCCGAGAGTGCGGATGACGGGGGCGGGACCGAGCATGGGGCAGGCCGGGGCCTATGGCGGGCTGGAGCGGGTTCCGACGGGAATCGCCGGCCTCGACGAGATCCTCGGCGGCGGGCTGTTTCGCGGCGGCGTCTACATCGTCCAGGGCACGCCCGGCTCGGGGAAAACCATCTTCGGCAACCAGGCCTGCTACACCCATGCGGGCGCGGCGCCCGCCTACGAGGATCCGGGCGCCCCGCCGGAGCACCGGGCGCTCTACGTCACGCTGCTGGCCGAGAGCCACGCGCGGATGCTCGGCCACATCGCGCCGCTCGGCTTCTTCCGGCCCTACCTGATCCCCGACCGGATCACGTATCTCAGCGCCTTCCGCACCCTGCAGGACGAGGGGCTGGCCGGCCTCCTGACCCTGCTGCGGCGGGAGACCGCCCACCGCGAGGCGAGCCTCGTCGTCCTCGACGGGCTGGTGGCGGCGGAGGAGACCGCCGCCTCGACCCTCGAGTTCAAGACCTTCATCCACGAATTGCAGACCCAGGCCGCCGCCACCGGCGCCACCGCGCTCCTGCTCACCAGCGCCTCGGCCGGGGCCGACCTGGTGGCGGCCGAGCACACGATGGTGGACGGGCTCATCGTCCTGTCGAGCCGCCTCGCCGGGTGGCGGGCCGAGCGCGAGATCGAGGTGCGCAAGTTCCGCGGCGGCGGCTTCCTGCGCGGGCGCCACGCCTTCCGCATCACCGACGACGGGGTCCGGGTGTTTCCCCGCATCGAGGCGCGCCTGCGGGTGCCGAGCCGGCGCGACCCTGTCGAGGGGCCGGCGCTGACCACCGGCCTGCCCCCCCTCGACGCGATGCTGGGCGGCGGCCTGCCGCACGCCTCCACCACCCTGGTCGGCGGTCCCGCCGGCATCGGCAAGACCACGCTCGGCCTGCAGTTCCTCGGCGCCGACCCGGAGGCGCCGGGCCTGCTCTGCGGCTTCTACGAGAGCGAGGCGGCGCTCCTCGCCAAGGCGCGGGCGCTCGCGCTGCCGGTCGCCGGCCTGATCGAGGGGGGCCGGGTCGGGGTGATGTGGCAGCCGGCCACCGAGGGGCTGATCGACGAGGTCTGCGACGATCTCCTGGGCGACATCCGGAACCGGGGGGTCCGGCGCGTGTTCATCGACGGTCTGGACGCGATGAGCCGGATCGCAGGGGATCAGGACCGGATCGTCCGCATCTTCGCCGCTCTCACGGCGGAGCTGAGGGCGCTGGGCGTGACGGCGATGTACACCCGAGAAACCGATCTGCGCGGCACCTTCGTCGATGCGCCCTCCGGC
The DNA here is from genome assembly GCF_900110515.1 of Methylobacterium sp. ap11. Lineage (NCBI taxonomy): Bacteria > Pseudomonadati > Pseudomonadota > Alphaproteobacteria > Hyphomicrobiales > Methylobacteriaceae > Methylobacterium > Methylobacterium sp. ap11. The sequence continues at coordinate 43,429 of NZ_FOEB01000001.1, read as the reverse complement.
AGCGGCTCCCTGCGGCAGACCTCCAGCGTCGCCGAGAACGTCGTGCTGATGCGCTCCTGCGCCCTGCGCTCCGGCCGCCACCGCCTGATCGCCGTCGCCAAGGTCCGGGACGCCCGGATCGACCCCCGCCTGCGCGTCTTCGACATTCGCCCCGGCGGCCTGGCGATCGACGACGGCCCCGATCGCGCCGAGGCGATCCTGGCCGACCGGGACGCCCCGAGCCGCGGCGGGGAGTAGGCCCGTGGCGAGGGTGCTCATCGTCGACGACGAGTTCGGCATCGCCGAGTTGCTGGACGCGGTCCTGTCCGACGACGGCCACGCCGTGGCGACCGCCGCCAACGGGCGCCAGGGCCTCGCCCGCGTCGCCGCCGACCCGCCCGACCTGATCTTCCTCGACTTCATGATGCCGGTGATGGACGGGCCCGCGATGCTGGCCGCCCTCGCGGGCGACCCGGGCACGCGGGGCATCCCGGTCGTGCTGATGAGCTCGATGCCCGAGGAGACCGTGCGCGAGCGCGCCGGCGGCCACGCCGCCTTCCTGCGAAAACCCTTCCGGCTCAAGCAGGTGCGCGACCTCGTCGGGGCGCTGGCACCGCGCGACGAATAGTTGACTCAGTCAATCGATTGGACGATCCTGCCGGCCTGAGCGGAGGCGGGCGGCGATGCGGGACGAGGGTGGGGACGTCGACGAAGCGATGGTCGGGGCGGTGCGGGCCTTCGGCCGGTTCTACACCCGCCAGATCGGCCTCCTGGAGGAGGGGCTCCACCGCAGCGCCTTCTCGCTCACCGAGGCGCGGGTGCTCTACGAGCTCGCCCACCGCGACCGCCTGACCGCCTCGGTCCTCGGCCAGGATCTCGGCCTCGATGCGGGCTATCTCAGCCGCCTGCTCAAGCGCTTCGAGGACCAGGGCCTGGTGACCCGCCGGGCCGCGCCTGAGGACGGGCGGCGCCAGGTCCTGGCTCTCACCGAGGCCGGCCGGGCGGCCTACGCGCCGCTCGACGCGGCCTCGCGCGCCGAGGTGCGGGCCCTGCTCGCCCGGCTGCCCGCCGCCGACCGGGCGCTCCTCGTCGGCGCGATGGCGCGGGTGCGCGGCCTGCTCGGCGACCCGGCGTCGGATGCGCCGACGATCCTGCGCGACCTGCAGCCCGGCGATCTCGGCTGGATCGCCCACCGCCAGGGCCTGCTCTACGCCGCCGAGTACGGCTTCGACACGGGCTTCGAGGCCCTGGTGGCCGAGATCCTGGCCGGCTTCGTGCGCGACCTCGACCCGGCCCGGGCCGCGGCCTGGATCGCCGAGCGGGACGGCGCGGTGGTCGGCAGCGTCTTCCTGGTGCCCGCGGGCGGCGCCGAGGGGGTGGGCAAGCTGCGCCTGCTCTACGTCGAGCCCTCGGCCCGCGGCCAGGGCCTCGGCCGGCGCCTGACCGATTCCTGCATCGCGGGGGCCCGGGAGCGCGGCTACCGGCAGCTCACGCTCTGGACCAACGACGTGCTGACGAGCGCCCGGCGGATCTACGCGCAGGCGGGGTTCCGCCTGGTCGAGGCGGCGGCGCACCGCTCCTTCGGGCGGGACCTGGTGGGGGAGACCTGGATGCTGGACCTGTGAGGGCGTGCCCTCATACGAAATCCGATCGATTGCTTCGCAATGCGGATTTCGGCTTCGCTCAAGCGCCGCGCCGGCTGGTGATAGGGGATCCGGAAGCAATCTTCCGGATCCCATGTCACACCTTCTCCAGCGCCATCTCCAGGAAGCCGAGCGCGTCCTCGACGGCGCAGCGGCGGACCTCGGAGCGGCCGAGGTCGCCGTAGCGGCGCTCGATGTGCCGGGTCGCCCGGCCGGCGGCGACGAGGCCGAAATGGACGAGGCCGATGGGCTTGGCCGCCGTCGCGCCGGTGGGACCCGCGATGCCCGTGATGGCGAGCGCCACGTCGGCGCGGGAATGGGCCAGCGCCCCCTCGGCCATCGCGCGCGCCACCGGCTCGCTCACCGCGCCGTGGGCCGAGATCAGGTTGAAGTCGACGCCGAGGATCTCGGCCTTGGCCTCGTTGGAATAGGTGACGAAGCCGCGCTCCACCACCTGCGAGGAGCCCGCCACCTCGGTGAGCAGGGCGGCCACCAGGCCGCCGGTGCAGGATTCCGCGGTGACGAGGCGGGCCTGGCGCTCGCGATAGGCGGCGATCAGCACGCTCGCCCGGGTGATGAGGGCGGCATCGAACATCAGGCGCGCGCCTCCGGCAGCCGGATGGTGGCCGCCGCCTGGGCGGCGAGACCCTCGGCCCGGCCGACGAAGCCGAGCTTCTCCGTCGTCGTCGCCTTGATCGAGACCGCGGAGAGCGGCACGCCGGCGATCTCGGCGATCCGGGTGCGGATCGCGTCGCGATGGGCGCCGATCCGGGGCGCCTCGGCCAGCACCGTGATGTCGAGGTGATCGATGACGCCGCCGCGCTCGCTCACCCGCCGCACCGCGTCGGCGAGGAACTGGTCGGAGGAGGCGCCGCGCCAGCGCGGGTCGCTCGGCGGGAAGTGCACGCCGATGTCGCCGTCGGCGAGCGCGCCCAGGATCGCGTCGGTGAGCGCGTGCAGCACCACGTCGCCGTCCGAATGGGCGAGCACGCCGCGATCGGCCGGGATGCGCACGCCGCCGAGCCAGACATGGTCGCCCTCCGTGAAGGCGTGCACGTCGAAGCCGGTGCCGAGGCGGGTCAGGAGGGTCATGGCGGGGTCGCTCTCGGAGGGGGGCGAAAAGGCGCGGTCGGCCTCGACGAGGTCGGCGGCCTGGGTGATCTTGCGGTTGCGCAGGTCGCCGGGGAAGACCGCCACCGGCAGGCCGGCCCATTCGGCGAGCGCCCCGTCGTCGGTGAAGCCGTCGAGCCCCTCCGCCGCGGCGCGCGCGTGCGCCCCGGCGAGGAGCGCGAAGCGGAACGCCTGCGGGGTCTGCACCGCCCGCAGGGACTCGCGCTCGGGGGTCGCGCGCACCCGGCCGTCCGGCTCGACCACCTTGATGGTGTCGCTCACCGGCACGCCCGGCACGGCGGCGCCGTGGTCTTGCGCCGCCGCGATCGCCCGGTCGATCAGCGCGTCATCGACGAAGGGGCGGGCGGCGTCGTGCACCAGCACCAGTTCCGGCGCGGCCTCGCGCGCCAGCGCCGCGAGCCCGGCACGGACCGAGGCTTGCCGGGTGGCGCCGCCCTGCGTCGGCCGGGCGAGCTTGGCCTGCGCCGCCGGCGGCAGGTCGCCCAGGCACTCGTCGTAGAAGGCGGCGGCGTCGGCCGCGATCACCACCTGGATCCGGCCGATGCCCGGATGGGCGGCGAGCGCCGCCAGGGTCCGGGTCAGGACCGCCTGGCCGCCGACGCGGCGGTACTGCTTGGGCGTGTCGCCGCCGACGCGGATGCCGCGCCCCGCGGCGACGACCACTGCGGCGATCTGGGGAAGTGTCAAAGAGGTCGCTCCCGGGATTGCCCGCTCCTTAGCGACGGCGGTCCTTCGACGCAAATGCACTGGGGGAAGGGCGGTGCCGCGCGGGAAGGGGACACCTAACCGTCATCGGGCCGGATCGGGCTGCGGGCCCGCCGGCCCCGCGCCGCGGGGTTGCGTGGAGCGCATGCGGAACCGGAGACGGCGCGGCGCCCGGCCGACGGTTCGGCCCCGGGATGCTGCCCTGCACTGCAGCAAAGTCCGGGGTTCCGGCGCTTCCAATTCCACGCCATGCCCCGTTATTCTGGGCCGGGCGATCCGATCCGACGTGAGGGAAGGTTTCGCACGACGCCCGCCGGTCCCGCGAAGCCGCGGGAGGGACGACCCCGACGCAAATCGGACGCGAATCGCCGGCCGGAGAGCGAACGCGCTTGCGTCCGACCGGGTTTTGGCTATTTGCTGAGCACAATGACGACTGACCATTATTTGAGCGCCGAGGGGCCGGGGGCGGCCATGGGGGTGCGGCCGGCAGCGCTGCCACGGATGGCGGCGCACGATGCTGCGCCGCACGCGCAGGGCGCGCTGCTGGCGCCGCTCTCCGGCGTCACCGACCTGCACATGCGCCGCATCGCCCGCCGGCTCGGGGCCACCGCGACGGTGTCCGAGATGGTGGCGGCGGAGGATTTCGCCCGCGGCACCGAGGAGGCGCGCCTGCGGGCCGAGGGCGAGGGCGTGCTGCCGCACGTCGTCCAGCTCGCCGGCTGCGACCCGCGCTGGATGGCCGAGGGCGCGCGGCTGGCCGAGGCGAACGGCGCCGACGTGATCGACGTCAACATGGGCTGCCCGGCCAAGGCCGTGACCGGCGGCCAGGCCGGCTCGGCCCTGATGCGCGACCTCGACCATGCCGAGCGCCTGCTCGCCGCGGTGCGCGGCGCGGTCTCGGTGCCGGTCACCGTCAAGATGCGGCTCGGCTGGGACGATGCCACCCGCAACGCCCCCGACCTCGCCCGGCGGGCCGAACGGCTGGGCTACGCCGCCGTCACGGTGCACGGCCGCACCCGGCAGCAATTCTATACCGGCCGGGCCGACTGGGCGGCGATCCGGGCGGTGCGCGCGGCCGTGGCGATCCCGCTCGTCGCCAACGGCGACGTGGCGAGCCTCGCGGACGCGCAGGCCTGCCTGGCGGCGTCGGGCGCCGACGCCGTGATGATCGGCCGGGCGGCGGTCGGGCGGCCCTGGCTCGTCGCCGCCATCGCGGCGGGGCTCGCCGGCGAGGCGGTCGCGGAGCCGGATGCCGCCGCCAAGGCGGAGCTCGCCGCCGAGCATTACGACGGGCTCATCGCCCTCTACGGCGCCCGGATGGGCGTGCGCCACGCCCGCAAGCACCTCGCGGCCTATGCCGACCATGCCGGCGGGCTCGGGCCCGACGAGCGCACCCGGCTTCTCACCACCACCGACCCGGCGGAGGCCGCGCGGCTCCTGCGGCGCGCCTTCGAGGGCCGGTCCGCGCAGCCCGCCGCACGGCCCGAGCCCCGGGCCGCACGGTCCGAGACTCGGGCCGCATAGGATGAGCGATGCACCCCCTGCCGCCCGCACCCGGAAGGCCTCGCTCATGAGCGACCCGACGAGCGAGATGATCATCAACGCCCTGCCGCTGCCCGTCCTGACCATCGGTCCGGACGAGCGGATCCTCCAGGTCAACATGGCGGCGGAGCACTTCTTCGACTATTCGCGCCGGATGATGCAGCGCCAGCGCCTGCGCGACATCATCCCGTTCTCCTCGCCGATCATCGCGCTCGTCGACGAGGTGCGCCGGCGCCGCGCCAGCGTCAGCGAGTACCGGGTCGAGCTGGCCTCGCCGCGCACCGGCGTCGAGCGCAGCGTCGACGTGTTCGCGACCCATCTCGACGACGACCTCGTGGTGCTGATGCTCCAGGAGCGCACCATCGCCGACAAGATGAACCGCCAGCTCACCCACCGGGGCGCCGCCCGCTCGATGGTGGCGCTCGGCGCGATGCTGGCCCACGAGATCAAGAACCCGCTCGCCGGCATCCGCGGCGCCGCCCAGCTCCTCGAGCAGTCGGCCGCCGAGGACGACCGCCTCCTGACCCGGCTGATCTGCGACGAATCCGACCGGATCGTGCGCATCGTCGAGCGGATGGAGCTCTTTGGCGACGAGCGCCCGGTCGAGCGCGGGCCGGTCAACGTCCACGGCGTCCTCGACCAGGTGAAGCGCTCGGCCCAGTCGGGATTCGCCCGCCACATCCGCTTCGTCGAGACCTACGACCCCTCGCTGCCGCCGGTGCTCGGCAACCGCGACCAGCTGGTCCAGGTCATCCTCAACCTCGTCAAGAACGCCGCCGAGGCGATCGGCGCCGACGCGGTCGACGGCGAGATCGTCCTCTCCACCGCCTTCCGCACGGGGCTTCGCCTCCAGGTGCCGGGCTCGCGCGAGCGGGTGAGCCTGCCGATCGAGGTGGCGGTGCGCGACAACGGCCCGGGCGTCACGGCCGAATTGCTGCCGGACCTGTTCGATCCCTTCGTGACCACCAAGGCGCAGGGCTCGGGCCTCGGCCTCGCCCTGGTCGCCAAGATCGTCGGCGACCACGGCGGCATCGTCGAGTGCGATCCCGCCCCGCGCCGCACCGCCTTCCGCGTCCTCCTGCCGATGTCGCATGCCCGCGACGGGCGCGAATCCTCCGCCGAGACCGAGTGAGCGCCATGCCGAACGGACACATCATCGTGGCGGACGACGACGCCGCCATCCGCACCGTGCTCAACCAGGCCCTGTCGCGCGCCGGCTACGAGGTCCGCTCGACCGGCAACGCCGCCACCCTGTGGCGCTGGGTGGCGCAGGGCGAGGGCGACCTCGTCATCACCGACGTGGTGATGCCCGACGAGAACGCCTTCGACCTGCTGCCGCGGATCAAGCGGGTGCGGCCGGACCTGCCGATCATCGTGATGAGCGCGCAGAACACCTTCATGACGGCGATCCGCGCCTCCGAGCGCGGCGCCTACGAGTACCTGCCAAAACCCTTCGACCTGAAGGAGCTGACCGCGATCGTCGGCCGCGCCCTGTCGCGCCCGCGCGGCGCCGCGTCCCCGGGGGCTCCCCCTGAGAACGAGGACATCCCGCTCGTCGGCCGCTCGCCGGCGATGCAGGAGATCTACCGCTCGCTCGCGCGCCTGATGCCGACCGACCTCACGGTGATGATCACGGGCGAATCCGGCACCGGCAAGGAGCTGGTGGCGCGCGCGCTCCACGATTACGGCCGGCGCCGCTCGGGCCCGTTCGTGCCGGTCAACATGGCGGCGATCCCCCGCGACCTGATCGAATCCGAATTGTTCGGCCACGAGAAGGGGGCGTTCACGGGCGCCACCGCCCGGTCCGCCGGCCGCTTCGAGCAGGCCGAGGGCGGCACGCTCTTCCTCGACGAGATCGGCGACATGCCGATGGAGGCCCAGACCCGGCTGCTGCGCGTGCTCCAGCAGGGCGAGTACACCACCGTCGGCGGCCGGGTGCCGATCAAGACCAACGTCCGCATCATCGCGGCGACCAACAAGGACCTCCGGGTCTCGATCCAGCAGGGGATCTTTCGCGAGGACCTGTTCTTCCGCCTCAACGTGGTGCCCTTGCGCCTGCCGGCCCTGCGCGAGCGCTCCGAGGACGTGCCGGACCTCGTGCGCCACTTCTTCGTGCTGGTCGAGCGCGAGGGCCTGACGCGCAAGCAGCTCGACGGCGACGCCATGGAGAAGCTCAAGCGCTACCGCTGGCCCGGCAACGTGCGCGAGCTCGAGAACCTGGTGCGGCGCCTCGCGGCGCTCTACCCGCAGGAGACGATCACCGGCCCGGTGATCGAGGCCGAGCTCGACACCCTGCCGCTCGCCGCGCCCGCCCAGGGCGGGGCGGGGCGCAAGGGCAACGGGGAGGCGGAAGGCCTCTCGGCGGCGGTGGAGCGGCACCTGTCGGAGTATTTCTCCAACTACCGGGACACGCTGCCGCCGCCCGGCCTCTACCACCGGGTCCTGCGCGAGATCGAGGGCCCGCTGATCGGCGCGGCGCTCGCGGCGACCCGCGGCAACCAGATCCGCGCCGCCGAGCTGCTGGGGGTGAACCGCAACACCCTGCGCAAGAAGGTCCGCGACCTCGACCTGCAGGTGTTCCGCACCCCGCGCTGACGGCGGCCGGGCGAGGCCGGATGTGGAACCGGGGGGAAACCCGCCCGGTCCGGCGCGGCATTCCGACGCAACTTCTTGGTCCCCGACGATGAGGGGGGTACCAAAGAACAAGAGGCAGGACAATCCGGCAAGGCCGGATCGTCACGGCGCCGGTTCGAGGGTACTGCCCCTCGTATCGGCTCGTCCGAGTACAGGCGCGCCCGCCCGCATAGTTCGGACGAAGTCTTCCCGCCGGGCCAGCACCCCGCGTTTCCGATGCGTCAGGGCGGGTTCTGGACAATGAAAGACCGTCCATACCCGACATATTGATCAGTCGATCCGGCTGGCCGCGCGCGGCTGACGTCTCGTTAGATCTAGAGAATGCCGTACCGGACCGTGATCGGAGGCGGCCGCGGGCGAAATCGCAGCGGGACGACACGATGTCGAGCGATCAGCCGCGGTCGCCGTGGCCGACCCGGCGGCGCCTGGATTGGGACTCTGCGCGGGGTTTGGACAGTCGGCGAACTATTGTTTTGTAGTTTTTACCAATTGTTAAGTGACGCCCCGGCGCCGCTCCGGCGGCGTCCGCCCCCCTGCGGGAAGCCCGGACCGGGCCGGCCGACCGACCGCGGGCGGCATGTCAAGCCATTGCCTCGAAAGAGATTTTCCTCTTCGACGCGGTGGCGCGCGCAAGCCTCCGCGGCGGCCGGCAGCGGCGTCCCGCGGCGACGCACCGCCCGGCGCCCGCCGCTACGGAAAAAGACGGTCAAAGCAGAACGATCCTTTATGGTGACCGAGACAGCTTGCAGTTGACGCAGACCGGCGTAACATCCATCACCTCGGACAGGGGGCGGCATTTCTAGAGGACCACATGAGTACACATGACCACGGCGAAGAGCCCCAGATGATCGGCTTGGTGTCCGATATTGTGTCGGCTTACGTGTCGAACAACAGCGTGCCGGTGAGCGAGCTGGCGAGCCTGATCCGCAGCGTCCACGAGGCGGTCGCCCGTCTCGGCGCGGCCGCCCCGGCGGAGCCCGAGCGGCTGACCCCGCCGGTGCCGATCAAGAAGACCGTCTCGCCCGACTACCTGATCAGCCTCGAGGACGGGCGCCGGTACCGGACGCTGAAGCGCCACCTGGCCGGCCGCGGGCTCACCCCCGAGCAGTACCGCCAGAAGTGGGGCCTGCCGCCGGACTACCCGATGGTCGCCGCCAATTACGCCGCCCAGCGCTCCGAACTCGCCAAGAGCATCGGGCTGGGCCAGAAGCCGGTCGTCCGTCGTCCGCGCTCGACCCAGGCCGCCTGACGACGCGCAGGCCGGTCCCGGTCCCGCAGCGGGCCTGATCCCCGAGGACCGATCCCGAGGATCGATCCCATACGGGCCGATCCGGTGGCTCGACCCCGCGCGGACCCGACGCCGCCGGCGGCCCTGATGACCGCCGCGGCGGCATCCGTATTAATTTCGCCACACTGTAGTGGCCTTGCACCACGGATGCTGTTCACACGACGCCCCCGGGCTCCGGCGCCCCCTTCCGGCCCGGCCGGCCACCTCGCCGGACCGCTCCCGCCCGGATCGGTTCCGGACGCCGCGCCGCGGGGTCCGGGCTGGTTCGGGGCGCTGGCGGTCAGCGTCGCCCTGGCGCTGGCGCTCGCCACCTTCCTGATCCTGGTCGGCGCCACCGCGATCGCGCCGACCCACACCGTGGTGGTGGCGCTGCTGCTCAGCAACGTCGCCCTGGTGCTGCTGCTCGTCGTGGTCATCGCCTGGGAGGCGCGGGTCTTCCTGCGGGCCCGGCGCACCAACGCGGCGGCGGCCCGGCTCCACACCCGCATCGTCGGCCTGTTCAGCCTGATCGCGACCCTGCCGACGGTGCTGCTCGCCGTGGTGGCGTCGATCACGCTGGAGCGCGGCCTGTCGCCCTGGTTCTCCGACCGGATGCGCAACGTCGTGCTGATGTCGGTCGACGTGGCCGACGCCTACCTGACCAACCAGTGCCAGAGCCTCGCCCGCGAGGCGCGGATCCTCTCCGACGACCTCACCCGGGCGCGCCCCGCCTTCGACGTCGAGCGGGCCTGGTTCGAGAGCTTCATGACGGCGCGCGCCGCCTCGCTCGGCCTGCCGATCGCCCGGATCATGCGCTCGCCGACCGAGACCGTGGCCCGGGCCAACATCGACATCCTGAAGGACCCGCCGCTGCCCTCGGCCAGCGACTTCGAGGAGGCGGCGAAATCCCCCGACGCCACCTGCCTGCTGCCGCGGGAGGGGCGGGTCTTCGGCACGCTGATGAAGCTGCCGGCCTACGACGACGCCTTCCTGCTGGTCGAGCGCGAGGTGACGCGGCTCGCCGTCGAGTTCCCGGGCGTGTCGCGGGCCGCCGCGACCGAGTTCCTGACCATCGATGCCGGGCGGCGCAGCGTGCAGATCGCCTTCGCGACGATGTTCGCGCTGATCGCGCTGATCGCGCTCCTGTCGGCGGTGTGGTTCGGGCTCAACTTCGCCAACCGCTTCGTGACGCCGATCCGCCGGCTGATCAACGCCGCCGACCAGGTCGCGTCGGGCAACTACTACGCCCAGGTGCCGTTCCGGAAGACCGAGGGCGACCTCCAGCACCTCGGCGAGAGCTTCAACAAGATGACCCAGGAGCTCAGCCGCCAGCGCGCCACGCTGATCGAGCAGAGCGAGCAGATCGACAGCCGCCGCCGCTTCACCGAGGCGGTGCTGGCCGGGGTGCCGGCCGGCGTCATCGGCGTCGACGGGCGGGGCGTCATCACCATCGCCAACCCGTCGGTCGAGCGGATGCTGGGGCGCTCCGTTGCCGACCTCGTCGGCGAGCCCCTCGAGGCGGTGATCCCCGAGCTCGGCGGCCTGCCGGGGGATTCCCGCGCCCGCCCGACCCAGCAGCAGATCCAGATCGCCCGCAACGGCCGCGAGCGCACCATCGACGTGCGCACCACGAGCGAGCAGTCGCAGGACGGCGACCGCGGCTACGTCGTCACCCTGGACGACATCACCGACCTCGTCACCGCCCAGCGCACCTCGGCCTGGGCCGACGTCGCCCGCCGCATCGCCCACGAGATCAAGAACCCGCTGACCCCGATCCAGCTCTCGGCCGAGCGCATCCGGCGCAAGTACGGGAAGGTGATCACCGCCGACAAGGAGATCTTCGAGCAGTGCGTCGCCACGATCGTGCGCCAGGTCGACGACATCAAGCGGATGGTGGACGAGTTCTCGTCCTTCGCCCGGATGCCCAAGCCCGCCATCGCCCGCAACGACCTGACCGAGATCGTCAAGCAGAACCTGTTCATGATGCGGGTGGCCCATCCCGACGTGGCCTTCACGCTGCAGGAGGGCGAGGCCCGGGTCAGCGCCGCCTTCGACACCCGGCTCCTGTCGCAGGCGATCACCAACATCCTCAAGAACGCCGTCGAGGCGGTGCAGGCGGTGCCCGAGGACGTGCGGGGCGAGAGCCTGGTCGCGGTGCGCCTCTACGAGGAGGGCGAGGCCGCGGTGATCGAGATCACCGATACCGGCAAGGGATTCCCGCAGGAAGGGCGCCAGCGGCTGCTCGAACCCTATATGACCACCCGCGAGGGGGGCACGGGCCTCGGATTGGCGATCGTGAGCAAGGTCTTGGAAGAGCACGGCGGCGGCATCGAGCTGAACGACAACCCGCGCGGGCGCGGCGGGCAGGTGCGGATGCGCGTCCTGCGGGAGATGCGCCGCGACGCGCCGGCGGAGGCCGGCCCGGCCCGGCCGGCGAGGTCCCCGGAGCCGGCACCGGGCTCCCCGGCGACCTCGCCGGAGCCCGCCGCGTGACGCCCCCGGCCCGCCGCCGGGAGCGCCGGACCTCACGAACGCCCATCCGACAGCCCAATTCGACACAGCACCGGGTGCGGGGCCTCAGGCCCGCCGCCCGCGTCGCGGGGAGGCCTTGAAGCCATGAGCGCCGACATTCTGATCGTCGATGACGAGGCCGACATCCGCGAGCTCGTCGCCGGCATCCTCGACGACGAGGGCCACCGCACCCGCACCGCCGGCTCCTCCGACGAGGCGCTGGCGGCGATCGAGGCGCGCCGCCCGCACCTCGTCTTCCTCGACATCTGGCTCCAGGGCTCGCGCCTCGACGGGCTCCAGGTGCTCGACGTGATCAAGGCCCAGGCCCCGGACCTGCCGGTGGTGATGATCTCGGGCCACGGCAACATCGAGACCGCCGTCTCGGCGATCAAGGCGGGCGCCTACGACTTCATCGAGAAGCCGTTCAAGGCCGACCGGCTGATCCTGGTCGCCGAGCGGGCGCTCGAGGCCTCGCGCCTCAAGCGCGAGGTGCGCGACCTCAAGGCGCGCTCCGGCCAGGCGAGCCGCATCGTCGGCGCCTCGGTGGCGGCCAACCAGCTGCGCCAGACCGTCGAGCGCGTCGCGCCCACCAACGCCCGGGTGATGATCGCGGGCGCGCCGGGCTCCGGCAAGGAGCTCTCGGCCCGCACCATCCACGCCGCCTCGTCGCGGGCCAACGGCCCCTTCGTGGTGATCAACGCCGCCACGATCACCCCCGAGACGATGGAGGCCGAGCTGTTCGGCGTCGAGGCGGCCGACGGCAAGCCGCGGCGGGTGGGCGCGCTCGAGGAGGCCCATGGCGGCAGCCTCTACATCGACGAGGTCGCGGACATGCCGCGCGAGACCCAGAACCGCATCCTGCGGGTCCTCGTCGACCAGAACTTCCAGCGCGTCGGCGGCACCACCCGGGTCCATGTCGACGTGCGGATCATCTCGTCCTCGTCCCGCGATCTCGCGGAGGAGATCGCCGGCGGGCGCTTCCGCGAGGACCTGTTCCACCGCCTCAGCGTCGTGCCGATCCGGGTGCCCTCGCTCGCCGAGCGGCGCGAGGACGTGCCCGAGCTGATCACGTTCTTCATGGAGCAGATCTCGGGCGCCACCGGCCTGCCGCAACGGCGCATCGCCGCCGACGCCATGGCGGTGCTGCAGTCGCACGACTGGCCCGGCAACGTCCGCCAGCTGCGCAACAACGTCGAGCGGCTGATGATCCTCACCCAAGGGGATCCCGAGACCGAGGTGACGACCGAGATGCTGCCGAGCGAGGTCGGCGCGCTGGTGCCGACCACCCCGAGCGGGGCGGGCGGCGAGAAGCTGATGAGCCTGGCGCTGCGCGAGGCGCGCGAGATCTTCGAGCGCGAGTACCTGGTGGCGCAGATCGCGCGGTTCTCCGGCAACATCTCCCGCACCGCCGAGTTCATCGGCATGGAGCGCTCGGCCCTGCACCGGAAGCTCAAGTCGCTCGGCATCGGCGCCTGAGGGCGCGGGCCGGGGCCGCCCTTGCCCCGGCTCCGCTTTTGTCGGTGCCAAGTTTTCTCGGTGCCAAGGTTTCTCGGTGCCAAGTTTTCTCGGTGCCGACAATTTCCCGGTGCCAGACCCCGGGCTTTCTGCTAGGCGGGCCTGTGGCCGGGACGCGACAGGATCGCGCGCAAGGCCGGATACGGCGGTTCGGCGGCCCGGGGAGCTTTCCCTGCGGCCAGTCTGCACTTGCGCCCGGGCGAGCTTCACCGTGATAATGGGGCGGCCGGTTCCCGGGGCGGCGCGCCGCGCCTCCCGCAGCACAACAACACGGACCGACCCGTCAACAGGGACTGGCAGCGGGTTCAAAGGACAAGAAGAATGGCGGGCGAACGCGCTCAGAATCTGCAGGACACCTTCCTCAACCACGTTCGCAAGAACAAGATTCCGCTGACGATCTTTCTGGTCAACGGCGTGAAGTTGCAGGGTGTCGTGACCTGGTTCGACAACTTCTGCGTGCTGCTGCGGCGCGACGGGCACTCGCAGCTCGTCTACAAGCACGCGATCTCGACCATCATGCCGGGCCATCCGGTGCAGCTGTTCGAGCAGGGCGAGGAGGGGGCCGAGAAGGCCTGATCCCGCCGCCGGCTCGCGGCCAGCACCCCGCGCGGCCGGGCCTCGCCGGCCCGCCGCCGCGCCTCCGTGCCGCCCGAGCGGCACGCCGACTTCATCCAGGCCGCCGCGTGCGGCCTGTTTTTCGTCGGGCGCACCCCTGCCGCCGCTTGATTCCGGCCCCGCTCCATCCAACCTCTGTCCGATGGACTCCCGGCCTTTTTCGGGAGCAGCCGGAGACACGATGGAACCGCGGACACCGGGCGAGATCCGCCTGCAACGCCAGGCCGAGCCGGAAGCCGCGATCGCGGCCGAGACCCGCACGCTGGTGATCGGCCCCTACCAGACCCGGCGCGACGCCGGAGCCGAACCCCGGGCGCCGCTCGCCCGCCTCGACGAGGCGGTGGGCCTGGCCGCCGCGATCGAGCTCGACGTCGCCGACCGGCTCCTCGTCACCGTGCAGCAGATCCGGCCCTCGACCTTCCTGGGGAAGGGCCGCGTCGAGGAGATCGCCGGGCGGATCGAGGCCGACGGCATCCGCCTCGTGGTGATGGATTGCGCGCTCTCGCCGGTGCAGCAGCGCAACCTGGAAAAGGCCTGGGGCGTCAAGGTCATCGACCGGACCGGCCTGATCCTGGAGATCTTCGGGCGGCGCGCCTCGACCCGCGAGGGCACGCTGCAGGTCGAGCACGCGCACCTCGCCTACCAGCGCAGCCGGCTGGTGCGGTCCTGGACCCACCTCGAGCGCCAGCGCGGCGGCTTCGGCTTCCTCGGCGGCCCGGGCGAGACCCAGATCGAGGCCGACCGGCGGATGATCCAGGAGCGGATGACCCGGATCGAGCGCGAGCTCGAGACCGTCACCCGCACCCGCGGCCTGCACCGCCGCTCCCGGCGCCGGGTGCCGTACCCGATCGTCGCGCTCGTCGGCTACACCAATGCCGGCAAGTCGACCCTGTTCAACCGCCTGACCCGGGCCGAGGTGCTGGCCGAGGACATGCTGTTCGCCACCCTCGACCCGACGGCGCGCGCCATCAAGCTGCCGCACGGCGAGACCGCGATCCTGTCGGACACCGTCGGCTTCATCTCCGATCTGCCCACCATGCTGATCGCCGCCTTCCGGGCGACGCTGGAGGACGTGATCGAGGCCGACATCCTGCTCCACGTCCGCGACATCGCCCACGAGGACGCGGAGGCTCAAGGCGCCGACGTCGCCCAGGTGCTGACCGAGCTCGGCATCGAGCCGAACACCGACCGGGTGATCGAGGTCTGGAACAAGGCCGACCTCCTCGACGCGCCCGAGCGCGAGCGCCTGCTCAACCTGAGCCGGTCGAACGGGGGGCAGAGCGCGGGACCGGTGCTGCTCTCGGCGCTCACCGGCGAGGGCATCGACCGCCTGATGGCCCGGATCGAGGCCCGCATCGCCGAGGCGCGCACGAGCTTCGCGGTGATCCTGGAGCCGGCGCAGGGCGCCGAGCTGCACTGGCTCTACGAGAACGCCGAGGTCCTCGACCGGCGCGAGGACGGCGAGGGGGCGACCCACCTCGTGGTGCGGATCGCCCCCGAGAAGGAGCCGCGCTTCCTCAACCGGTTCGGCGGGGCGCGGCGGTTGCGGGGGGGCGGGTAGGCTGCGTTCGCCGATGCTTGCGGAATCCCTTGCGACGGGTAACCTCACGACATGACAGCGGATACGGTCTATTTGATGCGGCGCAGCGAGCCGCAGTCGAGGTTCCAGGACCTCGACGACGTCAGGATCAATGTCGCCATCGTCACGGATGACGGCGATCGGATCGCGGCGGGCTCCGAGGGCACGGTCGTCGGCGTCTGGCGCGGTGGCGCAGCCTACGAGGTCGAGTTTGCGCAGCCTCCCGGCGCCTTGGCGACGATCGATTCGGACGATCTAACGCTTGTCGCCCGACCCACGATCTGATGTGCCACGACCTGATTTGACGGATCAACCATCGGAGTGGCTGATCGAGCCGCGCAAAATCAGCCATTACCTCTTGAATGAGACGCATCAGGCCGGTGGGCCGAAAGCCCGCTACTTCATCCGTTTCGGGTTTTCTCCGGCAGACCCCAATCGGCTTGCCTTCGCTCTTTTGGAACATCCAACCAAAGGCGACCTCGTACGTGACGAGACTTCGAGTGCCGGTGACCGCAAGCTGATCTTCGAGGGACCGATCCAATCGCCAGACGGTCGCGCTCCACGCGTGAGAACCGTCTGGTCGGTCCGACCGGACGGACACGCCCGGTTCGTCACGGCCGTCCCACTCACGCGGGGTTGAGCTGGGACCGATCCACGAGATGAGAAGGCCTTCGACGCACCTCCCGTCGAGGTGCCCGGGCAGGAAATGTCCTGATGCCGATCCACCGCCTCGCCATCTCCGGCTACCGCTCCCTGCGCGACATCGTGCTCGGCCTCGACCGGCTGACCGTGGTGACGGGGGCCAATGGCAGCGGCAAGTCGAGCCTCTACCGCGCGTTGCGCCTCCTCGCCGAGGTGGCGCAGGGGCGGGCGATCCCGTCGCTCGCCCGCGAAGGGGGCTTTGCCTCGGCGCTCTGGGCCGGACCGGAAACCTTCGGGCGCCGGGTCCTCGACGGCTCGCAGCGGGTCGAAGGCACGGTGCGGCGCCGTCCGGTCGAGCTGAAGCTCGGCTTCTCCGACGACGAGGTCGGCTACGCCATCGCGCTCGGCCTGCCGCCGCCGTCCTTTGCCGGCACGTTCTTCTCCCACGATCCCGAGATCAAGGCCGAGAGCGTCTGGACCGGGCCGATCGTCGGGCGGGCCAACGTCTTCGCCGAGCGGAAGGGACCACTGGTGCGCCTGCGCGACGGCATCGGCGCCTGGACCGAGGCCCTGCACGACCTTCCCGCCTTCGACAGCCTGATGACCCACGGCGCCGATCCCCGCGACGC
Organism: Methylobacterium sp. ap11; assembly: GCF_900110515.1. Classification (NCBI taxonomy): domain Bacteria; kingdom Pseudomonadati; phylum Pseudomonadota; class Alphaproteobacteria; order Hyphomicrobiales; family Methylobacteriaceae; genus Methylobacterium; species Methylobacterium sp. ap11. The sequence goes on along the minus strand of NZ_FOEB01000001.1, from coordinate 27,037 downwards.
CCTCGACGTGCTGCGCTTGCGCGAGCGGATGCGGGCCTGGCGCTTCTACGACCATTTCCGCACCGACCGCGACGCGCCGGCCCGCCGGCCGCAGATCGGCACCCGCACGCCGGTGCTGGCCGGCGACGGCGCCGACGTCGCGGCGGCGGTCCGGACCATTTTGGAGATCGGCGACCGCGACGCCCTCGACGCGACCATCACCGAAGCCTTTCCGGGGGCGGAGCTGTCGGTGGCGAGCGGCGAGGACCACTTCACCCTCGAATTCCGACAGCACGGGCTGCTGCGCCCGTTGCGCGGCGCGGAGTTCTCCGACGGGACGCTGCGCTACATCCTGCTCGCCGCGGCGCTCCTGTCGCCGCGCCCGCCCGAGCTGATGGTGCTGAACGAGCCCGAGACCAGCCTGCACGCCGACCTCCTGGCGCCGCTGGCCGCGCTGATCGCGCGGGCCTCGCACGCCACGCAGATCCTGGTGGTGTCGCACGCCGCCGCCCTGGTGGCGGCCCTGGAGCGCGAGGGCGCGGCCCGCATCACCCTGGAGAAGCGCCTCGGCGAAACCCTCGCGCCCGACCACGACCCGCCGTCCTGGACCTGGCCCAAACGATAGTCCCGGCCCAAGCGGTAGGCCCGGTCCATGGCGCGGGTCACGCCGCCGCGAACCGGCGACCGCGCAGATGCGCCGCGAGCCGGCGCCGGACGAGGCAGAAGGCGGCCGAGACGGCGAGGCAGTAGAGGCCCAACCCGACGACGATCCCGGAGAACGGCACGCCGGCATCGATCAGCAGCCCCGACAGGAAGGGGCCGAGCGCCGTGCCCAGCACCATGATCGCCACGATGGCGCCGCGGATCGCCCCGAGATGGCGGGTGCCGTAGACCTCCGGCCAGAGCGCGCCGAACAGGGTGAGCGAGATCCCGTCGGTGACGCCGTAGAGCAGCATGAAGGCGAAGGCGGACCACGGCGCGGAGACCCCGCCGAGGACCAGGCAGGCGAGACCGAACGGCACCAGGTAGACGGGCAGCAGCGCGAGGGCCGAGAACCGGTCGACCAGGCGGCCGGCGGCGAGCAGGCACAGGAAGGTCGCCACCGCGTAGGGCGGGAAGGCGGCGGCCAGCACCTCCGGCGACCAGCCGCGGCTCTCGGCGAGATGCGCCTGATGGAAGAAGATCGTGTTGCTGATGAAGGAGGGCGGCAGCATCGCGGCGAGCAACCCGTAGAGGTAGGGGTCGGCGAGGGCCTGCGCCCGCGTCGCGCCCTCGCTCGGCCCGGCGCGCTCCGCCGCCGCGGGCACCCGCTCGCGCCGCACGAGATGGCGGGCGAGCGGCAGGGCGACGACGAGGAGCACGGCGATCCCGAACCAGGCGCCGCGCCAGCCGATTGCCGCCGCGGCGGCCACGAGGGCGAGGGGCAGGCAGGCCTGGCCGGCATTGAGCCCGGTGGCGGCGAGCGACACCGCCCGGCCGCGCTCGGCCGAGAACCAGCGCCCGAGCAGCGTATAGGCGGTCTGCAGCATCAGCCCCTGGCCGGCGAGGCGGAGCAGGAACAGGGCGGCGGCGAGGCCGGGGAGGTTCGGCGCGAGCGCGAGGAGCGCGGCGCCGGCGGCGAGCAGGCCGGCGGCGAGGCTCACCACCCGGGGCGCCGGCCAGCGGTCGATGAGCCCGCCGAGCCCCGCCAGCGCCAATGCGGCCGCCAGGGTGACGCCGGCATAGAGCGCCCCGAACGCTCCGTCCGACAGCCCGAACTCCCGCCGGATCGCCCCGCCCGACAGCGCGACCACGAAGGTCTGGCCGAAGCAGCCGCAGAACAGGAGCAGGAACCCGGCCGCGAGCCAGCGCAGGTTGGCCGTGAGGAAGGAGAGCATGGAGGTGGGGTAGCGGTGGGATGGACCGACCGCAACGACGATCTCCTCAAGGCGGAAAGATCGTGCGATCCTGGTGGCCTACAGAATCGGCACCCTTCATTTTCGCTGCTCCGAGGCCTGTCGGACGGAGTCCACCGAATCCCCCATCCATGACCTCATCCTGAGGTGCTGGCGATCGGAGATCGCTGAGCCTTGAAGGAGGGCTCCAGCCATCACCGAGGCTTCTGGAGACCTCCTTCGAGGTCAGTCGATCTTTGATCGACTGACACCTCAGAGACTGTTTGAGTATGATATTTTAAATCAAGACTTGAGAGATTCACGATTACCCTACCCTCTCACCTCATCCTGAGGTGCGACCGAAGGGAGCCTCGAAGGAGGGCTCCAGAAATCGCCGAGATCCCTGGAGCCCTCCTTCGAGGTCAGTCGATCTTTGATCGACTAACACCTCAGGATGAGGCAGAGGGTAGGATAAATCATAGTTATTTTAATTTTTTAAAATTCAAAACCGCTCAAACAATATCTCAGGATGAGATTATGAATTGGAAGATGACGATACAGATGATCCGTCGCTTCAAAAATCAAACAGGATCTCGCATAGACTTAAAATCCGACGACCACCCCATTGCGATCGAACTGGAAACCGAAGACCTGCTCCCACTACTCCATCCCGGAGAGGTTTTACGTCAGGAGTTCAGGGTACCGCGAGGCGGCATAGAGGCGCGCGGCGCCGGCTTGAGGGGCCGCGCCGCGCGTCAAAAACCTCACTGCGAGCGGCGCCCGAACGAGATCGCGTAGGCCTGGACCCGGGCGTCGATCAGCGGGTCGTCCGAGACTTCCACGCCGTCCGGCAGGTTGTTGGGCATGAACAGCAGCGCCTTCTCGGCGGTCTCGCTGTCGGGCACCGCCTTGGTCAGGGTGAGCGTGCCGAGATCGACGAAGCGGCGGTCCTCCGGCCAGGCCACGGTCGCGTCCTTGGTCGAGTCCCCGGGTTGGGCGATCTGTGCCTCGACCCGGAAGGCCACCGGGGCCTTGGCGAGGCGGGCCGGCATCTCCTCGACGAGGTAGTTCGGGCCCTTGGCCTTGGCGTCGTCGGCGCTCAGGATCTCCTCGCCGGCCACCGGCACGATGCGGTAGCGGAAGGGGGTGCGCTTGCCGGCGGCGTCGACCAGGATGAAGGCGTTGACGCCGTTATAGACCTGGCGGCCGAAGCTCGACGGGGTCTTGGCGGTGGCGAGCGCCTTCGGGGCGTTGGGGTGGGCGGCCATGAACTGCTCGACCGGGGTCGGCTTGGCGGTACCGGGGCCGCTCTTGGTGATCGCCACCAGGAGGTCGCGGAACTCCTCGCCGGTGGCGACCGGGAAGGTCTTCAGCGAGTTGGTGACGACGTCCATCTCGGAGCCGTCGGCGGGCTTGAACTTGATCGACAGGCCGTGCGGGTTGGCCTCGGGCGCGCCGTCGGGGATCTGCGGCAGGCCGGTCGCGTCGGAGAAGCGCACGGTCACCGGTACGGCGGCACCGGAGAAGACGCCGGCCTTGCTCAGGGTCCTGGCCTCCGCCGACGGGGTGAAGCTGCCCTCCACCACCACGCCCTTGGCGTGGTTCGAGCGCTTGCCGGGATGATCGCCAAAAATCTTGGTCATGGCCGCGATGGTCTGCTCGGCCGTGGAGGCGTCCTGCGCCGAGGCGGCCGGGACGGCGGCGAGCAGCAGGGCGGCGCCGAGGAGCGTACGCCGGATCGGGGAACGGGTCATGATCGGTCATCCCTTCGCGGGGCCGATTCGGCCCGGCGCGACATGACCCGAGTATTCGATTGCGCGCAAGCGATCGGCGTATCAAAAATTCGTCAGGCTCCAGACCGGGGTGCGCTACCCGGAAGCCGCTTGTGCATGAAGGTGCAGGGCTCCGGCACGCCGTCGGGCGAGCAGGCGTAGTCCGGCACCACGCCGGTCACGGCGTAGCCGAGCGAGCGGTAGAGCGCCTCGCCGGCATCGTGCGAGCGGGTGTCGAGGACCAGGAGCGAGCGCCCTTCCGCCCGGGCCACCGCCTCGGCCTCGTTCATCAGCGCCCGGCCGAGGCCGCGGCGGCGCGCCCGGGGGTGGACCAGCACCTTGGTGATCTCGGCCCGGTGCCGGCCGTTCGGCGGGCCGGCGAGGCCGACCTGGGCGCTGGCGACGACGCCCGTGCCGTCCCGCGCGACCAGCAGCCGGCGGGCGCCGCTGCGCAATGCCGGCAGCCCGTCGCGCCAGAATCCTTCCGCCTCGGACAGGGTGAAGGGGAGGACGAAGCCGATGCTGGCCCCGTCGAGGACGCAGGCATGGAGGAGGGCGGCGAGGTCGGGCAGGGCGGCCTCGGCCGCGTCGGCCGACAGGGTCTCGATGCGGGGCATGGTCTCGAATCCTCTCACGGCCGGCCGATCGCGATCAGGTAGCGGGCCTCGTCCGGGCCCGGGCTGGTGAAGCGGGAGGCACCGGCGAGGCGGTAGCGCAGGCAATCGCCGGGCAGGAGGGCATGGACGATTCCGTCGAGGGCGAGGTCGAGCCGGCCCGCCAGCATCCAGAGGTGATGCTCGAGCCCGCCGACCGGCGGGGCCGCGTAGGCGATGCTGGCGCCGGCCGGCAGGGTGCCGTGGACGAGCTCGACGGAAAAATCCCGGGCCGGGGGCGAGACGCCGCGGCGGCGAAACCCCGTCTCGGGATCGACCCAGACCGCCTGCGCGGCGTGGCGCACGACCTCCGCCGGGTCGGCCTCGACCTCGGCGAGCAGCCGCGACATCGGCCGGCCGTAGACGGTGCAGAGCCGGCCGAGCAGCGAGGCGGTCGGGCTGGTCTCGGCCCGCTCCAGCCGCGACAGGGTGGGGCGGCTGATGCCGCTCGCGGCCGCGAGGGCGTCGAGGGACAGGCCGTGCTCCTGGCGCAGGGCGGCGAGCCGGGCGGCCAGCCGCCGGTCGATCGCCGCGGCTTCGTCGGACGCGGCGCGCGGGTCGGGCACGGGTTCGAGCGGGAGATCGTCTCTCATGAATGAGAGATTTTCTCACATCCGATCGACGGTCAAGCCCGATCGCCCGACGGTACTTTCATGGAGAGGGCTCAGCGCTCCCGCCGCTTCACCGCGACCCAGGCCTCCTCCATCGTCGCGAGGCCGGCTTGCGTCAGGGGGCGGCCGTCCTTCGTCACCTCCGCCTCCATGGCGGCGAAGCGGCGCTGGAATTTCAGGTTGGCCCGCCGCAGCGCCTCCTCCGGATCGATTCCGGCATGGCGGGCGAGGTTGGCGACCGAGAACAGGAGGTCGCCGATCTCCTCGGCCACCGCCTCCGGGCCCTCGCCGGCCAGCGCCTGCACGACCTCGTCGGTCTCCTCGCGCACCTTCGCGACGACCTCGGCGGCGTCCGGCCAGTCGAAGCCGACGGACGCCGCCTTGGCCGAGATCTTTTCCGCCCGGGCGAGGGCGGGCAGCGCCAGGGGCACGCCGTCGAGGGTGCCCGCCGGGGCGGGCGGGCGCCCGGTGGCGGCGGCGCGGGCCGCCTTGGCGCGCCGCTCCTCGGCCTTGATCGCCGCCCATTGCGCGTTCACCGCCGCCGGGTCGAGGTCCTTCGAGTCGCCGAAGATGTGGGGGTGGCGGCGCACCATCTTGTCGGCGATGGCGGTGGCGACGTCGTCGAAGCCGAAGGCGCCGGCCTCCTCGGCGATCCGGGCCTGGAAGACGACCTGAAACAGGAGGTCGCCGAGCTCGTCGCGCAGCTCCTCCGGATCGCCCGTCTCCACCGCCTCGGCGACCTCGTAGGCCTCCTCGATCGTGTAGGGGACGATGCTGGCATGGGTCTGCGCCAGGTCCCACGGGCAGCCGCCTTGCGGGTCGCGCAAGCGCGCCATGATCCCGAGAAGCCGCGCGATCGGGGTGGTGCTCATGGTCGCTCAGCCATCCGTCCGCGCCGCCCCGGGCGGCGCCTCGCCCCGCTCATAGGCGCCGGCAGGCCCCCGGGGAAGCGCCCGGTGGGGGAGGGCAGGGCCCTGTCAAACCTCGCTTATTCCTTAAATTCCTACTGTTGTGCAGATTGTATCCGATCGGCGCCGAAGGCGCCTCCGATCGTTCTTCAAAACGAACCCTGTCTCGGGCCTATAGGTGACTTATCAGTCATGGATTCTCAGAGAGTCAGTTATGTGGATTATATGGAGGAGCGAATTTCCTCACCGTGACAAGGGTTTGTGGGGTGGTTGCGCATACGGGTCTGCGTGGATCGGCATCGGACTCTGCGTGGAGCCGCATTGGATTCTGCGGGGATTCCGGGGGTTCGCGCATCGGATTCTGCGTGCCCGCGCATCGGATTCGGCGTCGGGCCCCGGCCAAGTCCCCGGAATCCGGCCGGTTTCGATTGGCGCCCGCGTATCGAACTCTGCGCGGCCGGGAGATCCGGGATCCGACCCCGTATCGAACTCTGCGCCGCCCCTCCACCGGTGCCCCACCGGGATCCGCCCACCCCGCCCACAGGCTTGCCCGCCGGCCCGGCCACCGCCGATCCCCAGGGCGGTGCACAGGACGATGCACAGGGCCTTCAACAGCCGGGCCACAGGGCCGCGGGGGCGGGGAGGGGCGAGGACCGCCGGGGCCCTGCGCCCGAGCCTCCCCGGCCCCTCCACGGCCGCTTCGGCGGGCCGGTGCCGGATTCGGCGCGGGATAACGGGGACGACTCGCGGGAATCTTGGGATAACCCGTCCCGGGCCACGGAATCCCGGGAGCCGAATCGTGCATGACGGTTTGGACCACGGGCCGGCGAGGACGGCCGCGGAACCCGAAGCGGGCGTCAGGCAAGACCGGCAGGCATGAGCATCGAGGCCAAGATCGCGGCGATCCACGACGAGGACCTGCTGGCCGAGCTGGAAGCGGCCCGGGGCGGGTTCCTGTACGCGGTCATCGTCGAGCACATCGCCCACCGCCAGGCCCTGCGCGACGCCGAGCGGGCGGAGGCCGGCCGCCGGCAGGAGACCCGCGCCGCCATGGGGCGCGACCAGCGCCGCCGCGACGCGGTGCGCCTGGTGATCGAGGCCGAGCCGGTGACGCCGGACACGATCCAGCACATCCATTCCGTGCTGGCGCTCTGCGGCCTGCCCTACCGCGACCCCGGCGACGAGCGGGAATTCTTTCGCGAATACGGCCGCAACACGCTGAGCCTCCTGGCCGGCCGGCTGAAGAACCCGACGACCGGCCAGATGGAATTGCAGGGGCTGCCCTACGGCCCCAAGGCTCGGCTGGTGCTCCTGCACCTGTGCACCGAGGCGGTGCGCCAGCGCAGCCCGACGGTCGAGGTCGCCGACAGCCTGTCGGGCTTCATGCGCGAGATGGGATTCGCCGTCACCGGCGGCGAGCGCGGCACGATCCGGCAGTTCAAGGAGCAGCTGCATCGGCTCGCCGCCTGCACGATGCAGATCGGCCTGTGGGACGGGCAGTCGCGCTCCTCGACCCTCACCATGCCGCCCTTCCGCCAGCTCGACCTCTGGCGCGCCGACGGGCAGGACGGGATCGCCTGGTCGAAGACGGTGCAGTTCCACCAGGACTTCTACGACAACCTGGTCCAGCACGCCCTGCCGGTCGACATCCGGGCCGCCCGGGCCTTCTCGGGCTCGGCGCGCAAGCTCGACCTGCTGTTCTGGGTCGGCTACCGCCTGCGCAGCCTGCAGCGGCCCCTGCGCCTGACCTGGGACACGGTGCACAAGCAGTTCGGCGCCGACAACGCCTCCCTGCGCAGCTTCCGCCAGGCGTTCAAGGCCGACGTGGCCCACGTCAAGGAAGTGTTTCCGAAGCTCCCGCTCAGCCTCGACGAGGCCGGCCTGCAGCTGATGCCGACCGATCCGGGCCTGCTCCTGGTGCCCCCCAAGGCCGCCCGCCGCAAGGCCGCGGCCGCCGGGGCAGGGGCCGCCTGAGGGACCGTCGCTCGCCGCCGGGCCGGTGAGGACGCCGCGAACAAGGGACATGGCCGTGCGGCTCCGGTGGCCGCCTCGCCCGCGCCGCTCTCCGCCGCGATGCTCGGCACCCGCGCGGTGAGCCGGGCCGGAATACCGGCTGCTCGCCGGCAGGGACGGGTGGTGCCCTCGAGGCGCCTGCGGCGCAAGCTCGGGGGGGTGGAGACGCGCCGCGGCCAGGCTCCTCGCGGGACGGGTCGGGCTTGGGGCCGCCCGATAATACGCGCTTCGGCCTTGTGGCGTGGCTCCGCTGGCTGATCGCGGCGCCCGCTCCGGGACCGGCGCCTGCCCGAAGGCGCCTCTCTGGCCCGGGACGTGTCCGTCCCGGACGACCTCGCCTGTCCCGGGGCGGAGGGCAGGGCGATGGAGGTTATCGGCACCCTGCTCGACAACGCCCGCACACGGCCCCGCCGCCGCGTCGCGGCGGCGGGGCCGGGCGGTTCCCCTCTCGTACAACCCCGCGTCGCGGCGTGCCGGCCGAGATTTCCGGATGGCGGAGCGAGAGGTAATGGCTCGTATGGAATGTTTCGAATTCATTCTAAACCGATCCACCGGTCCGAGGCGTGGAACCGGGCGCGGAGGCCCGAGCCGAGGGAACACGGGAGATGTCCCGCGCGGCAGAATTCCCTGGGGAGGGGACGGACCGACAGGCTTGCCGAGCTGTGGAATATTCCTATCCTATCTATTCCCGGCGGGTCTCGTGGCCGTTGCTGGATAATGGAATATTCCAAGAGGCGCCCATGTTCCTGTCGGAAGCGGAGACGGAGGCCCGGCTGGACGACCTGCGGCGCCAGCGCGCCGCCCTCGACCGGGCGATCGCCGAGCACGAGCTCTACCTCGATCTCGGCCGCCGGCTCGCCCGGCCGGGCATCGCCGATCCCGTCCCTGCCCCCGTTCCGGTCGCGCAGCCGCGCCCGGGGCCCGCACCGGCAGCGTCCGCGCCGGTCGCGCCCATGAATCCTACCGCGCAGCCGACCGTGGAATCCCCCGCCGCCGGCAGCGCGGCCCGCCGCGAGGGGCGCCGGCTGATCGAGGCGGCGGAGGAGATCCTGTCCGCCGCCGGCCGGCCGATGCACGCCGCCGAGATCTGGGAGCGGCTCGCCGCCCGCGGCCTGACCCTGCCGGGTCACGATCCGGTGGCGGCGCTCAACACCCGGCTGTGGAAGCGCGCACAGGGCGGCGCGGTCTTCCGCCGGCTCGGCGACGGGGTCTACGGCCTGGCTCCCTGAGGCCCCGCCAGAACCGGTCCCGCTTCGGCCGGATCCCCACGGGATCCTTATGCGGCGCCCGCGCCGTCCGCCTCGAATCCCTACGGGGCGAGGGACACCTTGAGGCCGCGGCCCCAGGACGGCCGCGCGAACCCGATCCCGTCGATGCCCCGATCCCTGGACGTTTCCGCCCCGGCCCCGGTCCCGGCCCGTCTCCCGCTCGATTTCCTCGTCGGCCAGAGTGCCGAGGGCCACTGGCTCGCCGTCGAGACCCACGGCCTGTGCGGCGGTATCTTCCGCACCCGCCGGGACGCGCTGACCTACGCCGCCGCCGAGACCGGCCGCCGGCCCGACGCGGTGCGCCTCGCCAGCGCCCCCCTGGCCCTCGTCCCGTGAGGCGTCCGCGCCCGCCTTCGAGCCTGCCCTGCCGCCTCGGTGGTGCGCTCACCGCCCTCGTCACGCCGTTCGCGGCCGGCGGGACCCGGCTCGACGAGCGGGCGCTGGGCGACCTCGTCGCCCGGCAGGTGGCGCAGGGCAGCGAGGGCGTGGTGGTCGCCGGCCTCACCGGCGAGGGGCCGACCCTGACCGAGCCGGAGCGCGTCCGGGTGCTGCGGATCGCCCTCGAGGCCGCGGCGGGGCGGGTGCCTGTGATCGCCGCCACCGGCAGCAACTGCACCCGCACGAGCGTCGCCCGCACCCGGGACGCCGCCGCGACCCTGGCGGTCACGCCCTACTACAACCGCCCGACCCAGGACGGGCTCTACTGGCACTACGCGGCGATCGTCACGGCGGTCGGCCTGCCGCTCCTGGTCCAGACCGTGCCGGCCCGGACCGGGATCGACCTCGCGCCCGCGACCCTCGCGCGGCTCGCCGCCCTGCCGCGGGTGCGGGGGATCCTGGATTCCACCGGCGACCTCGCCCGGCTCGCGACGATCGGGCGGGCCGCCCCGGACCTCCTGCTCCTGTCGAGCGACGACGCCACCGCCGCCGCCTTCACCATGCTGGGCGGGCAGGGCTTCCATTTTCCAGGTATTTGGCCTCGTCAGCCTCGGGCTTGCGCGTCCTGCACGAAGGCGGCCCGCGCCTTCGCGTCGGGCGCGCGGTCCTGCGCGCGGCACCATTCCAGGAAGGCCTCCGGCTCGATCCGCACCCGCCGGACCTCGACGCCGCTGCGCGCCACCTCGCGCTCGACCTGCGTCGCCGACATCAGCCAGGTCGCGTAGCTCCCGGGCAGGCCGGAATCCGCCACCGCCTCCAGGATCAGGGGATAGTCGCCCGGCTCGTACCAGGCGATGCCGACGCTGCGCGGACGATCCATCGCTCGGTTCCTCGACCCCAGGCATCCCGCGCCACCGCGGCCCGGCGGCGGACAGTGTCGCCGGCCTGTCGTCACCGCAACAAAAAAAGGCCGCCCTTGCGAGGCGGCCCGAAGTCTAGGGAGGAAACGCCCAAAGAGGGCTGCACCGCCGCGACGCCATCGCGGCGGTACGGCCCCCTTCTCTCATGGTGCGGCGCACAACACAATCGACCGCATTGCACAACGGCCATGCTCGCGGCGCATGACGCAAGGGAAGAAAGGACGGGCCGGTCCGGGCTCCCGGGGGGGCGGCAAACCGCCCCGCGCCCCCGAACGTCCTTGCCCCCCGGCGGCGACCTGCTAGACGACTCGTCTCCCTCGTGGACGTACCCTGTGGCGCTCCGGCTCCGCCGACAGGCTGGACCGTGAGGGGGCTCGCGACGACGAGTTGGCGGTGGACCAGTTCTCCCCGCCAGCCTGTGAGGCTCAGTGGGCCGGGTGGTCGCGGGAGGGTCGGCGCAGCGGGGAACAGGAACCGCGTCGCCGGCTGATGGCCCACACATTCGCCCCGGAGCGGCGGGCGTTCCGGCGGGCCGGGCCCCCGCACGGCCGGGCCGCCGGCGGGGTAGCGCGCCGCCGCGCAAGTTCAAGAATTCCGCAAACCGCCACGCTTCGCTAACCATGCGCCGGATTTCGCACGGGAGCCTTCGCATGGGAATCCGCATGGAAGCGCGCGTGAGCACGGCGGCGGGAGCCTACCGGATCCTGGCCCCGGCCTCTCGCCGGACGGACCGGTCCTGCGAGGGGCGCCGCGGCGGCGCGCGCGACGAGCCGCGGCCCGGCCAGGGGGCCCCGGCCCCCGGCGGGACGCGCCAGGGGCCGAAACGGGAGGCGGCCGAGATCTGGTCGCAGCAGGACCGCCGCGGCCTGACCGCACGCGAGCTGATCCGCCTGGCCCAGGCGGTGCGGCTGCGATCCCCGGCGCCGCGGGACCCGTCGGCGGATCGGTGACCCGGGCGGGTCCCGATCGCGGGCCGGCCTTACCCGCGCGGCGCGCCGGCAGGGGAGTTCGTCAGGCCGTCCGGGAGGCCGGCCGCGCGGCGGCCTCCCGGGTCTCGGTGCCCGCAGCGTCCCCGCCCACCATCGCGTCGGCGAGGGCGACGCTCCGCGACCGCAGAGTGCCGGCCTCGAGCGTCATCGTGCCCGAGACGTCCTGCAGCTTCACCAGCCGCACCGTGTAGCGGCCATAGGCGGCATTCCGGCCGTCGTCGTCCTTGGCCGCCTTCACCTCCGCCTGGAGGGCCTCGAGGACCTTCTGCATCGCCTGCATCCCGTGGAGCGCGGCGACGTCCTTGAACTCCCTGGCGAGGTCCGGGTCGTCCTTGAACAGCGTCTCGATGGCCTTCCGGGAGGGGCCGTCGGTCGTGATGGCGCCGCTGCCGTCGTGCTTGAACGTGATCGGGCCGTCGGTCGTGATGTTCGCCTGGGCCATCGCCCCGCTGATCCTGTCCGCCAGGGCCTTGGTGCGCTCCCGCACGAGGTCGTCGAGCGAGGTCGCGCGGGACACGCCCGGGCCGCCGGATTCGGCGAGCCGCGCCTGCGCGGCGGCGCTGAGCACGACGATTGCGGCGGCCCCGAGCCCGGTCGACGGCGTCTTGCCCGCCTCCGCGCCCGGCTTCGCCGCCCCCGCCGCCTGCGGTGCGGGGACGGCGCCGCCGGAGACCGAGTTCTTCGAGGGCGCGATGGACGCCGCCTGCGCCGTCCACGGGGTCGCTGCTGTCGTCACCACGGTCCCGAACTCCCGCCGGATGCCACGCGGCGACCATGCCAGAATGACGTTGCGACAGAATTAAGTGTCCGGATGAAAAGTGTGCGGATAACCGGTCGGCGGCGAATGTCGAGGGCGCCGGGATGGCGGCGTCATCCTGGCGGTTGCATCGATCAGGCGCTGACGTTACTCGGAAGAGTCTCGGACGGTCCGGCGACGCGGGGTCCGCCCGCGCCGCCGGCGGTCTCCGGGAAGGCCGGCCGTCAGGCGGGCTCGTCGCGCAGCAGGTGGTAGAGCAGGATCGCCGCCGCGGTGGCGGTGCCGATGCCGCCGAGGGTGAAGCTGCCGAGGCGCACCGTGAAGTCGCCGGCGCCGAGCACCAGGGCGGTGCCGACGGTGAGCAGGATCCGGGTGCGCGAGAAATCGACCCGGTTCTCGACGAAGATCCGCCCGGCCGCCGCGGTGATCAGCCCGAACACCACCACCGACAGGCCGCCGATCACCGGGCCGGGGATCACCAGGATCGCCGCGCCGAACTTCGGCGACAGCCCGAACAGGATCGCCACCACGCCGGCCAGCGCGAAGACCAGGGTCGAGTAGATCCGGGTCACCGCCATCACGCCCATGTTCTCGGCATAGGTGGTCACGCCGGTGCCGCCGAAGAACCCCGACAGCATCGTGGCGAGGCCGTCGCCGAAAAAGGCCCGGCCGAGCCAGGGGTCGAGGTCGCGCCCGGTCATCGCGCCGATCGCCTTCACGTGGCCGAGATTCTCCGCGACCAGCACCAGGGCGACGGGGGCGATGAGCCAGATCGCCGAGGGCTCGAAGACCGGCGTCGTGAAGTGCGGCCAGCCGAACCACGGCGCGTCGGCGATCCGCCCGAGATCGAGGGGTTTCGCCAGCCCCAAGCCGTTGGCGAGCACCCCGTAGAGCAGCGTGGCAGCCACCGCCCCGATGAGGAGCGGCAGGCGCCGCGCCGCGCCCGGCAGGTAGGCGGCGGACAGGCCCACCGCCAGGATCGTGAACAGCCCGATCCCGGTGTCGAGGCCGGAGCCCGAGATGCCCTTCACCCCGATCGGCGCGAGGTTGAGCCCGATCGCCGCGACGATCGCGCCGGTCACCGCCGGCGGCATCAGCCGGCCGATCCAGGCGTCGCCCGCCCGCATCACCGCGATCCCGATCACCGCGTAGACCGCGCCCGCCGCCACGATGCCCCCCAGCGCCACCGGCAGGTTGGGGTTGGGGCCGCTGCCGGAATAGCCGGTGGCGGCCACCACCACGGCGATGAAGGCGAAGCTGGAGCCGAGGTAGCTCGGCACCCGGCCGCCGACCACGACGAAGAACAGCAGCGTCGCGATGCCGGAAAACAGGATCGCCAGGTTGGGGTCGAACCCCATCAGCAGCGGGGCGAGCGCGGTGGAGCCGAACATCGCCACGACGTGCTGGAGCGCCAGCACCACCGCCTGGCCCCCCGGCGGGCGCTCGTCCGGCAGCACCACCGGCCCCCGGGCGAGCCGCCAGCGCGGAAAGCCCCGCGCGTCCTCCCGCTCCCGCATCTGCGGTTCCATGCTGTCTCCCCCCTGATCGTGTTGTCCGGTGAGGGCCTTAGAGCATTTTACGCGCGAGGGCAGGCGCAGTTCGCCGCCGGCTCTGCGCCGACGGCGCTACAGCTTCCAGCCGACCGAGACGCCGAGGGTGGTCTCGGCGAGCGCGATGTCGGCCTCGCCGCCGCCGTAGGAGACCGGGATCGAGCCCCGGCCCTTCGCGGTGTTGCGGGGCGCGTGCATCACGAACCCGGTGATCTCGGTCCCGGAGGCCGTGGTCCAGGTCGCGCCGGCGGTGACGTGGTGGGTCACCACGCCGGGGGCCAGCAGGTTGAGGAGGGTCTGCGAGGGGCGGACCGGGTTCTGCGCATAGCCGTAGCCCGCCCGCAGGGTCAGGCTCGGGCTCGCGGCGTAGCGCAGCCCGAGCTTCACCACGGAGATGTCGCGCCAGCCGAAGCCGGGGCCGTCCGCGGCGCCGAAGGGCCGGCCGGCGAGCAGGGGTGCCAGCGGCGTCCCGATCGAGCGGACGCTCGCATAGGCGATGCGCTTGACGTCGACCGCGACGGTCAGCGCCTCGCTCGCCCGCACCGCCAGGCCGGCGCCCCAGGAGGCCGGCACGTCGAAGCCGCCGCGCTCGGCGAACAATCCCCCGTAGCGGTGGAAGCCGGTCGCCAGGACCTCCGACTGGTAGAACGCCCCCAGGCTGACGGGGCCGAACCGCCCGAGATAGCCGACCCGCACGCCCGCGCCCGTCGACCAGCCGGTGCCCCGGTCGGTGAACCGGGCGGGATCGGCGGAGGCGACCGCGAAGGGCTGCAGCCCCGCCGCCTTGAAGCTCTGGAGGAGCCCGAGCGGCGAGACGCCGAGGCTTTGGCCGGGGGCGACCTCCACGGCGAGCGTCGGCGCGACGAAGACCTGCTTGAGGTCGACCCCGGCATGGCCCGTCGCGCCGACGGCCGCGAAGGGGTTTTGCTTGTAGACCGTGTTCATGCCGCCGTTGCCGTAGACGGCGAGCCCGAGAGCGAGCCCGCCCGGCAGCGGGCGCACGATGCCGAATTCCGGCATGACGAAGGGATTGAGGCCGTTGCCGCTGGAGCGCCCGTCCAGCCCCGCGCCGTTGCCGGAGATCGCCGCGGAGCGGTCCGGCACGAAGACGTCGGCGCCGATGTCGAAGCGGTGGCCCAGGGCCGTGGCCGCCGCCGGGTTGGCGCCGATCGACAGGGAATCCTGCGGATCGGCGATCGCGGCGCCGGCCTGGCCCTTGGCCTTGGCGCCGAGCCCGTTCTGGAAGTAGCCGTCCGTCGCGTGGGCGGCGGTAGCGAGCGGCAGGGAGGGCAACAGGGAGGCCAGCACGGCCAGAGGCAGCGACGGTTTCGTCATGACTTCGTCAACGCCCCGACAGGATCGTGCACGGCCGGCCTCTCGTGGCCGGACCGGATCGTCGATGATGTGTTTGGTGGAGAAAGACTAGTCCTGACCGTTCGTTACGGCAACGCTTCATCATGAAACGCTTTGCTTTATTTCGGCGGATTTCGGCGCAGATGTCCTGTCGCGTTGCGATTCGGCAGAATGAACGGGCCGAAGCGGCGTCGATGTCTTGCGGCCGAGCTTGATTCCGCCGCGTCATGGGCACGGGCACGGGCACGGTCCCGCGCCGGGCAGGGCGGGCCGCAGGCCTGCGGATCCGCGCTCCCTCGTCCGCCGTCCCCTTGCTCCCCGTCCCCCTGGCGGGCGTGACCCGGTGCGGGATCTGTTGCAGTCTCGATCTCCCGCCGTCCTGGGCGGAGCGAGCCTCCCTCCGCACCCGGGATCGTCGCGGGCAGCCGGTGCACGGGCAGCAGGTGCAAGGGCAGCAGGTGGATGACGGTATGACCCCTCCGGACGACACCCCGACCGACTTCACCGTCATGATCTCGGGCGGCTTCGCGCTCGCCTACGAGGCGGCGCTGCCGGATTTCACCCGGGAGACCGGGCTCGCGGTCCGGACGCTGTCCGGCGCCTCGCAGGGGCAGGGGCCGCGGACCATCCGCCACCAGCTCGCCCATGGCGCCTCCGTCGACGTGGTGATCCTCTCGAACGAGGGGCTGCACGAGCTGACGCAGGAGGGCCGGATCCTCGCCGGGTCGGCGGTCGAACTCGCCACCGCGCCGCTCGCCGCCGCGGTGCGGGCGGGGGCGCCGCATCCGGCGATCGACACGGTCGCGGCGCTGACCCGTACCCTGGCACAGGCCCGCCGCGTCGTGATGCCGGGCAGCACGAGCGGCCTGTTCATCCGCGACACGGTGTTCCCGCGCCTCGGCGTCGCCGACACGGTGCGGGTGACGATGTTGGCGCGCGGCACCGAGTCGGCGGCCGCCCTGGCGGCGGGCGAGGCCGACCTCGCCCTGGGGCCGGTCAGCGAACTCGTCGGCGTGCCGGGCATCACGGTGGTCGGGCCGCTGCCCGACGCGGTCCAGCTCGTCCAGACCTTCACCGCGGCGATCGTCGCGGGCTCGGGCGCCGTCGGATCGGCCCGGCGGCTGATCGCCCACCTCGCCTCGGACCGGGCCGCGGCGGCGATCCGGCGGACCGGGATGGAACCGGTCGCCGGGCGCTGAAGGGAGGACCGCGCCGGGGCGCGGCCCTCCGACCCTCGTCAGGCGAGGGCCGCACCCCCGTTGAGCGCCGCGCCCCATTTGGCGGCGTCCGGCGCCTTCTCCTTGTAGATCGCCCCGGAGGCGTCGACGTGCAGCTCGGTCCAGGCGCCGTCGTCCCGGCGGGCCAGCACCTCGACGTGCTTGGGCTTCGGCCTGGGCTCGCCCGTCGGCGTCCACCCGGCCGCCGTCACGGCGGCGAGGGCGGCGGCGGGATCGACCGGGGCGTCCGACCGGGACTTGCCGGGGTGGTTCGGCTTCTTGTGGTGGATCTCGACCGGGTCGCGGCCCGGCGTGGCGATCCGCGCGACCTTGATCTCGGAGGGGCGGCGCTCGCCCTCCAGGGTCACCGCCAGGCCGGCCGCGAGGGGGAAGGCCTCCGCGCCCTTGGGCCCGAGATCGGCGAGGTGGACCGCGCCGTCCGCCTCCAGGGTGAAGCGGTGCGCGAAGACGTGCTGGATCGTGCCCGAAAGGGCGGTGGTGTCGTGGTGCGGCATGATCTTCTCCGAAGAGCGCCCAACCGCAGGCGCGACCGGGAGGTGGGGGCGGGCGGGATCGTCCGCAAGGTCGTCCGCAAGGTCGTCCGGGCATCGATCGGCCGTCGGCTCTGCCGCGAGGGAGACCGGCCGCGGTCAGGCCTCCCGGCAGGCGCAGGCGAAGATCTCCGCCCCGAAGGCTTGCGCCAGGGCGAGGCGCCCGCCCGGGGTGACGGCGACGGCCCGGCTGCCGGCGCTCCGGCGCAGCCAGCCCCGGTCGAGGCCGGTCGCCAGCAGGGCCGCCCCGAGGGTGCCGGCGAGGTGGGGCCGGCGCTCGCTCCAGTCGAGGCAGGGGCGGCAGAAGACCCGCCGGCGGTGGCCCCGGGCGGCCCCGTCGAGATCGACCCCGAGCCCGCGCAGGAACACCTCGCCCTGCGGCGTGAGCGCGCCGCCGTCGGCCCCGAGCTCGACCGCGCCGCGGGCGACGAGGGCATCCGTCATCGCGACGGCGAGCCGCCCGGCGAGGTGGTCGTAGCAGGTGCGGGCCTCGCGCAACGCCGCGTCCCGGGGGCCGGTCGGCCGCGGTGGGATGGCGGCCGGGACCGCCGCCACCGCCATCACGCCCTCGAGCATCCGGGCCACCGCCGGGGCGGCGAGGCGGTGGTAGCGGTGGCGGCCCTGGCGCTCGACCGCCAGCAGCCCGGCCTCGACCAGCTGCGCGAGGTGGCCGCTCGCGGTCTGGGGCGTGACGTTCGCCGCGCGGGCGAGCTCGGCCGCGGTCAGCGCGCGCCCGTCCATCAGCACCGCCAGCATCCCGGCGCGGGTCGGGTCGCCGACGAGGGCGGCGGTGCGGGCGAGGGCGGCGATGGTCACCATGGGGTCTCCTCGGGTCGGCGCCGCGGCGGGCCTCCCTTGTAGCGCGGGCGAGCGCCGGACGCTTCGGCCGGCGCCGAAGCAGCGCGGCCGGCGGACCGGCGACACCGGGCCGACGCAACCGCCGGACCCCGCCGATGCCGCTCCCGATCCTGCCGCAACTGATTCGCCGCCTCCTCGCCGCGCTCGGCCCCGGACGCCCCGGCGGAGGCCCGCCCGGGGAGGGCGCGCTCGCGCGACACCTGCGGCAGCGCCGCGACCGCGCCAGGTTGGACGGTCTCGACGACAGGTTGCTGCGCGACGTCGGCCTGCGCCGGGAGGGCACGCGCGCCGGCATCGACTTCGTTCCCCTGTCCTCGGCCGATCCGCGGGCCTCCCCGCGGCGCGGCGCATCGTCGTGAGAACGGCCGGAGCCGGCATGACGCGGATGCGTTGCGGTTTCGCTGCACCGCAACGCCACCTTCGACTGGCCATGATCGGGCCGTGATCCTGCCGTGGTCCCGGACGCAGCTCGCGGAAGCTTCGTGCGCCCCCCGGCGGTGTTTCCCCGTTGCATCACGTCGCCACGATCTTGCTGCCGAGCGTGGCAATTGGTTTACGAAGTGTATCCGTGCCCCGACCTCGCCACATTCCGCCTAAAGCTAGGCTTTGAGCGCGGCCGTTCCGGTCCGCTCGGCCGATGCACGAGAGGGGCCTGCATGACCCGGAACCGGACTTTCCCCATCACCGCCGCCCTCGCGGCGCTCGCCGCGGCACCGCATCTCGGCGGCTGCAGCCTGGTCCCCCACGGGGTCGAGACGACGGGAAGCCTTCCGGACCGCAAGCAGCTCGCCGCCGTCACGCCCGCCGACCGGGACTGCCTCGCCCGGGCGATGTACTTCGAGTCCAACCGCTCGAGCGAGGAGGGCCTGCTCGCGGTCGGCACCGTGGTGATGAACCGGCTCGAGGCCCCGGCCTACCCGAACTCGATCTGCGGCGTCGTCGGCCAGAAGCGCCAGTTCGCCACCGGCGTGCTGCACAAGCCGATGCGCGACCGCGAGCGCGAGAAGGCCCAGCAGGTCGCCGACGCGATCCTGGCCGGCGAGCGCCACGAGAAGGTCGGCGGCGCGATGTTCTTCCACACCGCCGGCTACACCTTCTCCTACCGCAACATGCACTACGTGGCGCTGGCCGGCGGCAACGCCTTCTACGAGAAGCGCCCGTGGTACGACCGCGAGGGCGCGACGCCGCGCCAGTCCCTCGCCCGCGTCCAGCTCGCCCAGGCCTCGCAGGGACAAGTCTCCCAAGGACAGGTCTCCCAGGACCGGCTCTCGTCGGCCGGCGGCGCCCGCTGGACCGCGCAGGCGACCCGCAGCGCCGTCCGCGCCGGGCAGCAGACCCCGCTCGCCGAGCTCGGCCCGGCCCGCAACGTCTGCCGCGTCGCGGCCGCCGAGACCGGCCGCAGCCCGGGCTGACCGTCAGGCCAGCCGGTCGAGCCGCAGGCGGTGCCGGGCATCGGTGAGCCGGCGCGCCGCCGCCAGGACCGCGCCCGTCACCCCGAGGCCGCTCGCCCCCGCCAGCAGGAACAGGATCAGGATCTGTGACGCCGCGGCGCCCTGCGGGTCCTGCCCGGCGAGGATCTGGCCCGTCATCATCCCCGGCAGCGTGATCAGCCCCGCCGCCGCCATCTGGTTGAGCACCGGGATCAACCCGGCCCGGATCGCGCCGCGGACGAGCGGCGCCAGGGCCTCGTCCCGGGTGGCGCCGAGCGCGAGCCGCGCCTCGATCCCCGCCCGCTCCCGCCGCACCGCCCCGGTGAGGCCGTTGAGCCCGATCGCGATCCCGCTCATCACCGAGCCCAGCACGATGCCGGCGAGCGGGATCAGGGCATGCGGGTCCCACCACGGATGCGGGCGCAACGCCGCCAGCCCGACCGCGACGGCGAGTGCCGTCGCCCCGGCCGAGACCAGGCCGCCGAGCGCGTACGCCCAGGGCCCCCGCAGCGGCCGGTCCTGCCGGGCGCCGATCTCGTAGGCGGCGGCGAGTGCCATCACGGCCACCACCCCGACCACCGGACCCGGCGCGCCGAGGCCGAACACCGTGCGCAAGGCCAGCCCGACCAGGGCGAGCTGCGCCACCAGCCGCCCGGCCGCCACCAGCATCGTGCGGGCGAGCCCGAGGCCGAGGGCCGCCGACAGGCCGGCATTGAGGAGGACGAAGCCCGCCCCGAGGGCGAGGTCGAGGGGGCCGGGCGAGGAGATCACGACGAAGGGATCATGCGGGCCGGATCATGCGGGGCGCCCGCCCGCCACCGCGAGCCGGCAGGTGGCCAGGCGCGCCACTTGGGCGGGGTCGTGCGAGACGAGGACGACGATCAGCCCGGCGGCGCGGCGCGCCGCGATCACCGCCTCGGCGCCCCGCGCGCTGTCGGGATCGAGGGAGGCGGTCGGCTCGTCGAGGAGCAGCACCCGCGGTCCGCCGGCGAGCGCCCGCAGCAGGGCGAGGCGCTGGCGCTCGCCGGTGGAGAGCCGCGCCACCGGCCAGCCGAAGACGTCCGGCGGCAGCCGCAACACCTCCCGCTCGGGGGCGAGGCGGGAGGCCGCGTCGGCGGAAAAGTGCTCGGCGACGGTGTCGGCCCACCAGCCGGCTTCCGCGGCGAGGTAGGTCACCTGCCGGCGCCAGAGCGGCGCCGGCATCGCGTCCCGGTCGGCCCCGTCGAGGCTGACCCGGCCCTCGGACGGGTCGAGGTCGGCGATCATGCGCAGCAGCACGCTCTTGCCCGCCCCCGACGGTCCCGTCACGGCGCAGGCCTCGCCCGGCGCGAGGGCGAGGTCGAAGGGACCGAAGCGGCCTCCCGGCGGACGGTCTCGGCGGAGGGACTGGATGCGGAGCATGGCGGCACCGGATTGTCCGCCCGGTGTGGGACGGGCGCACGCGGAACGCAACGGCCGCGCTACGGTTCTCTCTCCCACGGATGAGCGCGGGAGGATGCCACGTGACGGCAGGAGCAGGAACGGCGCGGGTCGCCGGATCGGGCGTGGTGCGCACCGACGTGCCGGCGCGGATGGACCGGCTGCCCTGGAGCCGCTTCCACCTGATCCTGGTGATCGCGCTCGGCGTCACCTGGGTGCTCGACGGGCTCGAGGTCACCATCGTCGGGGCGATCGGCCCGGTGCTGCAGGACAAGCGGGCGCTGGGCTTCACCCTCCAGGAGATCGGCGCCTCGGCGTCGTTCTACGTCGTCGGCGCGGTGGTCGGCGCCCTGGTGTTCGGCTGGCTCACCGACCGGTTCGGCCGCCGCCTCGTGTTCTACGCCACCCTACTGATCTATGTCGGCGGCGTCATCGCCAGCGCGCTGGCCTGGGATTTCTGGAGCTTCGCGCTCTTCCGCCTCGTCACCGGGCTCGGCATCGGCGGCGAGTACGCGGCGATCAACTCGGCCATCGACGAGCTGATCCCGGCCAAGTACCGCGGCCGGGTCGACCTCATCGTCAACGGCAGCTTCTGGCTCGGTGCCGCCGCGGGCGCGGGCGCCGCGCTCCTCCTCCTCGACCCCAACCTCCTCGACCCGGATTTCGGCTGGCGCCTCGGCTTCGGCATCGGCGGCGTGCTCGGCCTCGGCATCCTGTTCCTGCGCCGCCACGTCCCCGAGAGCCCGCGCTGGCTCGTCACCCACGGCCGCGAGGAGGAGGCCGAGCGTACGGTGGCGGAGATCGAGCGCCGCATCGAGGCCGAGACCGGGCAGAAGCTCCCGAAGGCCGAGGGCATCCTGGAGGTGCACCCCAAGACGAGCTTCGGCTTCGGCGAGATCTTCGCCTCGATGGTGCACAAGCACCGCGGCCGCAGCATCCTCGCCCTGGTGCTGATGGTGGCTCAGGCCTTCCTGTTCAACGCGGTGTTCTTCACCTACGGGCTGGTGCTCGCGAAGTTCTACGGCGTGCCGGAGAACAAGGCCGGCATCTTCCTGGTGCCGCTCGCCATCGGCAACTTCCTGGGGCCGCTGCTGCTCGGCCACTTCTTCGACACGATCGGCCGGCGCCGGATGATCGCCGGCACCTTCGCGGTGAGCGGTCTCCTGCTGCTCGCCACCGCGGTCGCGTTCGGCCTCGACCTGTTCACCGCCTGGACCCAGACCTTCGCCTGGATCGCGATCTTCTTCGTCGCCTCCGCGGCGGCGAGCTCGGCCTATCTCACGGCGAGCGAGATCTTTCCGCTCGAGACCCGGGCGCTCGCCATTGCGGTGTTCTACGCGCTCGGCACGGGTGCGGGCGGCGTGATGGCCCCCTGGCTGTTCACCCGCCTGATCGAGTCGGGCCAGCACTGGGCGCTCGCCGGCGGCTATGTCGGGGCCGCCGCGCTCCTGGTGATCGCCGCCGTGACGGAGTGGCGGCTCGGGGTCGACGCCGAGGGCAAGTCCCTGGAGAGCATCGCCGATCCGCTGTCGAAGGCGGGGTGAGGGGATGAGGGACGCGGCGGTCCGCCGTCCGCGTCCCCGCCGCGCGGGGCCGGGGCCCGTTTGACGGAAATCGGAGACTGTTGTTCCGCTCTCTAGTCATCCTGAGAGCCGGATGAGGAAAATTTTCGAAATCGTAATCGAGATGCTGCGAGCTTCCTGTCCTCTCATGCCATCTTGAGATGTCAGCCGATCTTCGATCGACCGACGACTCAGGACGAGGGGGAAGGGCGGGATATCTCGATCTCACCGCCGGCATTCGCTCGTCGGACCCGCTCGCACAGGCTCCGAGGCGATGAGCGGGGTAAAAATTTCCTGTCTTGGTCGGGCGGGCTCTCAATGCAGGGCCGGCCGCTCCGCCTCTGCCGGCGGCACCACCGTGTCGAGCAGGGCGGCGCGGATGCGGGCGAGGCGCAGCTCCGCCGCCTCGCGGGCTGCCTCGGCGGCGGTGGTGGCGCGCTGGGCCTCGGCCAGGCGTGCCTCCAGGCGGCGCATCGCGGCCCGCTCGGCCGACAGCCGGGCCTCCGCCGCCCCGACCCGGGCCTCCGCCTCGGCGGCCGCGTTCCGCCACTCGGCGGCGTCGTTTCGTGCCTCGGCAACCGCCGCGTCGGCCTCGGCGGCGATCCTGTCGGCCTCGGTCGCAGCCGCCTGCGCGGCCAGGGCGGCCTGTTGCGCCGCGGCGGCGACATCCTTGGCCGCAGCGGCGGCGTCCCGGGCCCCGGCGGCGTCATCCCGGGCCTCGGCGGCCTCGGTCGCGGCGGCCTGAAGCGCGTCCTCGACCCGCACGAGCAGGGCGCCGACCTCGCGGCCGAGCCGGTCGGCCCGGGCCTCGGCGGCGGTGGCGCGGGCGGTCGAGGCGCGCACCTGCTCGGTCGCGCGCCGCAGCAGGGCCAGGATGGTGCCGGTGTCGATCGGGGTGGCCATGGGATCCGGGAGTCGGTCGGCGATTCTCCAAGGGGGGCCTGCCGGCGCATCGCGGTCAAGGATTATCGCACCGCTCGACCGCTCGCCTCCGCATTCGTCCGCGCCCTGCGGCGCGGGCGCGTCACCCCGCTCCGTCCGGCCCGCCCGCCTCCCCCTGCGACCGATGCGCCAGGGGAGTATCTGGCAGGGAACCCAACCATCCGTCGATCGATGCTCCCGGGGACTATCCGCGATGGATGCGGGGAGTATGCCCACCAGGCTCCGGGGGAGACCCCGGCGAGACGAGGTGCCGTGCCCATGTTCATGAGGATCGACCGCCTGCAGGCCGAGCTGCCGCAGCCCAAGAGGCCCGACCCGAACGCCGCGGCCGCCCTGCAGGAGCTGCTCGGCGGCAAGTACGGCGAGATGTCGACGCTCGGCAACTACATGTTCCAGAGCTTCAATTTCCGCGACAAGTCGAAGCTGCGGCCGTTCTACAGCCTGGTCTCGAGCATCTTCGCCGAGGAGCTCGGCCACGTCGAGCTGGTCTCGACCGGCGTGGCGATGCTCAACAACGGCCCCGGCGACCCGACGCCGGACGTCGACGTGTCGAAGGCACCCTTCCACGACATGCAGGACATCCGGCTCGCCGGCAGCTTCCTCAGCAACGGCGGCGGCGCGATGCCGATGAACTCGAACGCCGCGTCGTGGAACATGGACATGGTCACCACGACCGGGAACATCATCATCGATCTCTTGCACAACTTCCACCTGGAATGCGGCGCGCGGCTGCACAAGCTGCGGGTCTACGAGACCCTGACCGACCAGACCGGGCGCGAGGTCTGCGGCTACCTGCTGGTGCGCGGCTCGGTCCATGCCCACGCCTACGCGCTGGCGCTGAAGAAGCTGACCGGGGTGGCGATCGAGCAGATGCTGCCGACCCCCAACATCAACCTCGACCGCATCCCGGAATGCCAGAAATACCTGCAGGAGGGCAGCCACCGCCGGCTCTACACCTTCTCGCAGGACTATCCCGAGGCGGCCGGGGTGTGGTCGAACGACGAGGTGGCCCTGCCGGGCGACCCGCCGGGGAACCTCGAGGTGGTCGACGGCGCGCCCGAGGGCGGCAAGATCCCGGAACTCGACGGCAATTACGGCGCCTTCGCGCCGAACTACAAGCCGGAGGAGATCTTCGAGATCGCCAGCAAGCTCTACAAGAAGAGCCGCTGACGAACCGGGACGGGGCCGGTCAGCCCGGCCCCGGGCCCGCGATGATCGCATCGAGGGCGTCCCGCACCTCCGCCATGGCCGGGCGCGCCGCCGGGTCGGGCCCGGTGCAGGCCGCCACCAGCCCGGCGAGGGCGGGGCCGGCGAGGGGCGCGTGGCGGCCGAGCTCGTCGAGCAGCAGCCCGAAGGCCCTCACGTCGAGCCGCTGCAGGACGGCACCCTCCCGGCCCGGCGGCAGGGCGGAGGCCGCGCCGAGGTCGCTCAGCACCGCGGCGCCGTCGCGCCCGTCCCACAGCACGTTGTGGGCGTAGAGATCGCCGTGGCCGAAGCCGGCCGCATGCAGGTGGGCGGCGCCCGCCGCCACCCCGCGGGCGAGGCGCAGGGCGCTTCCCCGGGTCAGGCGCAGGTCCGGATCGTAGACGTCGCGGCTGCAGCTCTCGAGGCTCGGCGGTCCGGCGAGCACCCGCCAGCCCTGCGGCAGGAGCGGCATCAACAGCCCCTGGCGGCCGTCCGGATGGTCGGCGAGGCGCCCGAGGCCGCCGGTCAGGTGCGGGTGGGCCCCCGCCGCCAGGCAGGCCGCCATCTCGCGCTCGGGCAGGCCGTCGCTGGTCATCGCGTCCTTGAACAGCTTGAGGGCGACCGGGCGTGCCGTGCCCGCAGCCCCCGGCCGCCACGCCGCCCGCATCACCCGGCCCGAGGCGCCCTCGCCCAGCAGCGGGCCGACGGACAGGTCGTTCCAAGCGACCGTCTCCACCGCGACCGTCTCCGCCGCGGCCGGCGCCGGCGCGGCGCGGTCCTCGAACGGATTGCCGGCCCAGGACAGCCAGGCGAGGCGGGGCAGGGCGGCGACGCAGCCGGGCAGGGCCGCAAAGCCGTTGGCGGCGATGCGCAGCAGCTCGAGGTTCTCCGCGCCGCCCAAGGAATCCGGCAGGGCGTCGAGGCGGTTGCCCGCCAGCATCAGCTTCTGCAGGCGCGGCCGCTCGCCGAGCGCGCGGGGCAGCGCCGCGATGCGGTTGTCGGTGAGGGTGAGCCAGCGCAGGGCCGGCGGCAGCGATTCGGCCGGCACCTCGACGAGGCCGGTGGCGCGAAAGCCGACCTGGCTCAGGGCCGGGCAGTCGCCGAGCACCGGCGGCAGGCGGGCGAAGCGGTTGCCGGAGCAGAAAAGCACCCGCAGGCGGCGCATCCGGCCGAACTCCGCGGGCAGGTCGGTCAGGGCGTGCCCGCCGAGGTCGAGGAGCTCGAGGCTGTCGGCAAGCCCGAGGATCTCGGGCGGCATCTCGGTCAGCCGCCCATCCGGCCCGCCGGGGAGCCGCAACTCCCGGATCCCGGCAAGCTCGCCCCGGCGCAGGGCGTCGAGGCGCGCGGGGGTCGTGCCCGCGCTCATGCGCGCCGGGTCCGGCTCGACCGGATCTCTTCCGACCAAATGTCTCTCGGCATCGTCGTCTCCCGGCGTCACGTGGCCGCCCGGGGGCGGTGGTCGCCGGGAAACGCCCCCGGATCAAGAGGCCGGCCAGGAGGACGTCGGAGCTCAGTACGGGTAGCCGTAGTAGTACGGCGGCGGCGCCCGGTAGCCGTAGCCCGCCGGCGGCCGGCCGTAGGTGCGCAGGTAGGGGTCGTAGCGCGGCTGCCGGTAGTTGCCGTTGTTGATTCCGGCCGAGCGGTCGTTGCCGTTCAGAGCGGCGTAGGGCGACAGGCCGCTACCGGAATCGCTGTTGCGGGCGAGGGCCGCGCCCGCCGTCCCGAGGACGAGGACGGCCGCGACCGTGGTTCGGATCGTGAGGGCGCGCATGGAAAGCCTCCTGACGGTGACGAGGGCACGCTATGACGCCAAACGGCCGGCGGTCCGCCGGCGTTCCGGCCCACGCGGCGCGGCCTTTCGGCGCCCGCGACCGTCGGCGGGCCGTTCGGCGCCCGGCTCCTCCTCCGCGCTGCATCGAAACGTCGAGCTCGAACCCGCCGGCTTCGGTCCAGGCCAGGCCCGCAACCGTTCCCGGGGACGGAAAAAGCCCGCACGGCGGATGCTGCGCGGGCCTTTCTCATCCGGCGGCGTCCGACGCGCTAGAGCGCTCCACGATCGCGTTGCAATCGCGAAGCTCTCTAAGTATTTGTTTTGTCGCATTTTCTCCGACGAACCGGTTTCCACTTCGTCGGAAAATGCTCTAGAGCAGCGCCCGATCGCTTTGCAACCGGGCGCTGCTCCAAGCAGATTTCGCCGAAGTAGTTATCGGTTCGGCGCCGAAAATCTGCGACCAGACGAGAACCTGAGCGGGCGAAGCGTTGGCCTGCCAACGCAAGTCCGCTTAGGCCATTGGTTTTGCAGCATTTTCTATCGACGAACCGATGCCCGCCTCGTCGAAAAATGTTCTAGCCGATGTTGCCGAAGCCGAAGGTGGTGTCGCCCGGGGCCGCGCGGCCCTCGAGCGCGCCGTATTGCAGGTAGTGCAGCATCGGGTCGACCTTCGCCCGCGCCACGTCGCCGTTGGCCGCCAGGTAGGCCGTGGTGTCGAACCCCTTCGACGGGTCGCGCCCCTCCTTCCAGCCGTAGAGGTCGTAGTGCAGCAGCGGGTCGACGCCCGCCGCCTTCACGTCGCCATAGGCGTTGAGGTAGCCCTTGGTGTCGAACACCGCGTCGGGGTTGCGCCCCTCCTTCCAGCCGTAGAGCTGGTAGTGGTCGTAGGCGAAGGCGAACGGGTCGCGGCCCGAACTCGTCGCCGCCCGCGCCACGTCGAGGTTCGACAGCAGGTAGTACTCGGCGTCGAAGCCCGGATGCGCCCCGAGGTCGGCGGCCTTGCCGATGGCGGCGTAGATCTCGCGGCCCTCGCCCTGGCCGTAGAGGAGGTAGTGCGCGAGCGGGTCGACGCCGGCC